>JAZNDW010000031.1:0-11250 GCA_045588245.1 Eubacteriales bacterium
CTAAAGAGGGTAGAGATATTTAAGAGGAGGGATACCTCCCTCCTCTTGAACGGATGTTTTGTCGCGTTCCGCGGAACGCCGCTTTTAGCTGCCCCGGGCAAAAGCGTAAAATCAAAAAACGTTGGTTACAAACCGTCTGTACGCAGAACGAGCGATCATCGGTGTCCCTTTGCGAAACCGCAAGAAAATCGCGGTATGCCCGCAAAACGGGCATAGACGAACCCCTGCGGTCGCTTCCGCAGTCAAAAAAGCCCCTCTGTTGACATATACCGCATGCCCGTATCCGGCAGAACCGTCACGATCGTTTTTCCCTCGTTTTCGGGCATAAGCGCGAGCTTCACCGCCGCCGCGACGGCGGCACCCGACGAGATCCCGACGAGCAACCCCTCGCTTCGCGCAAGACGGCGGCAATATTCGTACGCATCCTCGTCGGAAACGGGGATAACTCCTGTCAAAAGCTCACAATCAAGCACGTCGGGGATAAAATTCGCACCGATGCCCTGAATCTTATGCGCGCCTGCGCCCCCCTCGGTGAGAAGCGGCGACGACGACGGCTCGACGGCATAGATCTCAATGCTCGGTTTTTTCTCGCAAAGATACCGTCCCGTACCCGTAACGGTGCCGCCCGTTCCGACGGCGGCAACGAAAATATCAAGGTTCCCGTCCGTGTCATCCCATATCTCGCGTCCCGTCGTTGCGTAATGCGCCGCCGCATTCGTAGGGTTATCAAACTGCGACGGAATGAAGCTGTCGGGATACTGCTCATGCAGCAGAAGCGCACGTTTCACGCAGCCGCTCATACCCTCGGCGCCCGGCGTCAGCACGAGCTCGGCTCCGTACGCGGCGAAGATCTGCCTGCGCTCCGCGCTCATCGAATCGGGCATCGTCAGGATAAGCTTGCGTCCCTCGGCGGCGCAAAGCATCGCAAGACCGATGCCTGTGTTGCCGCTTGTCGGCTCGATTATGACGGTATGCTCACCGACAAGCCCTCTCGCCTTTGCATCCTCCATCATAGAAAGCGCGGCACGATCCTTGACGCTTCCGCCGGGATTCATAAACTCAAGCTTGGATAGGATCCTCGCCTTTGCGCCCGACTCCTGTGCGATGCGCGACAGCTCATAAAGCGGCGTCTTTCCGATGATTTTTTGTAGATTTTTAGCGATGTTCATACTTGATCTCTCTATATTCTGTCGCGCTCCGTTCGCGGTGCGCTTTATTCATAAACTTTCTTCAAGTGTATCATCACGCTTTCGGCATCTCGCCAATTACGCGTCATATTAAGTCCTGCACGCATCAGCGTTGAGCCGAGATAACGGCGGCCTCTGCCGTCTTCATATACGCCATCGGGATCGAGTCCGCGCAGGCGCAGGAAATAAACGGGCGCGATGCGCGCGTTTATCGCAACGAACGTAACGACGGCTTCGGACTTGTCGGCGCTGACGTATTCCCATGCGGCAACGTCGTCCGTCGGCAGGATCAGGCGGTAAAGATCCCCCTCGGTCACGATATGGCTGTACTTCTTGTACGCCGCCACCTGTTCGCGGACGAGCTCGCGCTCGCGGTCCGTAAGCTTATTAAGGTCAAGCTCATAGCCAAACGTGCCCGCAAGGGCAACGTTGCCGCGCGTTTGAAACGACGTTCTGCGTCCGGTCTGATGGTTAGGCGACGCGGAAACGTGGCACGACATCGTTGACGCGGGATACGCGATGGAGGTACCGTACTGGATATACAAACGCTCAATAGGATCGGTGTCGTCGCTCGTCCAATACTGCGGAAAATAGTAAAGAAGCGCAGGATCGTAGCGTCCGCCACCCGAAGCACAACCCTCAAGGAGCACATTCGGGAAGTCCTTCGTTATACGCTCAAGTATCGAATAAAGTCCGAGCACGTAACGGTGGAACACCTCACCCTGTCTGTCGGCAGGTAGCGTGACGGAGGCAACCTCCGTCAGATTGCGGTTGAAATCCCACTTGATATAGCGGATGTTTGCAGAGCGAAGCGCTTTTGCGATAGATTCGTAGATATAGTCGCAGACCTCGGCGCGAGTGAGGTCGAGAACGTACTGGTGCCGAGCTATCGACATTTCGCGTCCGACGGTGTGAAGCGTCCATTCGGGATGTGCGCGGTAAAGCTCCGAGTCGCGACTGACCATTTCGGGCTCAAACCATATTCCGAAGTCAACACCGAGCTCGTTCACGCGAGAAACGAGGGAGGGCAGTCCGCCCTTCAGCTTTTCTTCATTAGTGTTCCAGTCGCCGAGAGAGGACCTGTCATCGTTACGCTTGCCAAACCAGCCGTCGTCCATAACGAGCATATCGATGCCGAGTTCGGCGGCGTCGCGTGCGATCGAAACGAGCTTGTCGTCGTCAAAATCGAAGTAGGTGGCTTCCCAGTTATTGACGAGGACCGGGCGGGGCGAATGTGCCCAACGCTGATTTATGAGATGCTGACGGTAGAAGCGGTGAAGGGCGCGGCTCATTTCGCCGATACCGTCGGCGGAATATACCATAACGGCTTCGGGAGTGTAAAACTCCTCGCCTGCGTCAAGCTTCCACTCAAAGCCCTCGTGATTGATGCCGCAGATGATACGCGTTGAGCCGAAGGCATCGACCTCCGCCGTGATGGCGAAGTTGCCGCTGTAAACGAGGTTGAAGCCGTAAACGTCGCCGTGTTCCTCGTCCGTTTCGGCAGGAAGCAGGGCAACAAAGGGATTATGATAATGTCCCGACGCGCCTCGCGTGCTTGCGAAGCTTGTTATGCCGTGTGGAAGCGTGCGGCGCTCGACGCGGCGCTCGCGTCCCCAGCAGCCCCAAAGTCCGATCGCGTCATAGCTCGGGTGGGTAAAATCGACGGCGGTGCTGTATACACGCTCCAGCATCATGGGAACGTGGGAGGTGTTCTTGACCGATACGCGACGCGTGATGACGGGATGCGAGGAGAAAACGGTGTAATAAAGCGTGACCTCAGCGCCCGTTATGTCTGTGCCGACGATGGCGAGCGTTTCCGCTTCGTCCACGCCCGCAAAGGTGGACGGCATTCCGGGGATCGTGGATTTTCCTTTTGTGATGCTGTGTGATTTGTATCTATAGTCGGTATTCAGGTTGCCGTCCGCATTCTTTATCTGCAGCGCGGGGATGCGGAAGTCTCCCGTGCCGTAGCAGGGGTACTCCATCGCCGCCGTGTCGAGCGAGAAGCGCCAATCGGGTATCGACGCCGTAAGCGGCACCGTTGAATCGTGTCCCTCGCGCACGCAGAGGTGCTCGATGTCGTATTCGTCGAGCTTCGCACCGTAGTAAATGTGGGTGAGGTATCCGCTGCGGTCGAGTTTCAGTATGTACGACGACGCGGACGTGTCGAGCTTGAATATTTGCTTATCTTCATAAAAACAGATTGACATGGGAGTCCTCCTGATAGAAGTATATTTTTTGTTGGTTTCAGTATATCACACATACCCGTCCGAGTACAAGAGGATTCTGCAAACGGAATTGCGAGGTTTTCGTGCGCTTGTCCATGCCTTCACAAAGGGCAACCTGTGATTGCACGTGCTGTTTACGGACGGTTTATAACCAACGTTTTCTGTTTTAGGCACTCGCAACAAGAGAGCGCCGTCAAAAACGTCGGCGCCCCAATTGTTTTCACTTATTTACAATAACCTATAAATCTGTCCTTGATGCGGACGGTGTCGGGCTTACCCTTTCCGTCGGGACCTCTGCCATTCCCCATGCGTCCGCCGGGCGCTCCGCCCTCAAAGAAGACGATGCGATAGCGGTACGTCAGTTTTTCGCCTGCGGGAATGGTAAGTCCGCCGCGGAAATAGAGATTGTTTGCCGCAAACAGACCGTAGTTGCGAATGTGCCACGTCGTCGGGTAGCGCTCGTTATCTTCGTTATCAAAAACCGCAATGCCGACGTCGTGCCCCGACAGCTTTCCGCCGTAAACGCACCAGTTCGCCGCCTTGCCCCAACATTCCTTTTCGCCGCGTGCGCCGTAGGAATTTTCCATGTAGCCGCCATTTTCAACGCGGAGCGGATCTGCCACTCTCACACCGAGCGGACCTGCCTCCTTCGTCGCGCCGAACGTGACCTTGCCGTAGGACGCCGTGTACGTCAGCGCAACGTCAACGTAGCGGCAGTTGTCGGGCTGATTATAAAACTTGTATTCACATTCTGCGTCCATCATCGGCTCCCCGTCGTGTGAGCACCACACCGTCTTCGCCGTGAAAGCGGAGAACGCTGTGCCCGTGACGATGTTTTTGATTCCGCCGTGACGCTGGATGCCGCAGTTTTTCGGCTCGTTCCAGAAATCGACGTTTGCGGGTGCGCCCTCTCCCTCAAGCGTTACGTCACCGACACCGAAGAAGACGGAGCGGTGGTGCGGATGCTCCTTCGTTTCAAAGTCAAGACGCGTATAGCTTTCGCCGAACGACGTCATAACGGGCCCGAGATAGGGCTTATAAAGCTTGTCGGTATATACGTACGAGGTGAAGAGCTCGTCACCGATCATAACGTCGAGCCTGTCTTCGCCTTCTGTGATCGCAAGCGCGGGGATGTCGGCGTGAGTGAGCGTCAGCTCGTGCTCACCCGGGAACATTGAAAGAATGACGGTGAGTTTGCCGTCGTGTACCTGTGCGGGGAAAATTCTGCCGAAATAAGATACGGCGTTACATTCAAAATCGGGGGTGTTTTCAAGCTTGACTGTTATGGGTTCGTGTTCCACCCTGCGGTTGAGCTTTATTTTTACGGTATTCATATCGGTCCTCCCAAAAAAACTAAAATCTTTCGCTGACAAACTTATATGCAAGCGCGACCTCGCGCTCAAAATCGGAAAAGCCGCATTCGACGGAGATCATGCCGCCGTAAGCGGTGTTTTGGAGCGACTCGGCAAAGCGCGTGAGATATTCGCCGCCGTGTGAGCCCGGGTACGTGCGATCGGGGGCTTCGGAGACGTGAATGTGCACGGGAAGCACCGTCGCGGACTCAAGCCTGTTATGCGGCTCATCGCCCTGACACATATGAAACGCATCGGCAAGGTACTGCACGCGGGGGTGCGACACCTCGTTGACGAGGCGCCCGCCGTCTGTGGTATAGTTGATGGCGTTACATTCGAGCGCGCGAAGCGGTTCGATCGCAAGCGTGACGCCGTGCTTTTCGCCAAGCCGTCCGCACATCGTAAGGAATTTTTTTATGTATGAAAGACCCTCTTCCTTATCCATTCCGTCGGGGATGCGGCGCGCACCGCCCGATCCGAACACGACGGTGCCGATTCCGAGCCGCGACATACGGTAAAATGCTTTGTCAACGTACGCATATAGTGGCGAGCCCTCGTCGGTGCTGCCGTCTGAAACGATCTTCAGCTCGGGGGGGATGAAGCTGTTTGCCGCGCGAAGCGGGATATCGTCCTCGCAAAGACGAAGGAAGTCGTCCTCCGACAGCTTCATTATCATGCCGACGCCGACCTCGGCGTAGTCAAATCCCGCGCCAAGAATGACGCGCGCGCCGTATCGAAGCTCGTATAGGGTGTTGTCTTTTACTTCGGCGACGCCCTCCGGCATGAAGGACGCACCGGGAATACAGCATCCGAGTTTGTAGTTTGGCATAGTTTTATCCTTTCGGCGGCATAGCCGCTGTATGAATGCGGTGCGCCGCGGTCGGCGCGAGGCAGAATTGTGGCAGCTTTTCGCGGGGCGAAAAGCATTTTTGGGGACGATTTCGGTTTGTGACGGAAATTGCTCCGCAAAGCGTCCGTTCTGCGTTCAGTATATCACAACTTGCCTTTCAACACAATAAAAAAACAAAAATCTGCACGCACTTGTTGCAACGGTGGCGAAAAGAATATATAATGTTAGTTAAGCTTTCACCGAAAGGACAGACACATGAATTATTTTGACATAGATTCTCTCTTTGCCGAAGCGGAGTCCGCCCTCCGCCCCGTATTTGACGACATCGATAAGATCTCCGAGGCGCGCACGCGCGACATCATCGACGCATTCCGCCGCCGCGGAATGTCCGAGGCGTGCCTTTATCCGACGAGCGGATACGGATACGGCGACAAAGGTCGCGAGACCCTCGACCTCGTTTACGCCGACGTTTTCGGCACGGAAGCCGCCCTCGTGCGCCACAGCATCGCCAACGGCACGCACGCGCTCACCATCGCGCTTTTCGCCCTGCTCCGCACCGGCGACCGTATGCTCTCCGTAACGGGTGCGCCGTACGACACGCTTGAAGAGGTCATCGGCAAGCGCGGCGAACCGGGTGCAGGCTCGCTCCGCGACTACGGCATCGAATACGACGAGCTCGCTTTACTGCCTGATTGCCGCATCGACTACGATGCACTCCGCAAAAAGCTCGCCGAATCCGATAACATCAAGGTCGTTTACGCGCAGCGCAGCCGCGGCTACGGCGAGCGCCGCGCCATCTCCGTTGACGAGCTGAACGAGCTTGCAGACTTCGTTCACGCAAACAGCTCCGCCTACTTCGTCGTTGACAACTGCTACGGCGAATTCACCGAGATCTCCGAGCCGCGCGCCGACCTCTTCGTTGGCTCGCTCATCAAAAACCCCGGCGGCGGACTCGCCATGTCCGGCGGCTACTTCGCGGGCACAGCCCGCGCCGTGGAGCTCGCCTCTTACCGCCTGACCTCCCCCGGCATCGGCGCCGAAGTCGGCGCGACGCTCGGGCAGAACCGCTCGATGATACAGGGCTTCTTCATGGCGCCGCACGCCGTTGCCGCCTCGAAAAAGACGGCGGCGCTCGCCGCCTACGTCTTCGGCAAAATGGGCTACGACGTTTCGCCCGCGTGGGACGGACACCGCTCCGACATCATCGAAACGATCCGCTTCGGCGATCCTGACAAGCTCTGCGCCTTTTGCCGCGGAATACAGTACGGTTCCCCCATCGACTCCTTCGTCACTCCCGAGCCGTGGGATATGCCCGGCTATGCCGACCCCGTCATCATGGCGGCAGGCACGTTCGTCTCGGGCGCTTCCATTGAGCTTTCCGCCGACGGACCGCTCCGCGAGCCCTACATCGCCTATATGCAAGGCGGCCTCACATACGAATCGGGTAAATACGGCGTCAGATGTGCTGTCCTTGAGCTTCAGAAACTCGCCGATTGACAAAATTCGCTGATGGTTATATAATTTATTTATGATGTAATGTAGATTACATATTTTTATCAAAAGCAGGAATCAAAATGAAAAAAACAGCCCTCCTAATTGCCGTTATTCTCCTCTCTTTGACGGCTCTCACCGCTTGTTCCGACGATTCGGACGTAAAAGTGCCGAACGGAATGCAGCTTTGCACCAATGACGTTATCAATTATAACCTCTTCGTTCCCGCAGAATGGACTCCCTCGCTCTCAACGGGCGCCGTCGGCGCTTATTGCTCCGCAGAAGACCCCACAAACGTTTCCGTTATGGCATGGAACGTCGATTCTTCAATGACGCTCGACCTTTGGTGGGAGCAGTACCGCTCCGATTTTGAAATGGTGTTTGACGACCTCGATCTCATCTCCTCTGACAATGCAACCCTCGGCGGCGTTGCGGCAAAGAAGTTCACCTACACCGCAAAGCTCGGCGAATACGAATACTATTACACGCAGGTTGCCGCTATTCATTGGAGCATGGTATACGTCCTCACATTCACATCTACCCCCGAGCTTTACGAGAGCCACTCCGAAGAGCTTGCGGACATCATCGAATATTTCGAATTTCACTGATACGGCATGATCTATTTTGACAACGCCTCCACGACTAAGCCGTCGGCTGCCGCCGTTGCCGCCGTTACCGAGGCTCTCACCGTCAGCTGGGGAAACCCCTCCTCGCGTCACGACGCAGGACGGGCTGCAAAAAAGCTCGTCGATTCGGCGAAGCTTACAATACTGTCAACTCTCGGGGCGCGCCGCGCCCCGTCTTCGTCGCTGATCTTCACGGCAAGCGGCACGGAGGCGAATAACCTCGCCATACTCGGCGTCTGCCGCGCAAAAGCGCGGCGCGGACGCATCCTCACAACGCAGGGCGAACACGCTTCCGTTGCAAACGCTGTCGCCGCCGCCGAAGCCGAAGGCTTCGAGGTCGTGACGATTCCAACGAAAAACGGAATCCTCGACGTTGACGCCGTCGCCGAAGCGGCGACGCAAAACGTCGTTTTAGCATCGTTTATGCTTGTGAACAACGAAACGGGCGCAAGATATAATGTAGAGGAGGCTTTTGCCGCCGTCCGCGCAAGCTCGCCGAGCGCGATATGTCACTGCGACGCCGTTCAGGGGTACATGAAGCTGCCGTTTACGGTAAAATCGCTCGGCGCCGACATGATAACGCTGTCGGCGCATAAGATACACGGCCCGAAGGGTATCGGCGCCTTATACGTTGACACCGACGTACACCGCCGCCGCGAGCTTTCCGCCGTCATATTCGGCGGAGGTCAGGAATCGGGCTATCGCTCGGGCACCGAAAACGTGCCCGCCATACTCGGCTTCGCCGCCGCTGCCGCAGAGGCACACAGCATGCTCACCGAAAATGCCGAAAAGACATCATCTCTGCGCGAGTACGTCATCGACCTTGTGGGCGCCATTGACGGTGTCAGATGCAATCTGCCGGCTGTTCCCGCGCCGCACATCGTGAGCATCACTCTGCCCGGCATCAAAAGCGAAACGATGCTCCACTTTCTGTCCGAGCGCGGCATCGCCGTCTCAAGCGGCTCTGCCTGCTCGTCACATTCCAAAAATCTGTCCGGAGCGCTTTTAGCTTTCGGGCTCACCGACAAGGACGCCGATACGACAGTTCGCGTCAGTCTTTGCGAAGACAACACAAAAGAAGAAGCCGATGCGTTTGCCGCCGCGCTTCGCGACGGCGTCAAACGATTGGCAAGAATCAAATAAACGGCGGATAATCTCCGCCGACGGAGGAAAAACTATGGCTATCAGGCTCAATGAGGACAAAGAAATCGTCCGTATGATAAAAGAAGGGCTCAAGGAGCGCGGCGGCTACTGCCCGTGCCGACGCGAATCGACCCCCGACACGAAGTGCATTTGTCTTGAGTTCAGAGAGCAAATGGCAGACCCCGATTTTGAAGGCTACTGTCACTGCTTACTCTATTACAAAGAAAAAGATCCCGTATCCGAAAAATGAAAGGAAACAAAATTATGTCTGTTATCAAAGTTACAAGCGCAAACTACAAAGAGGTCGTACTCGACTCGAAAGTTCCCGTTTTAATAGACTTCTGGGCAACCTGGTGCGGTCCTTGCCGCATGATGACGCCCGTGATCGAACAGATCGCAGACGAATGCGACGGCACGTATGCCGTTGCCTCCGTCAACGTTGACGACGAGCCCGAACTTGCAAATCAATACGGCGTCAACGCAATTCCCTGCTTCGTTGCCGTTGAAAACGGTGCCGTCGCTGCCACCGCCGTCGGCGTGAAGCCGAAGGCGGCGATCACCGCGCTTTTAGGAAAATAATCACTATGAAAAAAAGCCATGAGCTTCTGCTTTTGCTGTCGGCGTGCGCGTCCACCGTCGTCCTCGCCGTCATCAACTCCTCGTTCGGTCCGATGCTCGGCCCCATAACGGAGCATTATCTTGACGGGGACGGGGCAAGCCAGGGTTATCCGAACTCCGCGATGCAGGCAGGCTGCATCGCCGCCGTCGTGCTTTTGATGCTCTTCGGCGGTAAGCTGACCGTCAAGGCAAAGACTCTGCTTCTGACTTTGTCAGCCGCTGTGATGTGCATAGGCATGATCCTGCTCGGCACCTCACCGTCGTTTGCGGTCTTCGTTTTGCTGTTCGCCTTTGTCGGACTTGCCTACGGTGCCGCCGACGTAACCTCGTCTGCCCTCGTCGCGGACGCATACGGCGAAGCCTCATCGGGAATGATGTGTATTCTCCACGGAAGCCACGGAGCCGCCGGCATCGCCGCCCCTATCGTTGTGTCTGCGGTTCTTTCGGGAACTGACAAATGGAGTCTGCCGTACACCGTGATCGGCGTCTTCATCATGGCGATTGCCGCCTTCCTTTTTGCCGTTTTCGCAAAAGAGAAAAGCCGCGATGGCGCCTCGGGCGGAGCTTTTATTCCGTTTGACAAAGCACTTTTGCCGATAGCGCTGCCGATTTTCTTTTACGGCATATATCTTGTCGGCATGATAAACTACACGGTGCGCTACGAATCGACGCTCATCGGCCGCGACGAGAGCGCAGCGCTGACGCTTTCCATGCTTTACCTCGGACTGACGGCATCACGTCTCGTTTTGCCGCTGCTCCACGTCAAGCCGACGCTCTATCTGCGCATCTCTCCTGTCGCATCCGCCGTTTTGCTCGGAGCAGGCGTTGCCGCAGGCAACGGCATCGTTTACATAGTTTGCGCCGCATTGTCCTCGCTTATTGCGGGCGCATTCATTCCCGTTGCGATCTCGGAGGCTTGCAAGCTCATGCCCGGACGCACCACGGGCGCGTCCACGTGGATGAATCTTGCGATGCTTGCGGGCAACGGAATCGCCTCGCCCATGATCGGCGCCGTCAGCGGATCGCTCGGTCTCGGCGCCGCGATGATGATACCGCCGATCGCCCTGGCGCTTGCGTTCGTAACGTCTTTTATCCGCGTTGCGAAAAAGCCGTAACCAAAAACGATAATCAACCCCGACAGGCTCGTCCCGTTGGGGCTTTTTCGCGCCGTCTCCACATAATAATTCACAAATATATTGTCCCTATATACTTGAAAAAAAGACGGTCGTGTTATATAATATTTATATAAGGGATATTGTTTTCCCAAAAACAAAGCCGTCGGCAAAGACGGCGGAACGGAGTACACTATGGCAAAAAGACCCGGCGACGAAACCATCACCTTTTCACTGCACGACAACGCCGAGGATACGATGCACGATACCTTGAAGACCGTGTACAACGCTCTCGTTGAAAAGGGCTACAACCCCATCAACCAGATCGTGGGATACATTCTGTCGGAGGATCCCACCTATATCACCAACCACAACAACGCCAGATCCCTCATCTGCCGTCTGGACAGAGACGAGCTGATGAATCTGATGGTGCGCTACTATCTGGATGTTTGAGTGTCCGCAGGAAAACGGCGGCGTGACCATTCGTGTCTTGGAGGGCGGTACCCGTTTTGTTTCCTTCACAGAGCGAGCGGCCAAGGGGCTTCCCGAAGGAGCCGTTTTGGCACTGGGCTGCTTTGACGGCCTTCACGAGGGGCACCGGAGTCTGATCAAAAACGCTGCTGCCCTTGCCCGAGGGCGCGGG
>JAZNDW010000032.1:0-59696 GCA_045588245.1 Eubacteriales bacterium
TAGAAAGAGAGGGAGGCGGGGCAGGGCGCCCGGGCGGACGCTTCTTTCTCTTTGCGCGTGCGTAGGGTTGTGACCGTTTTGCGAAAAAATTCTTTTTTCGTACTTTTTGCTTGATTTTGCAAGAGGTATACCTGTAATTGCATGTGCTGCATATACCCATTTTGCAAAATAAAATCTTTCCTTTTTCGCACTTTTTGCCGCGGCTGAAACCAGACGCACTCGCATGTGGCAAAACGTGTGAAAAACAAAAGCTTTCCGTTTGACATTCTCCGCAATATGTGATATAAATATAAACACGGCTATAGCCGTCGGATTTTTCACATAACGGAGGCTTCCCATGCAGATCTGGCTTTGCATACTGTTGATGATCGTCGTTCTCGGCGGTTTTGCGGCGCTTTACTATTTCAGAAACAATATGAACGTTTATTTGTTCTATGCTTGCCTTGTGGTATTGACGATAGCTTTGAACGTCCTTTTCTTTAACGCCATCATAACGGGATTTTTGCCGAAGCCCGAAGTTGCCGTCTGATATATTATATAAAGTACCGCTGTCCCATAAAGTCCGTGTCATTTGGACTTTGTGGGATTTTTTGCGTCCGTTTTTTAAGAAATCATTAGTAACTGCCGCTTTTTGTTGTTTTTTGAAATCTTTTGTTGTATAATAAGAGCACAAAATTATCACACAAGAAGATATAGCTTATGAAGATATTGATTACAACAGACCTGTTCACCACTGACACGAACGGCGTCGTTACGTCCGTTAAAAATTTGTGGGACGAGCTGAAATCACAGGGACATGACGTTCGGATTCTGACGTTTTCCGAGAACGGAAAAAGCCACCGCGACGGCGACGTTTATTACGTCCGCTCGGCACCGTTTCCGATCTATCCTGATATACGCACGCCGACGTCGTACCGCCATAAGTACGTCAAAGAGGTGATCGAGTGGCACCCCGACGTCATACACAGTCAATGCGAATATTTCAGCTTTTTCATGGCTAGATACATATCGAAACGGACGAACTCTCCTATCGTACACACTTTTCATACGCTCTACGAGCAGTACGTCAGGTACCTTTTCCCGTCAGAAAGGCTTGGCAGACGTGTCCTTTACAAATTTTTGAAGGGGACACTGAAGCACACCTCGCACATCATCGCGCCGACCGAAAAGGTCCTTGCTTCGCTCGTTAAAATGGGAATTGATACCGACATCAGCGTTATTCCGAGCGGAATCTCGTTAAGTCAGCATAAAATTCGCCTCTCGCCCGAAAAAAGGCGCGAAAAACGCGCCGAATACGGCATCACGGACAGTAACCGCGTTCTGATCAATTTAGGGCGTCTCGGCGAAGAAAAGAACGTTGACGAGCTTTTGCGCTATTTCAAAAATGCCGTCAGTCAGAATGACAGCTTACGGTTTCTGATCGTCGGCGGCGGTCCTGCGAAAAACAGTCTTGAACGGCTCACGAACGAGCTCGGCATTTCGGACCGCGTGATCTTTGCGGGAATGGTTCCGCCCTCAAGCGTTCACGAGTATTATCAGCTCGGTGACGTATTCGTCAGCGCATCAACGAGCGAAACGCAGGGGCTGACGTACGTTGAAGCCGCCGCAAACGGCTTGCCGCTTTTGTGCCGCCGCGACGATTGCTTACTCGACGTTGTGAAGATCGGCGAGAACGGCTTCGTTTACGACACGGAAGAGGAATTTCAAGCTCGTCTATGCGAGCTTATGAGCTCCGACGCGGAGCTATTGAAAAAAGGCGAGGCGAGCGAGAAAATTGCGCTTCGCTACGATAAGAGCGTTTTCGGCGCGGACGTTGCCAAGCTTTACGATGATGTTTTGAATAAAACGAGATAAATAATATGCACCCCATAAGCATCTGACTTTTGGGGTGCATATAAATTTTCCTGTGAGATTTTTTGAATACGGCACGTCACTTTCCGACGCAGAATTTTGAGAAGATGGCACCGATGACCTCATCGGTGACGTTTCTGCCGTCAAGCCGCATTATGGCGGCGAGCGCCTCGGACAGCTCGCCCGAGGTGATGTCTACGGGGAGTCCCGAGTCGATGGTTTCAATGGCGGAATCGACGGCGTCAGCGGCAGACCTTGCCTCCGCTGCCTGACGTGCGTTTGCGATGACGGCATCGCGTCCAAGCTCGATTTTCGGGTCGGTGAAGGCATTTTCAATGGCGGCGATGAGCTCGTCGCGTCCTTTGCCCGTGATGAGCGACGCATAGATCACGTCCGCGCCTGCGGATGCGGCGATCGCTTCATATTCGGCGACGTACAAGGTCTCAGCGGCGTCGGTCTTATTTATGACGGCGAGCTTGACGGCGGCGGAGCCGTCAAAGAGGGCGTGATCCTCTGCTGTGGGGGCGGAGGTTGCGTCAAAGAGCGCGATCAAAAGCTCCGCTGCGGCGGCTTTTTGGCGCGCTTTATCGACACCGATCGATTCGATCTTATCGTCCGTGTCGCGGATGCCTGCCGTATCGGAGAGGCGGAGTAGGACTTTACCCGCCGCAACGTCGGCGGTCAGGGTGTCGCGCGTCGTTCCCGCAATATCGGTTACGATGGCGGCGTCCTCGCCCAAAAGCAGGTTATATAGCGTACTCTTGCCTGCGTTCGGTCTGCCGCAGATGACGGCATCAATGCCGTGGGAAACGGCGCGTCCCGTGCGGTACGTTGACAATAGCGACTTTATTTTCGCGGAAATATGAAGACACAGCTCGCGCACCTCGTCAGTTGTGACGTCGGCGAGGTCCTCCTCAGGGTAGTCAATCGAAACGGAGATGCGTGCGATCAGGTCGGTGAGGTCGCGGGCGATATCTTTTGCGGCTGTGCTGAGCTTTTCGGAGGATTCTGTGCCCGACAGGAGCAGCTGTCCTTCCGTTTTTGCGTAGAGGAGGTCGCCTACCGCCTCCGCTTCGGAGAGGGAGAGCTTGCCCGAAAGGAACGCACGGCGCGTAAATTCGCCCGGCAGGGCGGGTCTTGCGCCTTTTGTAAAGACTGTAGACAGTACGCGGTTTGTGACGTATACGCCGCCGTGGCATGAGATCTCGACGGTGTCCTCGCCCGTATACGAGCGCGGAGCGCGGAATACGGTTGCGATTCCGTCGTCAACGGTGACGTCTCCGTCACGGATTTTGCCGTAAACGGCGCGTGCATGGTCATATTCGGAGAGTTTTTTCCCCGATATGGGGAAAAATACACGTTCTGCGACGGTGACGGCGTCACTGCCCGATATTCTTATTACGGCAACGCCGCCGATGCCGCGCGGCGTCGATATTGCGGCGATGGTGTCGGTATAGGTCATGGGGTTTCCTTTCGGTATGGTTTATGGTTCTTTTTTCGCACCCTTTGGAGCGTACGGCTTGTATATGGCAATTTTATAAACTGAAAACTTTTCTTTTTCGTACTTTTTGCCACAGCTGAAAGTACGAAAAAATCAAAAATCTTTTAAGAAAACAAAATTGGTATCGGTAAATGGGTCGTCGTAGGCGCCGACCCCTACCGAGGATGCATAAACCCGTTTGGCGAGAGTTTTCCACGGAATAAATTCTGCGTTCTTCATTCTGAAGTGCGATGTACACGTCGCACTTCATCATATATCCTATCACATTTTCAAAAAAAAATAAAGAGGAACCTTGCGGTTCCTCTTTTCTCTGTTTATTCAGCGCTTCTGTTTTTGCGGTCGAGAGTGATAACGATTCTTCTTTCCGAATCAACGCCTACCGAATGCGTCGTAACGCCTTCGATATTCTGGATCTCGGAATGGATGATGCGTCTCTCGTAAGGATTCATGGGCTCGAGTGTCACGTTGCGCTTGTACTTGAGAACACGGTTCGCCATGCGTCTTGCAACGCCGCGGAGCGTTTCCTCGCGCTTGACGCGGTAGCTTTCAGCGTCAACGGAAACTCTTGTATAAGGGCTCTTTTCTCCGCTTTCCTTCTCGCTTTTGTTAGCCGCGAGGCTTGCCAGATACTGAAGAGCATCGAGAGTTTCTCCGTGGTGACCGATGAGAGTGCCGGCTCCTTCGCCTTCGATACAGATCAAAAGCTCACCTTCCTCGCCGACGGTGTTGTTCACCTTTACGTCGAGTTCAAGAGAGGAAACGACCATTTTAACGAAGTTGAGAGCAGGATTTTCATCCTCTACGGTGTATGTGACCTTGATCTTGGCAGGGGTAGCACCGATGCCGAGTATTCCCTTTTTGGGGAACTCAAGGATCTCATATTCCATATCGTCGCTGTCGGAGCCGATGAGGAGCTTCGCTTCCGCGATAGCCTCGTCGAGCGTTTTACCTGTTGCGGTGATTTCTTTCTTCATTGTCTAATTTCAAACTCCAAGATAATTGTGACTTTTTGTTTTTGGGAACGTCACCAAACCCGATTTTTTACTCGCCGTCCTTATTTTTCGGCTTATCTTCCTTCAAGGGAGCCGCGCCGAGAGCGGAATTTGCCTTCGTGGTGTTTTCTGTAGGCTTCTTTTGAGGTACGGGAGTATCATCATCGTCGTCGAAGTCAATGGTGTGCAGTGAACGGGGGCGCGGACGATTGGGATCGCGCTCGACCTTTGCCTTTTTGGACTTGCCGAGATATTCACGTTCAGCGGCTTTCAGCTCCTCCTCCGTGAAACGGGGGGTAGGATACAGCTTCGAAAGAATGATCTGCTGAATTACCGAAAGAATGTTACGGAAGATCCAGTATACACCGATCGCAGAGGGAACGATGTAGGCGAAGTATACGCTCATTAGGGGCATCATCCATTCCATCATTTTCATGGATGCCTGTGCGTCTGCACCGCCTGCGGGACTTTCGGGACGGTATGTGAATTTTTTTGTCACCTTTTGTGACAAGAACATCACGACGAAGGTGAGAACGGGAACGAGAAGGTAAATACTCCAGAAATCGGAGCTGGGAGCAACGGAGATGTCGAAGGCGCCGCCGAACATCTTAAAATCCGGCATAGCGGCAACTTCCGCTTCCGTGATACCCGTGATACCGTCTATACCCGTTTCCTTCAGGTACGAGATTATACTGATCTCCTCGTAGCCTGCCGTAAGCTTTACACCGAGATCTGTGATCTGCGTTTTGAGGCTTGCGATCGTGGCAGCGGAGAATCTTGTTATATAGGTGAGGGGCTGGCGTACGACTGCGAAAAGGGCAAAAATGATGGGAAGCTGGATCAGAAGAGGCAAACAACCGCTTGCGGGGTTGAAGTTCTCAGCCTGATAGAGCGCCATTATCTCCTCTTGTACCTTCTGCTGCGTAGCCTTGTCGGTACGGCCCGCATACTTTTTACGTATTGCGTTTTCCTTCGGACGAAGGGCAGCTTGTCTGTTCGTATTCTTCTGCTGCTTGATTCCAAGCGGTAAAAGAATGATCTGCATTACGAGGGCAAACAGCAAGAGTGCTACGGCGTAGTTGTTTGACACGTTATAGCAAACTCTGATGATGAATCCCATGGGGATCAGAAGAACGTCTTTAAGCTGGAAGCCGTCGCCTTCAACTTCATTTTTTTCCGCTTCGGTTTCAGCTTCCGTTTCGGCAACGGAATCACTCTCCGCGTAAACGGTAGCAGGAAGCATTGTAACCAAAGTTGCAACCGTCAGTATAACGGCGAGCACCGTGAAAAGAAGCTTCAGGCCTTTTTTGGTCTTTTCGATTTTATTCATTATGTTTTCCTATCATTCCGCGACGTTCGCGGATATAATCATAAAAAACTGCGGCTCACAATCTGTAATTCCGACACAGCCGCCGCGTTTGCTGTGGGATATAGAGATAAACTCTATTCAATATTTTTCGTTATAATGCAATATCGATCATAGATTCGGATAAATCATTACCCGTTTTGTGTTCTGTCTTCGCCGTTATCGGCGCTGCATTTTTTTCTTTTCGGGGACAGGATCATACCCTCCGCGACAGAAAGGATTACAGCGGAGTATCCGCCATACCGTAAGAGCTGTGCCGACAAAAAATCCACGCTTCATCAAAGCCTCGATGGCGTACTCCGAGCAGGTCGGAGAAAAGCGGCACGTCGGCGACGGTTTCAGCGGTGACAAATATTTTCGGTAAAGCTTTATTAACCAAATAAAAACGTATTTCATTACGGTTACGATATTATTCGTTATCGGGTTTATCTTTTACGATACCGAGACGTATCAATCCTGATTTCATATCGAATGCGACCTCGGTTGATTTTGCAAATGCACAGGCATCACGCGCCACTATGACGATGTCACAGCCGACGGGAGAACCGAGTTCACGGACAACACTGTAATAAGCGTGGCGCAGCACACGCTTGATTCTTGAGCGCGTGACAGCGTTACCTCTTTTACTGCTGACTGTCAGTCCGATCCTTACACTTTTGCCGCTTGACGGCAAAACATAAAGCACCGAGTATTTGCCCGCGTGCTTTTTTCCCTTATGGTAAGCGCGTGCGAAAATTCTGTTTTCGCATATCGTTTCGATCTTCATTTTTTCCGTACCAAACTTCCGTTAAAGTTGATTTTGTTTAATTTTTTCGCAATTTTTGCTTTCGGTGAAAAATCCGTAAAAAACCGAAAACCCACCGCTGTCGGTTACGCTGTAGGTTCCGAACATCGGAGGGTTTATATTCGCTTTTTAGTAGGAGAGTCTTACTCTGCCCTTAGCGCGTCTTCTCTTCAAAACCTTACGTCCGTTAGCGGTCTTCATTCTCTTCATGAAGCCGTGTTCCTTCTGTCTCTGAAGCTTCTTAGGCTGATAGGTTCTCTTCATTGTGGCTGTACCTCCTCGCAGATTTAGAGATTACGGAAGTTCATCATACCGGGTTGTCCGGCATTTCGGTCGGTACACATAAAAAAATCCATTACATATAACGACAGCTATTATTATAAACACAAAAATCTTTTATTGTCAAGGGCTTTTCACAAAAACAAGCGTCAGTTTGTCGGATTTGGGGCATTTTTTTGAATTTTTATTTTTTGTCGGCTTATATCAGCGCTAAATTCCGATTTGTTATTGCTATATTTATATATTTATGTTATACTATATTATATAATAATAAGGGGATTTTTGCCCTTTTTTAAGAAAACACCGACTTATTACATAAATCAACCTTGCAAAAAAGCAAAGAAAGGACAACCAATGGCATACGACAACGGCATCGGCGAGATCTGGATGCTCGTGAAGGATGAGATCCGCGCTTCTTTTTCCGCTACTTCTTATTCGCTTTGGTTTGAGGACTTGAAACTCGAATCGTATAAAGACGACGAAGCTGTTATTTCTTCGGATACGGAGTTCAAATACAATACAGTCAAGAATCGATACCTCAGCATGATACGCGAAAAGTTCCGCGACGTTCTCGGTTTTGACATTAATGTAGATATCATATACAAAAAGCCCGTTGAGACTCCCGTCATTAAAGAGGAAGAAAAAGAACCCGTCGCAGACGAAACGCTTCATACGGACGACTTCGTTCACCATAATGAATACACGTTTGAAAATTTCATCGTTGGCGGCTCAAACAAGTTCGCGCACGCGGCATGTACCGCCGTCGCTTCAACTCCCGGCTCCGTTTATAATCCTTTGTTCATTTACGGTCCGTCGGGACTCGGAAAAACGCATCTGATGTACGCGGTCACAAACGAGATCATGCGTCAGAATCCGAAAACGAATCTCGTCTACATCAAATGCGAGGATTTCACGATCCAGCTCATTGAAGCTATTACGAATAAGAGCACGGCGCAGTTCCGCGAAAAATTCCGCCGTGCCGACGTTTTGCTGATAGACGATATCCAATTCATCGCAGGTAAGGAATCGACGCAGGAAGAGCTGTTTCACACCTTCAACGCTCTTTACGAAGACCATAAGCAGATAATTCTCACCTGTGACCGTCCCGCAAAGGATATCAAGCTGCTTGAGGACCGTCTTAAGACACGCTTTGAATGGGGACTTATCGCGGACATTCAGCCGCCGGATCTCGAGCTTCGCTCCGCAATCATAAAGAAAAAGGCAGAATCTCTGGGTATCAATCTCACAAACGAGGTCATCTCTTACCTTGCGGAAAAGCTGAAGAGCAACATCCGTCAGATAGAAGGTGCGCTGAAACGTCTATATGCGACGAGCTTCCTTTCGGGTGAGCGTATCACGGTCGAGCTTGCGATGAGGTGCTTATCCGATATAGTTTCCGAAGAGATCCCGCTTTCAATGAAGATAAACCGCATCATTTACACTGTTGCAGAAAAATACGGCGTCGAAGAAGCGGATATCAAGGGAAAGAAGCGCATGAAGGAGATAGCGTGGGCACGTCACGTCGCAATCTACATCATGCGAGTGAAAACGGATATGTCGACGCCCGCGATCGGTGATGAATTCGGACGCGATCACACGACGGTTCTTTCGTCCTATAAGATCATCGAAAAGGAGATAGCGGACAATCCTTCGTTTGCGGTTGAGATCAACGAGCTCATCAACGAGATCGACATTTGATGCTGAATTTGATATTTGGCAAGTGTAGGTTTTTAACAATCTGTGGAAAACCCTGTGAAAAACATTGACCGTTTTGTGTGTTAACTTTTTTGACTGTCAAAAAGATCCTTGATTTATAAAGATTTGTTTGTTGTGAAAACTCTGCAATTCGGCTTGTGGAAAAACAAAAAACGACGTTTTTTTCGTGATTATTAAAAAAAGTTTTCATTTTTTTATAATTTTTTTCCACAGCGTACTAATATGCGTTTCCACAGTAAATGACGATTTTTTTCATCCGAAAAATCCTTATAAAACATAGGTTTTTTGAGTTTTCAAGAGTTTACACAGCCCCTACTTCTATTATTACTACTAATAAAAATAAATATATATATATAATACATCGCAAAAAAGCGAAAAAACAGTTTCTTTCGGGTTTTCAACAGAGGCGATTTGCGAGCGTCCTGCCCGAAAGCAAATAAGCAATAAGGAGATCAATCATGAAAGTTATTTTTGAAAAGACACCTCTTATCGCGGCAGTCACGCCTGCAATGAACGCAACTTCAAATAAGAACACCATCTCCGCCATTGAGGGACTTTTATTCAATGCCGCCGACGGTCAGTGCGTCATTACCTCTTACGATACGGAAAAGGGAATAAGAACGAGCGTTGAAGCCGAGGTCGTTCGTCCCGGATCTTACATCATCAACGCGCAAAAGTTTTATTCCATTATAAAGATGATGCCCGAGGAAGAGATCACGGTGACGATCAACGAAAAAATGAACGTCAAGATCGAATCGGGACGTTCAAGCTTTGAGCTCCACGCGCTTCCGGGCGAGGATTTCCCGTCGCTTCCCGTTCTTCGTGGCGAGGTCAGCTTCAATATGCCGCAGCACGTTCTGAAAAAGTTTATTAATCAGACGGCATTTGCTATCGCGCAGAAGGATCAGCGTCCGATCTTCACAGGTGCGTTTTTCAAGATATCAGACGGACAGATCACGGTCGTTTCGTGCGATTCGAACAGACTTTCCAAGTGTACGGCGCACTGCGACATTGAAAACACGAGCGCAAAAGAGGGCGATCTTTCACTTCAGTTCATCGTTCCGGGAAAGACGCTTTCGGAGCTTAACAGACTTATTGCAGACACGGAGGATACATTCTCCGTTTCGCTGACGAGAAAGCACGTCATTTTCACAGTCGGCGACATCATTTTCTTCTCGCGTCTTATTGACGGAGATTACATTGATTACGAACGCATTATTCCGAAGTCGCACATGATCTTCGTTGACATTGACAGAGAGAAGATCGAGGCGTCCCTTGAGCGTGCGTCGCTCATGATCGAAGAAAAGTCGGGAACGGGACGCGGTTACGTTAAGTGCACGTTTGAGGGAAGCAAGCTCATAATCACGGCTGATTCCGTTTCGGGCTCAATATACGACGAGATCCCGACTGTCAAGTCGGGTGACGACATCAAGATCGGCTTTAACTGCCGATTCCTGCTTGACGCTGTCAGAGCCGCTGACAGCGACGTGATAAGGATCTCGCTTTCGACGCCGTTGATGGGTATTTCCATTACGGGTGCGGACGCGGACGAAGAAAATAGTGATGAGTTTCTCTTCTTCGTCATGCCGGTGAGAATGAAGGAGTAAGGGGCGGATTAATTTCGCACTTCGTGCCGCCTTTTGAAAAGGGCAACTGAAAATCGCGCGTGTTGCTGATATACGGCTTATAACCAACGATTTTTGGTTTCAGCCGTGGCAAAAAGTACGAAAAAAAAGATTTTTGTTTGCAAAATGGGCATAAGTGGTCGTCCGCACTGAAAGTGCGAAAACAAAAAACAAAAAAAGATGATATGTAAAAAAATCAAATACCGCGATTTTCGTAATATCAAAGACGTAGAACTTGAATTCTCGCCCGATACGACGATACTCTGCGGTAAAAACGCGCAAGGAAAAACGAATATGCTTGAGGGCGTGTACCTCTTCGCACAGGGTAAAAGCCATAGAGCAAGCCGCGACTCCGAGCTCATTCGCTTCGGCAGCGAGGCGGCGTATCTGCAAATGACATACGAATCTGGCGGACGTGAATCAACGCTGACGATGGAGATAAACGGCGGTAAACGCAAGCTCTGCACGAAAAACGGAGTGAAGCTCGATAAGCTCTCCGAGCTTATCGGTAACTTTCGCGCCGTTATGTTCTGCCCCGAGCATTTGTCAATAGTAAAAGACGGTCCTTCCGAACGGCGTCAATTTTTGGACGTTGCAATATCACAGCTTCGTCCTGTTTATCTGCGGACGCTTCAAAGATATAACTTTATATTAATGCAGCGCAACGCGCTTCTAAAAAAAGCAAAACCGTCTGATTATGACACAACACTTCTTGAAACGCTGTCCGCACAGCTTGCGGAATATGCGGCACATATTGCGAAAACGAGATATGAGTACACAGAAAAGCTTTCCGTGATCGCAAAGGAGCTTTATTCGGATATGTCGGGCGGCGGCGAGGAACTTATGCTCTCTTATCACGGAACGTCGCGTCTTGGCGGCGACTATTCCGATAAGGAACGAATAAAAAACGTGTATTTCCGTCAGCTTACGGAAAATACGGAGCGTGAGATACTGCTCGGCTCAACGCAGTACGGTGTCCATAAGGACGACGTTGACATATTTTTGAACGGAAAAGAGGCGCGGTACTTTGCGTCGCAAGGTCAGCAAAGGAGCATCGTTTTAACGATGAAGCTGTCCGAAGGACAGTACTCCAAAAATGAAACGGGCGAGTATCCCGTACTCTTGCTTGACGATATTTTATCGGAGCTCGATCCGTCAAGACGGGCTTACGTTACGTCGGGCATCCGTGACCGTCAGGTCATTATAACGGCGTGTGACACGTCCGTTTCACGAAGACTTAAAGAAGGAAAAAAATATTTCGTCAAAAACGGAAACTTGACGAAAATTACGAAAAATCAGTGATATGCTATACGTACACGTTGGCAACGACAGAATAATCAAGAAAAAGCACATCATAGGCATATTCGACATGGATACGGCTACGATTGCGGAAGAAACAAAAAAATTTTTGAATACGGCACAGCGCGAAGGCAGGATAATTCTGACGACGTACGAGCTGCCGAAAAGCTTTATTCTGACAGACGACGATATGGTGACGCTCTCGCAGCTTTCCACCGCGTCGCTTGCGGGTAGAGTTTCAGTAAACGCAGAGTGAGGCGCACAGGTTTTGAGCGAAAACGACTGCGAAAAGAAGTATAAAGAATGAAGAATGTTATATGAAAAAATGAAAGGCCGGTAGAGTAATGTCGGAAGAAAAGAAGTTAGAGACAACAGAAACTGAAAACGAAGAAAAAAAGAAATCGGGCGTGTACGATGAAAGTCAGATACAGGTGCTGGAAGGGCTTGAAGCCGTCCGCAAGCGTCCCGGTATGTATATCGGTACGACGTCGATCAGAGGACTTCATCACCTCGTTTACGAGATCGTTGACAACTCTATCGACGAGGCTCTGGCAGGACGCTGTAACCGCATTGAGGTAACGCTTCACCCCGATAATTCCGTTTCGGTACGCGACGACGGCCGCGGCATCCCGTCGGGAATCCATCCGAAGATGGGTATTCCCACGCTTGAAGTCGTTTATACCGTGCTTCACGCGGGCGGTAAATTCGGCGGTGACGGTTATAAATTTTCGGGAGGCTTGCACGGTGTCGGCGCTTCCGTTGTGAATGCGCTTTCCGAATGGGTCGAGATCGACAACTGCTACGACGGCAGACGTTACACCGAGCGTTTTGAGCGCGGTGTTGTTACCCGTCCGTTCTGCGACGAGGGAGAGACAACGGATCACGGACTTTACGTTCGCTTCTTACCCGATTCGACGATATTTGATGATGTAATTTTTGATTATGACGTGCTTTTGAAGCGTTTGCGCGAGCAGGCGTTCTTGAATGCGGGTGTTAACATCTCCATCCGCGACGAGAGAGATACCGATAACGTCCGCGAGGACGACCTCATTTATGAGGGCGGTATCAGATCGTTTGTAACGTATCTTTGCGAGGAAAAGGGATGCGATCCCATCAGCGCAGACGTTATTTACATGAAAAACGAGAAAAACGACATGGTAGCGGAGATCGCGTTCCAGTATAACGATTCATACTCCGATACGATTCTGTCGTTTGCCAACAATATTCACACCGTCGAGGGCGGTATGCACGAGACGGGCTTCTCCATGGCGATGACGAAGGTGATGAACGAATACGCGAGAAAGACAGGTCAGCTCAAAGCGGACGACAAGAATCTTTCCGTTGACGACATCAAGGAAGGTCTTTGCGCCGTTATCTCCGTTAAGCTGACGGAGGCACAGTTTGAAGGACAGACGAAGACGAAGCTCGGTAACAGCGCGATGAGATCGTTCGTTTATTCGCTCGTTACGTCGAAGCTGACGGAGTATCTTGAAGAAAATCCCGCAGTGGGTAAGACCATAATCGAAAAGTCGATAACGGCGGCGCACGCAAGAGAAGCAGCGCGCAAGGCGCGCGAGCTGACCCGCCGTAAGACGGCGCTTGAGGGATCAACGCTCCCCGGTAAGCTTGCGGACTGCCACGAAAGAAGATCCGAGCTGACGGAGCTATTCCTCGTCGAGGGAGATTCCGCCGGAGGCAGCGCAAAGACGGGACGAAACTCGCAGTTCCAGGCGATCCTGCCGCTTCGCGGTAAGGTTTTGAACGTTGAAAGATCGCGTCTTGACAAGGTCTATGCAAACGTTTCGATCATACCGATCATTCAGGCGCTCGGATGCGGTATCGGCGAAGATTTTGATATTGAAAAGCTTCGCTACGGCAAGATCATCATTATGGCGGATGCCGACGTTGACGGTCTTCACATCCGCGTGCTTTTGTTGACGTTCTTCTTCCGTCACATGCGTCAGCTTATTGAACAAGGACACGTTTATCTGGCACAGCCGCCGCTTTACAGAATCATTAAGGGTAAGCAGGAGCGTTACGCGTACTCGGACGAGGAGCGCGACGCCTATATCGCGGAGCTCGGCGGCAACGCCGAGGCTGACCGCTACAAAGGTCTTGGTGAAATGAATGCGGAACTTCTCCGCGACACGACGATGGACCCCGAAAAGCGCACGCTTTTGAAGGTCACGATCGAGGATGCGATCGAGTGCGACAAGATATTCTCCGTTCTTATGGGCGACAAGGTTGAGCCGCGACGCGAGTTTATTGAGCTAAACGCGAAGTACGCGGACTCGGATATGCTTGATTTTTAATTGACGCGATACGGCGTCAAAAACTGCCGCTTTTTCAAAGCTAATGTAAATTGAGGTTCGGCGAAGCCGAGGTATGATGTGGCGCTTTCGCAAGCTTGATGCGGGCGTTATAAGGAGCAACCTGTAATTGCACGTTTTGCTTATAGAGGGGTTATAACCAACGATTTATGTTTTAGGCACTTTTGGCCACGGCCCCTAAAAGCGGCGTTCCACGGAACGCGACAAAAACTCCGCTTAAGAAAGGCGGCGGAGAGGAAAAATATTCCCCGCCGCCTCTCTTAAGGATCTCTCCACCACCCCTTCGCGGTGTGGGAAAGCGAAATTGCAAGATCACCTCCGCGAAATTGAGCGAGCGAAAAGCGATAGTGCCGCGTTAGTTGCTTTGAAATTATCGGGCTTCGACAGAATATCGAAGCTAAAACCTGTTGTGCATTGAGTGCGATAGGTATATGATGTTAGCTTAGATTCAATAATTCAATAAAATCGCTTTTCGCTTCTGCGAAAAACTACAATAATTCTGCGTTCTGCATTCAATTCGCGTTCTGCTAATGCCCCGGGCAAAAGCGTAAAATCAAAAATCGTTGGTTACAAACCGTTTATCAGCAATACAAGCGATTATCGGTTGCCCCCTTTCTGCCCCTTGCAAAAGGCATGAACAAAAAACACGAAACCAAAAACAAACTTAACCATAAAAACATAAACTATAGACCCAGAGGTTGAAAAATGAGAAAAGAGGAAGAAATCAAGAATATCGAATTTCCGAATCAGAAAATATCTCCCATAAACATGGACGAAGAAATAAAGCGCTCGTTTATTGCATATTCAATGAGCGTTATTACGTCGCGTGCGCTTCCCGACGTTCGCGACGGTATGAAACCGTCGCAAAGACGAATCCTCTACGCTATGTATGAGGACAGACTTACGCACGACAGACCTTACCGCAAGTCCGCAACGACGGTCGGCAACGTTCTCGGACGCTATCATCCGCACGGCGACAGCTCCGTTTACCTTGCGATGGTAAGAATGGCGCAGCCGTTCTCGTACCGCTATCCGCTCGTTGACGGTTCGGGTAACTTCGGTTCCATTGACGGCGACGCACCTGCGGCTTACCGTTACACCGAGGCGAGAATGTCGAAGATAGCTGACGAAATGATGGTGGACATAGAGAAAAACGTCGTTGATTTCCGCCCCAATTTCGATAACAGACTAAAAGAGCCTGTCGTTTTACCGTCGCGCTTCCCGAATCTGCTCGTAAACGGCTCGATGGGTATTGCCGTCGGTATGGCGACGTATATTCCGCCGCATAACCTCGGCGAGGTTATCGACGGCACCGTTTACCTGATGGACAACCCCGAGGCGACAACGGCGGACCTTATCAACTTTATCAAAGGTCCCGACTTCCCCGGCGGCGCCATCATCTATGGCACGTCCGGCATTTACCGCGCTTACGAAACGGGACGCGGTCATATTCAGGTGCGTTCACGCTGTGAGGTTGACGAGGAGCGTCACCGCATTCTCGTCAGCGAGATCCCGTACGGCGTCAATAAGGCACAGCTCGTTGAGGCGATCGCGGACCTGCACAAGGAAAAGCGCATCGACGGCATCACGGGTCTCCGCGACGAATCCGACTTCAAGGGAATGAAGATCGTTATCGAGTACCGCCGTGACGTAAACGGTCAGATACTCTTAAATCAGCTTTATAAATACACACAGCTTCAGGATACGTGCGCTGTGAATATAGTAGCGCTCGTGAACGGTGAGCCGAAGACGTGCAGTCTTAAAACGGTGCTTTCCGAATATATTCTTCATCAGGAAGAGGTCGTTACGCGCAGACTCAAGTTTGAGCTTGCGAAGGCGAAGCGCGAAGCGCATATCTACGAGGGCTATAAGATCGCGCTCGATCACATAGACGAGGTCATTGAGATAATCAAACGTTCGGCATCTATCCCCGACGCGAAGGCGAACCTCTGCGAACGCTTCGGTCTGTCCGACGTTCAGGCGCAGGCGATCGTTGAGATGACGCTTGGCAGATTGTCGGGACTTGAAAGACAGAAGATCGAGGACAGACTCGCAAAGCTTTACGAGGAGATCGAAAGAATCGAGTCGATCCTTGCCGACGAGGATAAGCTCCGCAGTCTTATCAAAGAAGAAATGATCGCGATCAAGAATAAGTACTCTGACGGTAGACTCACCGAGATCGTTCCCGTTGAGGACGAGATTGTGCTTGAAGATCTGATTGAACGCCACCGCTGCATCATCACGATGACGAACAGCGGCTACGTCAAGCGTCAGCGCGCCGACGTTTACTCGGCACAGCGCCGCGGCGGTAAGGGCATTATCGGTATGTCAACGAAGGAAGAGGACTACATCGAAAAGGTTATTTCCGTCGATTCGCACTCCGATCTTATGATCTTCACGGACAAGGGCAGAGTATACATCAGACGTGCGTACCAGATCCCCGAATCGGGCAGACAGTCCAAGGGTACGAACATTATTAACATAATCGAAAAAGAGCCCGACGAGAACGTCACCGCGTTTATTTCCGTTGACGGTTACGATGAGGACAAGTTCTTGACGATGGTGACGAAGATGGGTACCATCAAGCGCACGGCACTTTCTGAGTTTGAATATCAGCGCCGCGGCGGTAAGCGCGCGCTGACGCTCGACGAGGGCGACGAGCTCGTATTCGTTAAGTGTACGGACGGCAACACGGAGATCATGATCGCAACGAGCACGGGACGTGCCGTAAGATTCTGCGAATCCGAGGTTCCCGAGCACGGCAGAACGGCAAGAGGTGTCCGCGGAATCAAGCTCAAGGACGGCGAGCACGTCGTTGGCGTCGCTATCCCCGAGGCGGGCAAGAAGCTCTTGACGATAACAGAAAACGGTTTCGGTAAGAAAACGGAATTTGAACATTACGAAGCGCGTCACCGCGGCGGTTCGGGTGTAACGTGCCACGGCATCAACGAAAAGACGGGACTTTTGGCGGGTATCGCGTCCGTTTCAGACGACGATGACATCATGCTGATCACAGATTCGGGTATCGTTATTCGCACGAGAGCCGACGAGATCAGCACGTACGGCAGAGCCGCATCGGGCGTTATCGTAATGCGTACGGGTGAGGGTGTGAAGGTTGCGAACTTCACGACGATCCCGAACGAGGACGGCGCAGACGCTGAACAAGAAACGGCAGCGGCTGAAGCAGAGGCGGCAGAAACGGTTTTTGAGGAATAACGCATGAAAAAACTGATAATTTTCATAATGGCGGCAGTTATGATGCTTTCGCTTTCATCGTGCGCGGAGCCGCCGACCGAAGATGAGGCAAAATCTATTGCCGAATCTCTTATCGTGGCATCGTATGAGCTGAACCGCATCTATTTCGGTGAGGGACTGCCCTACGTCGAGCCCGATGGCAACTCAATATACGCAGACGTTACCGATGACGCCGCGTACCGCACCGAAGCGGAGCTTCGTCTTGCGACTCTCGCGGTCTACACGGAGCTTTACGCGGACAGCATCTTCCGCATGTATCTGTCGGGGTACTCCGACGACACAGGCTCGGTGATATATCCGCGATACGTTGAATCGGGTGACAGACTGACGGTTAATCTGAACGTGGAGCCGCTTATCAGCGGCGAGCGTACGTACGATTTCGGCTCGGCGGTCATCAAAAAGTGTACGGCGAAGCTGATCGTGATCGAATACGACACGTTCGTTGACGGTGAGCACGACATCAAGGTAGAGGTCACGCTCCGATTTGGAGAGATCACAAGCGACGACGGCACTGTGACGGCGTGGCGCATAGATTCGCCGACGTATTGATCGAATAATATAAAATTTGTTGAAAAACTATACTTTCTGTACTTGATTTATGGCGCGATGTCTGCTATAATGAAATAAAAGAACAGTTGTTCGTTTTTGTAAAATGTAAGTAACGAAAGGGATTATAGTAAAAATGGCAGCAAAAGCAAAGAAAACGGTAACAAAAGCAGCTCCCGCCGACGATAAAAAGAAGGCGCTGGCGGCGACTCTCGATAAGATCACAAAGGATTACGGCAGCGGCGCCATCATGAAGCTCGGCGAAACACAGCAGATGCAGGTTTCGGCGTCTCCCTCGGGCTCGCTGACGCTTGACCTCGCTCTCGGTATCGGCGGATACCCGAAGGGCAGAATTATTGAAATATACGGCCCTGAATCCTCCGGTAAAACGACAGTAGCGCTTCATGCCGTTGCGGAAGCGCAGAAGAACGGCGGCGAAGCCGCCTTCATCGACGCGGAACACGCACTCGACCCCGTTTACGCGGCGGCTCTCGGCGTTGATATTGATTCGCTTCTCGTTTCGCAGCCCGACTCGGGCGAACAGGCGCTCGCCATCGCGGAAGCGCTCGTGCTTTCGGGTGCGATCGACATGATCGTTATCGACTCCGTTGCGGCGCTCGTGCCTCAGCAGGAGATCGAGGGCGATATGGGTGCTGCCACAGTGGGACTTCAGGCGCGTCTGATGTCGCAGGCGCTTCGTAAGCTTTCGGGCGCGATCTCAAAGACGAACTGCATCGTTATTTTCATAAACCAGCTCCGTGAAAAGATCAACGTTTCCTACGGCAATCCCGAAACGACGACGGGCGGCAGAGCATTGAAATTCTATGCTTCCGTTCGCCTTGACGTCAGAAAGACGGAAACACTGAAAACGGGATCCGAGGTATACGGCAGCCGCACGAAGGTCAAGGTCGTTAAAAACAAGGTTGCACCTCCGTTCAGAGTCGCTGAATTTGACATTCTCTACGGCAAGGGCATCTCCCGTTCGGGCGAGCTTGTTGACGTCGGCGTTGAAGCGGGCGTTATAAATAAGTCCGGCTCGTGGTTCTCATACGACGGCAACCGTCTGGCACAGGGACGTGACTCCGTTCGCAGATTGCTTGAAGCGGATACGGCTTTGGCAGAAGAGATCGCGGCGAAGATCAAGGAAAAATACATCGACAACGATGAGGGTACGGATGATATCGACCCCGACGAGCTTGACGATGAACTCGACATCAGACTTCTCGGAATCGAGGGTGAGGACGATCTTTGATCGGCTCTGACCGTTCATAAAGCATAAAAATGGACAAAAACAAAGTGGGCGAGGGCACAACAGCTTGCGCCCTGATCGAATCAGTGCGCCGTGGGGCGACATCGATTGTGACCGAATGTACGATTATATATAATGATAACGGCGAAAAAAAGACCGTCAACGTGCTCCGCTCGGAATGGGCGGAGCTTGGTTGCGGTGCGGGCGATTTCATTGACGAAGATACGCTTGCGGAGCTTCTACTGTGCGCCATCGTTTGTGAAGCGGCGCTTTGTGGCTATAAACTCCTCGGATACGGCGACAATTCCGTCCGTGCGCTCTCTGACAAGCTTCGCCGACGCGGCTACGGGCGCGACGTTGCAGAGCGCGCCGCCGCCGCTATTGAGGCGGGGGGCTACATAAACGAGCCCGATCAGATAAAGCGCCGAGGACGCAATACGGCGGAGCGCAAGCTTCGCGGAATGCGCCGAGTTATTGACGATCTTTATACTTTGGGATACAGACGCGAGAATATTGACCGTTTCATAAAGGATTGCGATATTGACTTCGGCGAGATCTGCGCCCGCGCCATAGAGCGCCGCGGCGGCATTCCCGAGGATGCCGACGGAAAGCGCAATCTGATGGCGTATTTGTACCGTCAGGGCTTTTGTTCTGACGATATTAAGCGCGGCGCGGCTATATTGAGGGAATGAGGCTCACTGTGACACCATCGGCGTGCGTCGCTGCACTGAAACATTGATCATTACGGTGATTTTTCATCGAAAAATACCGTTTTCATAAAGGACAACATCATGAAAAAAGCTACAAATAAAAAGAAACCGACAAAGATCGGTTTTATTTCACTCGGATGCCCGAAAAATCTCTGCGACACGGAGGTTATGCTCCGCATGCTCGTTGACGCAGGATACGAGATCACGCCCGAGGACACGGAAGCGGACATCATAGTTATCAACACCTGTGCTTTTCTTGAATCGGCACGGGCGGAGGCTATTGACAATATCCTCGACGTTGCATGGCTGAAGGAGCATCGCTCACTTCGCGGCATCGTTGTGACGGGCTGCTTGCCCGAGCGCTACCGCGACGAGATCTTTGCTGAGATGCCTGAGGTAGACGCTCTTATCGGCGTCGGAAGCACGCAAAATATCGTAGAAGCCGTACGCGCCGTTGAAAACGGCGGTAAATATTCGTCGTACGGCGACAAAAACGAGGCAAAGCTCGGCGGAGAACGTGTCGTTACGACGGATTCTTACGCATACCTGAAGATCGCGGAGGGCTGCGACAACAGATGCACGTACTGCGCTATCCCCGACATCCGCGGCAGACACCGCTCGCGCACAATTGAGGACATCGTTGCCGAGGCGAAGTCGCTCGAAGAGCTCGGCATCAGCGAGCTGATCCTCGTCGCGCAGGACACAACGCGATACGGCATCGATATTTACGGCGAATATAAGCTCGCTGAGCTGATCCGCCGCATCACGGACGAAACGAAGATCCCGTGGATCCGTATCCTTTACTGCTACCCCGACAAGATCACCGACGAGCTTATCACAGAGCTTCGCGATAACAGTAGACTCGTGAAATACATCGACCTGCCCGTACAGCACGTTAACGATAACGTGCTTCGTCGCATGAACCGCCATGGCGGAGAAAAATGCGTGCGTGAGGCGGTGGCTCGCCTGCGCCGTGAGGTGCCGGGCATCACGATCCGCTCGACGGCGATAGTCGGCTTCCCCGGCGAAACGGAAGAGGAATTTTCGGAGCTGTATGAATTTATAAAAGAAGCGAAGTTTGACCGCTTCGGCGCTTTCACGTATTCGCGCGAGGAGGGCACGCCCGCTTACGATTTCGACGGTCAGCTCGACGAGCAGACGAAGCAGGACCGCCTTGACAAATTGATGTCCGCACAGCTTGACGTTGTGACGGAGATGAACGCGAAGCGTGTCGGCGAACGGATCCGCGTCATTTACGAGGGTTACGATTACGTTGCGGACGCTTGCTTCGGCAGAAGCGAGGCGGACGCACCCGAGATCGACGGCAAGGTCTATTTCGATCTTGACGAAGCCGACCGTCCGCGCGAGGGCGCATTCCTCACCGTTGACATAACGGATACACTCGATTATGACCTCGTTGGCAAGGTGTATAAGGCACCGCCGCGCGCATAATTTACCGAAAGGATTTTGCAGTTATGAATCTTCCGAATAAATTAACGATCCTTCGAGTTATTCTCGTTCCCGCGTTTGTCATCGTTTTGACTGTCGGTATTACTGCGCCGTTGTCGTACGGTATCGCCGCTGCTGTTTTTCTCGTGACGGCACTCACCGATATGCTCGACGGCAAAATTGCGCGTAAATACGGCCTTGTGACAGATTTCGGCAAATTTATGGATCCTCTTGCGGACAAATTCATGGTGTTCGCGTCGTTGATAACGCTCATCGTTGCGGACGGCTTTGAATATCTGCGTCCGATCCTCTTGTGGGTGACGCTTATCGTTATTCTGCGTGAACTTGCGGTCACGTCGATGCGTCTTGTCGTTTCGGGCAAGGCATCGGCAACGTCGCTTGCGGCGAATATGCTTGGCAAGGTGAAGACGGTGTCGCAGATAGTGTTCATCATGACGGCGCTGCTTGAGCCGATCGTTTTCGGCGTCATTTTGAAATTTGTCTCCGTCGTGGCTGAATATCACGTCCTCACGTATCTGACGATGGCGTTCATGACGGTTATGACGGTGTGGAGCGGCATGCAGTACATCATCGGCTACGCAAAAATGATCGACATGGATCTTTAATAATGAAAAAGCGCAGACACGGTCTGCGCTTTTTGGGTTATTCTATGGGGCACTTAAATTTTTAAGCAGAACAAAAGGAGCAATAATATGAACTTCATGTTTCCATACGACCGCGAAGTGATGATCGCACGGACAAAGGCGGCACCGACGTGGCTTCACTTCGGCGCGGGTAATATCTTCCGCGCGTTTCCGTGCGCGCTTGCGGAAAAACTGCTTGCTAACGGGGTTGTAGATCGCGGCATCATCGTTGCCGAAGGCTTCGACGAAGAGATCGTTGAGCGTGCATACCATCCGTTTGATAACGTATCGCTACTGGTCACTTTATGTGGTGACGGCAAGCTGAAAAAAACGCCGATCGGATCCGTTGCGGAGTCACTGTACCTGTCAAGGGACAAAAAAAGACTGACAGAGATTGCGTGCTCGCCGTCGCTGCAGCTTATAAGCTTCACGATAACGGAGAAGGGATATGCGACGCACTCGCCCACAGGCGAGCTGTTGAGCGGCGTCAAAGCCGATATTGACGGCGATCCAAGTGAAGTAAAGACGACGGTCGGCGCCGTGACGGCGCTTCTTTTCGCACGCTACGGTTGCGGAGAACTGCCGATCTCGCTCGTTTCAATGGATAATTGCTCGGAAAATGGCGATAAGCTGAAGCAAGCGATACTCACCTTCGCGCGCGGCTGGTGCGCGCGCGGTACTGTTGACGGCGGCTTCATCGACTATCTTACGGACGAAGAGAAGGTGGCGTTCCCGTGCAGCATGATCGACAAAATAACGCCGCGTCCGTCCGAAAAAGTCGCAAAGATGATCGCGGGCGAATGTGACACGGAGTTGATCGTTACAAAAAAGGGAACGTATACGGCGGCGTTCGTCAACGCTGAGGAGCCGCAATATCTCGTGATCGAGGATAAATTCCCGGCAGGCAGACCTCCGCTACACGAGGTCAGCGTGATCTTTACAGACAAAAATACCGTTGATAAATCTGAAAAAATGAAGGTTTGCACGTGTCTTAATCCACTGCACACGGCGCTCGCCGTTTTTGGGTGCCTCCTCGGGTACACACTTATTTCCGAGGAAATGAAGGACGCGGAGCTTTATCGGCTCGTTTGCAGACTTGGGTACGACGAGGGCTTGCCCGTCGTGACGGATCCTGTCATACTGTCGCCGCGCGCATTCATTAACGAGGTCGTAAGAGAACGTCTGCCCAATCCGTTTATGCCCGATGCGCCGCAGCGCATCGCTACAGACACGTCGCAAAAATTGCTGATCCGTTTCGGCGAAACCGTTAAGGCTTACATTGAACGCGGACTTCCTATGACGGAGCTGACGGCGATACCGTTGGTTGCGGCGGGCTGGTGCCGCTATCTTATGGCAATTGACGATAACGGGGACGCATTTGAGCCGTCGCCGGATCCGCGCTTACATGAATGTGCGTCGTACATCAGCGGAATCACGTTAGGCGAGACGAACCGCGAAAAGATCGCGGACGCTGTCCGTCCGCTTCTTTCGGATAAGACAATATTTGGTGTTGACCTATATAATACACCGCTCGGTGAGCGTGCCGAGAAATACTTTGCGAAGATGGTGAGCGGCAAAAATGCCGTTCGCAGGACGCTCGCCGAAGCACTCGGAGGTCTTGAGGGATGAAGGCGCTGTTTTATGTACTATCGCTGACGTGGGGACTTCCGACAACGCTCCCTGGACTTTTCTTTGCCTCAATTTTGCGCCTGATCGGGCACAAAAGCAAAAAATGGGGCTGGTGTCGATACTTTGAGTTCGGCAAAGGCTGGGGCGGCTTTTCGATGGGGCTCTATTTTTTCACGAACCGTGATCCGTCAGCTCATATTCGCAACCATGAACACGGTCACGCCCTGCAAAATTGCCTATGGGGACCGCTGATGCCAATTTTTATTTCGGCGCCGTCGTTTTTGCGCTATCACTACCGCAGACTGAAGATAAAGCTGTCGCCGACGGTGAAACTAAAGCCGTACGATTCGATCTGGTTTGAAGGGCAGGCAACACGCTTTGGCACGGAGCTCACCGAAAGACTGCAAAAGAAAAAGTAAAAAAAAGAAAAAATACCCGACGGAGCACGTCGGGTATCTTTTCTTTGATGTCAATTATCAATGATCCGTAAGCGGCAGCTCCATCTGACGGCGCTGTGTCGTCATTCCGCAGGCTTCGTAAAACGCGATCGCCTCCGCGTTCGCCTCCCAAACGTTCAGCTCGACGGCGTCACAACCGAGAAGCTTCGCTTCTATAACGGCGGCGTCGAAGAGGGCGCTGCCAATGCCGAGCCGCTGACGGTTCGGAGAAACGCAGAAATCGTCGATATAGTAAACGCGGCGGTCGCGCATGATGGCGTGATCGATGCGTGTTTTGACGACGGCGATCGTGTAGCCGACAGTCACCCCGTCGATGACGGCGACGCGGATGACGTTATTTTCGTTATCGATCATGGCACGCACGGCGTCGGCATTATACTTGGAAATGTCGCCGTCGCGGTAAATGTCGGGACGGCGCTCGGCGTGAAATGACGCGATGTATCGCAGAAGCTGTGCGATCGGTTCGCTGTCGCAAAGGACAGCGGGACGAATTTCGACTTTATTCATGGTGTTACCTCGTTATAACTTCAATAACGTCGCCGAGCGGCAACGAATAAATGTAGGTGTGTGACGGCGGTTTACCGAACATGGCGCAAAGCGCTTTTTCATAGTAGGAAAGCTGACGCTTGTGACGGGAGGAGAGCTTTTCTTCGGCGGCACGGCGGTGAGAAAGCTCATATGCGGACAGGCGGTCCGTCTTATAGTCGAGCAGGATCAGCTCACCGTTCTCGTCGAGGAAGAAGCAGTCGATGACGCCTTGCACCAACAGCTTCTCGTCCGCGTAAAGCTCGCGGTCGGAAGGATTCGCCGTAAAATCGGACGCAGGCAACCGGATGTTGAATCGGCGTTCGCGCCAAATCTGACGCGCACGCTTCATTTTAGCGTAAACATCGGAATGTAAAAACATTTCGACCTCGTTAAACCGAATGAGCTCGGCATCCTCTTTTCGCATAAAGCCAAGACGGCAGAGCCGCTCAGCTTCGGCGCGGACGCCGTCCTTCTCGGCGGCGGCAAAATCGCAGAACTGCATATAAAGATGCGTAGCCGTGCCTGCCTTCGCGGCGGCTTCGGCTTCCAGAGATACGGGTTCGGCTGACTTGCCGACGGTGTCGTCAAGCATCGTTGCGTCCTCGTCAAGGACGGCGGGATGGAGCATCGAAACGGCAAGCTTTGCGGGGAGCTTACCGATGCGCGAATATGGATAGACGAATGAAAGCTGCTCGGTGATGAGAGACTTTGCGGCGTCAACGGCGGCGCGGTCTGGAAGCTCTTCGGTTACGGTGTCGGCGGTGACAGGCTCGCCGACAATGACGTTGTCTGCGTCGCCGTCTATGTCGGCGGACACGATGCGGCAGTATGCCGAAATGTCCTCGCCGCCGCATTCGCGGCAGAAAAGCGAGGAAAGGATCCAGCCGATGTAGGATCGCTCCGAAAAAACAGTGTGCTCGCTGAAAAATTCCGCGTCAACGCGACGACGGGCGACGGCTTTTTCCGCGTCGTTGGTCTTTGCCGTTATGATAAGCTGTTCCTTTGCGCGCGTCAACGCAACGTAAAGCAGGCGCATCTCCTCTGCGGCAAGCGATTCCGTCATCGCGGCGGCAACGGCGCGATGGGGGAGCGTTTCGAGCATAACGGAGGACTCACCGAAATCGTCGGAACGCAGGCACATGGCGGCGCCCGCCGTCTTTTCGTAGATAAGGGACGCCCTTGAATCTCTCTCGTTGCGGGGACTGCCGCAATTTGCAAGGATAACGACGGGAAATTCAAGCCCCTTTGATTGATGGATCGTCATGATACGGACGTTGCCCGACGGCGGTGATGATGCTTCACCGATAGCGGTGGCACCGCTGTCGATGATGGACGTGACGTAATGTAAGAAGCGATGCAGTCCGTGGTACGAGTTCGCTTCGTAGTTGCGTGCATATTCGTAGAGCGCGTCAAGATTGGCGGCGCGCTGACTTGGCGGAATCGTGCCGTTATTGCGGTTGACGTCGGATCGGAGCAGAGCCTCAATGCCCGTTTCTTTATATAACGCGGCGATAATCTCGTCTGCGGAGGCAAATTGTGCCGATGTGCGCCAGCGCTCAATGATCTTGAGCGTGAGTCGGCACTTTTCGGCAAGCGGAGTATCAAGCTCGCTTTTGGCAAGCTCGGAGAGCGAGCGATAGAGAGGACGCTTGGCGGAGCCGTTAAATTGCCCGATCGAAACGAGCTCGTCAAGCGAAAAGCCGAAGACGGGCGAGCGCAGTGCGCCCGCAAGATAAACGTCGCGCAGAGGGTTGTTTATCGTATGAAGGAGGCACAGCACGAGAAGCACCTCGGGACATTCGAAAAAGTTCGGCTTTGCGTCGTTGGAAACGCCGATGCCGTGACGGCGCAGGGCATCTTCGATGCGCTGTGCGCGTCCGTTTGTGACGGCACGCAAAAGAATCGCAATATCGTCGGGGGCGCGGCCTGTGCGCAGCAAGGCTTCAACCTCGCGGGCTAAAACCTCCTCTTCGACGTCTGCAGCGGTGTCGGCATCGTCCTCATCATCGTCGTCACCGCCCTTATCGGCGACAGCGAGTACGATCTTCACGGGTGTGGGCTCACCGTCCTGCTTTTTGCCGAGGCGGAGAGCGTCCACAGCAGAGTAGCTGACATTGCCGTACGGCATTACGGTGCCGCAAACGGCGTTCGTGAAGTCGATGACGGTGCTGTCGCAACGGAAGTTATCAGACATGAAGACGGAGACACCGCCCGACGCTGAGCTTCTGTCGTAATCGTGGGTATCGGTGTCGGTGTCGATCTTGCCGTAGCTTTTTCTGTGCGAATCAAAAAGCGTCGGATCGGCGCCGCGGAAAGCGTATATAGACTGCTTAACGTCGCCGACCATGTAGCGGTTACGGCGAGCCACCGCCGCAAAAATGAAATCCTGAACGGCGTTACAGTCCTGATATTCGTCGATGTAGATCTCGTCATAATCCTCGGCGACTTTTGCCGCCATCACAGGATCGGATAGCAGATGGAGCGCATAGTGCTCAAGGTCGCCGTAGTCAAGGGCGCCGCGGCGGCGCTTTTCCGTCGTGTAACGGCGGTCAAATTCATCAAGAACGGAAACGATGCCCATCGTGACGGAGGCGGTGCGGCGAAGCGTTCGCGCAAGCTCCTCTGCCGAAACGGAGAAGTACGAAGCGAGTACGGATTTTATGAATTTGCCGAGCTCGGTCTTTTTATCTTTGAAATATTCGGTTCGCGGAGGCTTATTTCCCCTCACGGAGCCGAGATTCGGCGGTGCGTATTGTGAAAGATGCTCTGAGAGCTGAGTGTAATCTCCCCTGTCGAGCAGAGCCGAAGCCGTATGCAAAAATCGGCTTATGTACTCGTAGGAGGGCAGGTGCTTTTCGGCAAAGCCGTCCATGACGGCAAGCTCCGTCACAGCTGTATTGAAAATGGCTGTGTAATAATCGAGCCCGCGCTTGATGTGACGGCGCACGGGGGCGCCGCAATCGGAAAGCAGGAAGCTTCCGTCAGAGGCGGCGGTGCGAAGCGCCGCGGCGGAATCGGCAAGAGTATTATGACGGCGGGGCAGGCAGGAGGTCTTTTCGTAAAGTCCGAGCAGCGTGTTCGCAAGTACCTCGTCGCCGGCGGCGCCGAGCAGATGATCGGTGAGAGCCGCAAAATCCGTCTCAGGATCGGGAAGCTCACTTTCGGCGAGCTCTTTTTTTGGAAGCGAATAAAGGTAGTCAAGCGTTTCGTCCATGCACTCACGCTTCATAAGCTTCGCTTCGGCATCGTCCGCGATTCGTGATTTTGCAGGAAGCGAAAGCTCGCCGTAATAACGGCGGAGGAGCGATAAACAGAAGCTGTCTATGGTGCCGATTCTGGCGGAGGTGAGCTCCGCTATGGCACGCTCAAGCGTTTTATCGTCGGGGGTCTCCTCGGCGCGGCGGCGAAGCTCGCGCGACAGCTTTGCTTTCATGTCTGCGGCGGCGGCACGCGAAAAGGTGACTATAAGAAAACGGTCAAGGCAGGCACCGTCTTTGATGTGATTGATGATGCGCTCGGTCAGCGTTGCGGTCTTGCCCGAGCCCGCGGCGGCGCTGACGAGCACGTCAGTGCCGCTTGTATGTATAGCGGCAAGCTGCGCTTTTGTCCAATCAGGCATAGTACTCTCCAATCCGCCGCCAACGGCGGCACAAATTTACATCGAAGTCTTCAAAAGTGGGCATTTGCGAGGATTTTAAGCGTGAAATAGCGCACTTTCAGTATAGTGTGGCTATATTTTCACGCCGACTTACAAAAAGTGATGCAGTAAATATCGAAATCCTCGGGACCGCGCCCTTGCGCGGCGAAACGGGTTGGGTCCCGTTTTGCGAGGATTTTAAGCGTGAAATAGCGCACTTTCAGTATAGTGTGGCTATATTTTCACGCAGGATCAATTCCGTCTGCAGACCGCCTTCATGGCGCAGTAGTCACACGGTGTGCGTGATCCGTTTTTCATCGGAACGGCGTCGGCGTCACCGCGCCGCATTTCACGGCTGATACGGGCGACAGTATCGGTCAATGCGGCATAGAGGGTGTCAAATTCCTCCTCCGTCACCGTCTTTTTCAGTGAATCGGCATAGAAACTGCCGTCTTTTTTGAGCTTGACGGGGATGTATTCACCCGCCATCGCGGGATCCATGGCGCGAAGAATGGCTTCGTCGCGCAAGAGAAGCCCGCTTTTCGGCAGCTTTCGCACCGAGTCTGCGTTGCGTGAGTCATAGTCAGCCCCGTCCGTCGCCTTTTCGTCTGCGGGACGGACACCGACGTATAAAAAGCCCGCAGGCTTTATGACGTCGCCCGGCTTGCCTCCGAGCTGCGAGGGAAGCGAAGGATCGTCGGCGCCGGCGATAGTGTACATATAAAGCGGAAGCTGCAGATTGAGTCCGCGCTCGATGTCGGCGGCATCGAAGCTTTTCTGCCCCGTTTTATAGTCGATGACGCGGATGTAAAGCGTGCCCTCGCCGTCGGAGAACGAGTCAACACGGTCGGCGATCCCTCGCATGACGGCAAAGGTGCCGTCACCGAGCGGAATCTTCATCGGCGGTAACGAACCGTCTTTGCCGATGCCGATCGGGACTTCAAACAGAACGGGAGTGAACAGGCTTGCCGCAAATTCAGCGCGAAACGAGCGCAAAAACTCCATAACACCGCGCCGCAGACGGCGGAACAGCCCGTGCAAACGCGCGTTGTCCTTCTCCTCAGGAGGAAGAACGCTATAAACGTAATCGGAAATGATCGTTAGAACACGCGTTTTCATCTCGTCTTCGGGGCATTTGTAAATGCCCTCGCGGAAGACGCGCTCAAGCACGGCGTGAATGAAGGTGCCGACGTCGGCGTAGGTAAGCGAAGCGCGCTTCTTTTCTGCAAGGGATAGGATGTATTTGCAGTAAAATCCGAATTTACACAAAACGAAGCTTTCAAGACGGGACTGTGACAGCCGTATGTCGCCGCCGAAAAGGCGGCGGGCGCCGTCGTCGGAGATTCGTTCGTAGGGTTGCGATATCGGTGTGTTGAGCCCCGAAAGGATACGGGCGCCGTCTTCGTCCTCTGCAAGAAGCTCGCGTACGGCGGCAGATTCGGGGGCAGGGAGCGTTGTGAAATGAGAGAGCATCGCGTGGCGCGAGTAAATATCAGGTGCGGCGGTGACACCGCCGAATTTTTTCGGGATAACGTTGGGGTAAAGCGATGTTATGCGCGCGATGACCTGCGGCAAAGAGCCGCTTTTTTCGGGCTTATATGAAATGAGCAGTTTTTCGTACGACGAGGAAATGGCGCGGCTGAAGTTGTAAAGCTCCATTGAGGCGCGGAAGCCCGAAGCACCGATGCTGATGCCTTCACCCTCAAAAAGAAGCTTGTCCGCGTCGGAGAAGAAGCCCGTGTCGCTCACGTCGGCAGGAAGAACACCGTCGTTACAACCGAGGATGATGACGAGGCGGTAGCCCGAGCCTCGCATACGCAAAGGATCACAGCAATCGACTTCGTCCGAGAGCGAGGGCAGCGTTGCGACGGTGAGAGTGTCGAGCACGAGGTATAGACAGCACATATAGTCCACCGACGAAATGCTGCCGTGCGGCGATGCGATCTCAATGGCGGCAAGGGCGCGTGTGAGGATGCCATAGACCTGAGATTCCGCCGTCGTGCCGAGCTTGGCGTCATCGTCTATCGGCAATGAGGCGATATAGTCCATAACGGCGGCGGTCTTTTCCTCCGCCGTCGTTTTTGAGGAAAACGTATCGTGCAGCGGAGTTAAAACGTCAACGACGGCGGCTCGCGCCTTGTTGACGGCGGCGAGGACGGCGGCACCGTCCTCCGTCCAATCGGCGGTGTAGCCGTCGGGGTTCATACCCCAGCCGCCGCCGTCGGGATCGCGGAAGCGGCTGCCCGAGATGTTCCAGGTGGACATATAAAGCTCAAGCTCGTCAACTTCGTCGGAGGTGACGCCGCCGTATCCCGTGCGTGCGAAAGCGATGACGTCATCACGGCGCCAGCCGCCCGTTACAACGCGGAGCGCGGACATAACGGCGGCGAAAACGGGCACGGACTGCAGCTTATACCGCTGTGATATATGGTAAGGAATACCGTATTCGTCAAAAATTCTGTCAATGATTCCGTAATACGACTCTACTGAGCCCATAACGACGGCAATATCGCGGTAGCGCAGTCCGTTGCGGACGGCACGCGCTATCGTTATGGCAGCAAGCTCCGATTCCTCGGTGGCAGAGGCACATTCAAAAACGCAAACGTCGTCGCCGCCGTCGCCGAGCGTGGCGGCGGACGTTGAAAAGAGTGCCGACGCGAGCTCATATGGGGTGTCGGTGCGTGTGCAGGGAACGGACGTTACCGTAAAGGGACGGCGCGCGCGGTCTGCGGTCGCCCGCAGACGGCGGAGCGTGTCAAGGATGCCGTCAAACAAAACGCCGCCGTCACGTTCGCCGCGAAATTCGTCCGGGCAGGTGAAAATGACGGTGAGCTCTGAGCACTGTTTTGCCGCTTCGCGCAAAATGGCGTACTGCTGAGCCGTAAAGCTTGAAAATGAGAACACAATAAGCTCACCGCCGCCGAAAAAGTCATTTTTCGACAGAAGCTTCGATGCGGAAGAAATGTCCGCGAGCCTGTCGTCGTAATTTTCGGAAAGAAGCTCGTCATAGGCGGCGTAGATGTTGGCAATATCGATGTATTTATCTGCGGTACCGCCGTCTTTATAGGAGAGGCGGACTGCCGCCGCCATGAAATCCTCGGGGCTGATCATGCTCTGTTTCAGCTCCGTTATCGCGCGCATCATAACGGGCACGGCGGTAGCGTCCGAGAGGGAATCCCCGTAAACGAGAAGCGTGTCGCGGCACGCAGACATTGCGCGCCAGAGCGTCAGCAGCTCGGCACCGCGGTCGGCGTAGTTATAGGAAAGTCCGCCGAATTGGCGGAAGATGTTGTTTGCAAGACGGTCGAAGCTGACGGTGTCGCAGTAAAGCTGATGTGATGCGGGAAGCGACAGGGAAAGCTCGCGCTCCGTCGTGAGCGCCATCTGGTCGGGTATCAGCACCCAGGCGCGTCGATGCTCCTCGGCGGCGGCGCCGACGAGGGACGACAGATATGAAAATCCCGCTTTGATGTCGGGGGTAAAAACGGCACGCATGGGGTATCCTTTCCTGCGCCGAAAGGCGCAAACTCAATTTTCACAAAGGGGATAGCGGTAATCGACCGAAATTTTCACAAAAGGGGGGCGGCAACCGATCGAAATTCTCACAAAAAGGGGGTATCGAAAATCGACCGAAATTCTCACAAGTAGGGCTTAGGTAACTCTTACGAAATGGGAGGAAGCAATCGATCGAAAGCCTCTAACGAAAGAGGGTCACCACGTGAAACTCACTTATGACGACGGAGTATTTCCTCAGCTTCTGCTCTTGCGGCAACGTTTGTTGCAAGGACGGACGATTTTGTGACGGACTGAAGCTCCTGCCCGTCAATATCGGTGAGGATTCCGCCCGCCTCGCGCAAAATGAGCGCGGCGGCGGCAAAATCCCACGGCGAGAGCGACATCTCAAAGAAAACGTCAAAGCGTCCTGCGGCAACGTAGCAAACGTCGAGCGCCGCCGAGCCGCCGCGGCGCACGTCGCGGCAGATGCGGAAAAAGTCGCAAACGCGAGAGAAAGTGTCATCTGCGTGAGCTTTGTCGTACGGAGTCGTGCCGAAGCCGACCAGAGCATCTGAGAGGGCACGTTCGGAAACGGAAATCGGCGTATCCGAGCCGCGTCGGCGGATGAAGGCACCGCCGCCGACGGTGGCGTGGAAGCATTCATCAAGATAAGGATTGTAAACACAGCCGAATGCAGTGACACCGTCATGTATGAGGGCGACGGACACGGCGGAAAGCTTCATGCCGTGAATGAAATTTGTCGTTCCGTCGATGGGGTCGATGACGAAGCATGTCCCTTTGTCGGGCACCGTAGCGGTGAAGGCATAAAGCGCCGAAAGAGAGGCATCGGGCTCTTCTTCCGCAAGAAAGACGGCGTCGGGCGCGATCGAAGCGAGCGAGGCGACGAGCCGTTTCTGCGTCAAGAGATCCCACTCCGTTGCGAAATTGTCATCTCCGGGCTTTACAAGGATGCCCGATTCAACGTCGTGTGCCGTAACAATCGCGGAGCCCGCCTTTATAACGGCGGCGATAATGGGCTCGGTGAGCCCGTCGATGACGGAACGAGTTTTTAACAGCAAGTTGCGGCGGATCGTATCTTCGCCGCGCCATGCGTAGGCGCGATGCTGCAGCTCGCCCGAGTCGGATAGTTCGTTTAATATCTGTTCGTCAAGATTTGGCATAATATTTTCCTTAAATGCTTTGATTGGTGTATATATCGTTTTATTTTCGATAGCGGCTTTCGTTACGGGGCAAGCGAGCTGACAGACGTCACACCCCCAAACGTATGACGAGGCGGCGAAGGCACGCTTTTCGCCGTCCGTGAGCGATTTTTTCTGCGAGATCGCAGAAAAACACAGCTCCGCATCAAACAGACCGTCACCGACGAGGCACCCCGACGGGCAGGCGCAGACGCAAGCACCGCAGCCGTCGCAACTGCTGATCTTGTATCTTTTCGACAGAGTGACGCCGTCCACGAGCGACAGCCATCGCTCCGCGTCAATGTCTGAATAGATGCCGCCAATGAAGACGAACGAGGAATACTCGCGGTTGATAAGCAGGGAGTGACGTCCGATAACGCCAAGGTTTGCCATAGCGGCGGCGGGTTTTTCGTTTATGGGACTGTGATCGGCATAAGCCGCGAAGCGCGCTTCGGGCGCGGCGGCACGAAGCTCACCGATGATGGCGGCGGCAAGCTCAGAGAAGACGGCATGGTAATCACGTCCGACAGCGTACATTGAAAGATTGCCGCCCTCGCCCTCGGTGGTGTAGTACGGGAGCAGGAAAAGCATAACGGATCCGTCACCGTCAGACGGAAGCCCCGCCCGATCGAGCAGATACGGACGAACGACGTCACACCGCGACAGCGGCAGTGCTGCGGCATATTTGATTTTATATTTACTATATAGGTCGATTTTCATACGGCGCACTCCGAACAGATCGTATTATATAAGATCGTATTATATAAATTATATCACCGATCATATATAGATGGCAATATTTTTTTGCTCGGTGACAGCGGCGGATGTAAACCTCCGCGGATAAAAACAGCCGCGGATACGGCAAATCCGCGGCTGCATTCATCATTATTCTTCGATTATGATGCGTCCTTCAACAGAGCATTCAAGCTCGTTGTGCGAGGACAGGTACTCGTCGAGCGTGTCAATGCACGAGGTCGAAACGACACGTGGACGTTGAAGCGACTCAAGCTCTTCGTGGGTGACACCGAGGAAGGTTTCGATGTTTGTGAAGTGATAGGTCTGCATGCCGATCTTGAATTCGTCCTCGTCACGGATCGGGGCGCCGTTATACGAAAATTCGATAAATTCACGGCGCGAGCGCGAATAAACGAGTTTCAGCCCGCGCGAGAGCTGGTAAAACTCCGTTTTACCCGTGAAAGCTTCGTCGCGGAGCATGAATTTCATCATGCGGCGGAACATGGCGCCGTTGACGCGGAAAAGATAAACGCCGTCGTCAAAGGGAAACGCCTCGGTCAACCCACCGTATTCAACTACGGGACCAAGCTCGTCGCTTCGGATGCTTCCCGAGCCGAGAAGCATTATGTCAAGCGAAAGACTCTCGCGGAAAATGTCGGCGAAAAGGTTTCCGAGCTCCGTTTCGGCGTTGCGCTGCGGATGCGTGAGCGCGCCCGTAAAGCGCGTCACGATTCGTTCGTACTTTCTGTCGGTGGCTTCCTTATATTTTTTTACAACCGATTCAAGCTCACAGTTACGTTTTGCCGTATCCTCGTTGATGTCAACGAGGCTCCAGGTGAAGCTTCTGTAGGTGTTAGTGTCGGTGTCTACCTCTATATCGAACCTGCCGATGATGTCGGAGCCCGTACCCGCGTGCGCGATCACGACGCCGTTCACTTCGATCGGCTCATCCATAAAGGTATGGGAGTGACCGCCGATTATGACGTCAACACCCCATTCGGGATCGAGGTCGGCGGCGAGCTTTTTGTCAGCTTCGATGCCAATGTGAGTGAGCAGCACCGTAAGATCAATGTCCGTGTCGGCGAACTGTCGGCAGATGGCTCCGACCTCCTCTGCGGCGTCGGAAACGTCAATGAAAGGCGCGAGCAGAGGGTCAAGCTTCGCCTGCGCCATCGCTTCGGACGTGATGATGCCGATCATCAGCACGCGCATACCGCCTATTTCAAGGATGCGATACGGAGTGAAGAGGCGCGTTCTGTTCGGCTTGATGTAAAGATTTGCATTAATGATGGGAAATTTAGCGCACTTTTCGATGAAAAGCAGGTGTGCGATGCCGTAATCAAGCTCATGATTGCCCACCGTAACGATATCGGGGGCGAGCATATCGATGATCTCTACTGTGGAGATGCCGCGGTACTCCTCGTCAATGACGGAGCCGCGGAACAGATCGCCCGAAATGGCGTAAATGACGTTATCGTCGTCGCGGCGAACGTTTTGAACGTAGCCCGAAAGCAGAGAAACGCCGCCGACGAGCTTGCCGTCAACGACCTCGGGCAGAAAATCACCGTGCAGATCGTTTGAATGAAGAAGTGTCAGTTTTTTCAGGTTTTTCACAGTTATACTCGCAGGAAAATGTCAATGGTTCAAGGTTTCAATAGCTGTTTTGATCGCCAAAACAGCGTCGTCAATGGGGAGCGAGGGCGCGTGTTTGCCCTCGGTGAGCCGTTCTGCCTGCTCTGGCAGATAGGGAATGTGTATGAAGCCCGCCTTTGTGTCGGGACGTGTCTTTTGCAGGTGAAAGAGTGCCGTATACATTACGGCGTTACAGACGAAGGTGCCAGCCGTATTGGAAACGTAGGCAGGGATGCTGAGCTTTGCGATCGCCTCCGTCATCTGCCGTATCGGCAGAGTTGAAAAATATGCTGTAGGCGCATCTGCCGATTCGATCGGCGCGTCCGACATGACGACACCGTCGTTGTCGGCGAGCTTGCCGTCCATACAGTTTATGGCAACGCGCTCGGGAGTGACACCGGCTCTGCCGCCTGCCTGACCGAGCATGATGACGTAATCGGGCACAACCTCGTCAATATAGCGAACGAGAAGCTCGGGGGCGCGTTTATATGACGTTGGCAAAAGCTGCTTATAAAGCCGTATGCTGCCGACTTTGTCGGGGAGCGCTTTTACGACTTCGTAGGAGGGATTGACGTCTTCTCCGCCAAACGGGTCAAAGCCCGTGATGAGCAGTTTTTTCTCCGTTGTCATACAGTATCACCCTCTTTCCGTAACGTACGTAAGATTATTATATCCCACCGCCTCGCAAAATACAAGAAAATTTTGCACGAAGCGAGTGCGGCGCGACGCGCACGCAAAAACCGTCCCCCTCGTCGGAGAGGGGGACGGTATACGGGTTTAATATTTCATGATCGGTAAAGAATCGTCGTCGCTGCATTTTTCAATGGCGAGCAGTTTTATGGGGTAAGAAACGGTGTCGTTCACGCGAACGGTGACGACGTCGCCGACTTTTTTGCCCAGCAGCGCCTTGCCGACGGGAGATTCTTTTGAGATGCAGTCGTTGAAAACGTCGTTACGAAGCGTCGTAACGATGCGGATAACGCGCTCTTCCTCGTCCTCGGGATAGTATATCGTCAAACGGTCGAAGAGTCCCGCCTCGTCAGCCGCCGAATCCGTCGAGATAACGACGGCGGTGCGTATCATGCTCACAAGATAGCGGATACGGCTGTTGTTGCGGTTCATTTCACGCTTTGCGGAGCGGTATTCGTCGTTTTCGGAGAGGTCGCCGAGATCGCGAGCCGCTTTTACGGCTTCTTTGAGCTTCGGACGGAGCGCGATGCGCTCTTCGATCTCGTCCTGCATCTTTTTTATGTCAACAGCTGTGAGCTCGTCGCGCATTACTGTACGACTGCGGTATATTCGATCGAGGAAACGACGCCGTCCTTGATGAAGATCATAAGGTTGCAGTTGCCGTCCGTGTAAGAATAGTTGCCGGAGTCGAGCTTGCCGTCAGCACCGTATGCGGCGATAACGTCAGCTTCGGCAGCGCCAATGCAAAGACCTTCGGGTGTTTCAACAAGGTCATCCTTGAAGAAAACGGAGTAGATGAACTGACCGTTGCCCTCGTCGTAGGTGGAGACTTCAAAGCTGCCGTAGTCGTAGTAGTAGTCGTTGCCCTGGAAAGCGCAGGAGGGGGATTCGTACGTGCTCTTCGCTTCGCCGAGACCGGAAAGGACCGCGTCAGCGGCTTCGTTCATCTTAACGGTTACGGTGCCGGAAACGAAAACGTACTCTACGTCGTTGCCGTTGTTATTATTGTTATTGTTGTTGTTTTCGGTGTCGTTGCCGCCGTTAATGAGCTCGCCGCTGTTGTTGCCGCTGTCGGCAGGGTCGGAGGTGTCATCGCCGCCGTCGCAGGCAACGAGAAGAAGCGAGAGGGTGAGTGCGAGTGCTGTCGCGAGCACGAGAGATAATAAACGTTTCATTTTTTTGTTCCTTTCAAATTTGGTTTTTATGTTGTCCACAAACGCGGCGATTCGACAGGCGAACACAGTTCGCTGCTTGCGAGGTTAAGTAAACCGTTCAACGAGGCGTCGAGGACGTCGGTTTGCGTGAAATCATACGGTTCACAGAATTAATTCTGCAGTGCGCTGCTTGCGGCGCACCGCATTCTGCGTTCAATTCCCCGCCACCGCGCCGAAGCCGATAAGATGGCCGTGCTCGGCAAGCTCCGTCTTCTGTGCTTCGATCATATCGTAGTAGAAGCGGATCTTTTCGTCCCAGACGGCGTCGCAGGTCTCGTCGCCTCTGTGATCGGGCAGGTCGTATTCGGCGTCAAGAACGCCGCCGATGTACTCGGTCACCTTTTCGGCGCCGTAAAGATTCATGTGCATACCTGCGTCAAAGGTGTCGGCGGTGTAGTCGATGCCGATCTGCTCCGCAGCTTCGAGCACGTTGATGTAGAGAAGTCCGTGCTCCTCTGCGTAAGCGTCCACCTGTGCTTCGTATTCGTCGTACCAGTGCGGTGTCAGCGACGGCGCCTTCATCAGAACGAGCTTGACGCCTGCCTCCTCGCATGCCTTGACCATCAGGTCAAGATAGTGCATTGCAGTTTCGCCGAAGTCGTAGGAGTCCTTCGGACGGACGGCGGGCAGCGTTTCGACGGGCTTGCAGTCAACGCGCATATAGTAGCCGTTGTGCGTCACTTTGTCACGCGAATAAAGATACTGAAGATCGTCGGATTTCAGCTCGCTCCAGCGAGAGTGGAAGCGAAGAACGGGCAAAAGATACTCGATCATGGATTCCTCCTCCGTCATCGAAGCGGAGATCGAATCGAGCTTGTACTTTGACAGCTTCATGCCGTCGAGTGTGATGCGGTTGTAGGCTTCGCTCTGCGGCTCGTTGTAAACGAGTGCAAGCGCGTTGTAAACGATGACGTCGGGCTTCTCGGTTTTCAGCGTTTCGAGAAGGAAATAGTACGACTGCCAGATGAGCTGCTGTGCGCTTCCTCGTACGAAAGAGGTGATGCCGTAGTTTTCATATAGATACACGGGTGAAATGTTGGAGAAAACTTCGCAGTCGCCGAGGAAAACGACGTCGTGCGTGAGCTCTTCTTCATAATACTCGGCGATGAAGGCACCGTCGAGGGCGCCTGACATATATTTCGGTATGAACAGGCGGTTCAGAAAGTCAACGGCAAAAACGAGCAGTATAACTGCCAACACCGCTGACGTTATTTTAATTATCGTAGCTTTTTTCATGGTTTAGAACTGATTATAAATAAACTGTGAGGAGTCGTAGCCGATGCCGTACGTTCCGAAAACGAGCGTCAGCAGAACGAGTGCCACGATGGCGAGCGGTACGGCGAAGGGTATCTTTGCAAGCTTTTCGCGGATCGGGTTGCCGCGCTCCGCAAGTATACTTGAGATAAAGATCATGACGCAGCCAAGTAGGAGTACGCCGTAATCGGCGGCGGTGAGCCCCAAAGAGAGCATGGAGCCGTCAAAGAGGACGTGCCAGTTCCACTTCGTGAACATTGAGAAGAAGGCGGAGAACGTGACACCGACGGAGGCATAGCAGTCGAACATACGGATACAGCACATGAGCAGGTACGTGCGTACTATCATAAACGCGCCGTAAACACCGTTCTCGCCGATGCCGGTCTTTTTATGGAATTTTTCATAAAGAGGGGAAAGCTCCTGCGAGATGAGGATAACGATGCAGTTTGCCATACCCCACGCGATGAAGTTCCAGGCGGCGCCGTGCCAGATGCCCGTCACGAACCAGACGAGGATCGTTGAAAAGTAAACGGGGATGCGCTTAGCAAAGCCTGCGCCGAATTTTGCCTTCGCGCGCTTTGCGAGCTTGTTGATGGGGACCCAGATCGAGAGTGGATAGAAAAGATATTCGCGGAACCATTCGCCGAGCGAAATGTGCCAACGGCGCCAATATTCTGCGATGTTCTTTGAAAAATACGGACGCACGAAGTTTTCGCGCAGCTTTATGCCGAGCATTTCGGAAAAACCGAGCGTGATATCAATGCCGCCCGTGAAGTCGGCGTAAATGCGGATCGAATAAAGGATTATTCCGGCGAAAACGAACGCTCCCGAGTATTCGTCGGGCTTGTCGAAGATGACGTTCAGCGCGATCATGACGCGGTCGGCAAGGACAAGCTTTTTGAAGTAGCCACAAACGGCACGCAAAAGTCCCGACGAGATCGCGGCGCTGTCAAAGCTGTGCGGCACGAAGAGAGTTTTGCCAAGGTCGTCGTAACGGGAGAAAGGACCCTGAACGAGCGACGGGAAGTAAGAGGCGAAAAGCGTTACGTTGAGTAAGCTTTTGTCCGCCGCGTATTTTTCGCGGTAAACGTCCACAAGGTAACCGACGCACATGAAGGTGTAAAATGAGATACCTATCGGCAAAACGAGGTCGAGCAGTATGTCGGCTTCGTTCTCGGCGAAGTTAAAGAGCTGATTTGCGTTGTGGATGGTGAAATTTGCGTATTTAAGGAAGCAAAGGATACCGAGGTTGCAAATGAGAGCCGCCCATAAAACGAGCTTCAGCTTGCTTTTTGCTTTTTCCTTGTATTCCTTGCGTTCTTCGCGTGAAAGCTCCGCTTTGTGCTCTTTTATGTAAGCGTCGCGCGAGGCGAGGATGCGCGCCATTATGAGTGCCGAGCCCCAGGTCGATACAGCCGTGAAAAGGATGAACGGCAGGTACAAAACGTCGTAGGACGCAACGAAAATGAGCGATGTGGCGACGAGCAGGGGACGCTGACAAACCTTCGGCAGCGCGTAATATAAAATAAAGACTATCGCCGCAAAGGCGATAAATTCATAAGACGTAAAATACATAAGCTATAATCGGAAGTACGCCGTCCGGCTTTTAGTCGGACGGCGGTTCTTTTTTACTCGTCAAGCAGCTCGGAAACGAGGTTCCAGATTGCCTCTGCCGAGTTGAAGTTTTCGGGCGTGATGTGATTTGCGGAGATCTGCACGTCGAATTCATCGGCGATCTCAGCGATGAGGGTAACGATGTCGAAGGAGTCAAGGATCTCGTCGGTGACGAGAGTGTCGCACTCTTCGAAGTTAACGTCCTCGTGAAGTTCTTTCAAAAGTTCAATGATCTTGTCCATATCTGACCTCTTAGAAAAAATATTTTTTTGCGCTGTTGCGCGTGGTTTTGATTTTTATGTGATTTTTGCTTGCAAAACAACCGTTGCAAACAAAATTCGCAGCCCCCGCAGAGGGAAATTACAGGCTTTCCTTATATCTGTTCATAAGCGCCATTCTGTCGCGCTTGCCGTTCGGCGTCAGGGGCATATCGTCAAGACGGAACATGGCGTTCGGAAGCATATAGCGCGGCAGACGTCCGCGCAAGAACTTCGTAACCTCGGCGGCGGACGCATCTCCCGTGTAGAAGAGAACGATCTTTGAGTTTTCCTTATCATATATAGCACATTCGTTTGTGACGCCGGGGCAGCCAGCGAGCGTATACTCAAGCTCGCCAAGCTCAATGCGGTGTCCCATGTGCTTGATCTGATGGTCGCGGCGCGAAACGAAAACGAGCTCGCCGCGGTCGTTATACTTTGCGATGTCACCGGTACGGTAGATGAGCTCGCGATAGTGACCGTGAAGCGGATTTTGAACGAAGGCGCGGTCCGTCTGCTCGTGATTGTTGTAGTAGCCGAGCGTCAGCGGAGTGCCGCGGATGCAAAGCTCACCCTCCTCGCCGTCGTGGGCGCGGCGCGCACTTCCGTCCTCGTTATAAACGAGAAGGAGCACGTCCGTGTTCGGGAACGGCTTGCCTATCGGAACGGGCTCGCCTTCGGCGAGAGTACCGTCAACGTGATAGCAGCAACTCATGCCGGTGCATTCGGTCGGGCCGTAGAGATTGTAAAACTCGGTTTCGGGCATATTTTCGCGCCATATCGCAAGCTGGGAGGGAGGAAAGACCTCGGAGCCGAAAGCGACGGTGGTGAGGTGTTCGGGCTTCATCGAATCGAAAGTTCCGGTCGAAGAGATCATCGTCAGTGCGGAAACGACCCAGCAAACGGTGTTGATCTTATGCTCGTTCAGATATTCCACGAGCTTGACGGGGAACATGAAGTTTGATTTCGGGATAAGGTACGCCGTTGCACCGAACTTGATCGTCGGGTAAAGCTCCTTTAAGCAAGCGTCAAAGTAAAGCGGCGCCTGATTGCCGAAGACGGTGTCACAGGAGAAGCCGAGCGCCAAGGAAAGATTTTCAATGTAATCGATGACGGATCGGTGGCAGGCGGCGACGCCTTTCGGCACGCCCGTCGAGCCCGACGTGAAAACGATGTATATCGGATCGGTGTCGATCTGATGCGCTCTTACGTTTGCGAGCGCGGCTTCATTTACGGGATATGCGAAAAGCTCCTCAGCCGTAACGTATTCGCACGAGTGCTCGTCCGCAAGCGAGGCGGCGGTCTTTTCGGTACCTTTATCACATATTATCACGCTCGGTTTCAGGTTGTCAAGTATCAAGCCGATTCTGACTGCGGGCATTTCGGTGTCGATCGGCACGTACATAGAGCCTGCGTACACGGCACCGAAGAAGCATGGGATAGCGCGCGGATGCTTTTTCGTCAGCACGACGACGGGGGTGCCGCCGTGTCCGTGCTCGCAAAGATATGAGCCGACAGCGCGTGAGTAAGCGTAGACTTCGGCAAAGGTGAGCGAGTCGGTGCCGTCCGAGTATGCAACCTTGTCAGGCACTCTCGGGGCTGTCGCCTCAAGATATTCTAAAACATTTTTCATCATAATTATATAATTCCTCGCGGATGTGATCAGTCAAAATAGGAGTCGGTGGCGCGTTCGGGGTAAGCGCTGTGATCGAACCGGAAGTAGTGCGGAACGTTGAAGCGCGTGCAGAATGCGGCAAGCTCCGCGTCCGTCAGCATGAAGGTGTCGGTTCCGCGTCCCGTCGAGCGCGAAGTTGCGTCGAAATGATACCAACCGTCGCCGATGTCGACGAGAAGCCAGAAGTGGAAAGATTCGCCTTCGTAACGCAAACGCTGTACCTCAACGGTCGGGATACCGGCAATATCGAAGAGATATTTCGCCGTGATCATGTAGGTGTAGCAGTCACCCTTAAGCGTTGTGAAGCCGTCGTAGGCGAGCTTGATGGGACCGAGCGTGCGGTCCGTGCCGCGCAGATCAAAGAGGATCTTGTGATAGCACCAATCGTAGATGGCATACGCGATCTCGTATTTGGTCATACCCTCGCGGGTGAGGATCTTTTCATAATACACCTTCTCCGCAAGCGCGATAACGTCAGCCTCTTCGGGCGGAAGCTCTTCAACGACGAAAAGCCTGCGCGAAACGGAGGTGGAGTTACCCGCCGCGTCGGTGGCGGTATATATGATCTCGTACTGCCCCTTCGTATGAAGGTCAACGGCGGAATTATCTATGGTGACCGTAGGGTCGCCCGCATTGTCGCTTGCGGTAAGTCCGCTTTTATATGAAACGGCGTTGCCGACCGTTACGTAAAGATCGCCGTCAACGGAGATGACGGGGTATTCGGTGTCAACGCGGCAGTCCGCGGTCGCGGTGACGGAGGTAGTGTTTCCCGACGAATCGGCAAGGATAACGGTGACGGGGAACGAATGGGGGTAGGAAAAGTCGTAAGTTTCGGCAAAAGAAACGGAAACCGCAGACTCGTCGATGACATTCGTAACAAAATCGGAGGCGGAGGGAGCACCCGAATCGTTCGTGATAACGAGGGAGACGGGCTCGCCGACGGGCGCAACGGTGTCTGTGACGGTGATGGTTACGGGCAAAACGGCTGTGCCGACGACGAGGTTGACGGTGTGCGTGCCCGCAGTCGAAAGATCGGGCGCCGATTCATATTCAAGAACGTAAAAAGATTCAGGATCGCGTATACCGTAAAGGCTCGTGAGAGTGTCGGTGTCGAGCCATTCGACAGCGTCGGGCGCGTCGGAGCCGAGCTCCAGCGTCATAGATTCAATAAGAGGCGACACTACGGTGTACGTGCAGTTGACGAAAAGCTCTTTTCCGTCGTCGGTCTTTATCGTAACGACGGTGGCGTTCAAGCCGAGCGTGTCAGTCGTTATCTGCGTTGCCGTCGAAACGTCGGCGGAGCCGTGAACGATTTTTACGAGATCCTCGGCAAAAAGCGGATCGTGCAGTGCAATTGTCGGAGATGATACTTCATATTCGGGCAGCGGTGAGGAGCAGGCGAAAAACAGCACAGCGATAACACCGAGCGCGAGAAGAAGCACCATATAACGAAAATTCATAACTATCTATATCCTTATGCTTTCATTTATTATGCTTTAGGGGTTTTTGTTATTCGACAGCGTCTGTGGGAGCCGTCGTGTCAGTTGCGGTTTCGTAGTAGGAAACAGTTCCGCGTGCGGGATACTTGGATTTATCGAAGCGATAGTAGTAGGCGATGTCGTATTCCTCGCAGTAAGCGGCAAGCTCTGCGTCCGTGCGGAGGAAGGGCTCAAAGGGCTTGTTGCGCAGACGCCAGCAAGCGTCGAAGTGATACCAGCCGTCACCGATGTCAACGAGGAGCCAATAGTGATTAGCCTCGCCCGTGTAAACAAGACGTTCGATGCGCTTGCACGGAATGCCCGCTTCCTTGAGAAGCGCTTCCGCAACGCTCATATACGTAAGGCAGTCGCCCTTGAATTCGCTCATGCCGTCGTAGGCTGCCTGAATAGAATCATCGATCGTCGTTTCAATGTCAACGTAGGTGATCGAATCGTGCGTCCAGTTGTAGATCGCAAACGCAATATCCCACGCCGTCATATCATTTTCGGTGAGGATGTATTTTTTGTAGATCTTCTTTGCAAGAGCCTGCATTTCTTCGGCGGCAGCCTTCGGCTCTTCCGTGACGGTGACGGTGGCGCGCTCGATGGCGGTATTGCCGGCGGAGTCGGTCGCGCTGTAGGAGATCTCGTACGTGCCGACCTCGTTCAGATTGACGCGGCTGTTGTCCACGGTGACCTTCAGGCTTTCGCCGGAGTTATCTGTGACGGTGATGCCTGATTTATAGGAAACGGCACCGCCGACGACGACCTCGATGTCCTTGACGCCGAGGATAACGGGAGGCTCGGTGTCAACGGAGCAGGTGGCGAGCGACTCGACCTCGGTCTTGTTGCCTGCCTCGTCGGTCAGAATAATGATGACGCTGATGTCGCTTGTGGTGTTGAAATCGTAGTTTTCCTTGAACTCGCAAATAACGCCCGTTGCGTCAACAATATCGGTGACGAAGCTTTCCGGCTTCGGCGTTCCCGTTGCGGCGGTGATGTAAACGGTGGAGGGCGTTGCCGTGGGAGCAACGGTATCTTCGATTATGAGGGTGGAGTATAAAAGTGCGTCGTCAACGTAGATGCCGACGATGTGCGAGCCGAGTGTGTAGGATGCGACGAGCAGCTCGTCTTCAAAGCGGAAGGAGTGCTCGGCGGGATTTTTGACGACCTCGCCATTGATGAAGCTGCCAACGGAGGCAACGCCCGAGCCCGCTTCGATGCGGACGGAGTCCTTGAGGTACGAGCGGACCGTGTACGTAGCCGTCAGCGTGCGCTCGTAGCCGTTGTCGTTTTTAACGGTGATCGAAACGGAGTGCAGTCCCGGCTCGGAGGTGTCGATCTCATCGTTCAGAATAACGGTGAACTCGCTGCCCGAGAATTCGGACTGCATGATGAAGTCCTCGCCCGTAAGCGTGCCGCCCGGATTGACGGACGGGGAGATGACGGTATACGATGACGATGACGGTGTGCGGACGCAAGCCGTCACGGCGACGGCGACGGCGGCTATCAGAAAAGCGAATATGAGAAACCTGAATTTTTTCATAAAAGTATATCCTTGATTGTCCCTGCGCGTTTGGCGCGGGACGTGATATTTGCCGAGGAGATAGCAAACGTGTGCGGCAAAAGCTGTGCAAAAAAGCGCAGACTTCTAACCATACATATTCAATTATAACACAAGTGTTCCCGATTGTCGACAGTTAACGTGAAAAATAACGATCAAAAGAGCGACGAAAACTTTCAAAATTTTCATTGAATCCGACGAAGAATCGTGGTAGAATAATATATTGAGTCATATTGCTCGCTAAAAATGATATAGAAGGAGGCACCCGCTTTGAGTGCTAACAGACAAAATAAAATAAACAGCGCAGTCGTTACCGAAATGGCAACGATACTGCGTGAGATAAAAGATCCGCGCGTTTCGGGCGCATTCGTCACCGTAACTGCGGCGCGGGTCAGCCCCGACTTAAAATACGCAAAGCTTTATTTTTCGTCATTGTCGGGCGATAAAAAAGAGATCAAACGCGGACTTCAGTCCGCGCACGGCTTCATCAGAAGCAAGCTTGCCGAAAGGCTCAATCTGCGCGTTACCCCCGAGCTTACGTTCGTTGAAGATAATTCCATCGAAAACGGAGCTCACATAGCGGATATATTGAGAAGCATCAAAAACTCGGAGCAGGACGATGAGTGACCGCCCCGAAACAAACGAGCCATGCGGCGTCGTTATCGTCGATAAGGCGGCAGGAATGACGTCGTTTGACGTCGTGGCGAAGATGCGCCGCATATACGGCACGCGCCGCGTTGGCCACACGGGCACGCTTGACCCCGACGCAACGGGAGTTCTTGTCGTACTCGTCGGCAGAGCCGCGAAAGCGGCGGAATATCTCACCGCGGGCAAAAAGCAGTATACCGCAACGCTGAAATTGGGCGTCACGACGGACACGGAGGATACTTCAGGCGAGGTTTTGTCCACAAGCGAGGATATTCCCGATGCCGCATCCGTTACGGCGGCGGCAAAGTCTTTTTTCGGCGAGTATATGCAGATACCGCCGATGTATTCGGCGCTCAAACGCGGCGGCGAAAAGCTCGTTGACCTGGCTCGCCGCGGCATCACCGTCGAGCGCGAAGCAAGACGTGTTGAAATATATTCAATAGAGTGCGAGCCTACCTCGGATATAACGGAGTACACGCTCCGCGTTCTGTGCTCGCATGGCACCTATATCCGCACGCTTTGCGCCGACATCGGCGCAAAACTCGGCTGCGGCGGGTGCATGGCAAGCCTGCGCCGAGGCGAAACGGGCGGATTTACGCTCCCCGACGCACACACCGTCGAGCAGATCGCGGAGGCACCCGACGAGTATCTACTGTCAACGGAAACGCTTTTTCCCGAGCTTCGGGAGATGAATTTTGACGGCGAAGATGAAAGGCTGATCAAAAACGGAGTGTCCGTCAGCGCAAAACGCTTTTTTGAGGGAGAGCGGCTCCGCCTTTATGCAGGCGGCGAATTTTTCGGGCTCGGTGAGGTGAAAAACGGGAAAGTCAAATGCGTTAAATTTTTCGTTATCTAACGGAGGCTGAATGTTTTATAAGCACGACAGTAACGGTGTCATAATCTATAAATCAACGCTTTTATGCGGTATGCCGCACGGCTTTTCGAGCCGCATCGGCGGCGTGTCCGCACCGACGGCGCAGGCTTCGATGAACATGGGCTTCGGCAAAGCGGACGGTGACGACGCCGTTCGTGAAAACAGACAGCGCTTTGCCGCCGCTGTCGGCGTTGATGCGGTGTCAAGAGATGTTTTCGTTTCCGCGAAGGAGCAGGTTCATGGAGATACAATCGAATACATAACCGAAAGCAACGCGGGCAGAGCCTACGTCTGCGACGGCTTTTATACGGATAAGGTCGGCGTCCCCGTCGCAGTTAAAACGGCGGATTGCGTGCCGATACTGCTTGCATCAGCCGACGGTGGCGCCGTTGCCGCCGTCCACGCGGGCTGGCGCGGCACCGCGTTTGGGATCGCGGCACTCGCCGTTATGAAGCTCGCTTCGCTCGGCGTTGATCCCGAAGGGATCCGTGCGGCGATCGGGCCGTCGATATCGCCCGAACGCTATCGCGTGAGCGACGATTTTTCAGATATGCTTTATGAATATATGTGCCGTTCGCAGGTCGAAGCGGTGCGCCGTCATGCGGCGGCGCTGTCGTCGGACTTTGTGAAAAAGTATTCCGACGGAATGCACTGCGACCTTTGGTCGCTGAACCGTGCGATGCTGACGCTCGTCGGCGTAAGACGGGAAAATATCGACGTCGCTGAAATCTGCACGTATGATGAGGCAGAATTCTTCTATTCACACAGGCGCATGGGCAGCGAACGCGGTGTTATGGCGGCTATGATAGCGACGGCACGAACGGATTCACAATAAAATCACATAAATATCGCGAAAAAACCCCAAGGAATGTGATTTATTCAACATTTTTTCACGAAAGTATGTTATAATAGGCGAATACGGAACGGAAAATTCCGTTTTTGTAAAATTTCACAAAAATGCTTTTCACATCGGTGAGGAGCTTATGTGCGCCGTTCGCGGCAAACCGCACGTTTACATGAATTTTCAATTTCTTTACCACAGGAGAAACCAGATGGCAAAAAATGAAGAAATAAAAGAACAGACAAAAAAGCAGAATAATGAGCCGGAGTATATGATCGAGGTTGAAAACCTCGTCAAACGCTACGGTGCAAAATATGCCGTTGACGATATCAGCTTCAAAGTAGGCAAGGGCGAGGTCGTCGGCTTCCTCGGACCGAACGGCGCAGGTAAATCGACGACGATCAACATCATCACGGGATTTTTGTCATCAACGTCGGGTACCGTAAAGGTTGCGGGAAACGACGTGCTCGATTATCCCGAGCGCGCAAAGCGCATGATAGGCTATCTGCCCGAGCAGCCGCCGCTTTACGTTGACATGACCGTTGACGAATACCTCAACTTCGCATACGACCTCAAAAAGTGCGAATACAACCGCAAAAAGCACCTCGACGAGGTTTGCGAGGTCACAAAGATCGCGGACGTCAGAGGCAGACTCATCAAGAATCTGTCGAAGGGTTACCGCCAGCGCGTCGGCATCGCCGAAGCCCTCGTCGGCAATCCCCCCATCATCATCCTCGACGAGCCGACGGTAGGTCTTGACCCGAAGCAGGTCATCGAGGTCCGTTCGCTCATCAGAGCTCTCGGCGCAAACCATACGGTCCTTCTCAGCACGCATATCCTCTCCGAGGTTCAGGCGGTCTGCGACCGCATCGTTATCATCAACAAGGGTAAGATCATCGCGGACGAAAAGCGCGACGAGATCAGCGCCGTTGCCGCTGACGGCAGAGCGTTCCTGGCAAAGATCTGCGGCCCGTCCCGCGAGGTCACGCAGGTGCTTCGCTCGCGTCCGGGCGTCAAGCGCGTTGAACGCCGCAACGAGCGCGACGGCGACGCTTACACGTACGTAATCGAAAGCGAATCGGGCATCGACATCAGAAAAGCCCTCTTCTTCGTACTCGCCCAGAATAACTGGCCGCTCGTGGGACTTGAGCCTGTCGGCGAGGACCTCGAAGAGGTCTTCATCAAGCTTGTTGACCGCGCAGACGTCAAAAAGAATACGGGTAAGCGTGCGCGCAAGCCGCTTATCTCCGAGGACGAATGATAAACCGTAAAGGAAAGGATACCAAAAATGGGCGCTATCTATAAAAAAGAAATGAGGGCGTATTTCACAACGCCCGTCGGATATATATTTGCGGCTGCTCTTTTGCTCGTCTCCGCGGTGGCGTTTTCGTTCACCACGCTGCAGCAGGCAACAAGAAACACAACGCAGTATTTTACACTCATGATCTTCGTTTTCATCATACTCGTTCCCGTGCTTACGATGAAATCCTTCTCCGAGGAAAGAAGAACAAAGACGGAGCAGATGCTGCTCACGTCCCCCGTCAGCCTCACGGGCATGGTCATGGCGAAGTTCTTCGCCGCAATGACGATGCTCATGGGAACGATGCTCCTGACCGTTATTTATTACATTCCCTTCACGATGTATAAAGCACAGTATTCAACGGCAGGTGTCGCGCTTATCGCAGGCGACATGATCGCGCTGTTCCTCATCGGCTCCGCCTTCGTCGGCATCGGACTGCTCGTTTCCTCGCTGACGGAAAATCAGATGGTGGCGTGCGTCGTCACGATCATCGTGCTTCTCGTTTTCCTCGTTATCAGCTTCGGAAACAGCTACATCAATTCGTATTTCATCCGCTCCATACTGAACTGGTTGTCGATCTTCTCACGCTTTGGCAGCTTCACGAACGGCATCTTCGATTTTGGCGCGGTCGTATACTATGCCTCTATCACGATAGTGGCGATTTTCCTCACCGTTCGCGTTTATGAAAAGCGCCGCTGGGGTTGATTCGGATACGGAGGCGATCGAAAACTATGAATACAAGCGTAAAATCAATTCTTAAAAGCAAAAAGATGAAGTACGGCAGCACGGCAACGGCATTCACGGTCGTTTTTGTCGCGTTCATCGTTATCTTCAACGTAATCTTCTCGGCTCTTGCGTCCAAGTATATGTGGTTTATCGACATGACGGACACCGAGCTTTACTCGCTTTGCGATGCGACCAAAGAGCTGCTCGCAGACGTAAAAGATGACGTTACCATCACCTTCTGCATGGACAAGGATAGACTTGAAGCGGATGCTTCCATGCACTATATACTGACGACGGCACGCCTGCTCGAAACTCAGTACGACAATATCAAAATCGACTACAGAGACGCCGTAAAGAACAACGTATACCTTGAAAAGTATACGACGGTTTCTTCTCCCTACATCCCCACAACGAGCGTTATCGTTGAGAGCGGAACGGAGTTCCGTCTGTTCTCGTACACGTCGTTCTTCATCACGGATACGCAGGACACAGAATACGTTTGGGCGTATAAGGGCGAAGAGCAGTTCGTTTCCGCCATCCTTCAGGTGACGGCGGACGAGATGCCCATCGCGTATTTCACGTCAGGTCACGGTGAGGATCTCACCGCCGACGAGGATGCGCTGGCGCTCATCCAGCTCTTCCATAATGCAGGCTATGACGTCAGATCGATCGACCTTTCAAAAGAGGACATCGATCCTGCCGCACGTGCCATCATCATCAATAACCCGAAATATGACTTTGGCGGATACAGCCAGGAAAGCACGGGAGATTCTGAGATCGACAAGATCGACAACTTCCTTGACGGACTCGGATCACTCTTCGTCTTTGCCGAACCTGAAAGCATCGAATCTCTTGACAACCTTAATGAGTTCTTATACGAATGGGGTATCGAATTTGTGACGGATGCATCCGTCACGGACGAGGAAAACTCCATCTCCGTTGACGGACTTTCCGTTGTCGGTCAGTACAACATGAACGAGGAAGAGCTCGCATCCACCATTTATAAAGAGGTCACCTCGATGTCCAATCAGCCGAAGGTCATCTTCCGCGATGCCGCACCCATCAAAAAGGTGTATACCGAAAAAACGTTCGGCGTTGACGTAAGAAATGTTTCCAACGTGTTCACGTCGGCTCCGTCCTCGAAGCTTATCGTTGACGGCACCGTATCCGAAGAATCGGGCGAATACGGACTTATGACGATCACGCAGGAAACGAGGATCGTTGACAACGAATACTACACAAGCTACGTTTTAGTGGCAGGAACCTCCGAATTTACAAGCTCCGCATATCTGCTCAGCAACGTCTACGCTAACTCCGACGTGCTCTATGCCTGCATGAGAGCGTTCGGTAAGGAGCGCGTTCCCGCAGACATTGATTTCAAGGTGTTCAACGACTATGCGCTTGACATCACAAGAGCGGAAGCAAATTCGTGGACACGCGGCTTCATTCTCGTTATGCCGCTCGTTACGATCGCGGCCTGCATCATCGTGACCGTTAGGAGAAAATACAGATGATCCGACAGCAGAAAATCCTTATCATTACCCTTGCAATCGTCTTCGTTATCATGACGGTGTCGTATTTTGCGGTCGTCAAGCCGCTTACGGCTCCCGAGGAAACGCAGGAGGAAACGCTCAACCCCGCCGAAGGCGAGGACGTTACGTACGGAACGCATTATCTTATGTTCCCGCAGGTAGAGCGCAAAGATATGCAGTCGATGGAAGTGCATAACGAACACGGTACGTATAAGTTCGTCCGCAACGGCGAAGGAGAAAGCGATTTCGTTATCGAAGGCTATGAAAATCTTGCTTACGATCAGGAGCTTTTCTCCAAGCTCGTCGTATCGTCGGGCTATACGATGGTTGAAAAAGTAACGGAAAACCCGACCGAGCAGCAGCTCATCGACTACGGCTTCAAGAACACGGAGGGCGAAGTGCCCTATTACGTTCTGACGACGAGATCGGGCACCGTGCATAAGGTGTTCATAGGCAAAAAGCTCATTTCGGGCGGCGGCTATTACGCCATGTACGAAGGCAGGGATACCGTATACTTCCTTGACGTTGCTCTTGAGGAAACGATCCTCAAGCCTGTGGAAGCACTCGTTACGCCTCTTCTGACGGCAGGCATTGAAACGACGGACTACTACCTCATCGACGATTTTAAGATCAAGCATTACGGAGAAGATTTTCTTGCTTGCCGTAATCTGACGACGCAGGAGCTTTCCGAAATGGAAACGACGGCGCTTGCGGCAGCCGTTGTGACGTATCCTGCCGACTATGACGTTTCACTTTTCTACGACCAGACGCTGCAGTCGCTTTGCTACTGCACGGGAGAGAGCGTTGCGGCGCTCGGCATCGACGAAGAGAATCTTGAAAAATACGGCTTGACCGATGCGCCTTACGAGATCTCGTACGAATACGGCGGATATACGTATAAGCTCACTGTAAGCGAGCTTTCCGAGGACGGATATTATTACGTTGCAACATCGCTTTTCAAGATCATCGTCCGCGTTCCTGCGTCAAACTTTGAGTTTTTAACGTGGGATCTTATCAAGTGGATCGACACGAAGGTGTTCTCACGCAACATCTCGTTCGTGAAGTCCATTGAGGTCATGGGCAACAATTTTTCCGAAGTGTTCAATCTTTACCATTTCCCGGGCGAAGATCCGAATCTTGCCGTTGTGGGTGACGGCTGCGGAGAAGTCGACGATGTTGCGAACTTCCGCGAGTTTTATAAGACGCTTTTGCTTATCTCCGTTGAGGGCGACGCGCCCACAGACGAGGATATCATCAGCGACGAGAACTTCATGGCGTCGTTCAAGGTAACGACGAAGGGCGGTACCGTAACGGAGTATGCCTTCTACCGCTATTCGACAAGACGTGCGCTGTTGACCATCAACGGAAAAGGACAGTTCTACGTGCTTGTTGACACGCCCGAAAAGGTAGTCGAGGACGCAGAGAACGTTACAAAAGGCATAAAGGTCGATGCATTCGATAAAAACTGATACACATCTGCGCCCCGCACCGCTTTGATAAAGCGGGTCGGGGCGCTTTGTGAAAGCAGACTACAAAAACGGAGAATATTATGACAGATCATAAAAACAAAGCGAAAAGCTTGTTTCTTGACGGATATAACTGCGCGCAGGCGGTCTTCGTCGCGTTCTCGGACGTGACGGGCGTTGACGAAAAAACGGCGACGGCGCTCTCCTCGTCGTTTGGCGGCGGAATGGGCCGTATGCGTGAGGTGTGCGGCGCGGTTTCGGGGATGTTTATGGCGGCAGGTGCGCTTTACGGCGCCGACACCCTCGACCAAACGAAAAAAGCCGAGCATTACGCCCGTATCCGCGAGCTTGCTGATGCTTTTCGTGCACAAACGGGTACCATAATCTGCCGTGAGCTTCTGGAGCTGCCCGAGGGCGAGAGGGGCGGAGACCCCGCCGTCCGCACAAAGGAGTATTACGCGAAGCGCCCGTGCGCGGAGCTCGTCTATATTGCCGCGGAAATACTCGAAAATTATATCGAAAATAATCCCCCGAAAGGAAACGATCAATGAAGATAAGCGGACTTCAAAAGCTGACACTGCTCGATTTTCCCGGTCACGTTGCCTGCACGGTCTTTTTTGCGGGCTGCGACTTGCGATGCCCGTTTTGTCATAACGCGCCGCTTGTTACCGACATCGACGACGGCGGTGCGATCGACGAAGAGGAGTTCTTTGCGTTCCTTGAAAAACGGCGCGGCATCCTCGACGGCGTTGCCATAACGGGCGGCGAGCCGCTTCTGCGAGCCGACCTTGAAGCCTTTATCCGTCGCATCCGAGCGCTCGGATATGCCGTCAAGCTTGACACGAACGGCACGCATCCGTCGCGTCTTTGCGATCTGTTTGAGAAGGGACTGCTCGATTACGTCGCCATGGACGTCAAAAACAGCCGTGAAAAGTACGCGGCGACGTGTGGCGTCGCCGTTGACACGGACGCTGTCGGCGAGTCGATACGCTCTATCATAACGTCAGGGGTGGCGCATGAGTTCCGCACGACGGTGGTGGCGGAGATGCACACCGAGGACGACGTTGTCAAGATCGGCGAATGGATCGCGGGAGCTGATGCGTATTATCTGCAGCAGTTCCGTGATTCGGGCGCACTCGTGGGTGATGCGTCGCAACTGCATGCCGTAAGCGCCGCTGAAATGGAGCGCTACGCCGCCGCTGCACGCAAATACGTCGGCAAAGTGGAGCTTCGCGGTATCGGCGAATAAACTTGAGTAAACCGTATCCAACACCGTAGGGCGGGAGATTGCTCCCGACGATTTATATTCACAATCCCGACAAAACACAAATCGGCAGAGAAAAATATCTCTGCCGATGTTTGTAAACGTCTTTATGAAGCCCACGCGACGACGGGCTTTTTTGTTTTTGTGGTATTATTTTTTTTTCTTGTCGTCCTCGCGCTTGACGAGGATCGGCACGTATTCCGCCTCTTTTTTTTCGCGGCGCGGCATATTCTTGATCATGTCGCTTCCGAGAATATAAAAATATATTATAGCGGCAACGACCGCGACGAGCGTCGGGATGGGGTACGTTTTCGCCCACAGAAGCGCATCCGTCAAAATGCAAAGAAGCACGCTGAGAAGTACCGAATAAACGAGGGTGGACGTCGGGGCTGTGAGCTCATCCTTGCCCTTGACGAAGGCGGGGAACGTGGGCGAATAGTTCGTCAGACGGCAGACGCCGTCGAAGATGAAAAATCCCGATACAGCGGATAAAACGAGGCCGAGCACGAGCATCCATGCGACGGAATCGACGGCGGCGTTGCGAAGCCCCGCGATCATTTCGGACTTGGTGTGCTGACCTTCAAGCGCAAGGAAGAAATTGGTGTCGCCGTAGTTGCCGTAGCCAACGAGGGCGGCTTCGCGCTGTTTGCCTGCGACGGTGACGATCTTCGCAGGCGAGTATTCGTATCTGATGCGGACGTCTCCGATTTCGGGGGAATCGATGTCGGCGGCGTTCGTGATGTAGCTGCCGTCCGTGTAGAAGCCGCGCACGTCGATCGAGGGAAGCGCTTCCAGCGGCTGCGTTTCTTCAAGCATAAGGATGATGTCGGCGGAGAGCGAATAATCGCCTAACTTTGCCGAACGGGCTGTGTAGTACGAGGACTTTGTGTTCGCAGGGTACGAGGCGGGATTTTCGTGCTCGCCGTCGGGGGAATCGAGGAGCTCCTCGCTCCAGACGGCGACGACGGCGCCGTCCTTTTCAGTCCACTGATACATTTCGGACACACGGTAAAGGATAACGGAGTCGGCGCTGACGCCGAACAGAGTGTCGGCGGCGGAGTCAGCCTCGTATGTGACCTGCCCGTATGTGATCACGGGTAGACCGTTATAATTTGAATCGACGACACCGTCAGCGCGGACGTTGACGTTGTCGGCGTATTTTTTGAGTGCGTCGATCTCAATTCTGCGCTCGCGTTGCGCCACCGCCGTAAAAACGATGCCGGCGATGAGAAGCACGACGCCGAGCACGAGCGCGACGGTGGGAGATATCTTGTGAAGGATGTTTTTATCGATCGCAGGTTCGACCGTTTGCTTTTTTCTTGCCATGTTCCGCCTCCGGAGGTTTTGCATTTAATATATTTTATCATAAATTGCAGGGCAAAGCAAACATAAGTGCATAAATTCACCGTTTTTTTATAAATTTCTTCGGCGCCGCATAGACAACGGCGCCGATTTTGGATATAATTGACGTGTTAACGTTGAAAAATTTTCGAGGTAACGGTTTTGGATAAAAAAGATGAAATAATCCTGCAACAGCTGGACGTTATAAGAGAGATGACGGAGCGCAATCTGCGCCGCGTCGGAGTTGACCTGTGGGGTACGCCTGCGTCACAGACGAAGCAGACTGAAAAACCGAACGTCGAGCCCGACGCAAAAACGGAAGCGCCGCAGGATGCGGCGCAGGACAAGCCCAAGACGGCGACGTCGACGGGCGCGGGCGACCCGATCGCTCCCGAAGAGGAAGAAAATCCGAAAGAGGACATAAACGAGCTTCGTTCTGAGCTTGACGAATATATTGGTCTACACTCCGTAAAAGACGAGGTGCGAGACCTTATCAACATGGTGACGGTGTGGAATATGCGGCGCGAGCACGGCTTGCCGGCACCGGATCTTTCGCTTCACATGGTATTCTCGGGCAATCCGGGAACGGGCAAAACGATGATGGCACGCTTTATGGCGAGGGTGTATCACTCGCTCGGCATACTGTCAAAAGGCCACCTCGTTGAGGTCGACAGAAGCGGACTTGTCGCAGGCTACGTAGGGCAGACCGCGATAAAAACGGCGTCCGTCATCGAGCGTGCGAAGGGCGGCGTCCTCTTTATAGATGAAGCGTACGCGCTCTCGTCGGGCAAAGCGGAGAACGACTTTGGTGGCGAAGCCATTGAAACGATACTGAAGGCGATGGAGGACAACCGCGACGACCTCATTGTTATCGTTGCGGGCTACACGGATCTGATGGAGGAGTTCATCGATTCAAATCCCGGGCTTCAGTCGCGCTTTAACAGGTATCTCTGTTTCGACGACTACACGACGGACGAAATGGTAGCGATCTTTGAGATGCAGTGCCGCAAAAACTGCTATGTGTTGAGCGAGACGGCAGGGGCAAAAGAGGCGCTTGTAGATGCCATTGAGGACGCGAAGCGCGATCCCGATTTCGGTAACGCACGCGGAGTGCGCAATCTGTTTGAAAAGATCTTGATCGAGCAGGCGAACAGACTTGCCGTTGCTGAAACGGTGAGCAAAGAGGAGCTTATGACGATCGAAGCCGTCGATATCGATGCGGCGATGGCGTGATGCAACCGTCGGAAAAACTGAAACGTTACCGTAAACGATTGACTTTTCACCAAAGTTTAAGTATAATCAAAAATGCGGTGTTTTTGTGTTGATTTGACACCGTCGGCAATACCGTGCCGAAAAACTAATTTTGTCACATACAAGGAGACTTTTTATGGATTCTAAAAAAACAATTCGGGAGTATATCAGCCCTAACGTTTGGGTGCTTTTTGTCGGTGTGATCGGCTTTGCGCTTGGAATCGCGTTGATCGGTGTCAGCGGAGACGTGGCGTTCGTTATAATGATGCTTACCGTTATTCCGCTTTTTATGGGTTTGTTCGTAGTGCTTCCCGGAATTTTCAAGACTAACGGCGTTTTGAAATCACTGGAAAAATCGGGCAAGCTTGAGGACGCCGCAAAGGAACTGAAGGGCGAGGACGTAAATATCACGTGCAAGAACAAGGTTTGCTGCACCGAACATTTTATATTTGTTAAAAAAGGCTCGTTCGTTCGCTCTTATGATGATATTCTTTGGATACATAAGCAGAAGTTCGTGCGCAGACTGCTGTTTGTTCCGATCCATACGGCTGAATCTTTGGCTATCTACATGAAGAAGGGCAAATATGTGATCGATCTGGGCGGCAAGGACAAGAACGACGAACTGACAGAGCTTATTTCGGAGATATACGGACACAATTCCGCGGTGCTCGTCGGATATTCTGCTCAAAATCAAAAAGCTTACCAGCAGCTTAAAAAAGCAAAATAAAGAATAAACAAATCGAATAATTCATCTCAAAAAAACAAAAGGTGCTTCATTTATGAAGCACCTTTATTTCATTTCCGTCATGGTAGACTATAATGCCCGTTTCCGAATCCTCCGTCAGGTGATATTCGCCGTACTTTGCAAGTATGTCGAGTACGCGGCGGGCGGCGGAGTTGCCGTCAACCTTCGTTGACGTGCATATTATCGAGATGCTCGGCGATGCGAGCTCGGCAAATTCCTCGCTCATCGCGTCGGGGTTGCCGTGATTTGGAACTTTCAGTACGTCGCAGTTGAGATTGGCACCCGAAGCGATGACGTCAGCTTCCTCCGCAAACTGCATATCCCCCGTGAAAAGATATGAAATACCGCCGATCTCGGCACGGAGTACGACGGAGTTGTCGTTTTCTTCATCGTACAGATTGACGGGGGCGAGCACCTCGTAAGTGATACCGCAGACCTCAAAGCTGTCGCCGCCCGTAAGGGCGTCTTTTTCAAGTCCGTGTTTTTTGGCAAGCTGTTTGAGCTTGTTTTGCCCCTTTTTGTTTTGCTCGGAGAGGGAGGGGTAGTACATCTTTTTAACGGTGAAGTTTTCGGTCACAGCGTCAATGCCGCCGGCGTGGTCAGAATTGTTGTGCGTGATGATGAGCGCGTCGATGGCGGTGACGCCTGCGGCTGTGAGCGCACGGACGAGGGCTTCGGAGTTTTGCTTATTGCCCGTGTCGATAAGCACGAAGCCGCCGCCTGATTTTATAAGGATAGCGTCGCCTCTGCCGACGTTAATGAAGTAAACGTATTCGTCAAGCTCCGCTCGCGGATCTGCCGTCGGCGTACCGATGCATGAAATCGTCGGTAACGTCAAAAGCACGAGTGCGCAAACGGCGGCAAAAAGCCTGTATGCTGTCTTCATCGTCGGGCGGACCGTCCTTTCATAATAATTTTTATCAATATAATTTTTATCAATACCACTTGCGGCGGCGGCTCTTTCTGTGCAGATAGACCGCCTTTGCGATAACGTAGATCGCCGTGATAACGACGGCAGCTATGACTGTTGAGATGAAGAGACGACCCGTGGCGAACGCTTTTATTTGTTCAAGCGTATATAAAAATTCGCTTCGGGCAACGGCAACCGTTGTAACAAGCTCAATGTTTCCGACGATCTCGTCTTTATACATAACGGTCAGAACACCTGCGACCTGTCCTTCGGCAATGGGAGCCTCAAGCGCTTCAAAGTTCGTTTTGAAGCTTTTTTTGATCTCTGCCTCAAGATCGGTCGACGTCGGCAGATACATGGACATCGAGCTTTTCGTAACGAGCGTTACGTAATCCGTCGTGCCCGAAAGGGTGACGGGGATCTCGCAGATGATCTCGCCCGCCGACACGATCTCCGTGTTCGCGTAGGACGCAAAGGCGTACTCAAGAAGCTTGATGCATTCCGTGTAGGAATAGATGGTGTCCGTTTCGGAATCAGTTTCGGCGCCCATAACGACGGCAAGATACGTCAGCCCGTTTCGCTGTGCCGTCGTGACGATGCAGTTGCCGCCTTGTGAGGTCGAGCCCGCGTTCATTCCCATAGCGTCAGCGTAGTAATATTTGAGAACGCTGCTTGTGGAAATGAGATAATTACGGCTGTATACGTTTCGGTATTCGTTTTTGTTCGTTTCGGGGATAACGTACTTCGACGTTGACGTGATCTGCATATAAAGCGGCGTATTATACGCCGCAAGCGCGATCTTGACGGTATCGGCAACGGTCGTATATTGGTCGCTGTGATGGATTCCCGACGGGTTTGTGTAGTGGGTGCTTGTCGCGCCGAGCTCAATGGCGCGCTGATTCATCATAACGACGAAATCTTCAACGGAACCCGCAACCAATACGGCGAGCGCGTGCGCGGCGTCATTGGCGCCGCCGACGAGCATCGCGTAAAGCAGCGATTCAACGGAGACGACCTCTCCGACCTCAAGTCCGATGTTGTTGCCGCCAACGCCGTCAAGCATTTCTTCGGTGATGGTGACGTTTTCGTAAAGTCTGCCCGAAAGAGCCTCCAGCGCAAGAATGCCCGACATGATCTTGACTGTCGCCGTCGGATAGACGGTGTCCGCTTCCGCATAGGAAAGGATCGTAAGATCGTTTTCTATATTATATAAATATGCGCCCTTGATCTTTTCGGTTTCGATTCCGATCTCTTCTGCGGAGACCTCGCCTTTAAGTGTGGCGGAAACGGTTACAGACAGAAATACGGACAAAAAAAAGACCGCGAAAACAAGAGCTGTGCAGCGTATGATACTGTTTTTCATGTCGTTTTGCTCGGTTTACAGTTATTTTAAGAGATTAAAATATTCGCGTGCGGCGTCTGTGTCGGCGGCAATCGCCGCCGCAAGCTCCTCCGTTGAGTCAAAGCGCCGCTCGGGGCGGCGGAAGCAGAGAAGCTCCGTTTTGACGCTTTGTCCGTATAAAGAGAGCGCGGCGTCGATGATGTGCGTTTCACAAATGGGGACGCCTTCGGTCGTGACGGTGGGCTTTACGCCCACGTTTGACACAGCGAAAAATACAGCCCCGTCGACGGTGACACGGGAAAAATAGACGCCGAAAGGAAGCAGCGTCAGCTCGGGCGGCAAAGCCTGGTTAACGGTGGGTGTACCAAGCGTATGCCCGATTCCGCGTCCGTGAACGACGGGGGCAGTGAATGTGATCGGTAAATTAAGCTTGTCCCGGCTCACTTATTTAATGTTAAGGTAGCACTTTAGAAGCGCCGTCAGCAGTTCATCGCGGTCAAGCTTGCGTATGAGGGCGCGTGCGTTATTGTGGTTCGTGATGTAGGTGGGATCCTCGGAAAGAATGTAGCCGACAATCTGATTAATCGGGTCATAGCCCTTTTCGATAAGTGCTTTGTAAACCTCAAGCAAAATCGCTCTGGTTCCGTCATCGTTAATGTCCACCTTAGTGAACACCTGAGTGGTATGCGCCTTGTTCTTATCCAAAATCATTTTGATTACCTGCCTTTCGGATAAATGTATGTATTATTATTATAGACCAAATATATATTTTCTGCAAGTGTTTTTTGCAAAAAGAACCCT
>JAZNDW010000033.1:0-11290 GCA_045588245.1 Eubacteriales bacterium
ACATGGGAAGGCTACAACTACGAAGACGCCGTTCTTATCAACGAAAAGCTTGTCCGTGACGATGTTTACACATCGGTTCACATCGAAGAATATGAGACCGAAGCAAGAGATACCAAGCTCGGCCCGGAAGAAATCACCCGCGAGCTTCCCAACGTTGGCGACGAAGCGCTTAAGGATTTGGATGCAGACGGTATCGTTCGTATCGGTGCCGAGGTTCATTCCGGCGATATCCTTGTAGGTAAGGTTACCCCCAAGGGCGAAACCGAGCTTACCGCAGAAGAAAAATTGCTTCGCGCAATCTTTGGCGAAAAAGCCCGCGAAGTACGCGATACCTCGCTTAAATTGCCTCACGGCGAATCGGGTATCGTAGTAGACGTTCAGGTATTCTCCCGCGATGATTGCGATATCCTTGCTCCCGGCGTAATTAAGGTTGCAAGAGTATATATTGCACAGAAGCGTAAGATTTCCGTGGGCGATAAGATGGCGGGCCGTCACGGTAACAAGGGTGTTATTTCCCGTATTCTTCCCAGCGAAGATATGCCCTTCCTTCCCGACGGTACTCCTCTTGATATCGTTCTTAACCCTCTGGGCGTTCCTTCCCGTATGAACATCGGTCAGGTATTAGAGGTTCACTTGGGCAGAGCCGCCAAGGCTTTACGCTGTAAGGTTATGACCCCCGTATTCGACGGTGCAAACGAAAAAGACATTGAAGAATGCCTAAATATGGCAGGCCTTTACCGCGACCTTCGCGATGACGAAAACCCCGACGGCAAGGCACTTTATAAAGAAATTATCGACGCCGAAACCGGCGAAAAGAAAACCGAAAAGCTCACCCGCGAATGGATTGCCGAAAACAAGGCAGAGTTCGAGGAATTGCGCAAGGCAAATATGGTAAAGGTAGTTGACGGTAAGACCGTTCTTTACGACGGCAGAACCGGTCAGCCCTTCGATAACCCCGTTACCGTAGGCTATATGTACTTCCTTAAGCTTCACCACCTTGTTGACGATAAGATCCACGCACGTTCTACCGGTCCCTACTCGCTCGTTACTCAGCAGCCCTTGGGCGGTAAGGCGCAGTTCGGCGGTCAGCGTTTCGGTGAAATGGAAGTTTGGGCGCTTGAAGCATACGGTGCCGCTTATACGCTCCAGGAAATTCTGACAGTTAAGTCCGACGACGTTATCGGCCGTGTGAAGACGTACGAGGCGATAGTTAAGGGACAGAATATCCCGCAGCCCGGCGTTCCCGAATCATTCAAGGTGCTTGTTAAGGAGCTGCAGTCGCTGGCGCTTGACGTTAAGGTGCTCGACCGCGACGGCAACGAGATCGAACTCTCGACGCTTTCCGATGAGCTCGATCCGCCGAACGTTGTTTCCGACGTTAACGAAGAAGACGTCGGTGAAACCGTAACGACAGATGATTACGGCAAATCCTTTGTGGAAAAGGATGTTGACGAATCCGATGATTACGTTTTCTCCGATGAAGTTGTTGATTTCGGCGACGATGTCGATGACGACGATTTGTTTTAATGTCCGCACATAAGCGCAAACTGAATATATAGAAGGGTAGATATAAATGGAACGTAACACGTTTGATTCTATAAAAATAGGTCTCGCATCTCCCGAAATGATCAGAAGCTGGTCATTCGGTGAAGTTAAAAAGCCCGAAACCATCAACTACCGCACACTTAAAGCGGAACGCGACGGTCTTTTCTGCGAGCGCATATTTGGACCGAACAAAGACTGGGAATGTCTTTGCGCAAAATATAAGCGCATCCGTTACAAGGGTAAAGTCTGCGAGAAGTGCGGTGTTGAAGTTACAACGAAGAAGGTCCGCCGTGAACGTATGGGCCATATTGAGCTTGCGGCGCCCGTATCTCACATCTGGTACTTCAGAGCGATCCCGTCCAGAATGGGACTTCTGCTCGACGTCACACCTCACAACCTTGAAAAGGTTCTGTATTTTGCAAGCTACATCGTAATCGATCCGGGCAACACTCCTCTTGAAAAGAAGGAGCTGCTCTCAGAGGCAAAGTACCGCGAATATTACGATAAATATGAAAATGATTTCCGCGTCGGCATGGGTGCCGAGGCGATCAAGGAGCTTTTGGCAGAGCTTGATATTCCGAAGCTTGCCGAAGAGCTCAAAGCCGAGCTCGCAACGGCGACCGGACAGAAAAAGGTCCGTATCATCAAGCGCCTTGAGATCGTTGAGGCATTCCGTAAATCCGGTAACCGTCCCGAATGGATGGTGCTTGACGTTATCCCCGTAATTCCTCCGGAAATCCGTCCGATGGTGCAGCTCGACGGCGGGCGCTTCGCGTCCTCCGACCTTAACGACCTTTACCGTCGTGTTATCAACAGAAATAACCGTCTTAAAAAGCTTCTCGAAATGCATACGCCCGACATCATCGTCAGAAACGAAAAGCGTATGCTTCAGGAAGCCGTTGACGCTCTGATCGACAACGCCCGCCGCGGCAAGCCCGTAACAGGCCCGTCCAACAGACCGCTTAAATCTCTTTCCGAGATGCTTCGCGGTAAGCAGGGACGTTTCCGTCAGAACCTGCTCGGTAAGCGCGTTGACTATTCCGGCCGTTCCGTTATCGTTGTCGGACCTGATCTGAAGATCTATCAGTGCGGTCTGCCGAAGGAAATGGCACTTGAGCTCTTCAAGCCCTTCGTTATGAAGCGTCTTGTTGAAACTCAGAAGGCTTCTAATATAAAGGAAGCGAAGAAGAAGGTCGACAAGGTTTATCCCGAGGTTTGGGACGCACTTGAAAACGTTATCAAGGAGCACCCCGTTCTTCTGAACCGTGCGCCGACGCTGCATCGTCTGTCTATTCAGGCATTCGAGCCCGTGCTCGTCGAAGGTAAGGCTATCAAGCTTCATCCGCTCGTATGTAAGGCGTTCAACGCCGACTTCGACGGTGACCAGATGCCGATCCACGTTCCGCTTTCTGCGGAAGCACAGGCTGAGGCACGCTTCCTCATGCTCTCTGCAAACAACCTTTTGAAGCCTGCTGACGGTAAGGCTGTTGCAGTTCCGTCTCAGGACATGGTTATCGGTAACTTCTATCTTACGATGGATAAACCCGGCGAACCCGGCGAAGGTAAGGCATTCCGTAACTTCGACGAAGCGATGATGGCGTACGAGAATCACTTGCTCGGAATCCACGCTCCCATCAAGGTTCGCGTATTCAAAGAAAGAAACGGCGTTATGGAGTCGAAGGTCATCGACGCAACGCTCGGACGTCTTATCTTCAACCGCGCGATCCCGCAGGATCTCGGTTACGTTGACAGAACGGATCCCGAAAAGTACTTCGATCTTGAGATCACCGAGGCTATGACGAGCAAAAAGCTCTCCGGTATCATCGACGCCTGCATCAAAAAGCACGGCTTCGCCGTTACCGCTACGGTTCTTGACGAGATCAAGAGCATCGGTTACAAATACTCCACGAGAGCTTCTGTATCCATCTCCGTTGCGGACATTATGATCCCCGACCAGAAGTACGAGCTCGTTGCAGCAGCAGAAAAGAAGATCGAGCTTATCAACCGCCACTTCTCCCGCGGTGAACTCGCAGAAGAAGAAAGATATAAGAGCGTTATCAGCGTTTGGGAAGAAACGACAAAGTCTGTTGTCGAATCTTTACAGAGCAACTTTGATAAGTACAACTCCATCAAGATGATGATGGACTCCGGTGCCCGCGGTAACATCACGCAGATGCGTCAGCTCGCGGGTATGCGCGGACTTATGTTTGCTACTAACGGTAAGACGATGGAGCTTCCCATTAAGTCTAACTTCCGTGAATGTCTTAATATACTTGAATACTTCATGGCAGCAAGAGGTGCGCGTAAGTCGCTTTCCGATACGGCTCTCCGTACGGCTGACTCCGGTTACCTGACAAGACGTCTTGTTGACGTCAGCCAGGAAGTTATCATCCGCGAGGATGATTGCGGCGCAACGAAGGGTATCTGGGTATCCGACATCAAGGAAGGCAACGAAATGATCGAGCCTTTGAAGGACCGTCTGTTCGGCAGATTCGTTATCGGTGACGTTGTTGATCCCGCAACGGGTGAAGTTATCGTTGCTGACGGCTGCATGATAGGCGAAGAAGAAACAGGCAAGATCGTTGCCGCAGGCATCGATCGTGTTCACGTTCGCACGGTTCTTCAGTGCCGCGCACGTCACGGTGTCTGCGCTAAGTGCTACGGCGCGAACCTCGCGTTCGGTACTCCCGTCAACGTCGGTGAAGCTGTCGGTATTATTGCGGCTCAGTCTATCGGTGAACCCGGTACACAGCTTACGATGAGAACGTTCCACACCGGTGGTGTTGCAGGTTCCGACATTACGCAGGGTCTGCCGCGAGTTGAGGACCTCTTTGAGGCAAGAAAGCCCAAGAAGCCCGCTGTTGTTGCAGAGGTCGAAGGTACTGTTTCTATCCGCGATGACAAGAGAGTTCACGTTGTTGACGTTACGACTGAGGGCGGCGAAGTCGTATCCTATACGATTCCTTACGGTATGCGTATTATCGTTGCCGAGGGTGACTACGTAAGCCGCGGTCAGGCGCTGACTGAAGGCCACATGAGTCCTGCTGACATAACACGCATCAACGGTCTTGATGCAACGTACGATTATATCGTTCGTGAAGTTCAGAAGGTTTACCGTTTACAGTCCGTTGATATCAACGATAAACATATCGAAGTTATTACACGTCAGATGACCCGCAAGGTCAAGATTGACGATGCCGGTGACACTCAGCTTCTTGTCGGCACTATGGTTGACAGAGCAGAACTTGAGGAAGAAAACGAAGCCGTTCAGGCTCGCATTGACGCAGGTGAGATCACTCTTCGTCTTGCAACCTGCACGCCCGTTCTCCTCGGTATCACGAAGGCTTCGCTTATGACAGAATCGTTCCTGTCCGCAGCATCCTTCCAGGAAACGACGAAGGTTCTTACCGAAGCTGCTATCCACGGCAAGGTCGACCGTCTGCTCGGACTCAAGGAAAACGTTATTATCGGTAAGCTCATTCCCGCAGGTACGGGTATGGAGCGCTATCGCAACGTTGAGATCGAACGCACCGATTCAAGCTCGGAGACAATGCTGAATCTCTTGGCGGGAACGAGAGTTGCCGTTAAGGAAGCGGATGACGTTGACGATGATGATGACGACATGCTTGACATGAATGACGATGAGCCCGTAGAGCTTCTTGATGACGAAGACGACATCGATGCAGATGATGACTGCGACGGCGACGATGAATTTGACGATTACGATGACGATGCTTATGCCGACGTGATCGACAAGATCCTCGAACGCCACATTGAAGAATCGAACTCCGAAGAATAAGCTTCATTATTAATAATAACCGAACATCGGAGAGAAAGCGGCAACGCCGCTTTCTCTCCGACTTGTTTTTTGCTTCGTTGCTTGTTAATATTATCGTTTTTTCTCAAAAAAATACTATTTGGCGGCGTATGTTTGTGCAATAGGGAAAAGTATATAATGCAAGAAAAAATGTACTTGACAAAACGCGATTATAAATATATAATTTATAGTGCGTATTTGCGGCTGAGGGATAGTTCTGCTCATTTGGATTGCCCGTCATTCAGCTGCCGCAAATTTAACGTTTTACAGATCGGGAATATCGTCGCCCGAAGTAATACGTGTGCATAAACTATTTATTATTACTAAAGAAGGAGGAAAAGCATGCCTACCTTTAACCAGCTTGTTAAGCAGGGACGCAGGGATAAGACTTATAAGTCAAAGGCGCCGATGCTTCAGACAGGATTCAACTCTCTGAAGAATCGCAGCATCAATCAGAGCGCACCGCAGAAGCGCGGTGTTTGCACAAAGGTTACGACAACAAGCCCGAAGAAGCCGAACTCCGCTCTTCGTAAGATCGCAAGAGTACGTCTTACAAACGGTCTTGAAACGACAACCTATATCCCCGGTATCGGACATAACCTTCAGGAGCACTCCGTCGTTCTCATCAGAGGCGGAAGAGTACGTGACCTTCCCGGTTGCCGTTACCACATCATCCGCGGTACGCTTGACGCTCAGGGCGTAGCAAACCGCAACCAGAGCCGTTCCAAGTACGGTGCAAAGAGACCTAAGAAATAATCTAACAATTTAATTTACAGCGAAAAAACAAAATACGGTGTGTTTTGCCGCTTTTTTAGGGCAACTTAAATAGCAGTAATAAGCAGTTTATGTACTCTGACTTTGGCAGACACTATCGGGATTTAATTTCGAGTACCTGTGATATCATTATTTAATGAAGGAGGGAATAACAGTGCCTAGAAGAGGTCAGATTTCCAAGAGAGAAGTTTTACCGGATCCGCTTTACAATTCTCAGCTCGTAACAAAGCTCATCAACAATGTAATGCTGGACGGCAAAAAGGGCGTTGCGCAGAAGATCGTTTACGACGCATTCGCAATCGTGGAAAGCAAGACGAACGCAAATCCGCTTGAGGTATTTGAAGCTGCACTCGAAAACGTTATGCCTTTGCTGGAAGTAAAGGCTCGCCGTGTAGGTGGTGCAACATATCAGGTGCCCATGGAGGTGCGCGCAGAAAGACGTCTTACTCTCGGTCTCCGTTGGTTCGTCAACTATGCAAGAACAAGATCAGAAAATACAATGGCTGAAAGACTTGCGGGCGAAATCATGGATGCGAAGAACAACGCCGGCGGTGCATTCAAGAGAAAAGAAGAAATGCACAGAATGGCAGAAGCAAACAAGGCGTTTGCTCACTACAAGTATTAATTAAAAAGGACGAGATTATAAAAGGGGCAGGCATTATGAGCATGTCGATATTGCCCTTGACAACAAACAAAGCTGCCGACAAGCTGAATCGGCGCTTATATCTAAAAACATCAGATGTATCGCCCGTGAGGGGCGTGGGAGAATAAATGCCTAGAGAATACTCACTTTCGCAGACGCGTAACATAGGTATTATGGCTCACATCGACGCCGGAAAGACCACGACGACGGAGAGAATCCTGTTTTACACAGGTGTTACTCACAAGCTCGGCGAAACCCACGAGGGTTCCGCAACGATGGACTGGATGGAGCAGGAGCGAGAACGCGGCATAACGATTACGTCTGCCGCTACTACCTGTCATTGGCGTAATACGCGAATCAATATTATAGACACTCCCGGTCACGTCGACTTCACTGTCGAAGTGGAGCGCTCTTTGAGAGTTCTTGACGGAGCGGTATGTGTGTTCTGCGCTAAGGGCGGAGTTGAACCGCAGTCTGAAACCGTATGGCATCAGGCTGATAAATATCAGGTTCCGCGTATGGCGTATGTAAATAAAATGGACATTATGGGAGCCGATTTCTTTCGTGTCGTTGGCATGATGAAGGACAGGCTCAAAACAAACCCGGTGCCGATCCAGCTGCCTATAGGCGCTGAGGACAGCTTCCGCGGAATCATCGACCTCATCAACATGAACGCGATCATGTACTACGACGATCTCGGACGCGATCTTCGCATCGAAGAGATACCCGAAGACATGGTTGATCTTGCTGAAGAATATCGTGCGGCAATGATCGAAGCGATCGCTGAGGCTGATGACGTGCTTTTTGAAAAGTACTGTAACGAAGAAGAGTTTACGATCGACGAGATCAAGACAGCTCTCCGCATACAGACGATCCGCAATAAGATCGTTCCCGTCGTTTGCGGTACTTCCTATAAAAACAAGGGAGTTCAGAGACTCCTCGACGCTATCGTAGATTATATGCCGTCTCCGCTTGATGTTCCCGCTATCCGCGGCATCAATCCGAAGACCGATGAAGAAGAAGAACGCCCTGCGGGCGACGACTTGCCGTTCTCGGCTCTCGCCTTCAAGGTTATGACAGACCCGTATGTAGGCCGTCTGTGCTTCTTCAGAGTCTACTCCGGTATGGTTGAGGCAGGTAAGACAACTTACAACTCCACAAAGCAGAGCCGCGAAAGACTCGGCAGACTTCTCCAGATGCACAGTAATGAACGCAAGGACATTGACTGCGTATATTCGGGAGATATCGCTGCCGTAATCGGAACAAAGAACACCGGTACAGGTGACACCTTCTGCGATGAAGCGCACCCCATCATTCTTGAATCGATGGAGTTCCCGGAGCCCGTTATCAGAGTCGCTATCGAGCCTAAAACAAAGGCGGGCGAGGAAAAGATGACGATCGCTCTTGAAAAGCTCGCTGAAGAGGATCCCACATTCAGAACCTATACCGACGAGGATACGGGTCAGACCATCATCGCCGGAATGGGTGAGCTCCACCTTGAAATTATCGTTGACAGACTTCTTCGTGAGTTCAAGGTCGAAGCTAATATAGGCAAACCGCAGGTTGCTTATAAAGAGGCAATTCGCGGAAGCGCTACCGTTGATACGGTATATTCAAGACAGAACGGCGGACACGGTCAGTACGGTCACGTTAAGATCGTTGTTGAGCCCACTGATAACGAGCAGGAGTTCGAATTCATCGACAAGACTGTCGGCGGAGCTATTCCGAAGGAGTACATGAAGTCGATCGAGAACGGTCTGCGCGGCGCAATGCAGTCGGGTGTGCTTGCCGGTTACAATGTCGTTAACGTCAGAGTTACACTCATCGACGGTTCCTACCACGAAGTGGACAGCTCGGACCTCGCGTTCAAGATGGCAGCCTCCATGGCACTTCGCGATGCGATGAAGAAGGCAACTCCCATTCTTATGGAGCCGATCATGAAGGTCGTCGTTATTACTCCTGAGGATTATCTCGGCGACGTTATCGGTGACCTTAACTCAAGAAGAGGTCAGGTTGTCAGCATCAACTCCATCGGCGGTGCTCACGAGGTTACCGCAATGGTACCGCTCGCGGTTATGTTCGGCTATGCGACCGATCTCCGCTCGCGTTCCCAGGGTAGAGCAGTTTACTCTATGGAACCCGATCATTTCTCCGAAGTTCCGAGACAGATCTCCGATGACATCATCTCGAAACGCGGACGCAACTAATCGTTGTTACTTTATTAAATTTTTATAATTATATTTTTGAAAGGATTTTCATCATGGCAAAGCAGAAATTCGAAAGAACCAAACCCCATGTAAACATCGGCACTATCGGTCACGTTGACCATGGTAAGACCACTCTTACCGCTGCTATCACAAAGTACCTCTCGCTCGCACAGGGTAACGTTGAGTTCCTCGCTTACGATCAGATCGACAACGCTCCCGAAGAAAAAGCTCGTGGTATCACAATCAACACCCGTCACGTTGAGTACGAAACCGAAACTCGTCACTATGCACACGTTGACTGCCCCGGCCACGCCGACTACGTTAAGAACATGATCACGGGTGCTGCTCAGATGGACGGCGCTATCCTCGTTGTTGCTGCTACTGACGGTCCTATGGCTCAGACTCGTGAGCACATCCTCCTTGCTCGTCAGGTTGGCGTTCCCGCTCTCGTTGTATTCATGAACAAGTGCGACCTCGTTGACGACGAAGAACTTCTCGACCTCGTTGAAATGGAAATTCGTGACCTCCTTTCCGAGTACGATTTCCCGGGCGATGATATCTCTATCGTTCGCGGCTCCGCTCGTGACGCTCTCGAATCCGCTACCAATGATACGGGCGATGCTGTATACACTTCCATCAAGGAACTCATGGATGCAGTTGATGCTGATATCCCCACTCCTGACCGTAAGGCAGACATGGACTTCCTCATGCCTGTAGAAGACGTTTTCTCCATCACAGGTCGTGGTACCGTTGCAACAGGTAGAGTTGAACGTGGTACCGTTAAGATGGGTGACACCGTTGAAATCGTTGGCCTCACAGATGAAAAGAGAACAACAGTCATCACCGGCGTTGAAATGTTCCGTAAGCTCCTCGACTCTGCTGAAGCAGGCGACAACGTAGGTCTCCTCCTCCGCGGCGTTGACAAGAAGAGCATCGAACGCGGCCAGGTTCTCTGCAAGCCCGGCTCCATCAACCCCCACACCAAGTTCGTTGGTCAGGTTTACGTTCTTACCGAAAAGGAAGGCGGTCGTCAGAAGCCCTTCTTCGCTGGTTACCGTCCTCAGTTCTACTTCAGAACAACTGACGTTACCGGTACAATCGGTCTCCCCGCTGACGTTGAAATGTGCCGTCCCGGCGACAACGTTGATATGTCCGTTGAGCTCATCACTCCCATCGCTATCGAAAAGGGTCTCCGCTTCGCTATCCGTGAAGGCGGTAGAACAGTTGGTTCCGGCGTCGTTATCGACATCAACGCTTAATTGATTTTGCTTTAAGTCAATACAGTTTTTTACACGGGAGCTCTTGCGAGCTCCCGTGTATTGTTGTATAATGGAAATACTTCGGCGTGAGCTGAATGTTGAAGAAATTGTAAATTTTGAATTGGAGATGCTGCTGTGTCGCAAAAGAGTAAAGGTAAAGTCGCAACGTCGGCAATAACGAAGATAGGAGTTCTGGGAGCGATCTCGTTCGTTCTGATGTATTTTGAGTTTCCGCTGCCGTTTATAGCTCCGAGTTTTTATAAGCTCGACGTTTCGGAGAGCGTTATTCTCATAGGAGGCTATGCTATGGGACCGTGGGCGGCGATTGTTCTTGAGTTGATAAAGAACATCCTGAATCTCTTGATCGAAGGGACGCAGACCGGCGGCGTTGGCGAACTTGCAAATTTTTTGATCGGGTGTTCGCTTACGGTGCCTGCAGCGTTCGTATATAAATATAGGAAGAGTCGCGGTGGTGCCATCACTTCGCTTGCGGTTGGCGTTCTTTCGCTCGTTTTTATCGGAGCGCTGGTGAATTACTTCGTTATGATACCTGCGTACGCAAAAGTATTCTTTGGAGGGAATATTGACGGAATCGTCGCTCTTGGCGGTGCGATATTTCCGTTTGTTGACGATCTTTTTGATTTTGTGCTGGTATGTACATCTCCGTTTAATCTGATAAAAGGAACTGTCTGCTCGCTTATTTGCTACATATTATATAAGAGAGTGTCCCCGATTTTACACATATAAATCGGTTGTGCAGTGTGCATCAACGGAAAGGGGAAATAATGCGACTAATTGTCGATTATTTTTCAAAAAAAGTGTTGACAAAGGGATAGGGTAGTGGTATACTAACAAAGCTGTCGCGGAAAACGCGGAGGAACCCGAGCGAAACAAAACGGCGGCGAAAAAAACTTAAAAAACTTTCAAAAAAGTACTTGACAAGCGAAAAGCTGAGTGATATAATAGTCAGGCTGTCGCGCAAGAAGCTGCTTGAAAGAGCGAGTCCGAAAGCGGACAAGCAAAAAGATCCTTGAAAACAGAACAA
>JAZNDW010000034.1:0-35395 GCA_045588245.1 Eubacteriales bacterium
TCCTTGGGAGTCTTGCGGAGCTTAAGACCGAATGCCATGTTATCAAACACGGACATGTGAGGATAAAGAGCATAGTTCTGGAAAACCATCGCGATGTCTCTGTCCTTGGGAGCTACGTCGTTAACGAGCTTGTCGCCGATGAAGAGTTCGCCTTCGGAGATCTCTTCAAGACCTGCGATCATACGGAGAGTGGTCGTTTTACCGCATCCGGAAGGACCAACGAGGATAAGGAACTCTTTGTCCTTGATCTCGAGAGTGAAGTCGGATACAGCGGTAACGCCGCCGGGATACTTCTTATACATGTGTTTCAGGGATAAGCTTGCCATACTGGAATGTTTCCTCCTTGAATTTATGAAATCGTACGCGGCGGGGACGCCATCGTTAATGATTCATAGCTTGCTTTTTACTTCGTATATTTTATCAAAAGATTCAACCAAAGAAAAGAGTTTTTTTCTCCAAAAATAACATCAAGCGTTTGTACATGTTGCCTAATGAACAAAAAAAACATAGCTTGCGTGAACTTCACGCGAAGTTCATATTTTAATATATTAAAATTTATTTTCCCGAAATCCCTTTTGCTGTCAAGGAAATACGGCCTTTTTTCGTGTCAACGTCCTTGATCTTGACGGTAATTACGTCGCCGACAGCGAGCACCTCGCGCGGATGGCGGATGAATTTGTCGGACATTTGCGAGATGTGAAGCAGACCGTCCTGATGAACGCCGATGTCAACGAAGGCACCGAAATCTGTGACGTTACGGACGGTGCCCGTCAACGTCATGCCTGCGGCAAGGTCGCTCATTTCAAGGACATCCTCGCGGAGGACGGGAGCGGGGAAGGAGTCGCGTACATCGCGTCCCGGCTTTTCAAGCTCGGAAACGATGTCAACGAGCGTGGGCTCGCCTATGCCGAGCTCACGGCAGACTTTCTCCGTGCCTTCCTTGTGGATCTTGTAGCGAAGCGCAAACATGTTGCCCTCGCGCACGTCTTCTTCGGAATACTTGAATTTAGCGAGCAGTTTTTTTGCCGCGTCGTAGGATTCGGGGTGAACACCCGTATTATCGAGGATCTCCTCGCCGCCGGGAACACGGAGGAAGCCGGCGCACTGCTGATACGCCTTCTCGCCCATACGCGGTACGGCTAAAACGGAGGCACGTGTTTCAAATTCACCGTGCTCTTCGCGGTATTTTACGATGTTTTTTGCGAGTGTTGCGTTGATTCCCGCAACGTAAGCGAGCAGAGAATGCGACGCTGTGTTGAGGTCAACTCCAACGGAGTTAACGGACGCTTCAACGACGCCGCCGAGCGCCTCGTCAAGCCGTGCGGGCTTCATGTCGTGCTGATACTGACCGACACCGATGGCGCGGGGCTCGATCTTAACGAGCTCTGCCAGCGGATCCTGCAGACGGCGAGCGATGGAAACGGCGGAACGCTGCGTTACGTCAAAATCGGGGAATTCTTCTGCTGCAAGCTTTGAAGCGGAATAAACGGAAGCGCCCGATTCGGAAACGATAACGTACTTGCAATCGCAGTCGGGAAGCTCGCGAAGCGTTTCCGCGATGAAACGTTCGCTTTCACGAGAAGCCGTGCCGTTACCGATAGCAACTGCATCTACCTTATATTTATTAATGAAGCTCTTGACGATTCGCTTCGCTTCGGGAATGCGTTCGTGCGGCTTTGTGGGGTAGATCACGGCGGTGTCGATGACGCGTCCCGTCTTATCGACGACGGCGAGCTTACAGCCCGTGCGGTAGCCGGGGTCAAGTCCCATAACGGTCTTACCCTTGATAGGAGCCTGCAGGAGCAGGTTGCGGAGATTGTCAGAGAAGACCTTGATGGCGCCTTCGCAGGCGGAGTCATAAAGCTCACCTCTCACCTCTCGCTCAATGGAGGGCGCGATCAAACGTGCGTATGCATCGTCGACGGCGGCGCGTACGAGCGGCTTTGCGGGGCTTTCGTTCTTATTGAGCACCTTTGAATAAAGGTAGGAAAGCGCGCGTTCGGGATCGAGCGTCAAAGAAACCTTGAGAAAATCTTCCTTTTCGCCGCGGTTGATGGCAAGCACGCGGTGCGGCGCTATCTTCGATACGCGCTCGGAAAATTCATAGTACATCGAGTAAACGGAGTCCTCGTCCTTTGCCTGCTTCGTTTCGATGACGCCGCCCTCTCGCGTGAGCGTGCGGAGGCGTCCGCGGTAATCGGCGTTGTCGGAAACGGATTCCGCAATGATGTCGGCGGCTCCCGCAAGTGCGGCTTCGGCTGTAGGAACACCGAGTTCTTCGTTTATATAAGAGTCGGCAAGCTCGGGGATCGAAGGCTCGTAGACCTCACGCTGTTCAAGGAGAGCCTCTGCGAGCGGCGCAAGTCCGCGCTCACGCGCAACGGAGGCGCGCGTTTTGCGCTTCGGGCGGAACGGACGGTATATATCCTCTATCTCAGCAAGGATAGTGGCGGCGTCGAGCGCCGCGGAGATCTCGGGGGTGAGCTTTTCCTGTTGTGCGATAAGGTTGCGGACTTCCTCGCGGCGCTCGTCGAGCGAACGGAGGTAGTTAAGGCGCGTTTCAAGGTCGCGCAACTGTGTGTCGTCAAGACCGCCGGTTACTTCCTTACGGTAACGTGCGATAAAGGGAATGGTGTTTCCCTCGTCGATGAGGTTAACGGCAGCCTCAACCTGATTCTGCGGAATGTTAAGTTCTGTCGATAGAGTTTTTAAGATGTCCATACTGTGTCTCCGATTCTATAATAATGAATAAATAGGTTACTTTTTTTTAGTGAAGAGAGCGATCTCTTCGTCTGTCAGATATCTCCACTGTCCCGGCTGAAGCGCGGTGTCAAGCTCTACACAGGCGAAGCTGACGCGGCAAAGCGACGTTATTTCCGAGTCGACGGCGGAAAACATACGCTTTATCTGATGGAATTTCCCCTCCGTTATTGTGATCTTATCACCGTTGATTTTTGCGGGAGCCGTCAGCACGACACGGTCGAGCCCGTCGCGCTCACCGATGTCAACGCCCGATTCGATCCGCGCTTTCATTTCATCAGTCAGCTCGGGCGAGGCGGTGAAGCGGTACGTTTTTGCTACGTGATGTTTCGGGGATAAGGCACGGTGCGCCGACGCGCCGTCATCGGTCATGATAAGCAGCCCCGTTGTGTCGCGGTCGAGCCTTCCGACGGGAAAAAGTCCGCGGCGGTGAAGCGACTCGGGGATCAGTTCGTTAACGACGTGCTCGCCGTGCTTTGCGTCCTCTGTGGCGGTGATGTAGCCTTGCGGCTTATTTAGCATAAGATAGATGAATTCGCTGTAAACGAGCGGCTCGCCGTCAAGCGTGACGGCGGCACTTGTGCTTATCTGCCGACTGCTGTCGCGGACGACGGCACCGTCCACTGTGACGCGTCCTTCCGCGATTGCGCGCGAAATGATCCTGCGCGAGAAGAGGGAGGCTCCCGATACGTATTTATCAAGCCTCATATACTGCCCTCCGATCGTCAAATTTCAAACTACGTAGAATTATAGCACAAAACTTTTCATAAGTAAACAGAAATTACATTGACTTTATTCCCACGATATGCCATAATGAAACTGTGCTTGCACAAAGATTGATGATGCAAAGAAAAGGAGAAAAATCATGTTCTTCCCCGATTACTTCAAAACACAGAAGGTTCTGCACGTAGGGTGCGAGGAGCCTCATGCGTATTTTATCCCTTATCATTCACGCACCGCCGCTGACCGCGATCTGCGCGGAAAGAGCGCATATTTTCACTCACTGAACGGCGATTGGGATTTCAAATTTTACAAATCCGTAATCGACGTTGAAGATTTTACCGTTGCCGATTTCACCCGTGACGGAATGGATAAGCTTACCGTTCCGATGAACTGGCAGATGGCACTTGACCGCGGTTACGACGTTCCGAACTATACGAACGTTGCGTATCCGTATCCGATCGATCCACCGCACGTGCCTGATGAAAATCCCTGCGGCCTTTACGTCCGTGATTTTGACGTTGATGCATCAGTTCTGACAAATAAGATCTGCTACCTCACTTTTGAAGGCGTTGATTCCTGCTTTTACGTATGGATAAACGACCGTTTCGTCGGCTACAGCCAGGTCAGCCACATGACGAGCGAATTTAACGTTAACGACTATCTTGTAAACGGCAAGAATACTATCAAGGTTCTTGTGCTCAAGTGGTGCGACGGCTCCTATCTTGAGGATCAGGATATGTGGAGAATGTCGGGTATATTCCGCGAGGTATTCCTCATGTACCGCGACAATGCTCACATCGTCGATATTTTCGCGCACGCAGAGCCCGATGATACTTTCACCGCCGGTACGCTTCGCGTTGAGCTCGCTGCAAACGCAGAACTTGCCATCGGCTACGAGCTCATCTCCCCTGACGGAGATAAGATCGGCGGCGGCTCGCTTAAAGTTTCGGACGAGGGCGAGTTCTCCGTTAACGTTGAAAACTGCAAGCTTTGGAGCGACGAGGATCCTGCACTTTACACCCTGGCACTTCACGCAGGAGATGAATACATAAATATACCCGTCGGTTTCAGACGAATTGAGGTCAAGGATAAGGTCGTTTACGTCAACGGCAAGAAGATCAAGGTGAAGGGCGTTAACCGCCACGACAGCCATCATCTTCTCGGCCATGCAACACCCGTTGATCACATGCTCCGCGATCTTTATATAATGAAGGCTCATAACGTCAATATGGTGCGCACGAGCCACTATCCGAACGATCCGAGATTCACCTGCCTTTGCGATAAGGTCGGTATCTACGTCTGTGACGAAAGCGATATCGAAACTCACGGTATGCATCCGTGGAACAGACTTTCCGACGATTCGGAATGGGAAGAAGCATACGTTGACCGCGCAAAGAGAATGGTCGAGCGCGACAAGAACCATCCGTGTGTTATCTTCTGGTCGCTCGGTAACGAAAGCGGTCTCGGCTGCAACCATTGGGCAATGTCGCGCTATATGCACGGCAGAGACAACAGCCGCCTCGTTCATTACGAGGGCGCGAACATCGGTTACTGCGGCGGCAACCAGCCCACCGATCTCGTTGACGTCGAGAGCCACATGTACACAAATCCCACCGCGTCGGAGGAATATTGCCTCAATAAGAAATATTCGCTTCCGTTCTTCCTCTGTGAATACAGCCACGCAATGGGCAACGGTCCCGGCGATCTTGGCGAATATTGGGAAAAGATCTACGCTAACGATTCCTTCTTCGGCGGATGCGTTTGGGAGTTCATCGACCACAGCGTTGCCATTGGCGATAAATACAGAAATCCGTCCTTTACATACGGCGGCGACTTCGGCGATCAGCCGAACGACGGCAACTTCTGCGTTGACGGTCTCGTTTATCCCGACCGCCGCCCGCACACCGGTCTATTCGAACTGAAGCAGGCTATCAAGCCGTTTGCCGTTTCCGACGTAGACGCGGTATCGGGCAAATTCAGAGTCAAGAATCTGCGCTATTTCCGCGATCTGCGCGATGCGGAGCTCGTTTGGGCTCTTGAACGTAACGGCAAGGTCGTTGCCGAGGGCAAGATCGATCAGCTTGCGATCGAGCCGCAGCGCTCGCGCACCTACGTTGCTGATTACGGTAACGTTAAGCTTTACGGCGAGCTTTACCTCAACATCAGTGTCCGTCAGCGTCTCTCCAAGCCTTGGGCGCCCGCAGGTCACGAGCTTGGCTCCGCCCAACTTGAGGTTCCCGCTGCCGAATATGTTTCTTATGAAACGGTACCGGCTCCCGCACCCGTTGTTACCGAATGCGACCGTTATATTGCAGTAAAAGCGGGCGCGACCGTTTATAAATTCGATAAAGCAACTGCCGAGATCGTCAGCATCACAGACAACGGACACGACCTTATCACAAAGCCCGTCAAGCTTACCGTATGGCGTGCGCCGACTGATAACGACCGTAACATCAAGTGGGAATGGTCGCGACTCGGATTCGATAAAACGTTTGTTAAATGTTATGAATGTGACCTTCCGAAAGCGGAAGATGCCGCCGTCATCAAGGCAAAGATCATGCTCGGTGCGTACTCGCGTACACCCATACTTCACGCAGACGTGACCTATACCGTCAGCGGCAACGGTACTCTTACCGTGAAATACGACGTTGAGGCTGATTACCTCAAGCGTGCACGTGCTGACGCGGAAAGAAACGCACAGCGTGGACGTCAGGGACGTCCGCGTCCGTTCCTGCCTCGCTTCGGCGTTGAGCTGACGATGCCCGAGGGAACGGAAAATATGCGTTACTTCGGCTTCGGTCCGTATGAAAGCTACGTTGATAAGCGTCTGGCATCGAGAATGGGAGAGTTTTCCTCTACCGTTCACGAAAGCTATGAGCCTTACGTATTCCCGCAGGAAAACTCCAGCCACTGCAATACCAAGTGGGCGATAGTTTCCTCCGTTGCAGGACACGGACTTATGTTCACGAAGACGGAAAAAGCATTCCACTTCGGTGCTTCGCACTATTCGGCAGCACAGCTGACCGAAAAGGCTCACCACTACGAGCTCGTCCCTGAAAAGGAAACGACCGTCAACATCGACTACCGCCAGAGCGGTATCGGTTCGAACTCCTGCGGCCCCGGACTTGCGGACAGATGGAAGCTTGAAGAAGAAAAGTTCACGTTTGAAATTGCGATCACGCCCGTATTTGCAAACGAAGCTGAACCGTATGAAATGATCTGATCTACATCAAATAAAAAATACCCCGCAGACGAACGTCTGTGTGATATTTGTGTTTATTCTTGTTTTTACAGTGATCAGACAACGAGGAAGAACTTAACAAGGAAGATAGCGGAGATCACGTATGTAAGGATGGAAACATCCTTGAACTTGCCTGTGAATACCTTGATTACGGTGTAGGAGATGAGACCGAGACCGATGCCGTGACCGATGGAGCTGGAAACGGGCATTGCGATAAGCATGAGGCAAACGGGAACGAGCTGATCCATATCGCCGAAGTCGATGTTCTTAAGACCCTGGAGCATGAGTACGCCGACGTAGATGAGAGCGGCGGAGGTAGCAGCAGCGGGGATGATAGCGGCGATGGGAGCGATGAAGATGCAAGCGAGGAAGAGGATACCGGTCGTAAGAGCGGTGAGACCTGTGCGTCCGCCTGCTTCAACACCGGAAGCGGATTCAACGAATGTTGTAACGGTGGAAGTACCTGTGCAAGCACCTGTTACAGTACCGACAGCGTCAGCGAGGAGAGCTTCCTTCATGTTGGGCATGTTGCCTTCTTCGTCAACCATGCCTGCACGGGATGCAGTGCCAACGAGAGTGCCGATCGTGTCGAACATATCGATGATGCAGAACGTGATAACGAGTGTGATTACGGTGAACCAGCCAATATTGATGAAGCCCTGGAAGTTGAACTTGAAGAGGGTCGTTTCTACCATATCAGCGAAGGGAGGTACGAAAGAAGCGGTTGCGAGAGAAGCAAAGGGGTTAGTGTCAAGGAAGATGAAGGAGCCTGCCCAGTAAATAACGGAAGCAATAAGCATACCGTAAAGAACAGCACCTCTTACACCGAACTTGGCAAGAACGATGATGGCAAACAGACCGATGAACATTGTAACAACGGTGAGGATCATCGTAGCGAATCCGACATCACCCATGTTGTCCTTGAGAACGCCGGGAGTCAGAGCGCCGAAGAAGTCGCGCATTACATAGAAGGGAGCGGAGAAGCCGTTGCCTTCAGCGTAGATACCAACGTTGGAGCCGAGACCGATGTTCATCAGCATTAAGCCGATGGCAGGAGCGATACCGAGTCTGATGCCGAGAGGAATGGATTCAACGATCTTTTCACGAATGTTAAGAACGGAAAGGATCAGGAATACGATACCTTCGATAAGGATAATTACGAGCGCAGCCTGGAAAGAAGCTACGTAAGACATACCTGTAAGACCGACGATGTTGCCTACAACAACAGCGAAGAAGCTGTTAAGACCCATACCGGGAGCCATTGCGAAGGGCTTGTTTGCAAGGAAAGCCATGCAGAACATACCGATTGCAGATGCGATACAGGTAGCGAGGAATACGCCGTTCCAAAGTGCGGAGCCTGTATCAAAGTTTGTCAACAGGTTGGGGTTAAGAGCGATGATGTACGCCATAGTCATGAACGTTGTCAGACCGGCGAGCATCTCGGTTCTTACGGTTGTACCGTTTTCGGTGAGCTTGAACAATTTTTTCATGTTCATCCTCCTTTAATTTTTTTGAAACAAATACGATATAATTATACCATTAATTATTAATTTGTCTATATAAAAAACACTATTTTTTTCTAAAAAAATGCACGGCTTTTTTGCCGTGCAATCGTTGTTTTTTGTGCTGTTTGTTAATGTGGGCGATATTGAGGGGCGACGCGCTGAAAAAAGCGGGGAATAAGCTCTGCCGATCGTTATTTTTTGCAAAACAACACCTGTGTGACTCATAATTTCCAAATAAACCGTTTTTCGAACAGCTCCCAGGCGCCGCCTGACGGCACAAAGGTGAACGTCATGCTTTCGGCGGTGTCGGGATGCGGAAAAGAAAGAGAAACGCAGGCAAGCGCAGGCTCTCCGGCGAAGCCGGACAGCTTGACGCCGCCGTAGCGAGCGTCACCGAGCAAAGGCGTTTTTCTTGACGCAAACTGAACGCGGATCTGGTGCGTGCGTCCCGTGTGAAGCTTTATTGCGACAAGGGCAAGAGTATGCTCCCCCGATCTTGCCGTGTCGATGACGCGATACGAAAGTGATGCTTCACGCACGCCCGAACGCTTGCGTGAGGTGACGTAGGATTTGTTCTTTTTTGCGTCATGATACAACAGATCTGTGTACGTCCCCTCCGCTTCCGCGGGGACACCGACGGTGACGGCGAGGTAACGCTTGTCGGTGCTGCCGTTGGCAAAGGCATCGGACAAAGCCGCGGCGGCGGCTTTCGTCTTTGCGTATACCATAACGCCGACGGTGCCGCGGTCGAGCCTGTGAACGGGATAGATCTTGCCGCCCGTATGTTCGGCGAGTGCCGAAACCATGTCGGCACCTCCCGTTGTGGATTGTGAATCAAGCCCTCTTGGCTTCACGGTGACGATGACGGAGCGGTCCTCGCAGAGAATCACGGGAGCCGTCATTTTTCAAGCCTCTCGGCTGCACTGCGAAGCATCTTGCGGATGGGGAGGTTATACGGGCAGCGCGTTTCGCAGACGCCGCATTCGATGCATGCGGAAGCTTTTACGCTGAGCCCACCGTAGCGGGCAAGTGCCCAATCCGTAATTCCGTAGCGTGTATAATAACCGTCAAAGAGGAAAACGCTCGGGATGATGATACCAACGGTGCAGGGCGCGCAATAACCGCAACGGCGGCAGAAGTTTTCGCCAAGCTCTGCGCGGATACGAACGATGCCTTTTTGCTCGTTTGCCGAGAGGGGCGCTTCATCATTAACGGCGACGTCGTTTTCTATTATCTCCTTCGGCTCGTACATGCCGGGGATCACAACGGATACGGACGGGTTCAACGAAACGTAACGCAAAGCGAGATTTGCGTCGTCAATGGCACCGCCGGCAAGCGGTTTCATGACGATGAAGCCGATACCGCGCTCGGCACATTCCGATATAAGCGGTTCAATGTCTGATTCGACGATATTATACGGGAACATAAACGTTTCCACCCAATCAAGCGTGAGTGCGGTCTTGAACGTTTCGACGGAATGAGAAGTCAGTCCGATGTGACGGATCTTTCCCGCTTTTTTTGCCAGAAGGAGCGCTTCCAGCGCACCGCCCTCTCCCATCACGGCCTTCAGATCGGCAGGGGTGGCATTGTGGATCTGATATAAGTCGATATAGTCAGTGCGAAGGTTCGACAGGCTCTTTTCGATATCTGCCGCCATGGCGTCACGAGTGCGCGCCATGCTTTTTGTTGCTATAATGAATTTGTCGCGCCTGCCCTCAATCGCAGTGCCGATGTATTCTTCACTGACGGTGTATGCACGTGCCGTGTCGATGAAGTTGATACTGTGCTCTATGAGCGAATCAAAAAGCTTGCGTGTGCTGTCGGCGTCAATGCGCTGTATCGGTATACCGCCAAAGCCGAGTCGGGAAACGGAAAGTCCTGTTTTGCCTAAAGTTACGTATTTCATATATATCTTCCTTTATGTTGTTGCAATCAGCGCGATAACGTAGGGACGCAGATCTTCGTATGTGGGTGTTACGGTCGTGTCGGTGAAGGTAAAAGCGATCGAATATGCAAATTCGCCCTCGTTCCAGACGGCGAAAACAGTCGCGCCGTTGACGTAATATGTTACGTCATATACTCCGAGCTTTTCGGTGTGTGTCGGTGATGAAGCCTCAACTCCGGCAATGCCGGGAGCCGCATCGGTTGTGTATTTTTCCGCATAAGAGAGCGTCGCCATGCGGAGGACGAGTGTGCCGTTCATGCGCTCGCCTTCGTTGAGGACGGAATATTTGATCTGTCCGAGCCCGTTGTCCATGCCACCGTAAATGATGACGTTTTCGTCTTCATCGGGGAGCGTTTCCATTGTAAATGAAAGCGCATCGGACATAAGCTCATAGGTTTCATAATACACAAGCACGAAGCTATCGTTTGAGCAGGAAGTGAGGAATAGACATAAAAGAAGTGACACGGTGATCACTGCGGCGAATATGCGTTTCATAAAAGGCGGTCCTTTCGGGATTGTTGATTTTACAGTTAAAATTATATCATCGCAAACCGATAAATTCAACAGTCGGCGGCGTTATTATCTTGAATATAACAAAAAAATGAGGTATACTGTTTGCGGTTGGTACGTATGTATACCGAAACGATTTAATGCGAAAAGAAAAGAGGATGATAGCATGGCAACGGAAACCGAGAGAAAATATCTGATAAAAATGCCCGATGCGGCAGAGCTTCTTGCGTACCGATACAGCACGATTGAGCAAATTTATTATAAGGATGATTCCGATTATGACGGATGCCGCGTCCGTCGGCGCGAATACGCGGACAGGGTATCGTATACGAGAACCCGCAAGCGCAGGATCACGAATATGACAGCCGTTGAAGACGAAGTTGAGATAACGGCAGAGGAGTATGCCACATACGCGAAAATGATTGAGGCAGACTCACAACCAGTAAGAAAAACGCGGTACGTTGTGCCGTACCGCGGTTATGATTTTGAGCTCGATATATATCCGCATTGGAGCGACCGCGCCATAATGGAGGTGGAGCTGCCGAGCGAGGACGCGGCGTTCGATATTCCGCCGATGATCCATGTGATAAAGGAAGTCACCGATGACAACAGATACAAAAATCACAGAATGGCATACAGCGTTCCGAACGACGAGATTTAACCTAAACTTGAAAGCAGAGTGTCAAAAAGAGTCTTAGCGAGCGCGAGCATGTCAAGCTCAAAGACGAAAAGCATAACGAGAACAGCCGCAACAACAAGTGTGATAAGGATCGTTTTCAGGATAACGATTGCGACGGCGAGACGGTGACGAGCCACGTTTTTTGCCGCGAGCGCGTAAATGACGGCGATAACGAAGCCGAGTACCGGTATCGCGGACAAAAGTAATATGCCGATGTAGTTCCTAACGCCGAGCGGAGAATAGACAGACTCGCGGCAAGGCTTCATGTCGGCGTAGGCGCTGTATGTAAGACGCGCCGTTTGCGGTGACGGCATCGCGTCGTTTTTTGCTTTCGCTTCGGCAATCTCTCCGTCAACGATAGCCTTCAGCGATTCTTCGTTGACCGTCGATACGTCCGAATCGTCAGCGGGGGATGTGATCTTTGTTGTATCATTCATCGTGTGTTTCTCCGATTGCGTAACATTAACTATATAAGTATTATTACATATCGGATCGATTTTGTAAAGTGCAAGGAAAAAATATTTTCATTTTAAGAGAAATTAAATGTTGACACAGGCACGTAACTTGTGTATAATATAGCTTACGGTGCGCGAAAGCCGCCGCAATAAGACGAAGAGAATAGTCTTGACAGGGAGAAGTACTCAAGAGGCCGAAGAGGCGCCCCTGCTAAGGGTGTAGGTCGGGATAACCGGCGCGAGAGTTCAAATCTCTCCTTCTCCGAAAATAAAATGACGCTCGAAAGAGCGTCATTTTTATTTTCGGGAGCGAAACGAAACCGAGCGCAGCCGACCGCGAGCTGTTATTGACAACCGTCGCGTCCGCTGCTATAATTTTTATGGAAAGCACTTGCAGAACTGATTGCAAACTGCGGTAATGCGGATTATAGTAAATTACATGCCGCCACAGTCGGCAGAGAGGAGAATGATCATGGGATTTTTCGGCAACATAACGCAGGGAATGGTAGGCAATTACAGCGAACTGTCAATAGAAAAACTGCTTCTGAAGTACGGTGATTATCTTATGGAGGAGGAAACCGTTGTCGCGGGCTTCACCCTCATCAGAGATACCGTCATCTTCACCGATAGACGAATCATCGACATAGATAAGCAGGGTACGACGGGTCAAAAAGCGCGTTACAATTCTATCTATATCGATTCGGTCATATCCGTTTCAATTGAAACTGCAGGCTTTGGAATTGACGACTGCAATATAACGATCGAATATATCGTTTCTCCGTATTTTCGCGCGAAAGGCGGTGTCACAACGGAGATGCGCACGTTTGAATTCCCCAAGAAATATAACGTAGCGGAGCTTTACAGATGGCTCTGCGAGGTTGCGTATAAGAATCATACGCATATAAACGAATAGAGAATGTCATAAAAATAAGCGCTTTGTCCGTATCGGGACAAAGCGCGTGCCTTATATTGAATTGACAGTGACAGGAGTGTATCATTATGCCTGATAACGAATATACGCTCTCGGGAGCGGAGCTTTTATCAATGCTGAAAAGCCGTGCTGACAGCGATGCGCTTGAGGATGGCAAGCTGAACCTGCCGCCCGAAAAAATGACGTGGTGGGAAGATGCAAAATTCGGAATGTTCATACATTGGGGGCTGTATGCTCTCGTCGGAACGGGCGAATGGTGTATGTATAACGACAAAATACCACCGGATGAGTATAGACTCCTCGCCGACAGCTTCACCCCCGAAAATTTTGATGCGGATGCGTGGATGAAGGTCGCAAAATCCGCAGGCTGTAAGTATGCCGTCATGACGTCACGCCATCACGACGGATTCGCGCTTTGGGACAGCGGGGCGAGCTACCTCGATTTCACGTCGGCAAAGACGGCGGCTCACCGCGATTTTATTCGTGAGTATACAGACGCCGCGAGGGCGGCGGGACTTTACACGGGAATATATTATTCGCCGATGGACTGGAGATTCCGCGGATATTTTGATCCGGAGGGTGAGCTTGAAAGCGCGCTTTTGATGAAAAAACAGTGTTACGGTCAGGTCGAAGAACTCATGCGCGATTACGGTAAGATCGACATACTCTGGTACGACGGCGGATGGCTCGCTCATAAAGGAAGCGATGCTGACTCGGCGTGGCTGTGGGATCCGATCACGCTTAATACGATGGTAAAGAAATATCAGCCCGACGTCGTCATAAATCCGCGAAGCGGTCTTCGCGGAGACTTCCGCACCGAGGAGGGAGGAAGCGACGTGACAGGACCGATAAGACCGTATCCGTGGGAAAAATGCATGACGGTCGTTAACGGTCCGTGGGGCTACAGCCCGCGTGCAAAGGCACGCCCGCACGTGGAAATACTGCGTATCATGATCGACACTTTCTGCCGCGGCGGAAACGTTTTGCTGAACGTCGGACCGTCCGCTGACGGTACGATACCGCCCGATCAGGTCGAGTGTTTTTGCAAAATCGGTGAATGGATGGACAAGTACGGGGAGAGCGTATACGGAACTCGCGGCGGTCCTTTGGAGCCTGTTGACGGAGTGTATGGCACGACACTACGCGATAATACTGTATATATCCACGTTCTTGATCCGGAAAAGATCAACGAAGTGACAGTTCCGATCGACTGTTCCGTAATAGAGAGCTCGGTCGCTTTGTCAGGTTCTGTTACGGTGAAAAATGACAGCGACGGCGTAAAGCTACACGTCAGTGAAGCTGCCCCGATCGACACGATCGTTAAGCTGACGCTCAAACTGTAACATTAAAAAATCACCCCACAGGAAAAACTGTGGGGTGATCGTCATTTTAAGGCAACGCTTCAATGTAAACGGGCATTGCTTCCTCAGGTGAGATATTACCGGATTCGTATGAGGCGGTGAGCCAACATATTGCTGCTGAATCGTCTGCAACGAATTCGTAACCTGTCGTTTGCCATCCGGAGTCGGTTTTGTCGTCAGAGGTCAGATCAATGCCTTGCTGAACTTTCAGTAAACCGTCCGTGCGAAGCTGTTGCACGCCGTAACGAATGCCTTTGACTCCGACAATACGGTACGTGATTCCGGGCACAAGAATAACGTTAAGCCCGACGTGAGAAGCTCTCGATTCGCTCGATGAGAGGTAGTTGGAGCTTGAAGCAGTAGTGATCCTGCCTGAAACGAGAGAAAAAAACTGAATCCTCGCCGACCCTCCGAGCGCTTCTTCAAGCGCGGCGATGTTTGTTGTCTGATTTGTCGTATACTGTGCGCTTTTCAAGATGTTTATCAGATACATCTTTGCGACGTTTGACATTCCGTCAACACCGTCTGTGCCGTCGACACCATCTGCGCCGTCAAATTCGCCGCTTTGTTTTGCGGCGGTGAGCGCAGCTGTAACGGCATCGTCAAGCTCTTCTTCCGACAGCTTTTCCGACAGAGCATCGCCGACGGCTTTTGCGTCGGCGGCTTTTCCGCTGAGCGAAAGAGTTGTGTCAAGACTGACGGAGGAGCCTTCGGGGATTTCAACCGATATAGGGGCGGTACCGTCGTAAGTTGCGTCAACGGCTCCCGTAAGCGTCAGCGAATACGGATTCGGCAGGCTTGTCGGAATCTTGGCAGCAAGTTTTGCCGCAAATTCGGCTTCGGTGCCCTTGTAGCCGCCGTCGCAGGCGTATTCGTAAGCGGATTTCCCGTCGTTGCCGCCGCCTGCGGATTGACTTTCCGTGTATTCCACGTCGAGGGCTTCATCCTCTTCAAACGTGATGTCAACGTTGATAAAATCCGTCATCACATCGCCTCCGATTTAAGATTCGCGTATATGGGAACGCGAACGGGACGGGAAGCACGTCGCATACCGCGTGTGAGGAGGTTGAGCTGTGCTAAAGCGTATGCGCCGGGGATCTTGGCGGAAAATCTGCCCGTTTCTTCGGGCGTCATATTAAGCGTTACGGTATTTTCGGATGTTGTCACACCGCTGTCCCCAGTTTGATATTCGATGACGGTTTTTCCGTTCTGTGAAAAAACGATCGAAACGTCACTTTCGGTGACGTTATCGGGGAAAGTAAATGTGATTTTATGATCGGTCCAAACTGTAATTTTTGTTACCTCCGATAGAAAAATTCTTGACCGTCACAGAATACTGTGTTATAATGAGGCTGTCAGTATTGTTTTGAGGCTGTGGCTGTGACGTGGTTGCATTATATCACAAAATTATGTGATTGTCAAGAGGAAAAGCCGTTTTTTATCTGAAAAGGTATCTGCGAGGAGGGATATTATGGAGCTTTATGAAAAAATATACGGCCTTTGCATCGAACGCGGGATAAAGCCCGCGGCACTTGCGAGGAATCTTGGATTTTCCAAGAATTTTTTCACGGAGATGAAATCGGGACGTGTAAAATCGTGCTCTGCACAAAAGCTGGCGCTGATAGCGGATTATTTCGGCGTTACCGCAGATGATCTCTTATATAAAGACGCGGTGCCGGCAAAGGTGCCCGTTTACGGTACCGTAACGGCAGGGATTCCGATAGATGCGATCGAGGATATATCGGGATATGAGGAGATCACGCCCGAATTGGCACGCTCGGGCAAGTTTATTGCTCTTCGTATCAAGGGCGACAGCATGATGCCGCAGATATGTAACGGGGACGTCGTTATCGTTCGCTTGCAGGACGACGCCGACACAGGCGATACCGTGATCGTCATGATAGGCGACGGTGAAGCAACGTGCAAAAGATTGCGTAAAGAACGCGAAGGAGTTTGGCTTTTGCCGAACAACCCCGCATACGAGCCCATGTATTATACGGAGCAAGAGATAAACGAGCTGCCCATAACCGTTGTCGGTCGTGTGATCGAACTGCGGCGAAGCTTTTGATATAATCTTTGAAAAAACAAGATATATTTATAAAAATATGATAAATAAAGAGAGCGTTGATGTTTCATCAACGCTCTTTTTTAATGAGTATTATACAAATGGCTAACGCGCAAAATGGATCAGTGCTTCGCGGTAGCCGTCAAAGCCCATGCCGCAGATCGTCTTTTCCGCGACGAGGGAAACGTACGAGAATTTTCTGAAATCTTCGCGCGAGTTGATGTCGGAAAGATGGACCTCGACCGTCGGGATCGCGACGGATTTGAGCGCGTCGAGAATGGCAACACTCGTGTGTGTGTAAGCGGCAGGATTGATAACGATGCCGTCGAACTTGCCGTATGCCGCCTGGATGGCATCGACGATGGCGCCCTCGTGATTGGACTGAAAAAATTCAACGTTGAGCCCGAGCTCATCCGCGCTTTCCTTTATAAATTCGAGCAACGCCGCATAATTGCGGCTGCCGTATATCGCAGGCTCGCGCAGTCCGAGCAGATTCAGATTCGGTCCGTTTATGACAAGAATGTTTTTCATGTTAAGTCCTCAAAAATTCAAATATGTTGATCGAAAAGCTCGACGATACGTTCCGCCGTCAGCGAAATGACGCCGGTGCTTTCTGCGGCTGTGTCGGAAAAACGTTCGTATGCGTCGCGTCGGGCATTATATAAGCTTTCCAAAGATACAGCGCCCTGTGAGAGCGGACGGTTCTTCGTCGGCAAAAGGTGTAAGTCGCGGCGAAGCCATATTACGACGGCATTCTGACGCACGATATTATAGTTTTCCTCAACCGTTACGGCACCGCCGCCCGTCGCAATAACGAGCGAGGCCTGCTTGCAGATATCGTTAAGCGCCGCCGTCTCCGCGCGCCTGAAGGCGGCTTCGCCGTCGGAGCTGATGATCTCGGTGGGCGTGCGCTCCTCGCGTTCTGTGACGAGCTCGTCGCAATCGACAAAACGTCTGCCCGTCAGCCAGGCGACGGCGCGCCCTACGGAAGATTTGCCGCAGCCCGGCATACCGACAAGAACGACATTCAAAAGCTCACGGCGGATCTCTTTTACGATAACATCAATAACGGCGTTATCTATTTTTTTGCCGCAGAAATATTCGGACGCCTCTTTTGCCTGTGCAACAAGCATATATAATCCGTTTTTGTTTTTAATTCCGAGACGCTCCGCGTCAAGCAGCAGCTTCGTTTTCGCGGGGTTATAAATGATGTCAATGACGGCTTCGACGCACGAAAAATCATCAAGCGTTATCGGCGAAGATAAATTGTTCGGGTACATACCGACTGGTGTCGTGTTGACGATCACGGCGGTGTCGCCGTGATGACGGGAAATGTTTTCGTAGTTATTCTTACCCGTCCGCGAGATGATAACGGGTGTTCCGCCAAGATCGTTCACAACGGCGGTGACGGTTTTGGACGAGCCGCCGCTGCCGAGGACGAGTACCTTCTTGCCGCGCACGTCGCAAAGGCTTATGAGCGTCGCGTAGAATCCAAAATAGTCTGTGTTGTAGCCGTAAAGCTTGCCGTCACGCTTGACTACGGTGTTGACGGAACCGACACGGACGGCTTTTTCGTCGATGACGCCGCAATATTTCATCACGACCTCTTTATACGGGATCGTGACGTTGATGGCGTCAAAGTCTGCGATGGCAAAAAACTCGTCGAGCGCATCGGGCTCACACTCTATGAGCGTGTATTCATAGTCACCGAGGTGACGATGTATTTGCGGCGAATAGCTGTGCCCGAGTACCCTGCCGAGCAAACCGCATTTCATTGTAGCCATATCGGTTTTTATTACAATACTTCGGAGTAGCTTCCGAGGTATCTGAATTCGGGAGCTTCGCGTTCAAGGTCGCAGAGAAGCTCCTTGAGTGCGGGAGAGTAGATGGATTCATCAATGTCGAAATAGAACATGAACTCGAAGTTGCGGTCGGGAATTGGACGGCTTTCAAGCTTATTCAAGTTGATGCCGAGAACGTAAAGACGCGAAAGAACCTTATAAAGTGAGCCCGACTTGTGCGGAAGCACCATCATAATGCTCGTTTTGTCGGCACCGGGATATATCTCAAGCTTCTTGGAAATGCAGATGAAGCGAGTGTAATTGTCCTTTTCGTTGCTGATCCTGTCGCGCAGGATCTTGAGTCCGTAAAGCTCGGCACATTCCTTTGCGGAAATGGCGGCAACGTCGTTTCTGCCCGATTCGGCTACCCTGCGCGCCGCAACTGCCGTGTTTTCGCAGGGGATGACCTTGACGCCCGAGAGGGAAGAGAGAAATTCGCTGCACTGAGAGATAGCCTGCTCATGGGAGTAGATTTCTTTGACCGTGGAAAGATCCGCGCCGCGATTGGAAAGAAGCACGTGTGAGATCTGAACGCGAGTTGTTCGAACGATGGAAAAATTATGCTTGACCATCAGGTCGTAGATCTGGTTTACCGATCCTGCCGTTGAATTTTCGAGTGGAAGCACACCGAAACGGCAGAGTCCCTTGTCAACGGCGGAGAAAACGCCCTCAAACGTTGAAAGGAACATGATTGACGGACGCTTGAACATTTTTTCAGCCGCAGACTGAGAATACGCGCCCGACGTGCCCTGGCAGGCAACGGTCGCTTTTTCGGGGAAGAGCATATCGGTGTTTTTAACGGCAGAGTCCATCATTTCGGTGAGCTTTGAGGGCTCGGAAACGATTTTCGTCTGACAAGAACGGGAAATATCCAAAATGAGCGAGTAAAGAGAATGGATGTTGTTTTCGTATTCTTCACCTGCAAGCTCTGCGATCTTTGATAAGAGCGCCTGCTCGCGTATCGGATCGCGCACGGGAAGATTATTCTCTTTTTTATATTCGCCTATCTTTTTTACGGTTTCCATTCTTTCAACGTACAGCTTAACGATGCCCTCGTCAAGCTCGTTGATCTTTTGTCTTAACGATTCCATATCCATGACGTATAAACTCCTGTTTTATCTTTTTATGTTTGATGTGTTTTTCTGTGTTAAAGCATCTCGTCCAAAAGCGCGATCATCAAGCACGACTCAATGACGGGAAGTGCTCGAGGCACGATGCAGGCATCGTGCCTGCCGCCGATCTCGATTTCGGTATTTGTGTGCGTTTGAAGGTTCACGGTATTCTGTTTTTTGCCGATAGATGGTGTCGGCTTTATGGCAACTCGGAATATCATCGGCATACCGCTTGTGATACCGCCGAGCAAGCCGCCGTGATTGTTGGTGCGTGTTTTAACGGTTCCGTCGACAGCGTAGTAAAACTCGTCGTTGTTTTCGCTGCCGTAAAGCTCTGCGGCGGCAAATCCGGCGCCAAGCTCAAAGCCCTTAACGGCAGGGACGGAGAAAACGAGGTGTGAAAGCTTCGCTTCGACTCCGTCGAAAAGTTCGCCGCCAAGTCCGCACGGCACACCGACGGCGGCACATTCGATAATGCCGCCAAGCGAGTCGAGTGACTCACGGGCAGCGGCGATCTTTTCAAGCATCGCCGCACCGTTTTCGTCGTCAACGACGCCGAAAGGCTTCGATTTTATCTCCGACAAAAGCTCCGCGGATACGTTCACGGGATCAAACGGCTCGTCGCGCATCCCGCCGACGGCGAGGATGTGCGAGCCTACCGTGATACCGCGCTCGGAGAGATACGATTCCGCGATCGCACCTGCGATGCAGAGCGGCGCCGTCATTCTGCCCGAAAAAGCACCGCCGCCGCGGTAGTCTTCGTGCCCGTCGTATTTGATGCGCGCAGTGTAGTCGGCGTGTCCTGGACGCGGAGTGTTATATAGTGCTGCATAATCGCGGCTGCGCTGATCTTTATTGTAAATTACGGCGCATATAGCGGCGCCTGTCGTGATCCCATCGACGATACCGCTCAAAAAAACAGGTGCGTCCGCTTCGGCTCTTGCCGTGGAGAACGCCGATCTTGACGGCGCGCGGCGGCGCATAAAGGCGCCGATCTTCTCTTCGTCGATGGCGATACCTGCGGGAAGCCCGTCAATACTGACGCCGATAGCCTCCGAATGGGACTGTCCGAAGATCGAGATCGTTATGTTTTTGCCGATGTAAGTTGACATATCAGGTTCCTTTCGGAATTTATTCTTCCGTTACGGTATATTTGCCGCCGAGTGCGGCAAAATCGCGGAAAAAGTCGGGGTATGATTTGCTGACGGCTTCGGCGCCGTCAATGGTGATGTCGCCGCTCGCCACAAGAGAGGCGACAGCGGCGGTCATAACGATGCGGTGATCGTTGTGAGAAGAAACCATACCACCCGAAAGAGAGGGGACGCCGCGGATGATGAGTCCGTCGTCGGTCTCTTTTACGTCAGCACCGAGTGCGGTGAGAAGCTCGGTGACGGAGTGCAGGCGATCGCTCTCCTTGAAACGCAAGCGTTCAGCACCGAATACGGTCGTGACACCGTCTGCGACGGCGGCAACGAGTGATAGGATTGGCACAAGGTCGGGAATATCAGTCGCGTCGATTTTGACGGCTGCGAGCTTATTTTGCTTAACGGTGACGGTGTCGCCGTCACGCGTGCAGCACGCTCCAAACTCAGCGAGCACGTCGATGATGCGGCTGTCGCCCTGCGCTGTGGGAGTTCTGAGGGCAGATACGCCGACGGAGGCGTCACCGATCGCGCCTGCGGCGAGGAAAAACGCCGCATTTGAATAGTCGGCTTCGCATTTTATTACATCGGGAGAGGTATAGACCTGACCGCCGGGAATGAGGTAGCCGTCTGACTCCTCAATTATTCTGATGCCAAATGAACGAAGGCACAAAACCGTGATGTCAACGTACGGTTTAGACTGAAGCCTGCCGTCGATGATGATATGGCTGTCGCCGTCAAAGCTCGGCAAAGCCATAAGCAGTCCCGATATGAACTGACTTGAAACGTTACCCGGAAGGCGGTATTCGCCCGAGCGGAGCTCGCCGCCTACCGTCATGGGGAAGCGTCCTTTTTCGGAGATCACGGCGCCGTGCGCGAGAAGCTCCTCATATAAAGGGGAGATCGGGCGCGACGCAAGATAGTCCGAACCGACGATTGTGACTGTACGTCCTGCCGCGCGTGCGGCAATTATGGGAAGAATGAAGCGGAAAGTCGATCCGCTTTCGTTTACGTTGATTTCGGATGCGGGGGAAGTGTTGTATACGCGTAGCTGACCGTCATTGACCTCGACGATCTTGCCAAGCGCCGATACGGCGCTTATCGTCGCGTAAATGTCCTTCGACATTGTGACGGAGGTGATAGTCGTTATACCGTCCGAAAGGGCGGCACAAAGAAGAAGCCTGTGCAGGCACGATTTCGACGCGATTCCCGGAATGATACCGTGAAGACGCGAAGGGTGAACTGTAACTTTCACTTGCGTGCCTCCTTCAAGAGTGCATGAAGCTCGTCAAAGCCAAGTTTTTTGGCAACAGCACAGCAAAGCTTTGTCGGGACGATGACGTTGATGCGGTCGCCGCTCTTTTTCTTATCGCGTCGGATCGCGGTTATGAGCGACGCGGTGTCCTCTTTCGTTTCCGTCGGCAGATCGTTGGCGCGCAGGCAGTCAGTCAGTCTGTCGTAAACGCCGACCTCGCAAATGCCCGCACGCTCTGCGGCGAGCGTGATGATGCTCATGCCGACGGCAACTCCGCAGCCGTGGCTGACGGTGTAGCCGCTGAGACTTTCAACAGCGTGACCGAGCGTGTGTCCGAAATTGAGCAGTGCGCGGTCGCCGCGATCGAACTCGTCGCGTGAGACGATCTCGTTTTTATCGTTTACACAGCGGTAAACGATCTTTTCAATGTTATTTTTTATTCCGTTTTCGATGATCGGCAAAAGCTCGCCGTCACCGATGAAGGCGTATTTGATGACCTCGGCACATCCGTCGGCGAACACATCGTCGCGGAGCGTTTTGAGGTAATCGGTATCGCAAATGACAAGACGAGGCTGATAGAAACTGCCGACGATGTTTTTTGCGCCGCCGAAGTCAAAACCCGTTTTTCCGCCGACTGAGGAGTCGACCTGCGCCAAGAGCGTTGTCGGGACATTGATGAAATCGATCCCGCGCATATAAACGGAGGCTGAGAAAGCGGCGAGATCGCCAACGACGCCGCCGCCGAGAGCGATCACGGCGTCATCGCGGTCGAAGGCGTGCGATTGCAGATACGAAAGTATCGTGATGACTGAATCTATCGTTTTGTGATCTTCTCCGTGAGGAAGCACGAGCGTGTGTATGTCATATTTGGGAAGACGTGCGGCGAGCGCATCCGCGTGAAGCGGCGCAACGTTATCGTCTGTGACGATGAGCAGACGCGACGCCGACGTTACAGAGTGCAGCTCGTCGGATAACGTGCTGACAGCACCGCTGCCTACAACGACAGTATATTCACGTGATGTTTTTATCCTGATCCTTTTCACTGCCGTATAACGTCCTTTCTTTAATGATCCTGCCCTCGCGCAGAAGTGACTTTAACTCTGTTTCGTCCGACCTGTCGAGTGCGGCACGGTATTTTTGAAGATTTTTTATGATAATGTCGAGCTCGTTGAGCAGATTATCCCTGTTATCAAGGAAAAGATCCGTCCACATATCCTCGTTAAGACGCGCAACGCGCGTCAGATCTCGGTAACTGCCTGCGGAAAAATTCTTGTGTGACAGTGCCGCGGGACTCTTGACGTACGCGTTTGAAACGACGTGCGCGAGCTGTGAGGTGAATGCGATCAGCTCGTCGTGAGTGTCCGCGTCCGTGATATTGAGCTTGGCAAAGCCGCAGTCGAGCATGAGCGATTTTATGCGGTCGAGCACGTGCAGGTCCTCGTCGCGCTTCGGTGTGACGACCATCGTGGCGTTATTGAACAGCGTGTCGCGTGAGTGCTTGAATCCCGAAAACTGCGTTCCCGCCATCGGGTGACCGCCAACGAAGATGAAGCCGTGCTCATTTGCAAGGCGGAAGCCCGCATCGCAAATACTGCGCTTCGTTCCCGCCGTGTCTATAACGACGGTATTTTTGCTGATTTTATCTGCGTTGCCGCGCAAATATTTAACCGTTGCTTCGGGATAAAGTGAGATGATGAGAAATTCACATTCACCGATGTTGTCCGACGACAGTTCATATCGGACAGCACCCGTCATCATGGCATAGTGAAGCGTCGTTTTGTCTATGTCGTAAGCATAAACGGTATATTTTTCGTTTTTTGACAGGACCTTTGCAAAGGATCCGCCGATAAGTCCGAGCCCGACGATTCCTACGTTCATCTCTCTAACCTCTCTTGTAGCGTTATTCTTAGTCGTGTACGACCTTCAGTATCTCGTTAACGCGGCGTGCAACGTCGTCAAACTGTTCGGGAGTGAGCGACTGCGCACCGTCGCAGAGCGCGTGCGGAGGATCGTTGTGGACCTCGATCATAAGCCCGTCGGCGCCTGCCGCAGCCGCCGCCATAGCCATCGGTTTTACGAGTCTTGAAACGCCGCAGGCGTGGGACGGGTCAACGATGACGGGCAGGTGAGTGAGCTCCTTGAGCAGCGGCACAGACGAAAGATCGAGCGTGTTGCGCGTGTAGGTCTCGTACGTACGGATACCGCGCTGGCAGAGGATTATGCTTTCGTTGCCGCCTGCCATGATGTATTCGGCGCTCATTAAAAGCTCCTTGAGCGTGCTGGCGATGCCGTTTTTGAGCAGGATCGTTTTGTTCGTTTTTCCGAGCTCCTTCAAAAGCTCAAAGTTCTGCATATTGCGTGCGCCGACCTGAATAACGTCAACCTCTTCAAAAAGCGGAAGATATTTTGCGTCCATGATCTCTGTGACGATAGGCATACCCGTCACTTTTTTTGCTTCGAGCAGAAGCTCGATGCCCTCGGCGCGGAGTCCCTGGAAATCGTAAGGTGACGTGCGGGGCTTGAAAGCACCGCCGCGGAGCATGTGTGCGCCGCTCGCTTTCACCTTTGTTGCAACCTCAAGGATCTGCTTCTCGCTTTCAACGGAGCAGGGACCTGCGATAATGGCGAAGTTGCCGCCGCCGATCTTGATGCCGTTAACGTCAACGACCGTATCGTCGGGATGAAATTTGCGGTTTACGCTCTTGAACGGCTCACTGACTCGCTTTACGCTTTCAACGATAGAGAGGGATGCGATAAGATCTCCGTCAACTTTAGATGTGTCGCCGACAAGACCGAGCACGGTCTGGTGCTTACCCTCAGAAATGTGAACGTCAACGTTCTGCTCTTTTATCCATTCGATAAGGTTCTGTATCTGGAGTTCATCTCCGTTTTGCTTAAGTACAACGATCATAATTAAGAGAATCCTTTCCGATTTGTTGCAAAATAAAAACGGATTTTGCCGTAAATTCCATGCAAAATCCGATGTTAGCGGTATCGTTAAATATTTTAACAGAAAATATTTTTATGCAACAGAATTTACTCTTACGTTTTCTTCGGTGTTAAAGAAAAAGTAAAAGTAAAAATAGAAGTATGCGTATACGGATGCATTGGTCATCATAACTTTATAACTTCTTTTACATAAAAATCAAATTTTTTATTGCATAAAATTATATCAGCATCGTATACCGTTGTCAAGTGCTTGTAAAGGGTGAATTTTATTTTTTTTGACATTTTGGCGGCGGGAAAGCCGATTTGTTAAAAACAAAAAGCTCATCGCAGCTTTGCGATGAGCTTTTATGGGCCTTCGGGGACTCGAACCCAGGACCGACCGGTTATGAGCCGGTAGCTCTAACCAACTGAGCTAAAGGCCCGTCTTTTTTTGACGCTTAAATAGTATAATACATTTGTATGCGCTTGTCAAGAAGAAAATTATTATTTTTGCCGACGTGTCGGCAAAAGAACGGTGGTATAGCAAAGAGCCTTCATGCATAAAATGGTGCTGTAAGTTCGTCACAAAGGAAAGGAACAAGCATGAACACAAACGAGTATTATCTTCCCGAGGGCTACAGGCTCGCCACAGCGGAAAACAGAGCGTACACCTCGTCGCTATCAGGGCTTGAACGCGCCATGCTGACGGGAGCTGTCTGCGAGGCGCCCGCCGTCATGTGCGAGAGCCTTGATTATTCGCTCCGCGTCGATCTTGGGAGCGTCGTTGGGATCATACGCCGTGAGGAAGCGGCGCTGACGGAGGCGGGGGAGGACGTAAAAAATATCGCCGTATTAACGAGAGTCGGTCGCGCCGTTGCTTTTACGGTGCAGTATATCGACAAAAACGTTTCGCCGCCTATAGCGTACCTGTCACGGCGCGAAGCGCAGGCGAGGTGCATGAGGGAATACGTAGCGTCGCTTTGCCCCGGAGATATCATCCCCGCAAAGGTGACGCACCTTGAACGCTTCGGCGCATTTGTCGATATCGGATGCGGCCTGATCTCGCTATTGCCCGTCGACGCGATCTCGGTATCGCGCATATCGCATCCGAAGGAACGGCTGTCGGTTTCCGCACGTATACACGTCATCATCAAAAACATCGATCTCAAAAGCGGACGCATCAACGTCACTCACCGCGAGCTCTGCGGCACGTGGGAGGAGAATGCGGCGCGCTTTTCGCCGGGACAGACGGTGGCGGGCATCGTCCGATCGATCGAAAGCTACGGAGTTTTCGTTGAGCTTGCGCCAAATCTGACGGGGCTTGCCGAGCCGCATGCTGATGTCCGCATTGACGAAAGCGCCGCAGTTTACATAAAAAGCATCACTCCCGAGCGGATGAAGATAAAGCTCGCCATTGTCGGCGCATACCGCGGCGAGCTCTTGCGTGACGTAACACCGCCGAAGTATTTCATAAATCCGCACCGCACATCCCATATAGATTATTGGCGGTATTCGCCTGCGTGTTGCGACCGCATCGTAGAGTCCGTATTCGCATAGAAGCGGATACATTAACGTACATTCTGCATATAAAAAACGCACGCCGTGTAGGCGTGCGTTTTTTAGTATTCTTATTTTCCGAAAACGTCGTTAGCATAGCGAACGGATGCCGTTGCTTCGGGAGCATAGAAGTCGGCACCGATCATGTCTGCCAGACTTTGCGTCAAAACGGCACCGCCAACCATGATCCGACAGTAAGGCGCCGCGTCGCGGACGGCGGCGATCGTGTCGCGCATAGCGGGGACCGTCGTTGTCATCAGTGCGGACAGACCGAGCAGGGGAGCACCCGTGCGCACGACCTCGTCTACGACGACCTCAATGGGAACGTCGCGTCCGAGATCGCGTACGTCATAGCCGTAATTTTCAAGCAGTGCGCGGACGATGTTTTTGCCAATATCGTGAACGTCTCCGCGGACTGTCGCAAGAACGACGGTGTCGCGCGATTCTGTGACTGAGCCGAGCTTTGACTTAACGACGTCAAACGCGGCTGTCGCCGCTTCCGCGCCTGCAAGAAGCTGAGGCAGAAAGATGCGGTTTTTGTCGTATTCGTCGCCAAGCAGCGTAAGGCCCGGGATAATGTGCCCGTTTATGATGTCAAGCGGCTGCTCCGTTGCGGAAAGCTCTTCGGCGATTCGCGCCGCATCGGCGCGGCGTCCGCCGAGAATGGCGGCAGGCATCGTCAGCGACGTCGACGCTTTTGTGCTGTCATTTTTTGCGCTTGTGGCGGCATAGGTGCGGCTGTAACCGATGCCGCCGCGGTCGATGCCGCATAAGAGCATATAGGCGCGGAGCGCGCCCATCATCTGCGTGCTTTCGGGATTGATTATCGCCGAGGAAAGTCCGCGTGATAAAGCTAAGGAAAAAAAAGCGGCGTTTACGGTGTCACGCATGGGAAGACCGAACGAAATATTTGAAACACCGAGCACGGTGTGAACGCCAAGCTCGCGGCGGCAACGCTCAACACAGGTGAGCGTCACATCGGCGGCACCGTCAACGGTGGCGGCCGCCATCGTGAGTGCGTCGATGATGATGTCGTGCTTTCCAATGCCGTATTCGGCTGCAACGGAAACGATGCGCTCAGCGATCGCCATTCTGCCGTCAACGGTGTCGGGGATGCCGTTTTCGTCCAGGAGCAGACCGATAACGGCACCGCCGTACTTTTTAACGAGAGGGAAGACGGTATGCATCGACTCAAGCTTGCCGTTTACGGAATTGATAAGCGGCTTGCCGTTATAAATACGGAGCGCTGATTCCATGGCAACGGGATCGGACGAGTCAACGGAGAGGGGAAGATTGACGGCGGCTTGTATTTTTTCAACAGCCGACGTCAGTGTTACACATTCGTCTATATCGGGAAGACCGCAGTTGACGTCAAGCACGTCAGCTCCTGCGTCAAGCTCCGAATATGCCATGCCGAGCAGATACTCAAAGTCGGAATTTCGCAGCGCCGCTTTGAGATTTGGCTTGCCTGACGGATTTATGCGTTCGCCTATAACAATGGGACGCTCGCCCCATGTTACAGTTACGGAGCCCGAAGCCACGCGGGTTTCGGGCTTATTCTCAACGGACGCAAGCGAAAGCGAGCCACAGACCTCACGGATTCGCTTTATGTATTCAAAAGACGTGCCGCAGCAGCCGCCAACGACGGCGGCACAGCCGCGGATTATATCGGCAACAGCATCGGCGAAATCGTCAGGCGAGATGTGATAATGAACGCCGTCGCCGTCAACGTCGGGTAGTCCCGCGTTCGGCGTGATAATGACGGGCACGGTGGCGCATTCAACAAATTCCGGCAGTATTTCCGCCATCGTTTCGGGGCCGAGTCCGCAGTTGAGACCGATCGCGGATACGCCGAGCCCTTCAAGGACGGTGACGACGGTCTTCGCATCCGCGCCCGATAGGGTGCGGTGAGTCTTGTCCATCGTTACCGTAACGAAAATCGGAAGCGAGCACACCTCCTTTGCTGCGATGACGGCGGCTTTGACCTCATATAAGTCGGACATCGTTTCGATCATGACGCAGTCGCAGTACGGTGCGCCTGCAGCGATGACCTCGGAATAAATACTGACGGCTTCTTCAAAGCCGAGCTGCCCTGATGGCTTCATCAGAAGCCCCGTCGGACCGACGTCAAATGCAACGAATCCGTAGCCGAAATCAGTGACGGCGGCACGTGCAAGTTTTGCACCCGCCTCTGCGATCTCGATGGCATTATCGTGTTTAAGACGGCTCGTGACGAAGGTATTCGTGTTGATTACGTCGGCTCCCGCACGAAGATATTCGGAGTGAACACCGTAAATATCGTCGGGACGCGTTATATTCCATGTGTCTGAAAGCTCACCCGGTAAAAGTCCCTTTGATTGCAGGACAGTGCCCATAGCCCCGTCAAAGATCAGCGGCTTTTTTCCGAGTATATCGGTAAGTTTCATTTTTTATTACTCCGTATGCTCAATGATTGAAAATGTCGGAAAGATTTTGCATGATTGCCTCGGCAACCTCAGGCTTGTTCATCGTATAAATGTGAATGTGCGAGGTCCCGTTTGCGATAAGATCGATTATCTGTTCTGTGGCAAACGCGATACCTGCCTGCTTCATTGCGGCAGGATCGTCACCGAAGCGGTCTGCGATCGCACGGAAGCGTGGCGGCAACGCTGTCCCCGAAAGCTCCGCGGAGCGCAGCACCTGCCGTGCATTTGTGACGGGCATGATCCCCGCAACGACGGGGATCTTTACGTTTGCTTTCAGCATACGGTAGCGGAAAGCATAGTAAATGTTATTGTCGAAGAACATCTGCGTCGTCAGAAAATCGGCGCCGTCTTCTTCTTTTTTCTTAAGATAGTCAATATCGCTGTTATACGAGGGGGATTCGGGGTGGCTGTCGGGGTAGCAGGCACCGCCGATGCAGAAGTCACCGCTCGATTTTATGTATGCCATAAGGTCGTTCGCATGAGCGAAATCCGTTTTGACGGACGAGCCGTCCGTCGGCAGATCGCCGCGTAGCGCAAGCACGTTGTCGATCTTTTTTTCGCGCAGACGGGCGAGCGTATAGTCAACATGCGCTTTGTCGGCGGAATAACAGGTAAGATGCGCAAGCGAGGGTATGCCGGCTTCTTCAACTGCGGCGGAAACGTCGACGGTGTAGTCGATGGTGGAGCCGGTGCGGCACGTGACCGACATAAACGACGGCGACAGCGCCGTCATCCGACGTACGACCTCTTTCGTTTCGTCAAGACTTTGCCACGCCTTAGGCGGGAATATTTCAAGGGAAACGGTAACTTTACCTGAATTGAGAATTTCTTTTATTTTCATATCATTTATATTCCTTTCGCAGTCGTTATACCTATTTGACGGTGTATCTCCAGAGGCGCTTTCTGTCCGCTTCGTCGGCGTAATCGATACCGATGCGCGGAGCGGTGACGAGCGCGGGCGACGCACCGTCGTCTTCGCACCAGATAATGTCGGAATCCGTCAGGGAAACCTTGTTATGCAGGCGTGTGATGCCCAAAAGCTTCGTAAGCTTGCCGGGACCGTCAGCTCCGTCAACGCCTCGGATGAGAACGCCTTCGGGGTGCCCCTCCTCGCCCGTTATGATGTTAAAAAGGTTGTGTATGCCATAGCACAGGTAGACGTAAGCGACGCCGCCCTTCATATAAAGCGTTTCGGTTCGAGGCGTTTTGCCACGATGTGCGTGGCACGCCGTGTCCTCTTCGCCGAAATAGCATTCGGTTTCGGTGATGCGTGCCTTTTTGACCGTGCCGTCGGGGGAACGCGCGCAGAGTATTTTTCCGCACAGGGCAGGGGCTGCCTTTGTTGCGGGCATACTGTAAAAATCTGATGTCAGCTTCATTATATCATCATATCATCCGGTTGGTTCTTTATGCTGTCATTATACCATAGCTTTCTGCAAAAATGAAATATTTTAATAAAACAGATGCAAAATATTTTGAGAAAAGTGCAAAAAGAGCGTAAGCGAGAAGAAAATGCGCCGAAAATGCATTAAAAATGACAATATCATTGACAACGATAATAAAATGGTGTATATTAACATCTGTAATAAAATTATTCTTTCACGATAAGGAGAAAAGAAAATGAAAAAGTTACTTGCTATTCTTCTTGCTATCGCTTGTATGTTCTCCATGCTCGTTCTCACCGCTTGCGGCGAAGATGAGCCCAAAGAGACCGAAGGCGCAGGCACAGGCACAGAAGCAGGCTCCGAGACCGAAGCTGAGTCCGAAACAGAAGCTGAGTCCGAAACAGAAGCTGAATCCGAAACAGAAGACAGCGGCTCTGATGCAGTAGGTCCCAACTACTACCCCTATGAAAGAGAAGACGGCATCGTTCCCGGTTCCGTTGACTACGAATGGGGCGCACCCACAGAAGACGCTGAGTTCTTCGTAATCGACATTGACCACGTTATCCACGACGGTAAGGGCACATGGTCCAACACCGTAGGCTGCACAGCTGAATACGTCTTCGACAATGACGTTGCAACGTTCTATGACTGCGACGAAAAATGCGAATCCGCTAACAGCGATGCTATGAATGTTGGTATCGTTCTCGAAAATCAGAACTGGGACGGCATCACCGACGGCACAGGTACCGGTTACGTTGGCGCATGGATCGAAGAAGGCGTTGTTCTTACACAGATCCGTTACATCCCTCGCTCCGGCTGGACATCCCGTATCCTCGGCTGCAAATTCCAGGCATCCGTTGACGGTCAGGAATGGGTAGACCTCGCTACCGTTGAATCCCTCGAATGGGAAGGCGGCGACTACGAAATGATCGACATCGACGACGACACTGTTTACTACTATGTTCGTTTCCTCTCCCGCGACCTTGCAACATTCAACGAAATCGTTGACGCAGCAAGCACAGATTACTATGCATACTGCAACATCGCTGAGATGGAAATCTGGGGCACACCCGGTAACGCTCAGTAAGTGATTGTTATACTGAAAAACAAATGGGGCACTTTCCGCATCGGAAAGTGCCCCATTTATATTTTTGTTAATCGGAACGTTTTGAATTTGCCAACGATATGACGGCGGAATTCGATGATAGTTAACTTTTTTTGAAATTGTCCTTGCAAAATTTGAGGCAGAGGTATATAATAATTGTGTAGCGCAAAATAAAATGACATATTTTGCGAAAAAAATTTCGAGGAGAAAAGAAAATGAAAAAGTTACTTGCTATTCTTCTTGCTATCGCTTGCATGTTCTCCATGCTCGTTCTGTCCGCTTGCGGCGAAGATGAGCCCAAAGAGACCGAAGGTGCAGGCACAGGCACAGAAGCAGGCTCCGAGACAGAAGCTGAATCCGAAACCGAAGCTGAGTCCGAAACGGAAGCTGAATCCGAAACAGAAGGCAGCGGTTCTGATGTTGCAGAACCCAACTACTACCCCTATGAAAGAGAAGACGGAATCGTTCCCGGTTCCATTGACTACGAATGGGGCGCACCCAGAGAAGATTCTCAGTTCTTTGTAATCGATGCTGACCACGTTATCCACGACGGTAAGGGCACATGGAACAACCAGACATCCACCCTTCCCACAATGGCGTTCGACAACGATTATGAAACATGCTACGACTGCGACGAGCAGCGCGGCTATGAAAACACCGAAGACATGAACGTTGGTATCGTTCTTGAAAACCAGAACTGGAACGAAACCGAAGAGATCATGACCGGTTACGTTGGCGCATGGATCGAAGAGGGCGTTGTTCTCCATCAGATCCGCTTCTTCCCGAGAACTGCTAACATCGGCCGTGAGATCGGTTGCTCCTTCCAGGCATCCGTTGACGGTCAGGAATGGGTAACTCTCGTTACCATCGAATCCCTTGAATGGGCAGGCGGCGATTATGAGTTCTACGATATCGACGATGATACCGTATACCACTATGTTCGTTACCTCTCCCGCGACCTCGCAGCTTACCAGCAGTACGTTGACGATACCGCTACTACAGGCTACGAAGGCTACTGCAACATCGCAGAAATGGAAATCTGGGGTATCCCCGGCAACGCTCAGTAATTATATTACATACTGACAACAAAAAAATAGCTGAAAGCGACCTGCAGTATTGCAGGTCGCTTTTGTTATGCCGAGATGAAAATATTCAGAAAAAAGGAGATGCTTTCGCATCTCCTTTTTTTATCGGAGTGACTGGATTTGAACCAGCGGCCTCTTGGTCCCGAACCAAGCGCTCTACCGAACTGAGCCACACCCCGAAATATTAAATTAAACTGTCAGTAACATCACCAACGAAAGTGCACATCCGCGCTACGCTTACGCTCGCCCTCACTCATGCGGCTGCATCCGCCCCCGGCGGCGCCGCATTCGTTCGTCTACCGAACTGAGCCACACCCCGAAATGCTGAACTGTTTTTTACAGCCTTAATAGTATATCACCGAGTTTGCGATATGTCAAGCAAATGTTTCATTTAACTTCAAAAAAATATCGGCAAAAGATAAACTTGACGAAAATTACGAAAAATCCGTGTTAATATGACTTACTCACACAAAACAGCCTCACAATTTTTGAAAGGAGGTGGCAACATAACCGTTTTAGAAGAAATACTGACAGCCATATCGCTACTGGCAACGGTGTGCGCCATAATCTTTGGCTACGCGGCGTACCGCCGCCAGGGACGCGCCGACGTGAGCGCACACGCCGCGAAAAACGCGACGTTTCTGACCGAGATAGGCTACATCAAAGCTAACACCGACGAGATCAAATCGGAGCAGAAAGAGCAGCGCAAAATGAACACCGAATTTGTTTCGCGTCTGACGGCGGTTGAAGAATCCGTCAGACAGGCTCACAAACGCATCAATCGCATTGAGGGCGAAACAAAACCTACTAAACCACAGTGAAAATGAAAGGAATCATAAGATGGCAAGAAAATTTATCGAATGTATAGTTCCTGTGTTGAAAAAAAGGAAGCACTATCTCACGTCTGGCTACGGACCTCGCACCGTGAATGGAGTTGCGGGCTTTCATAAAGGCTGCGACTTTGTCGGCGGCACGGACAAAACCGCGGCGACGGACTTCGTCGTTGCGTTTGAATCGGGGATCGTGACGCACGCGACGAATGACGTTAACGGCAAAACTCCGTCCGAGGGCAACGCTGTTTACATAAATCACGGTAACGGCATCTACACGTATTATTTTCACCTGAAGCGCGGAAGCGTCACGGTAAAAAAAGGCGACCTCGTCGCGCGCGGAGACGTTATCGGCTACATGGGCAACACGGGCAATTCCACGGGCGCGCACCTGCACTTTGGGATGAAGATCGACGGCGAATGGTGCGATCCGATGCCGTATCTTGTCGGCGAAGCCGATACGGGACATCGCAGAAGCACGCAGTCCATCAAGTCGCTTCGCCGCGGCGACAAGGGTGCCGACGTCGCAGCGCTTCAGACGATTCTCAACGCCGTCACCGATGCAAAACTTACCGTTGACGGAAGCTTCGGCGCGAAGACGGAGGCGGCGGTGAAAGAGTATCAGACTGCAGCCTCTCTTGAGGCAGACGGCGTCTTCGGCGGCAAAAGCTGGGCGAGCATTTTGCACTCCGAACGCCTGTAAAATATAAAGAAAAGAAAGGAAAACGTACATGAACAAAAAAGAAATAATCTCCCGTGCTGTAAAAACGTTTGTTGAGGCGGCTTTAGCGTACGCCGCCGTCAACGTCGGCGCTGTTGCGCTTGATTTTGAGCATCCCGATGTGATGCTGCACGCACTTGCGTGCGTGCTCATCTCCGCTGTGGCGGCAGGGATCTCCGCCGTCTGGAACGGCGTGATCGAGCCTATGGCGAAAGATCGCACAAGCAAGTGAGCGCGCACCGCGCGCAAAAAAAATGAGAGCTGCGAGGCTCTCATTTTTTTGTTTAATCACTCTTTCGCCATGCGTCGAATCAGCTCAATGACAAGCTTGATCTCATCTTCGCCGAGCTTTTGGAGCTCATCCGTTGCGGTTTTTATAAGAGCGGGATCCTCCGACGCATCGTCGAAAAACTCTGCGGGGGTTATGCCGAAATAGTCGCATATCTGCAAAAATTCCGACATCGGCGGTAGCGACTTGCCGGATGAAATATTATATATATAGCTTCTGCTGTGACCGAGGTCGTAGCTCATCTTATATTCGGAAACGCCTTTTTTCAGTCTGAGCTGTGTTATTCTGTTGCGTATGAATTTCGGATCCATAATAATCTCCTCGCCGCCTGAGGCGGCACAAATACACTTCGAAATCCTCGGGACCGCACTTGTGCGGCAAAACGGGTTGGGTCCCGTTTTGCGAGGATTATAAGCGTGAAACAGTGCAGTTAGGCACAGTATAGCGATATTTTCACGCCGTGTTCCGCTTTCAAGTTTATTTTAGGCGGATGCGACGTCAAAATATTCCAAAAATATACGCTTAAATGCTTGAAAAAGTCTAAATAAATATGCTATAATACAAACAATTATGTCGTTTGTGCGATATCGACGCATTATCATGTGCAGCCTGACTAAAAACCGCACATCTCACTTTTGCTTCGGCGCGGTGTCGATCGTTTACGGCGCGATTTGACTGATGCGCATTTGAAAAATTCAAAAAACTGACAATAGTTGAAAAAATAAAGTGTTACCTATTGAATTTTTGCGTCCGATTGTGTTATAATGTATTGTGAATTATCCTATCATGGGTTCATGTTTGAACTATTTGTAAGCTCTGCCAATTAATGGGCTGCAAGGCGTGAAAATTCGAACACATACTGCAAGTGAACACTTATGATCTTGCAGTTCACAAATAACATGAAAAAGTGAGACTACGAAAATGAACGAACAAAACAATGTGAAGAAAACCGATAAAAAGCAGCTTGTGTTGACTGTAATAGGAATAGTTCTTTGCGTAATACTAGTTCCGATTTTGATCGTCAACTGCACACTTATCATAAAGAGCTACATAAACACCGAAGAGGTGCCGATGTTCGGTGGGTATTGTCCGCTTATTGTATTAACGGACTCCATGTACCCCGAAATTGAAAGCGGCGACCTCATCATCTGTCAGGCGATCGACCCCGAAGAAATCAAAGTCGGTGACGTTATCTCGTTCTTTGACCCGCATGGCAACGGAACCTCTATCGTAACGCACCAAGTTACAGAGATTCTTGAGGACGGTTCGTACCGCACGAAAGGTACGAACAACAACACAGAGGACGAGCTCCCCGTGCCGACAGAAAACCTCGTCGGAATATACCGCTCACGCATCGCGGGAGCAGGTAACGTTGCACTGTTTTTGCAGTCAACGGCAGGTCTTGTCGTTTGCGTGCTGCTGCCGATCATCCTGCTTGTAGGCTATGACATCCTGCGCCGCCGCAAGTACGATAAGGCAAAGCAGGCGGACACGAATGCGCTGCT
>JAZNDW010000035.1:0-35888 GCA_045588245.1 Eubacteriales bacterium
GCACATAAAAATTTAAGGCAACTAACGCTACACTTACGCTTTCATCTCGCCAAATCTCGCGGAGATGCGGTTGCAATTTCGCCTCTCAACACCGTGTTGGGGTTGGAGAGGAGATATTTAAGAGGAGAGGAGGGGAATCAGGGACGCTCCGCGTCGCCCCCTGCTTTCCTCTTAAACGGATGTTTTGCAACGCAGAGTTTTGCCGGAGGCAAAATCTCCCCGTAGCATTCCGGAGGAATGCGTCTGGTTTCAGCCGTGGCAAAAAGTACGAAAAAGAATATTTTTCAGCAAAACGAAATGGATATCATCTGTAAGCGTCCGCGGCAAAAAGCACGAAAAAGAAAAGACTTTTCGCTTACAAAGTGGGTATATGTGGACAGCCGTGGGCAAAAAGTCGCAAGATTTTCGTTTGCAAAGCCGCAACAGACGCCCCCGCACGTGGCAAAATGTGCGCAACCCCTCGCAAATGGCACAAAAAACCGCCATATTGTTCGCAAAATTAATAAAAATCGAAAAACAGCACTTGCACAAATAAAACAGATAGTGTATAATGAATGGGTACGGTTTTTGTACATTATTTTGTCGCGCGGAAAAACAGCCCGCGACAGCAAAACAAAACTTGATTAATTATATATTATCACTATATATTTTTAGGAGAAAAAGATGGCAACCTACAAATCAAAAGACATCCGCAATATTGCGCTGCTCGGACACGGCGGCTCCGGTAAGACATCCCTCGTTGAGGCTATGCTCTACGTAACCGGCGCTGTTGACAGAATGGGCAAGACCACAGACGGAAACACAGTAAGCGACTACGATCCCGAAGAAATCAAGCGCGGTTATTCGCTTTCCGCTTCTCTCGTTCCCGTTGAATCCAAGGGAACAAAGATCAACGTTCTCGACGCTCCCGGCTACCTCGAATTCGTAGGCGAAGTTAAGGAAGCTGTTGCAGCTGCAGACGCAGCCGTTATCCTTGTAGACGCAAAGGCAGGCGTTGAAGTCGGTACAGAGCTTTCCTGGGACAACGCTACCGAAGCTGATATCCCGAAGGCATTCTTCGTAAATAAGTCCGACGATGCAGACGCTAACTTCAAGCGCGTTTTCGATCAGCTCCGCGATATGTTCGGCATCTCCGTTTGCCCGATCCTCGTTCCCGTTACAGGCAACAAGGGTATGTTCGCAGACCTTATCGAAATGAAGGCTTATACTTACGACGCAAAGAAGGGCACCGCTACCGCTTGCGAGATCCCCGCATCTTTTGCTGACGAAGCTGAAGAATATAAGACCATTCTTTACGATTCGCTTTCCATGACGAGCGAAGAGCTCATGGAAAAGATCCTTATGGAAGAGCCCATCACACGCGACGAAGCGTTTGAAGCTATCCACCAGGGTATCATCGATGAATCCATCACTCCCGTATACGCAGGCTCCGCTACGAATCTCTGGGGCGTTACATCTCTCATCGATGCTTGCATCGGCTCCTTCCCGAGCCCGCTCGCTTCCAAGAAGGGTGCAGACGAAGCAGGCGAAACAGCCGTGTTCGTATATAAGACCGTTGCCGATTCCTTCGGTAAGCAGTCCTTCTTCCGCGTTATGAGCGGTACGCTCAAGCGCGATGCAGCTCTTAAGAACCTTGACACCGATTCTACCGAAAAGTTCTCTCACATCTACACGATGAGAGGCAAGAAGCAGACCGAAGCTGACGAGCTTGCTTGCGGTGACATCGGTATGATCTCCAAGCTTGCTAACACCGGCACGAACAACACTCTCACCGCCGGCAGCACAACAGCTTATAAGAAGATCAAGTTCCCCACACCTTTCCTCTGCCAGGCAATCCAGCCCTCCTCCAAGGGTGATGAAGATAAGATCTCCACAGGTATCACAAGACTCCTCGAGGAAGACCTTACCCTCAAGTATGAAAACAACCCCGAAACGAAGCAGATGGTTATCTACGGTATGTCCGATATCCACCTCGACATCGTTGTTTCCAAGCTCAAGTCCCGCTACGGCGTATCCGTTCTTCTCACAACTCCGAAGATCGCTTACCGCGAGACCATCAAGGGCAGAGCTTCCGTTGAAGGAAAGCATAAGAAGCAGTCCGGCGGTTCCGGTCAGTACGGTCACGTTAAGATGACATTCAGCCACGGCGAAGACGAAGGTCTCACCTTCACACAGTCCGTTGTCGGCGGTACCGTTCCGAAGAACTTCTATCCCGCAGTTGAAAAGGGACTTCTTGAGGCTATGCAGCACGGCGTGCTCGCAGGTTACCCCGTTGTTAACCTCGCAGCAGACCTCTTCGACGGTTCTTACCACCCCGTTGACTCTAACGAAATCTCCTTCAAGCTCGCAGCACGTCTTGCATATAAGGCAGGTCTGCCGCAGGCGAAGCCCATCATCCTCGAGCCGATCGGCGAGCTCAAGGTATACGTTCCGGACGCACTTGTTGGCGACGTTATCGGCGACCTCAACAAGCGCCGCGGCAGAGTTCTCGGCATGAATCCGTGGGACGTTAAGAAGGGCTACACCGTTGTTGAAGCAGAAGCTCCCAAGGCTGAAATGATGGATTACACCGTTGCTCTCCGCGCTATGTCGCAGGGACGCGGCTCCTTCGACTTTGAATTTATCCGCTACGACGAAGTTCCGGGCGCTATTGCTCAGAAGATCATCGCTGAGGCTAAGGTCGAGGACGACGAATAATTCACGAACATTAATAAGCAGTATAAACAAAAACGGATGCAAGGCTACCTTGCATCCGTTTTTGCGTGCGGCTCATTTTTTTGCGCCGCCGTAAGAAGCCAACCCATCGCGTCGGAAAGTCCGCCGATTGAGTCGATCAGACCGCATCTGACGGCTTCGCCGCCGTCGATGACGGAACCGACGTCGCTTGCAAGCTCGTCCGTCTTCATCATCAGGCGGAAAAACTCCTCGCGTGAGATTTTGGAATGCGACGTAACGAAGCCCGCGATGCGCTCCTGCATCCGTTCGAGGTATCGGTACGTCTGCGGCACGCCGATTACGGTGCCGTTCATTCTCACGGGATGTATCGTCATCGTCGCCGACGGCACAATGAAGGATCTCTTCGCCGCGACCGCAAGCGGCACCCCTATGCTGTGGCCGCCGCCAAGCACCACCGACGCCGTCGGCTTCGACATCCCCGCGATCAGCTCCGCGATCGCAAGTCCCGCCTCAACGTCGCCTCCCATCGTGTTGATGAGGATAAGAACACCGCTGATGTTGCGCTCCGCCTCGATTTCGGCAAGCAGCGGTATCATGTGCTCGTATTTCGTCGTTTTTTGTGCGTCACCGAGCATGTAGTGCCCCTCAACTTGTCCGATCACGGTGACGGTCTTGATCTTGCCCGAGGGACTCTCCGCGTCCGAGCTTCCCAGCTTTACGATTTCGTCAAGCTTCTCCTGTTCGGTTTTTTCGTTCAAAACTAACTCTCCTTGTAATTTCATTCACGGATTATTATCTCTCCCACTCTTGCAATTTATGTGCGGCTGTGCTATACTTTTATGTAGAATTGTGATTCATATTTTTTTACATAAAAGAAAGGTCAGGATATAATTTATGGCAAACAAGATCCTTGTTGAAACCTCCGCACGTCACGTCCACCTCACACAGGAACATATCGAAACTCTCTTTGGCGCAGGCCACGAGCTCACTGTTAAGAAGATGCTCTCTCAGCCCGGTCAGTTCGCTTGCGAAGAAAGAGTTACCGTTGTAGGACCCAAGAAGTCTATCGCAAACGTTTCCATTCTCGGTCCCGCACGTCCCGCGAGCCAGGTTGAAGTCTCCCTCACAGACGCAAGAACACTCGGCGTTACAGCTCCCGTCCGCGAAAGCGGTGACGTTGCCGGCTCCGCACCCTGCAAGCTCGTAGGTCCTGCCGGCGAAGTTGAGATCGACTGCGGCGTTATCACCGCAAAGCGCCATATCCACATGACTCCCGAAGATGCAGAAGCTGCAGGCGTTGCCGACAAGGACATCGTATCGGTTAAGATCGATTCCGACGGCAGAAGCCTCGTATTCGGTGACGTTGTTTGCCGCGTAAGCCCCAAGTTTGCGCTCGCAATGCACATCGACACAGACGAAGCTAACGCAGCGTGCGCTTTCGGCGAATGCTACGGCGAGATAGTTAAGTAAGATCGTTATTTATAAAAAACACATAAAGTCGGCAGGACAAAGAGTCCTGCCGATTTTTGCGTAGATCCGCAGAGGGCGCGCCGGTTCTTCGCGCCGCAGCAAAGTCTACTGTTTTTGTCATTTTTTCATATTAATAATAAGTTTACAAGCTGAAAACGCGATATTTAGAAGATAGTTCACATTATAGCCCTTGACAGAAACGTGGATTTTAGTATACAATGTATAGGATATATGATGAGGGAATAGTGGCTCTCCGGCGCTTCTCATCATACATAATCACTTATATTTTAATTAAATAATGAAAACCTGAAGAAATCTAAAAAAAGGAGGTGTTTTTGTCATGGAATACTTATGGGCGATCATCACGGCAGTCGTCTGTGCGCCTGTATTCTTCTTCCTTGGTATAACGTATCGCAAGCGCGTTTCCGAAGCCGCGATCGGCTCCGCCGAAACAGAAGCGAAGCGAATCGTTGCGGATGCGATCAAAACGTCCGAAACAAAGCGCAAGGAAATGCTCGTAGAAGCAAAAGAAGAAATACTCAAGCAGAAAAACGACGTTGACCGTGAAATTAAGGACCGCCGCCGCGAGATCACGAATGCGGAAAACCGCATCATCAAAAAAGAAGAAAATCTCGACCGTAAAATCGATGCCGCAGAGCGTAACAACGAAACGCTGCAGCGAAAGATACATGAAGTTGAGCTTCAGTCCGAAGAGATCAAGCGCGCGCTGTCCGAACAGCAGGCAGCCCTTGAGCGCATCGCAGGCATGACTTGTGAAGAGGCTAAAGCCGAGCTTCTCGCAACTCTCGACTCCGAACTCCAGCATGAAACGGCAATGAAGCTCGACGAATACGAGCGTCAGTTCCGCGATCAGGCTGACGTGAAGGCGAAGGGGATTCTTTCTCTTGCGATCCAGCGCTGTGCCGCAGACCACGTATCCGAGATCACGGTATCCTCTGTAACTCTTCCCAACGAAGAGATGAAGGGACGTATCATCGGACGCGAGGGACGTAACATCCGTGCGATCGAAACGCTTACGGGCGTCGATCTTATCATCGATGATACTCCCGAGGCCATCACGCTTTCGAGCTTTGACCCCGTTCGCCGCGAGATCGCGCGAATCGCAATCGAAAAGCTCATTGCAGACGGACGAATCCATCCGACAAGAATTGAAGAAACGATAGATAAAGCACGCCGCGAGGTTGACACCACCATCAAACAGGCAGGTGAGCGCGCAACCTTCGATACGGGTGTACACGGAATCAACCCCGAGCTTGTTAAGCTTCTGGGTAGACTCAAGTACCGTACAAGCTACGGACAGAATGTGCTCACGCACTCCATTGAAGTGTCGCTTCTGTCCGGCATTCTCGCCGACGAGCTTGGAGCAGACCCCGTTCTCGCACGCCGCGCAGGACTTTTGCACGATATCGGCAAAGCGCTTACGCAGGAAGCGGAAGGCTCTCACGTACAGCTTGGCGTTGAAGCCGCAAAGAAGTACCGTGAAAACAAAGAAATCATCCATGCTATCGAGGCTCACCACGGCGACGTTGAGCCGAAAACCATCATCGCTCTCATCGTACAGGCAGCGGACGCAATCTCCGCCGCAAGACCGGGAGCAAGACGTGAAAATCTTGAAAACTACATCAAACGCCTTACAAAGCTTGAGGAGATCGCCAAAGAGTTTGAGGGTGTTGAAAAATCCTTCGCTATCCAGGCGGGACGTGAAATACGCATAATGGTGAAACCGGAGATCGTAAGCGACGACAAGATGAAGATCGTTGCACACGACATCGTAAAGCGTATCGAATCCGAGCTTGAATATCCGGGACAGATCAAGGTCCACATCATACGCGAAAGCAGAGCTATAGACTACGCAAAATAACGCAATATTTTCATTCGGAAGAGGACTTCCGCGGACATAGATTTTATATATAGATCGTCAGATGAAAACAAGCGGGCACCGCCCGTTTATATAAACGACAAGCGTTAATTCTTTCGTAAACATTTATAGTATGCAAAAAGGCGGGAGTGAAACGTGTTTCGCTCTCGCCTTTTCAAAAATTATCGGAGAAATTTACAAAAAATGAGAATACTTGCCATTGGCGACGTGTTCGGCGAGCGCGCGGCAGAGGAGCTGCGCGGACTTATTGCCGAGGTCAGAAGTAAATACAGTCTTGATTTTATCGTTTGTAACGGTGAAAATGCCGCCGACGGAAGAGGTCTCACCCCCGAGCTTGCGCGGATCATATTCGATGCAGGCGCGGACGTCATCACAACGGGCAATCATATCTGGGACAAGGACGTTATAAAGCCGTATCTCGATTCGACGGACCGCGTGCTTCGTCCCGCGAATTATCCGTCCTCGGCTGCCGGCGTCGGATATACTATTGTGAACGCGGATGGCGTCCGTGTGCTTGTTGTAAACGTGTCGGGGACGGCGTACATGAACGTGTCGCTTGCGTGTCCTTACGAGACTCTGGAGCGCATCTTTGAGCGCGAACGCGGACGTTACGACATCGCTCTGTGCGACATTCACGCGGAAGCGACGGGCGAAAAGCTCGCCTTTGCAAGATATTTTGACAGTTTGCCCGAATACCGCACGGCGGCAATTTGGGGAACGCACACGCATATTCCCACATCGGACCTGCGGATATTGCCGAACGGCACAGGATACGTCACCGATCTTGGCATGACGGGACCGCAAAACGGCGTTCTCGGCGTCCGAACGGAGGACATAATAAAATTCAACAAGGACAAAATGCCGTGCCGATTCAACGTAGCGGACGGCAAAACGACGCTCGAAGGCGTTATTTTTGAGATAGATACGGACGCGGCGCGGACGACGCTGATGCGGCGTGTCGCCGCGGGGCGGTGAGTTTTCGTGCTTTTTGCCACATTTTGAAAAGGGCAACCGAAAATCGCACATGCTGATTACGGAGGGTTTGTACGCAAAACGAGCAATTACAGATTGTCCCCTTGCAAAAGCACGTGCCCAAAACTACGAAAAACAATAAATTCACATATATCACCACAACATAAAAGAGGAGTTTACTTATGAAGACAACAGAACTCAAAAAGCTTATCGCCGCAGGCGAACTTGACGCAAAATTCGCGGCCCTGCTCGAGCTTCCCGAATCAGACGAACGCGTTCCGGCTATCCGCGAGCGTTGGCTCGGTGCCGTTTCCGCTTTTGAAGAAATATACGGCGCTGACCGCGAAGTTGCACTTTACTCCGTTCCCGGACGCAGCGAGATCATGGGTAACCACACCGACCACCAGCACGGCAGAGTTATCGCGGCGTCGATCACGCTCGATTGCATCGCCGTTGCTTCTAAGCGCGATGACTCTGTCATCCGCATCAAGAGCGAAGGTTTTCCCGAGGACATCGTCGATATCGACGTTTATAATGCTCCCATAGAAGACAGATTCTTCAAGTCGGACGCCATTATCGCCGGCGTTGCCGACGGCTTCCGCAACAACGGCTACAAGGTAGGCGGATTTGACGCATACACGACCTCCAACGTCCTCAAGGGTTCGGGACTTTCGTCCTCCGCCGCATTTGAGGATATGGTCGGCAACATCCTTTCGCACGTCTATAACGACGGCGTCGTTTCCGCAACTGACATCGCACGCATCGCGCAGTACGCGGAGAATAAATTCTTCGGAAAGCCCTGCGGACTTATGGACCAGATGGCGTGCGCATGGGGCGGACTCATCACCATCGACTTTGCAGACAAAAATGCGCCGAAGACCGAGGGGCTCGGCTTTGACCTTACAAAGAAGGGATACTCCCTCTGCATCACCGATACGGGCGGAAACCACGCAGACCTTAACGCAGACTATGCTTCCGTTCCCGCTGAAATGAAAGCTGTAGCCGCCGTATTCGGCGAAGAGGTGCTCTGTAACGTTACATACGCGCAGATCATAGAGAAAGCGACCGAGATCAGAAAGACCTGCGGCGACAGAGCACTGCTCCGCGCCATCCACTTCGTTCATGAAACAGAGCGCGTTGCAAAAACGGCAGAGATCCTCAAAAATGACGATCTTGATGCGTTCCTCGCCGCAATTCTTGCGTCGGGCGACTCCAGCTACAAATATCTGCAGAACGTATACACCGTGAAAAACGTTGAAGAACAGGGACTTTCCCTCGCACTCGCCGTTACAGAGGGCTATCTGTGTGACAAAAAGGCGGCTTGGCGCGTACACGGCGGTGGCTTCGCAGGCACGACGCAGGCGTTCGTTCCGAGCGAATACGCAAGCGAATTCCGTGACCTTATGGATTCCGTCTTCGGAGATGGTGCTTGCATGGAGCTCCGCATCCGTTCCGCGGGCGCTGTCAAGGTTTTTGAATAATGAATAAGCTTCCGAAGCAGAAAAAAGATAATTCCGAAAAAAAACGGATAAACTATAAGCTTTACACGTTGTTTGCGCTTGGCGTCATTACGATCTTCGGGCTTTACCGTGCCGTCATTTTTATGGTGGCGGAGGGGATGATCTCAGGTGTATGGTTCTCGGCACTGATGTGGACGTACCTTGTGCTCGCGTGCGCCGCATTCGTTGCCATTTATGTGCTCAATCGCGGATTTTCGGGCAAAGCCGTCACGGCAGACGAGCTGCCGCCCGAGTGGGATCACATCAAAAAAGGCGAGTACATGAAAAAAGACGCTCGCCGCCGCAAGATTGCAAAATATATAATGATCCCGTTCGTGTCGTTCGTTTTCGTCTTTTTCTGGGAGATCATTGAGATCTTCTACCTCCCCGGAATCAAAGCGTGGTTCGACAGCTTTTAACGTCAGCGTATGGACATTAAGATCGCAACACTCTATTCAGGCTCGTCAGGCAACTCCGTTCTTATCGGAGCGGACGGCGACTATATACTGATCGACGGCGGCAGATCGTGCCGCGCACTTTCGTGCGCCGCGTCAACGCTCGGAGTGAACGTGGCGGATGTTTCCGCCGTGTACGTGACACACGAGCATACCGATCATATCTCCGCGCTCGATATCGTTTGCAAAAAGTATCACACACCCGTACACATGGCAGAGGATTCCGCCTCTGCCATCGTCGGGTATAGCCATCTCGCCGCCGCTACGGTCAAGCATACGCCGATTTTTACCGACCGCATCGGTAAAATGACGGTCCGAAGCTTCCGCACTCATCACGACAGCGCGATGTCGGTAGGCTATACGGTCGAATTTGATGGTGAAGACGTTAAATTCGGGCTTCTCACCGACACGGGGCACGTCACCCCGGATATGACGGAAGCGCTCGCCGATTGCACGCATCTCGTGCTTGAGGCGAACCACGATATCCCGATGCTGTACGCAGGACCGTATCCGTATCACCTCAAAGAGCGCATACGCTCCGCGTACGGTCACCTTTCCAACGAGCAGTGCGGCGAACTTGCGGCAGCTCTTGCCGCAAACGGCGCCGAATCGATCCTGCTTGCACATATTTCGGAAAACAATAACACGCCCGAGCTGGCGCTTTCCGCCGTTGGTAAGGCGCTTGCCGAGGCGGGACTGTCACCGAAGGTGGCAACGGCGCACCGAAGCTGCATCACGAGGCTCATTTGATTATGTATACGTTTCACATTATTACCGTCGGACCGCTTAAAGAAGCTCACCGACGGGCAGAATGCGAGGAATACGGCAAGCGGCTTGCCATGTACGGCAGGCTCGTCAAGACCGAGATCCCCGCGCATAAGCTCTCCTCCGAGCCGTCGCAGACGGAGATAAACACCGCGCTGCGCGCGGAAGGCGAGGCGATACTCCGTGCGATCCCCAAGGGGGCGCACGTGATCGCGCTTTGCGTTGAGGGCAAAAAGTTTGATTCGCCGACGTTTGCGAGCTATCTTTCGCGCGCGGCGGACAGCGGAGCCACAGAGCTCTGCTTTATCATCGGCAGCTCGTACGGACTTGCCGACTCGGTCAAATCGGCGGCGAAGCTGAAGCTGTCCGTGTCCGATTTTACGTTTCCGCACGGAATGATGCAGCCGATACTTTACGAGATCATATACCGCTCAATGAACATCATCCGAGGCGGAAAATATCACAAATAAAAATTTTTTAAGGAGGGAAACATGAAAACGCGAAGCTCACGTGTAACGGCACTGATAATGCTGCTTTTGATCTCTGCCGTCGTGGCGATATACCGTCACGGCTGGTTTGATGTTTCCTTCATCAACCGTCCCGTGACTGAAACGGTCGGCGAATCGGACAGCAGTGACAGCGCCGACACCGACACTGACGGCACAACTTTTGACAGCGACCTCATTCTTGATACACCCGGGCAAACAGATACGGATTCTGCATCAACGGAAAGTTCGTCCGCGCAGGACGGAACTGACGGCGCCACCCCCGAGCCCGAATTTTATTTACCTACCGTAGCGGAGGTCGATGCGGACCACACCCGTTCGTATGAAGAATGGGTGTCTACGGGAGAATGGGTTCTCGCGCTGACGGAATTTGAAACGCCGAGCTATTTTTCCTCTGAAAAGCGCAACGTCTATACCGTTTCGTACGTGCCGCAGGAGGACCGCTCGCCGTATCAGCCCGTTTATACGAAGGTCAAGGAGGATAAACCCGCGATCCTTCTTTATATGGGCTACATCATCGTGGAAACCGACACAGAGAACAGATCGAACATCTATACGGCAAAGCGTAAGTTGATAGGCAGCTTTGACGATAAAAACATCACGCTCGCATGGTGCCGTGACACCGAGGACAGACCTCTGTTTATATATAAAGACGCATACTATTATCTCGATGAGAAAAAAGGCCGCTTCGTTGAGTCGGATTACGATTCCGTAACCGAAAGCAGGGGCGCGTGCTTTGATTACACACCCGAATACGGAGTGGAAACGTCGGACAGACGGTTTTTGTCAACTTCCGAGATCGTTTATACCTATGAGCCTATAGAAGGTGCATTTGACGAGGAGGGATATCAGCTCGCCTACAAGGTACCTCACGTTCAGTATACGTATGCGCTTTCAACAAAGGCAAACAAGGCTTTGACCGAGTATATATACTACGGCAGATATCCGTTCTCAGAATCACTTGCCGCCGTCATTGACGAGGACGGACACCTATACTATATTGCCAAAACGGGCAAAGTTGCGATAAAACCGTCGAAGGTGCGTAACGACGTCGAACTCGGAAACAAGGTCTACGATTTTTACATGGAACCGATCACGAACGGCGAAGAGTCGATCGGATTTTACTATTTCGACCGCGGACTTGTGCGCGTGCGCGTTATGACGGTCGATTATGCCCGCTATAACCGTGAAAAGAGAAGGATATACGTCGTTTCCGACAAAGACGTTCTCATATATGAAAACGGCGATAGATTCCGCACCCCCGAGGGCTATGACATAAAGGCGTATTCGTCGGGCATGATACTGCTTGAGCGCGACGGCCTCTACGGCTACATGGACTACACAGGCGCGTGGATCGTTGAGCCCACCCTGACGTACGCAGAGCCGTTTTATGAAGGCGTTGCCGTGATCGGCAACGGCGACGAACGAGCCCTCATCGACCGCAACGGCGCTTACGTTATCCCGTTTGGCGAGTATTCGTACATCTCAAACGCATCTATGGGAATCATCGCCGTTTACGGCGAGGATGACGGCTGGCAGGTCATCTATAAAATGAAAAAAGACTAAAAAGCAAAACTCAGAAAAGAGAAAATGAACACCGAAAACATAACAAATAAATGCGACGTCGCCGTCGTCGGCGCGGGACACGCGGGCGTTGAAGCCGCGCTCGCGGCAGCAAGGCTCGGACTTGACACGGTCCTTTTTACGCTGTCGCTCGATTTCGTCGCAAATATGCCGTGTAACCCTGCGATCGGCGGTACGGGCAAAGGTCATCTCGTTTTTGAGATCGACGCCCTCGGTGGCGAGATGGGCAGAGTTGCCGACATGGCAACGATACAAAGCCGAACGCTGAACGAAAGCCGCGGCACCGCGGTCCATTCAAAGCGCGTGCAGGCTGACCGCAGTAAATATAAAGAAATAATGCTCCGCACACTTGAGAGCCAAAAGAATCTCCGCCTTGTTCAGGCGGAGATCGTTTCCGTTTCCGTCGCCGACGGCGCCGTCACGTCCGTTACGACGCGGCTCGGCGCTGTGTGGCAGTGCGGTGCGGCGGTTATCGCGTCGGGGACATACCTTTCAGGCGTCGTCCACGTTGGCGGCATCAATTACCCTGCAGGGCCTGACGGCTCCTTGCCGTCGGCAGGACTTGCGGACTCACTCCGCGAGCATGGAATCAAAATGATGCGCTTCAAAACGGGAACTCCCGTGCGCGTCTCAAAAAGAAGCATAGATTTTTCCGAGCTTGAACGGCAGGAGGGTGAGGCGGAGCCTATCCCGTTTTCGTATTATACGCCTGACGGCTATCTTGACGGAATTGAGCCTGTTGCGTGCCACATCGTATACACGAATGCGGAAACGCACCGCATCATCCGCGAGAATATAACGCGCTCGGCGATGTATTCGGGCAACATTCACGGCGTCGGTCCGCGATATTGCCCGTCTATTGAGGATAAGCTCGTCCGCTTCGCGGACAAGGAGCGTCATCAGCTCTTCGTTGAGCCGATGGGGGAGGACAGCGACGAGATGTATATTGCAGGCTTTTCAACGTCGCTGCCTGCTGATGTCCAGGAGGCGATGCTCCGCACGCTGCCGGGCTTCAAAAACGCGCACATAACGCGAAGCGCGTACGCGATCGAATACGATTGCTGTGACCCCACGGAGCTTGACGCCACGCTCGGCTTCCGCGCCGTCCGAGGACTTTACGGCGCAGGACAGTTCAACGGCACCTCGGGCTATGAGGAAGCAGCGGCGCAAGGACTCGTCGCAGGCGCGAACGCGGCGCTGTACGTGCTCGGACGCGAGCCGATGATCATCGGACGTTCCACGTCCTACATCGGCATTATGATCGACGACCTCATCACCAAAGGCACACGCGAGCCGTACCGTATCATGACGTCGCGCTCGGAGTACAGACTCTATATGCGTCAGGATAACGCCGACGAAAGACTGACGGAGATCGGTTACCGCGCAGGGCTTATATCAGACGAACGGTGGGCTGCATACTGCGAAAAGCGCGCCTCAATTGAAGCGGAGCTCGAGCGGCTTGAGCATACGGGTGTTGCCCCCATAGAAGAGGTGAACGCGATACTTTCCGAATACGGCTCATCTCCGATCTCGGCAGGCACAAGACTCGTTGAGTTATTGCGCCGTCCCGAGCTTGACTACGGCGCCATTGAACGGATCGCGCCCCCGACGGCAGCGCTTTCCCGCGGAGTTAAGTTGACGGTGTCAACGACGGTCAAATACGACGGATACATCAAAAAGCAGTTGGCAGCAGTTTCGAGAGCTCGCTCACGCGAGGACGCGGTACTCCCCAACGATATAGATTACGGCAAGATCGGCGGCCTTCGCCTCGAAGCGGTGCAAAAGCTGACGCAGCACCGTCCGCATTCCGTTGGCGAAGCAGCAGGACTTGCAGGTGTCAACCCTGCGGACGTGAGCGTTCTCTTGCTTTATCTTGATTCACGAAAATCTTCACAAAAAAGCGGAGAGTAAAAATGATAAATACATCTGATTTCGCGGCGCTCGCATCGGCAAACGGGATCGAGCTCGACGAAAAAGCAATAGCGACGCTCGACGGCTTTGCTGACTTTCTCGTCGCGGAAAACGAAAAATATAATCTGACGGCGATCAAAACGCCCGAAGCCATCATGCTTCGCCATTTTTGCGATTCTTTGACACCCGTCCAATACATCAAAGCGAAAGCGAAACTGCTCGATATCGGCTCGGGGGCGGGCTTCCCGTCCGTTCCGATAGCGGTGTCGCGCCCCGACGTCAGCGTCACGGCGCTCGATGCCACGGCGAAAAAGGCGGCATTCATCAATTCCGCGGCGACGGCGCTCGGCATCGGCAACATCACAGCCGTTTCGGGACGCGCCGAGGAGCTGGCGCACAAACCCGAATACACGGAAAAATTCGATGTTGTCACGGCGCGCGCCGTGTCGGCGCTGCGGATACTTTGCGAGCTTTCGGCGCAGTATCTCCAAGTCGGCGGCATACTTATCGCGCTGAAGGGCGAAGAGATGGCGACGGCGGCGGAGATCGCGGAAGCGAAGCGTACCGCCGACGCTGTCGGACTCTCTCTTCGGGAAACTGTGAAGCTCACGCTCAAAGACGAAAAAACGGGCGAGACGCTGTCGCGCACACTCGTTATTATGGAAAAAACGCGAGTAACGCCTCGCGCGTATCCGCGCCGATACGCGCAGATACTGAAGTCATCGATCTGATCCGGAGCATATAAAAAACGCACGCCGTAGGCGTGCGTTTTCTTTTTGTTACGGTTATTTTTTGCGCGATCGGCGGTCGCGGCGCATCATCCAGCCGACGAAGATGCCGCAGCATCCGCCGACGATGTGAGCGAGCTGGGATACGTTATCGTTTGAAAAGATGCCCGTGTAGACGGCTTCGCCAAAATAAATGAGCGCAACGAGAACGAACGTGAGCGAAAGCTTGCCGTCGCCGATGTTGCCTGCGGCGGCAAGGAATATGAGCATAAAAACGATGCCCGACATACCGAGCAGCGCCAAGTTCGGTGAAACGAGACAGTGTACGACGCCCTCAACGACGGCGGTGAAAAGGATCGCAAGCAGAACGTCAGCGGAACCGTACCTCTTTTCAACGGACGGCCCGATGATGAGCAAGAGGCTTACGTTGCCGAAAAAGTGCGAAAAGCTTGCATGACCGAAGATGTGGGAAACGAGCCGAACGTAGAACAGCGGATCGCGGAGCGACGTTTTGAAAATGCAAAAAAAGTACGCGGCATCTTCAAAAACGGAAGATAAGAATAAAACCGCAAGCGAAACGAGCGCCAACGTGAGTATAACCGGCGAATCATATTCAATAACGATGCGTCGTTTCTGCGAACTGTTCATGCTGATTTGTCCTTTCGTTATTTAAGAAAATAAGACCTTATTGTACTTTTTAAGCGTGAAAAGGAGTGCTGTGCCCAAAATGGAGGCGGATATGAGCTCACCTATCCCCACTGTCAACATCATAAAAGGGATTCCTCCTTCGTTAACGCCCGAAAAATATAGCACGAGAGGGATAATGATGGTGTTTGACACCACGGTAGGCACTGAAACAAGCAGCGGGAAGCGGCGGCAATAATACGCGCCGACAGCGCCGATGAGGGTGGCAAACGTGCCGAAAACGATGTCAAGCGTGGACGCTCCGAAGAGCAGGTTCGCCACGAAGCAGCCAACCGTAAGTCCCGGGACGGCGGCATAAGTGAAAAAAGGCAACACACATAAGGCTTCTGAAAATCTTATCTGTATTGCTCCTGAGGACAGACCCATGACGGCAGACACATAAGTGAGCGCAACGTAAAGAGCTGCGATTACGGCGGCGCGGCAAAGGAAAAGAGTTTTTTTGTTCATTTTTAGTTTCTCCGTAGTTTTTTTATTTTGGGGAAGTCCCCACGGTGAGGATGGTTTCGAACTCACCAAGTGCTATTATACAACAGTATTTCAAAAAACGCAAGAGGAAATGTTTGCGACAAAAAGAAGCAGGAGCGCTGTAGGTGCGTCTCCTGCTTTTTGAACGTGAAAGGTGCGTTTATGCGTCGCCTTTGAGCATTTTTGCAAGCGTCTGCATATCGGTGAGCATGTCTTCCTTTTTGCGCGGATCGCGCAAAAGAGCTGACGGATGATAAAACGCCGCCATTTTGAAAGCTCCCTTCTCAAACCAAACGCCGTGCTCCTGCGTGATTTTGAAATCGGGCTTGATGAGCCGCATCGCGGCTATTCTGCCGAGGCAAACGATGTACTTCGGCTTGATGATGCGTACCTGCTCGCGCAGGTACGGCATGCAGGCGTCGCCCTCCTCGGGAAGCGGATCGCGGTTCTTCGGCGGACGGCATTTCAGAATGTTGGCGATGTAGACGTCGCCGCGGTCAATGCCGACGGCATCCAGATACGAATTGAGCAGCTTGCCGGCGCGTCCCACGAAGGGGATTCCCGTTGCATCCTCGTCGGCACCGGGAGCTTCGCCCACAAACATCAAGTTTGCGTTTACGTTTCCTGTGCCAAAGACAAGATTTGTCCGTGACTCGCATAGAGAACACTTGCGGCACGCGGCACATTCGTTATATAGCTCATTATAGTCCATAATTGCCTCCGAGGGTGTAGTTTACTGATAATTATACCGAAAATACGTTAGTTTTTCAAGTGCGCGTGCGTTATTGCGCTTCAAAAACTATCTTGACCTCGCCGCACATAACGTCAAAGGCTCCCTTTTTGTAAACGGTCTTGCCGCGTTCGTCAACGTGCGAGAACGCACGGCGGTCCGTTTTGATCTTCACGGTACGCTCCTCGCCTGCGCGCAGGTGGACGCGGGTGAAACCGATGAGCTTCTTTATCGGTACGCGGCAGTCTGCGTCGCGCTCGTGATTGTAAAGGAGCACGACCTCGTCGCTGTCGCGGTCGCCGACATTCTTCACCTTCACGGTGAAGTCGGCGCCGCGCGCCTTTCTTATCGGGGTAAGCTCGGAATATTCAAATTCCGTGTAAGAAAGTCCGTGCCCGAACGGATAAAGCGGCGTGCCGCTGTAGAATTTATACGTTCTGTTGTCCATTGAGTAATCCTCAAACGAAGGAAGATCGTCCGTTGAACGGTAGAAGGTCACAGGAAGTCGTCCCGAGGGCGACACCTTGCCGAAAATGATGTCGGCAAGCGCCTCGCCTCCGCGTGCGCCGCCGTAGAAGAACTGTATAACGGCGCGTGACGCTTCGTCGACGCGGCAAAGATTCATGGCGCTGCCGCTACAGTTGACGGTGATGACAGGCTTGCCGCGCGCGGCGACAGCCTCAAAAAGCTTGCGCTGTGCTTCGGGAAGCTCAATGTCGGGCTTGTCACCGCCGTGACCGAACGAGCCTTCCTCGCCCTCGTAGGCGGGCGAAAGACCGACGCAGAGAATAACGACGTCGGCGCGGTCTGCGGCAAGCTCCGCGTCGCGCAGATAATGCTCGTCCCAAGCGTCAACGTCGCCGCGGAAGTAGCGCGAGCCCTTGGCGTAGTAGACCTTGCCTTTGGCGGCACGCTTGATGCCCTCGAAAACGGTAACGGAATCAAACGGAGTTCCGTTATAGTTTCCAAGTAAAACGTCAACGTCGTCGGCATTCGGGCCGATGACGGCGATCTTGAGGTCGCGTGAGTTGGAAAGCGGCAGGATTCCGTCGTTTTTCAGCAAAACGATAGATTCACGAGCCATTTTCAGGTTCAGAGTGCGATGGCGCGGACAGTCAACGACGTTATACGGGATAGCGTCGTATTCGCAGTCGTCGGCGAACATGCCAAGGCGGTAACGCGCCGTAAAGAGCTTGACGACAGCCTCCGTTATCGTCTCTTCGTCAATGAGTCCTGCGTCGTGCGCCGCAAGCAGCGACGCATACGCGGAACCGCAGTTGAGGACACAGCCCGCTTTGACGGCGATGGCGGAGCTTTCCGCAGGCGAGTCGGTGTAATGGTGATGAGCGTTGATGTCGTTGATGGCGCCGCAGTCGGAAAGATAATAGCCGCGGAAGCCAAAGGTCTTATATAAAATGTTTATAAGCACAGGCGAAGCACAGCAGGGCTCGCCGTTCGTTCTGTTGTAAGCACCCATAACGGCTGACGGGTCAGCCTTTTCCACGCAGTAGCGGAACGCTTCAAGATACGTTTCAAACATATCTTGCTTGTTTGCAACGGCATCGAAGTGGTGACGGAGCGATTCAGGACCGCTGTGAACGGCATAATGCTTCAAGGTTGCATCGAGCTTGCGGTATTTGCCATTGCCCTGAAGTCCTTTTACGAAGGCGGCACCCATGCGTCCTGTAAGATAGGGATCCTCGCCATAGGTCTCATGACCTCTGCCCCAACGGGGGTCGCGGAAAATGTTGATGTTCGGAGACCAGAACGTGAGTCCCTGATAGATCTGCGTACTGCCGTAACGGCGGTATTCGTTGTACTTCGCACGAGCCTCGTCCGATATCGCAACGGCGACGCGGCCGAGTAGGGAATCGTCGAAGGACGCCGCCATGGCGATAGCCTGCGGGAATACGGTTGCAACTCCCGAACGTGCAACACCGTGGAGAGCTTCGTTCCACCAATTGTATTCGGGAACGCCAAGGCGTTCGATTGCGGGGGCTTCGTGCTTGAGCTGTGAGCACTTTTCAGCGAGAGTCATTTTTGCGACAAGCTGTCTTGCCAAAACTTCAAATTCGTTCATGGTGGCATCCTTTCCTTATGTTATTGCGGTATAGATGTGTGAAATTTATAAAATGTCGGCAAGCTTCGTCAGGCGGTCGTTGCGTCCGAGGACAGAAACGGTATCGCCTGCGGCGAACGGTGTGTTTGGACTAGGGGAGATTTCAAGTGAACCGTCGTGGCGGCAGGAGATGACGGTGACGTCATATTTTTTTCTGACGTCAAGCTGAAGGAGGGATTTTCCGACCCAGCTTTTCGGAACAGGGATCTCGGCGATCGAATAATCGTCTGAATATTCGATATACTCAATAACGTTCGGGATAGTCAGCGAGCGCGAAAGCTTTTCTGCTGTGTCAAGCTCGGGGAAGATGATGCGGTCTGCACCGATCTTTTCAAGCACGCGCTTGTGCTTTTCGTCTGCGGCACGTGCGATGACGTGGCGCACACCAAGCTCTTTACACATAAGGGTCAGCATGATGCAGTCATTGACGTTTGAAACCATGCCGAGAATGACGCAGTCGAAGTTTGTGACGCCGATTCGCTTCAAAACTTCCTCGTTTGTGGGCTCAGCGACAATGGCGGTTGTGACGTTGTCGGAAATGGCGTTGATGATGTCGGGGTTTCTGTCAACGACGGTGACGTGTGCGCCGTTTTTATAAAGAAGTGTTGCCAGATTGCGTCCGAATTTGCCAAGTCCTATAATGCAAAAGCTTTTCATTTATGTAACCAATCCTTTCTGTGTAGCTTATATGGGGAAGTGAGCGTCCGCATATCTGATAACGTCGGATCTGCTTGCGTTTTTCATTGAGATAGCGTACGTGACGGTGAGTATACCGACACGCCCGAAAAACATCAGCGTTGCATTCTGCATTAGTGCCGCAGGCGGCAGCATAGGCGTCAATCCGAGCGAAAGTCCTACCGTGCCCGAAGCCGAAAACGTTTCAAAGAGGGCTGCCGTCATTGAAGTGCCGCACGTTGATGAGAGCGTGATCGCGGCTGCAAGGGTGACGGCGAGCTGAATGACGATGACGGATAGCGCCTTTTTTACGTCGGCGGAGGGAATGCGTCTATGGAAGACGTTGACCTCGTCGCCGCCGCGCGCCGTCGTTATGATTGCGAGAATGACGGTTGTAAACGTTACGACCTTAACACCGCCCGCCGTGGAGCCTGCTCCGCCGCCGATGAACATAAGGATCATCATGAAATATTGTGTCGGTTCCGTCATTGTGCCAAAGTCAACGGTGGAAAATCCCGCCGTTCGGAGCGTGACGGAGGCGAAAAGCGACGAAAGAAGCTTTTCGCCGACGGTGTAGGCGCCGATGGAGTCGGCGTTGTTCCATTCAAGGAGCGCCGTCAAGAAAGCTCCGCCGAAAATGAGGATCGCCGACGAGATCAGCATAAGGCGGGAATAAACGGAAAGACGGGTACGCTTTGTGATCCACGCTTTTATATCGTCCAAAACGACAAAACCGATGCCGCCGATTATGATGAGGGCGCATAGCGTCAAGGAAACGAGCGCGTCGCCGTAAAACGGCGTCATGCCCCCGAACGCCCCCGAATAATCGCCGAGAACGTCAAAGCCTGCGTTACAGAAAGCGGAAACAGAATGAAAAACGGAGACGTATATGCCGTGCCGCCAACCGAAAAGCGGAACGAAACGCACCGCAAGAACGACGGCGCCTACGGCTTCAAAAAAGACGGTGCCGCCAATGATGCGCCGTGCCAGCGAATCGAGGTCGGAATACGTGTCAACGGAGAGGGATTCTGCCAAGAGCAAGCTCTCCTTCGGCGACATACGGCGGCGCATAATGCCCGAAAGCAGTGCTGCTATCGTCATAAATCCAAGTCCGCCCGTTTGTATCATGAAAAGGATAACAACCTGCCCGAAAACGGACCAGTGAAGTGCCGTGTCAACGGAAACGAGGCCCGTCACACAGGTGGCGGACACCGCCGTGAAAAGTGCGTCGTACCACGGAGTCGGGGTCCCGTCGGCGCTTGCCGCGGGCGTCATCAGGAGTATGGCGCCGACGGCGATTACGGACAGAAACCCGAAAACGAGTATTTTTGCCGTATCTATACGTCGGGGTTTTTCCCGACGGGGAGCTTTTTTATGAACCATAATATGAGAAAGCTGCCTTCCTTTATAGAAATGCTGTATTTGAAGTAAGCTACGTTTACAGTAAACTACGTTTACAGTAAACATTATACCACCGATCACATCACACTTCAACGCATGAGAAATAATTTTTCAAAATGTGACCTTAGTATTTGTAATTGTGACGTTTTTGACGCAGGACAAGCTCCGTGCCGTCAAAACAAGCTCCCCGTAAAGCCACAGCTTTACGGGGAGCGTTTTTATACGTGCGGTCACTTTTTTTCATTTGAGATGCCGATCATGTCAATGTCGGGCGCGTAGGCGGAGTTATTTGAGAACATAACGGTGTTCTCGCCTGCCAAAAGCTCGACTTCGATCGAAACGGAGGCGGGATTAGCGAAGCTGCCGCTGTTGAGGTTTGTAAGCTCGTATGTGTCCTCGCCATTGACGGTGAGAGTAACTTTACGGTTTTCGCCCGTGCAGTAGTAGAGCACGAGAGTGTAGGTGCCTGCCTCATCAACGGTTATCTTGTTGATGGTGAGCGTGTTGCCTGCGCCGAGTCCGACGTAGCCGACCTTTGCGCCGCCGGAGCACGTGGAGGAGCTCTGATTTACGGCAGCGCCCTTCTTCGTGTTGACGGAGGCTTCGGCTTCATAATACGTGTAACTATCGTAGTCGATGGTGCCTTCTACGTGCGTGTCAATGTCGCGCTTCGTGATGATAACGGCGGCGCCGCCCGCATCAAGGAGCGAGAGCTCAAGCGTGTCGGCGGCGGATACGGTGCGTTCCTCAATCACAAGACGGGAGCCGTCTTCCTTGTCGCGGTAGATGTAGGCGTTATATTCACCGCCACCGAGGAAGGAAAGCGGAACGGATGCCGTTTTTGCTTCAAGCGTCATCGCGCCGATGTACCAATCCTCGCCCGAACGGCGGGCTACGGTGATGTACTCGCCGGGATAACCCTCGATGAGAGTCGATTCATCCCACTGTACGGAGAGGTTATTAAGGAAGGACAGACCGTTATAAAGCTTATACGATGCGGCGGAGGACGCAAGGTGCTGCAGTCCCGATTCGTAAACGACCGTCATCGCAAGGCCGAAGCCGTGCGTCGATTCGTTGCTGCCGACCTTCGTTGCAACGGGTGTGTAGTCCATCGGACCGCAGATGTTGCGCGTGAAGGGGAACGTGAGGCAGCTTTCGATCGTGGGAAGCGCGCTCCACTTGTGATTTTCTTCTCCGAGAACGGCTTCAACTGTCAGAATGTTCGGGTACGTGCGCGATTCTCCGCCCGGATGAACACAGCCGTGATACAGGAGCATCAAGCGGTTTTCGGCAGCACAGATCGCGGTGTTTTCCATAACCTGCAGAACGTTCGGTGCGTCGGATTCAAAATAGTCCGTCTTGATTCCGCGAACTCCTGCGTCAGCCCACGATTTGAAGAGCTTTTCAAGGTTAGTCTGGTTTTTGATGTCGCGGTAGTTTACCCAAACGAAAAGTCCGACGCCCCTTTCCTCAGCGTATTCGCACATCTCGCCTATACGGCTCTCAAATGCGCGCCAATATGCGTCAAGGCAAACGTATTCCCAGCCGTTTGCGGCTGCGAAATCTATGTATTCGATGTGCTTGTTATAGTTATTCTGTTCGCCTTCTTCTGCCCACCAGCTCCAGGCAACTCTGCCGGGCTCGATGTAGGAGGTGTCGGCGAAGAGCTCTTCGTCAGCTTCGGGGTTGAGGTCCATGATGATGGTGCTTTCAGTGAACTCTTCAAGGTCATCGGAGATGACGAGGACGCGCCACGGCGTAGAGAAGCCGTTGCGTGTCTTAACCGACGTTATATCGATGTGACCGGGGCGGTCGAGCTCGCCCGTTGCTTCGCGGTTGGGGTCGCGGTCAAGGCCGAAGTCCCAACGCAATGAAATCGAGCCGCTTTCCGTTTGCAGTCCGCAGGCGCAGTAGTCACCGCCGTTGTTGATGATGCCCGCCTGAGCAATGAGCATCCAATACTCGCCCGTGTTGACGAGCATGGGAGTTGAGAGCTTCGAGGTGAGCGATTCAAGCTGACTCTTGTTGCGCTTCACAAATTCGGCTTCATACGTTGCATTAATGGCATGAGACCACGTACGCGACGTTGACGTCAGCACAACTTCGGAATATTCGCGTGTGACGGTGATCTTTTCGGAGTCACCGAAGGTGACGTTTTCATATTTGTACGCAACGCCGTCGTCGAAGACACGGATAACGAAATCGAAGGAGCCGTCCTCGCCCTCAAGGGTGAAGCGGAGCTCGTTGTGCTCATCGGTAGCCGTTGCGTTCATACCGGTGATGATGTCGTAGGTCTCCTTGACGTAATCCGTGTCAATGGAGCCCTCGCGGACCTTCAGCGTCTCTTTGAGTACGCCTTCCTTTGCCTCAAATCCGATAAGCGAGTTGCGAACGATAACGGAGTCGCCCTCCGCTACGGAATAATAATATCTCTGTGCGTCGTCGCGGCGGATCGTTACGACGGTTTGTCCGTCGGGGGATGTAACCGTAAGTCCGTCAACGACCTCAAGGGGAGTGTTGCCGAGATAGGAGTCAAGGTCTTCAACGGTTGTTTCAGCTTCGCCGGTTGTGTCGATGTTGTCGCCGTTAAAGTTCCAGATGTAGTCGGCGTACGTGCGAATGACGGTGTCGGGGTCGAGCGCCTGCGAATAAACGCGGATGTCACCCACACAGCCAACGAAGTTGGGGGTGTCGCCGTAAACGGAATTGCCGATGGAGGTGTTGACGTACTGCGGCAACAGATTTTCGCCGTTATTGTAGTCGCCGAAAAGGTAATTGAGCGCGGAAGAAATGTTGCTTCCGTCTGAGGAATTCTTCGTGACCTTCGTTTCTTCGCCGTTGACGTAGATGTTCATCCCGTCCTTGGAGATAGAGATGATGACCTCAGACCACTTGCCCTTGGCGATAGCGGAAGTCGTGCCCGTGAAACGGGGCTTGTGTCCGTTGGGCTCGGAGTAAGCTCTGTCGTCGCCCGCGACACCGTTATTATAGGTGGCGGTGGCGTTGTAAACGCCGTTTATGGTTCTGCCTCCGACGAATACGCGGACGTTACCGCCGACGGTGAGCGAAATTTCGGGAGCGTCATACCACGCCGTGTCACCGGCGCCGTAACCGCAAAGGTTTGTCTGAAATATATTAGAAAGCGAATTTGCACCTTTGTCGGGTTTGACGTAGAATTTTACGGTGAAGCCCTCTGTGGCTTTTGACCAGACGTCGTTCGGGAGCTTGAGGTAGCCGTCGCCACCGTCAAGCTTGACGACGTTTTTGCCGAGATCCTCGTCGTAAACGAGACTGATTCCCTCGTCGTAAAGGACCGCGTCGCCTGCAACGGTGCCGGAGCTGTATATCTTCACGCCGTCCCACGATTCGACCTCGGGAAGCTCAACGAGGTTGAATTCTTCCTCTATGATGTCGCCGATGTCGGGGACGTCGGTGCCCTCGGTGTCGGCTGCGGATCCGGACTCTTTTTCCGTGTCTGTTCCCGTGTCGGTGGAGTCGTCGTTATCGACGGGATCACCGCCGCAAGCAGCAAGCGAAAACAGGAATGATGCTGCGAGCAGCATTGAAACTATTTTTCTGATCGTCGTGCAGTTCATTTTGATGCTGTATCTCCTTTGTTTTTGGTGTCAAAATAACGTGTATATATTATTATAATATATATGTACTGATTTTTCAATGTCATATCTTATAGATGATGTATTTTTCGCCCGGTGGGGGAGGGGTGCGGCATACTTGCGTGCCGTTCTGTGCTTTATTTTTCCGCTTTACAAAGATAAGCAAATGTGATATAATAAAGATGAACAAAAATGCTTTGTCTGACGGGAAAGGAAACGCTTTTGCAAAAGCGCGCACCTGACTCAGAAGGGGTGCCATAACGTGTGCGGCGCACCACTCATCGGTGCGCGGCTCTTGTGCGCTCCCGTGTAGGGAGCTTTTTTGTTGATAAACTACACGGAGATACATAAATGGAAAACCGAATCGCACTTTTGGGGATCGTCGTTGACGAACCGAATTCCGTTGACCCTTTGAATAAGCTTTTGCATGAATATAAGGATTACATTGTCGGACGAATGGGCATTCCGCACCGTGAACGCGGAATCAGCCTTATAAGCATCGTTATTGATGCGCCGGGCGACGTTATCAGCACGCTTTCGGGCAAAGCGGGAATGCTCCCGGGAGTGTCGGCAAAGGCGCTGTACTCAAAGCTGCCGGAGGAGAAAAAGTGAAAGAGCTGATAGAAAAGCTTGAACGTGAAAGACGATTGACCGAGGCGGAATTTGCCGCCCTCGTTTCAGACGCAGACGGCAGCGTTTCCGACGAGATCTTCCGCCGCGCACAGGCGGTGCGGGAACGCATATACGGACGCGACGTTTATATTCGCGGACTCATTGAATTTACGAATTATTGTCGATCCGATTGTTACTATTGCGGCATCAGAGCGTCAAACAGATGCGCGGAGCGCTATCGTTTGGATGAGGAGGAGATACTCGAATGCTGCCGTGTCGGCTATGACCTCGGCTACAGGACGTTTGTGCTTCAGGGCGGCGAGGACGTACACTATACGCCGAAAAGGATCGCAAAGCTCGTGTCGGACATCAAAACGGCGCACCCCGACTGTGCGGTGACACTCTCCGTCGGCGAGCACAGCCGTGACGTGTACGCGCTTTGGCGCGAAGCGGGCGCAGACAGGTACCTGTTGCGTCACGAAACGGCGGATTCCGAGCATTTCGGCAAGCTTCATCCGACGAGCCAAACGTTAGAGAACAGAATGCGCTGTTTATATGACTTAAAATCCCTCGGCTACGCCGTCGGATGCGGTCTGATGGTGGGCTCACCGTACCAAACGCCCGAAACGATAGCGAAGGATCTGTCCTTTATGGCGGATTTTCAGCCCGACATGGTTGGGATCGGCCCGTTCATTCCGCATCGGGACACCCCGTTTGCGGACATGGAAAGAGGCTCTCTCGACACAACGCTGTTGCTGCTCGGGATCGTGCGCCTGATGCTGCCGAGCGTGCTTCTGCCCGCAACGACGGCACTCGGGTCGATCCATCCGCGAGGACGCGAAATGGGAATATTGGCAGGCGCGAACGTGTGTATGCCGAATCTTTCTCCCTCGGAGGTGCGAAGCAAATATAACTTATACGACGGCAAGCTTCATTCGGGAAGCGAGGCGGCGGAAAGCCGCAACGAGCTTGCGTCACGCATGGAGGCGATAGGGTATCGCATCGTCGTCAACAGAGGCGACAGAAAAGTGCAGAATCAATAAAGCCGGGCGACGGTAACGGCGCACGGCAAACATAAAACGATATAGCAGAAAGGAAAATAGAAAATGTATAACTACGACCCTAAATCTCCGCACGCGGAGGAGTTCATCAATCACGAAGAGATCGTCGATACTCTTGCATACGCAGACGCACACAAGACCGACTCGGAGCTGATAGATGCGATAATTGCGAAAGCAAAAGAAAAAAAGGGACTTTCCCACAGAGAAGCCTCCGTCCTGCTCGCCTGCGAGCTTGAGGATAAAAACGAGGAGATTTATGCCCTCGCAAGAGAAATAAAGAATGAGTTTTACGGCAACAGAATCGTTATGTTCGCGCCGCTTTATCTGTCGAACTACTGTGTGAACGGGTGCCTTTACTGCCCGTATCACATGAAAAATACGAATATCGCAAGAAAGAAGCTCTCCCAGGACGAGATACGCGCCGAGGTCATCGCGCTTCAGGATATGGGACACAAGCGCTTGGCGCTCGAAACGGGCGAGCATCCAGTATATTCGCCGATCGAATACGTTCTTGAATCGATCAAAACGATATATTCCATCAAGCATAAGAACGGCGCGATCCGCCGTGTCAACGTTAATATCGCCGCAACTACGGTCGAAAACTACCGCAAGCTGAAGGAGGCGGGCATCGGAACGTATATCCTTTTCCAGGAAACGTATCATAAAGAAAGCTACGAGCGTCTGCATCCCACAGGCCCGAAGAGCAACTATAAATACCACACCGAAGCGCACGACAGAGCGATGCAGGGCGGCATTGACGACGTGGGACTCGGCGTTTTGTTCGGACTTGAGCTGTATCGCTACGAGTTTGCGGGACTTCTCATGCACGCAGAGCATCTTGAAGCCGCTTACGGCGTCGGTCCGCACACGATAAGCGTGCCGAGGATCTGCCCTGCCGACGATATTGATCCGGACGAATTTGACAACGGCATCTCCGACGACATCTTTGCAAAGATCGTCGCCTGCATCCGCGTTTCCGTTCCTTATACGGGCATGATAATCTCCACGCGCGAATCGCCGAAGGTGCGTGAGCGCCTGCTCAACCTCGGCATATCGCAGATATCGGGCGGTTCACGCACGAGCGTCGGCGGTTACGTTGAACCCGAACCGGAGGAGGAAAACTCCGCACAGTTCGATCTTTCCGACACAAGAACGCTTGACGAAATCGTAAAATGGCTGATGGAGATGGGATATCTGCCCTCGTTCTGCACGGCGTGCTACCGAGAGGGAAGAACGGGCGACCGCTTCATGTCGCTTTGCAAATCGGGACAGATCAGCAACTGCTGTTTGCCGAACGCTTTGATGACGCTGAAGGAATATCTGGAGGACTACGCATCGTCTGAAACGAAAGAGGTCGGCGAAAAGCTTATCTCCGCGCAGATCAATGACATTCCGAGAGAAAAGATACGCGCGATCGTTGAAGAAAGACTTGAAAAGATCGCATCGGGCGAAAGAGATTTCCGTTTTTAAGAACGTAGAGGAGCTGCGAAATGAGCAACATGAACACAACTCCGTCGGGTGAGCGCGTCCATATCGCATTTTTCGGACGGAGAAATGCAGGCAAGTCGAGCCTCGTGAACGCTGTCACAGGGCAAAATCTCGCAATCGTTTCCGACGTAAAGGGAACGACGACGGACCCCGTTTATAAGGCGATGGAGCTGTTGCCGATGGGGGCGGTCATGATAATCGACACGCCCGGCATCGACGACGAAGGCGAGCTCGGTGAGCTCCGCGTCAAAAAGACGCGCGAGGTGCTGAACAGATCGGACGTTGCCGTTATCGTGACGGACGCGACGACGGCGCTGACAAAAGAGGATGAGGAGCTGCTCTCCCTCGTCCGCGAAAAGAATATTCCGTACGTTATCGCCCGCAATAAGTCAGACCTATACGATGTGATACCGAAAAGCGAGGACGATACCGTTTACGTCAGCGCACTTACGGGCAGGGGTGTTGCCGAGCTGAAAGAAAAGATCGCGCACCTTGCTCTTGGCGAGGAAAACCGCCGACAGCTCATCGCGGATCTTTTGTCGCCGACGGACGTCGTCGTGCTCGTCGTGCCGATCGACAAATCTGCACCGAAAGGGCGGCTGATACTTCCGCAACAGCAGACGATCCGCGACATACTTGAGGCAGGAGCGTCCGCGCTCGTCTGCCGTGATACGGAGCTGACCGAAACGCTCGGAAAGCTGGCAGCGCCGCCGAGAATGGTCGTAACTGACAGTCAGGTCTTCGGCAAGGTGGCGGGACTCGTGCCGCATGACGTGGCGCTGACGTCATTTTCGATCCTTATGGCTCGCTATAAGGGCGACCTGCCGCTCGCTGTTGCGGGAGCCGTCGCCGTTGACGAAGTCAAAACAGGCGATAAGATTCTTATCTCCGAGGGGTGCACGCATCACAGACAGTGCGAGGACATTGGCACCGTGAAGCTGCCGAATTGGATCCGGCGCCACACGGGCGCGGAGCCCGAATTCGTTTTCACGTCGGGACGCGAATTTCCCGATGACGTCTCCGAATATAAAATGGTCGTTCATTGCGGCGGATGTATGCTGAACGAGCGCGAGATGCGATACCGTCTCCGCTCATGCGCCGATCGCGGCATCCCCGTGACGAATTACGGCATACTCATCGCGCACATGAACGGGATATTGCGCCGCACCGTCGAGCCGTTTCCGTCAATAGCGGCGATATTTGAAAAGCGATAAAAAATAGTGCGAACACAAAAATACGTGTTCGCACTTTTTGTATCTTATTTTACTACTCTGACCGCGTCAATACCGTAATATCGTAACGCCTCAACGGAGGCTTCGTCGATCAGCTCTCCCGACACGAGTATCGGGATGGCGGGCGGGCACGACACGTTCGCTGATGCAAGCACTCTGCCGACGGCGTCAGCAATCGGCAGCGACTCTGACTGTGACAGCATCGCACGTCTGACGGACATCATCCGCACACCGCGGTGCGTGACGGGGGCGCACACCGATATCGCTTCGCGCTTTGGGAGCTCGGCGAGTGCGGTGTAAATCCTGTCAAGGCTGTCGCGTCCCAGCTCGGGTGAGAGCATCATCGTGACGTAGTCGGGATCGGCAAACTCTGTAGCGATGCCGCGTTCGAAGAGGGCAGATGCAAGCTCCGTCCCCGTGTAGCCGTACGGCTTCGCGGAAAGCGTCAGCTTCATCGGCTCGTCGCCGCAGAGAGTGAAGCCCGCGTCACAAATACGTGACTTCAGCTTTGCGACGTCGCGCACGTATTCGGCGAGCCGTTCGCGGAATTCGCTTGCCAGATAAGGATTCGCCGCGTCGAGCGACTGCAGGATGAGATACGACGGCGACGTTGATGCAAACATCGACATCGCAGACTCGGCAAGCTCGCACAGTCCGTCGGGAGCTGACTTTGATAAGTGCAGATACGCGCCTCCCGTGAGAACGGGGAGCGTTTTGTGCGCGGAATCACAGCACATATCGGCGCCGAGAGAGATCGGATGACGGCCCTCGGGTAAAAACCGCAGATACGCGCCGTGCGCGTTATCGACGAGGAGGAGGATACCGTGCCGACAGCAGACCTCGGCGATCGGGGCGATGTCGGTGATGTTGCCGAGATAATCGGGAGAGGTGACGTATACGGCGTCGGTGCGTGTGCCCGAAAAGAGCGCGGCTTCAAGCGCCGCCGCTGTAACGCGGCACGAATGAAGGCTCGCCGCCTCGTCGGGATAAAGCCATTCCACGTCAATGTCAAGCAGTGCTGCCGCCGTCATAAACGTTTTGTGTGCGTTGCGTCCCGCGAGGATTCGCGGACGGTCGCTGCCGCTGTGTAAACGTACGAGGTACAGCATCGCACGGATAGAGAGGGACGAACCCTCGGCGGAATAGATCGTCTTCGCCGTGCCAAAAAGGGAGGCGGCATTCTCTTCGCTTTCTTTTATGATGCCGCGTGCATCGTAGAGCACGTCGGCGCCGTCGATCTCGGTGATGTCGCAGACCTCACCGAAGTTTCCGATGCCCTTGTGACCGGGCATGTGCAGGCGAAGTGTGCCGCTGCCTGCGTAGTTGCGGACAAAATCACAGATGGGAGTTTTCATTCTTCATCAAGCGCCTTCGCGGCTTCGAGCATGATGGCACATTCCATGCGGCGTCGGAAAAGCTCGCAGCCGTGCTCGTAGATTCCCGTGATCGCGCCCGTTGCGTGGTAGGCGTTGGCGGCGCAGCCGCCAGAGCAGTAAAGCTTTGCCCAGCAGTCGCGGCATTCGGGGCGCGAGTAGACGTTGCAGGCGAGAAATTCGTTCTGAATTTCGTGATTGTTAACGCCGTCGTAGACGTTGCCAAGCTTGAATTTTTCATCGCCAACGAATTGGTGGCAGGGATAAAGATCGCCCCACGGGGTAACAGCCATGTATTCGGTGCCCGAGCCGCAGCCCGAAACGCGCTTATAAATGCACGGACCGCCCGAAAGGTCGATCATGTAGTGGTAGAAGGTGAAGGGCTTGCCCTCGCGGTGACGGTGTAGCATCAGCTCCGCAAGCTTTTCGTACTGCTCGCATACGAGTTTTATGTCCTCGGACGTGAGTGCGGAGGGATCGTCGGGGGCGCAGACGACGGGCTCCATCGACAGCTCCGTAAAGCCTAAAGAGAGCATTTCTTTTATATCGGCCAAAAAATCAGGATTCGCGTGTGTAAATGTGCCGCGCATGTAGTAATCCTTGCCGCCACGGGACTCGACGAGCTTTTGAAACTTCGGAACGATGCGTTCCCAGCTTCCGTTGCCCGCGTAGTCTACGCGGAAACGGTCGTGGACTTCTTTTCTGCCGTCGAGGGAGAGTACGACGTTGCTCATTTCGCGGTTGCAGAAGTCGATGACGTCGTCGTCGATCAGAATGCCGTTCGTCGTCAACGTGAAGCGGAAATTTTTGCCGCACTCTTCTTCGCGTGTACGGGCGTACTCTACGAGTCGCTTTACAACGTCAAAATTCATCAGCGGCTCGCCGCCGAAGAAATCGACCTCAAGATTGCGGCGGCCTTTTGAGTTTTCGATGAGAAAATCAAGAGCCTGTTTTCCGACCTCATAGCTCATAAGGGCGCGCTCACCCTGATATTTGCCCTGGCTTGCAAAGCAATAAGAGCAGTTCAAATTGCAGGTGTGCGCTACGTGCAGACAGAGCGCCTTGACGACACCGGAGGTCTTGCGCTTCAGCTCACCCGCGATGGGCTCAAAGGTGTCGGGTGTGAACAGCTTGCCCATGTCCCGAAGCTCCTCAATATCGGCAATACAGTCAACGATGTCCGTTTGCGTTACATCGTCCCGTCCTTCGTATTTTGTAAGTATTTCCGCAATGATCTCGTCCTTGGATCTTTCCTCGTACATACCGATGATGTCGTATGCGACGTCGTCCACAACGTGGACGGAGCCGGAGCATATATCGAGCACGATGTTATACCCGCCGAGCTTATATCTGTGTGTCATAGTAAATTCCTTAATATATGTGAAATGTCATAAAAAATGCCGCCTTGTGGCGGCATTCGAAGTTATAGCGAATTACTTCTTTGTTTCTTTTTTGTTTTCGCACTTCTGGTTTGCGATGCCGCAGCTGGTCTTGCAAGCGGACTGGCAGGAAGTCTGGCATTCGCCGCAGCCACCCTTCTTGGCGCTTTCGCAAAGATTCTTTGTCGCGAGGGACTTGATACGCTTCATTTTATGATGTTCCTTTCTTTGCATTTGTGCGTTTGGGGCATCGCTGCCGACACGGCACAGATTCTGTAACATTACGATTATATCATGTATGTATGTATAAGTCAATCATGATGTGCAGGATTTTTTTGCTCGCAGAGCGCAATTTTCCGTCATTTTACCGCTTTGCCGGGAGTGATCACAAAAAAGATACCACATAAGTTACATCTGCGTACTTGATATAAATATGATACTTGATATATAATTAGAGTGTAGAATCAAGACTGAACAGTCCGTTATTGAGGCTGCTTTAATTGTCGGAAAGGTGAGCGCAATTCTGAGTTCGCTTTGCGAAAGGATGACTATGGACGATAAATATACCTCGCGTACGCGCCGTCTTGTCGGTGATGACGCGCAGAAAAAAATAATCTCCGCCAAAGTCGCCGTTTTTGGCGTCGGCGGCGTTGGCTCGTATACGGTCGAAGCGCTCGCAAGAGCAGGTGTCGGCGAGTTCATCCTCGTCGACGGAGACGTCGTCTCCGAGTCCGATGTGAACCGTCAGATCATCGCAACGACGGAAAATATCGGCACAGATAAGGTGGCGGCGGCGGAAAAGCGCATAAAAATGATCAATCCGACGGCAAAAGTCACGGTTTATCCGATTTTTTATCTGCCCGAAACGGCAGAAAAGGTCGATCTTTCGGGATGCGACTATATTGTAGATGCGATCGACAACGTAACGGCGAAGCTGATGCTCGCCATGTACGGGCAGGAGCACGGCATTCCCGTCATCAGTTCAATGGGAACGGGAAATAAGCTCGATCCGTCGCGCTTTTACGTGACAGATATTTCAAAGACTGCAGGCGATCCGCTTGCGCGTGTTATGCGCCGTGAATGCCGAAACAGAGGCATAAAAAAGCTTAAAGTCGTGATCTCTGACGAAGAACTCGTCCGCGTGACGGCAGAATCGACAGAGTCGCGTCGTTCTGTCCCCGCGAGCATCAGCTTCGTTCCGTCTGCGGCGGGACTCGTTATCGCGGGAGAAGTTATATGCGACCTTTGCGGTATCAAGCGCGCAAAGTCGGCAAAAAAAGGAGCAGAACAATGATAAAATCGCAAAAATTCCGCGTGACGGGCATGAGCTGCTCGGCGTGCAGCGCGTTTGTTGAACGGCTGACGACGGCGGTTGACGGAGTTGAATCCTGCTCGGTGAGCCTGCTCACCGACTCGATGACGGTGCGTTACGAAACCGAGAAAACGACGGCAAACGAAATAATCGCTGCCGTGAAATCGGGCGGCTATGGCGCCGAGACACTCGACTCGGCAAAGGTTGCACGTGAGCGTGAGGAAAACGAACGCCGTGAAGATAAAAAAATGATAACTCGGCTTGTTGCCTCGGTGATACTGTCGATCCCTGTTTTCTATCTTTCGATGGGAGTCATGTGGGGTGCACCCGTTCCATCGTTTATGGGATATTACGTTTCTGCCGCGGTGCAGATCGTTTTAACGACGGCGGTTATGGTGATAAACAGCCGTTTTTACAAAAGCGGATTTTCTTCCGCGCTGCACGGCGCACCGAATATGGATACACTCATTACACTCGGCACACTCGCATCGTATATATACAGCTTTTACTTGATAAAAACAGAGGCGCATCACCTCTATTTTGAGTCTGCGGCAATGATTCTGACACTTGTGACCCTCGGCAAAACGCTCGAGGCACGTTCCCGCCGTCACACAACCGACGCGATCCGCGCGCTGGCAGCACTCGCGCCGATGACGGCGAGAGTTATTCGCGGCGGCGAAGAGGTGATACTTCCGACGTCGGAGCTCACGGTCGGTGACGTCGTTAAACTGCTTGAGGGCGAGAGCGTTCCTGTGGACGGCGAGCTCGTTTCGGGCGCCGTAAGCTGCGACGAAGCCGCCGTTACGGGCGAGTCCATGCCGATAGAGAAGGGCGTGGGAGATAGCGTGATCTGCCCGTCAACGGTGCTGTCGGGATATGCCGAAATGCGCGTGACGCGGACGGGTGACGATACGACCCTCGCCGGGATCATAGCACTCGTTGAGGACGCGGCGGCGTCGAGAGCCCCCGTCGCAAGACTTGCGGATAAGATAGCAAAGGTGTTCGTTCCCGTCATAATCGCCATATCCGTCGTAACGGCGGCGGTATGGCTCATTGCAGGCGGCGGCGTCGAGAGTGCTCTCACAGCGGCGGTTTCAGTGCTCGTGATCTCGTGTCCGTGCGCGCTCGGCCTTGCAACACCGACGGCGGTGACGGCGGCGTGCGGCACGGGTGCCTCGCTCGGTGTCCTTATACGCTCGGGCGAAGCGCTTGAGGCAACGCACAAGCTCCGCGCCGTTGCGTTCGATAAAACGGGAACGCTCACAACGGGCGAGATGACGGTCGACGGAGTTGAAACATACGGTGCCATCAGCGAAAACGAGCTGCTCGGACTTGCTGCAGCCATTGAGGAAATGTCCTCACATCCCTTGGCGGATGCCGTTGTGCGCTATGCAAAAGAGCGCGGCGTGCAGCTGCAAGAGGCGACTGATTTTGAAAACACCGTTGGCGGCGGTGTCGCCGCCGTGGTGTCGGGAAGAAAGGTCAACGTCGGTAATCTTGCGTATCTGCGTGAGTGCGGCGTCAGTGATGCTACTGCGCCGACGGCAATATCGAGCGGCAAAACGGTGCTGTACATTGCCGTTGACGGAACTCTTTCCGGCTACGTTACGGTCTCCGACAGCGTCCGCGAAGGCTCGCGGGAGGCTGTAGCGGAGCTCACAGCCCGCGGAGTCGACGTTTATATGATAACGGGCGACAACGGAGAGGTCGCCTCCGCCGTAGCCGACGAAGTCGGCATACCCGCGAGCCGTGTCACGTACGGCGTAAGACCGTCGGGTAAAATAGAGGCGCTTGACAAGATCCGAGCCGCCCACAAGGGCGAGCTCGTCGCCATGGTCGGCGACGGTGTCAACGACGCACCCGTGCTGTCGTCAGCCGACGTCGGCGTCGCCGCGTCAACGGGGAAGAATGCAGTTGCGTCCTCGGCTGCAGATATAATTTTGATGGGAAGCGATCCGCGCAGCGTTGTCACCGCGATCCGTCTTTCCGCGCGAGCGATGCGGATCATAAAACAGAATCTCTTCTGGGCACTGATATATAATTGCATCTGTATCCCGTTTGCGGCAGGCGTTTTCTATCCCGTTTGGGGAATAATGCTCAGCCCGATGCTCGCGTCGGCGGCGATGGGGCTCTCGTCGTTGTTTGTCGTAACAAACGCATTAAGACTGAAAAAATTCAAATAAAATCAACATAAATCGAAAGGACTACGAATATGGCACTATTTTTCAAGAAACCGAAGGCAGACGTTACCCTCACCGTTGAGGGAATGCACTGCGGACACTGTTCTGCAAGAGTTGAGGGCGCACTCCGCGAGGTTGCGGGTGTTAAAAGTGTTACCGTGCAGCTCGACAAAAAGGCGGCGTTTGTGACGGAAACCGAAAAGGGCGCGGCGGACAGATCGGCGATGAAAGCCGCCGTCGAGGCACTTGGCTTTGCGGTTACGGAGATCAAGTAACAAAAAAGGAAGGCTTGGCGATTGTACGCCAAGCCTCTTTTATGGGCGCGGAGAGCGTGATCAGCTCCTTGTTTTCAAGAGAGAACAGAACTGTTAATAATTCACACTGCCCACTTGAAAATTTTGCGATTATGTGATAGAATCATTCTGCATTTGCATTGAAGTGTGGCAGAAAAAGCGAGGAGAACCGAGTCGCCGCAGCTTGGCGAGTGGCGAGTGAGCGATGCGAGCGAAGACAGAGCCTTAGTTGCAAGAGGAAGCGCAAGCGGACAATCGCGAAAAAGAGAATTAAATACAAAATCGGGGTGTGGCTCAGCTGGTAGAGCGGGTGGTTTGGGAGCGAGCATAACCCACGCCGCTTCGAAAAATCAAAAGTGCGAAAAAGCCCGATCACATCGGCATTATTGGCACTTTGCAAATTCACAAAAAAGCGTAAAAATCGGGTTTGACCACAGTTTGTCCCACTTCTACGCAAAAAACTAAAAATTCAATACAAAATCGAGGTGTAACTCAGTTGGTAGAGTGCCTGCTTTGGGAGCGTGAACAAACTTCTCAGCATCGAAAAATCAAAAGTGCGAAAAAGCCTTTATTTATGCGGGTTTTCGGCACTTTGTAAATTCTCAAAAATGCGTAAAAATCGGGTTTGACCACAGTTTGTCCCACTTCTACGCAAAAACCTAAAAATTCAATACAAAATCGGGGTGTGGCGCAGTTGGGAGCGCGCGACATTTGGGATGTTGAGGCCGCAGGTTCGAACCCTGTCACTCCGACCAAATTTGCGGATTCGTCCGCATACGAAAG
>JAZNDW010000036.1:0-81541 GCA_045588245.1 Eubacteriales bacterium
CGATTCGGGATCTATACATTTATACGTTATTTATTATGAAATATCAGTGTCTCTTCTTGGAAACGTATGCGCCGGAAGCGATAGCTACGATTGCGAGCATAGCGGTAGCAAAACCGGTCTGAGGAGCTTCATCTTCTTCATACGCTACTTCAAGAGCGATCTCTGCTGCAGGATAGTTCCAATCCGCGTCGGGAAGTGTAACGACCTGAACGTTTACAACGTCACCTGCTGCAACTTCGATGGAAACTGTACCATCTGTGCTGTCAGAGAGCCATGCCATAGCGTATGTGCTCATGTTCGTGAGAACGATGTCGTACTCAACGCCTTCGGTAGCGCCTGCTACTGTAAATACAACAGTGCCCTCTTCGGTAGCTGTCCATGCGAGATAGTAGCCCTGGCTGTTGCCTTCTTCGAGAGAAACAGCAACGTCACCGAGTTCTTCGATAGCTTCGGGGTTGTCGAAAGAACCTGCGGGGAATTCAATTTCGCCGTTAACCGCGATCTCAGCTGCAGGATAGTTAAACATTTCGTCGGGGAACGTAACAACCTGAATGATAACTTCGTCACCTGCTGCAACGTCGAGAGAAACCGTGCCGTCTGTGCTGTCAGAAAGCCATGCCATCTCGTATGTGTTCATATTTGTGAGAACGATGTCATATTCAACGCCATCGGTAGCTTCTGCTACAGAGAGAACGATCGTGCCGTTTGCACGGGAATACCACTTGTAGTAGTAGCCCTGAGAGTTGCCCTCAGCAATGCTAGCTATAAACTCTGTGATGTTCATGATGCTTTCGGGATTATCGAAAGAACCTACGGGGAATTCAAATTCGCCGTTAACCGTGATCTCAGCTGCAGGATAGTTATACATTTCGTCGGGGAACGTAACAACCTGGATGGTGATCTCATCGCCTGCTGCAACGTCGAGAGAAACAGTGCCGTCTGTGCTGTCAGAGAGCCATGCCATTTCCCAAGTGTTGTTATTCATAAGTACGATGTCATACTCAACGCCTTCGGTAGCATTTGCAACGGAGAAGGTAACCTTACCGTCTGCACGTACTACCCAGGAGTAGTAGTAGCCGTCATAGTCGCCTTCGGCAATATTAGCCGTGAACTCAGAAATACCGAAGAGAGCTTCGGGATTGGACATATCACCTACGGGATACTCGAAAACGATATCATAGGATCCGGGGTATTCATTAGCATTTGTGAACGTGATAGTAGAGGGCATTCTCATGCCGCCGCCTTCTACAACGAAGGAAATAACGCCGTCATCGTCTTCGTCGGTGTAATCTACACCGTTATTGGAAACGGTAAGACCTGCAAGGTCATAAGCATCGATCGTAACGATCATGCCGCTGATAGCGTAAGAACCGTAAGTAACGGTTTCGCCTGCGCCAACGTTAGCAACGTATTCTAAATAATTCAAGCTAATGAATTCTTCTTCGTTGCCCTGGCAAAGGTATGCATATACGTCAACCGTAGCTGCGGGGATGTCCCAGTTTTCATCGGGCATAACGACGGGATTGAATCTGATAACATCACCTTCGTTTACCTTGATAACAGCGGGTTCAGCATAAACATCTTCCCAATCGGAATTATATGACCAAAGACCTGTCTGAGCGTATGTATTTTCGTTCATTACGATAACGTCAGAGATAACTTCGTTGTATTCTTCGTCATAACCGAATGCTGCAACACAGAGATAACCTGTATAATCAGATGTCCATGTGTAGTAGTAGCCATCGCCGTCGCCTGCTACAAGATCGGTGGAAAAATACATAAGATCATCGGTCGTGAGGGTCTGGGGATTGCTGTAATCGCCGAGGGGAATATTGAAGCTTACGCTGTATGTAGCTTCAACGTCAGAGTCGTTAATGATTGCAAATGCAACGGGACTCATAAACCATTCAGCAGTAACGAAAACGGAAATAACGTTGTCTTCGCCAGCATAGACTACTTCGTCGTAAACTACTAAAGCGCCTTCGCCTTCAACTACAAGCTCTGTTCCGCTTACGCCGTATACATTGTAATATACAGCCGTCTTTGCGGGAATGGTAACGGTATCGCCGAATGCTTCAGCGCCGTAAACGATCTTCGGCTCTTCTGCAGAATCGCCTTCAGCCGCAAACGTGATAACTGCCATGCTGATTACCAAGCAAAGAGCAAAAGCAACAGCAAACAATTTTTTCATGTTTTTCATTTTGTTTTTCTCCTTTTGTTTTGCTATATTAACTCGACTGTGTCGAGCAAAGCACAGATTACAGGGCTTATTCTGCCGCTGCGAGGACAAGTGTCATCTCATAAGATCCGTCCTCAAAATAGAACTCGGTTTCATCTCCTGTGAGCGTATAGCCTGTCGGCACAACGAGGAAAGACACCTTATAATCGTCCTCGACTACCGTAAACGATACAGCGCCGCTATCGTTGGTCGAACCGGGCAGGCACGTGTCACGGCAAAGCTGAACTGCCGCGCCCGAAATAGGGTTGCCGTCGGTATCCGTTACCTTAACGGTATATGTTACCTTGCCGTCATCTACAGTTTCTGTTCCGTCCTCTTCCGAAGACGTGATACCTACGGTGTCGCTTTCCGTTTCATTGCCGCTTTGTGCATCCGTTTCGTCGGGGGTGCCGCCGTCACACGCTGTAAACATCAGCGTAAAGCACATGACAAGCGCAAAAAGCAAGGAAAACAGCTTTACATTTTTCATTCGGAATTTCTCCTTAAAAAACTTCAAGACGCAGTAACTGCATCAAAAAACTTCATCATACAGTATACTACATCTTGAAGAATTTTTCAACACTTTTTCAGAAGAAAGTGTAATTTTTATGAATGACCATTCACAATTTCCGTCATTCTGCGTAGCAAAGTGCAAACATCCAAGAAATCTCTTTGTTGACGCCGCTAACTTCGCTGAAAAGATACATCTGTGACGAACTGTCGTACCAGTCTGCGTAATCGCCGTAATTCTTATAGATAAGGATCAGGTCATCCGTAAGCGGATATACGCCGCGGTTGGGGTCCATGTTTTCACTGTACTCGTAAAGACATTCGGTATAGTCAACTTTATGAGAAAAGTTACCCTTGTTATCGTAACAATAAACGCCGATGCCCGTTGTGGATATTGCTTTTGCAAACGAAACGTACGGTGCATCTTCACCGAGCATTACGAGCACGACAGGACCGTTTTCCGATCCGTAGTGATAATATCCGTCAGAACTGTTATATACGAGCGATACGTCACTTGTTTTTGCCGTGATGTCGATATACTTAAGAGTCGCTCCCAAATCAAGTCTGTACTCGTCAAGGTCGGACGTCGTTTCATATACCGTCCAGGGCATATCTTCGGGTCCGAGAATGGCATCACCCGTCCGTGTGATAGAGATAACACAGCCGCCGACACTGTCCGTTAGCGCGTCAACTCCGATAATGTACACGTTACCGAGCGAGCTTTCCTTGACGTTCATTGTAAACGTATTCGTTTTCGAATCGTAATTCTCGGCAACGTTCACGGACTGAACAAACCACGTTCCTCCGTAATATCCGATCTGTGCGTTTGCGTTTGACGTCGTAAATGAATATACGCCGCTCTTCGTCGGCTCAAAAATGAAGTAGTTGAGCGATCCGTACGTTATATCGGTATATGCGTGTCCCGTGGATAGGATGATGGCTTCGTACTCGTCGCCCGAAGGATAGATAGTAACGCTTTCGTTACCTACTTTGTCGGCAACGCATATTTTAAGTGAAGTTTTCGATGCTGTCAGAACGGCGGATTTTTCATCGTAAAGCTTTGACGTTCCCGAAAGAATGACGCTGTAGCTTCCCTCTTCGAGAGTTTTTGTAAGCTTACCGCTTCCGTCCGTAGTGCCGGACGCAACCTCGCTGCCGTTCTTCATGAATTTCACCGTCACACCGGATTGTCCCTTGCCGGAACCGTCAACGACGGTGACGGAATACGAAACGTTCTTCGGAGCAGTCGTGCCGCCGGACGAATCACCGCCCGACGTGTTGCCGCCCGATGTGTTGCCGCCGGAGGAGTTTTCGTTCTTTTTCGTTTGCAACGTGATAGTCAGCTCGGTCGCACCCGACTTGAGCTTGAATTTCGTTGCATCGGAGGTATATCCCGAAGGAAGTGTCAGCGTAACGGTGTATTCACCGTCCTTTTGTTCCGTTACGGCTTTGCCGTTCTTATCGGTCGTCAGTGAAGCGCCGGCACCGTCTGCTGTAACTGTCAGCTTCACGCCCGAAATGCCTTTTCCCTTTTCGTCAACGACATAGATCGTATACTCTACTTTGTCCTCAACGATTTCACCGCCGGTCTCGCCGCCGGTTTCGCCGTCGGGTTCCGTGCTGGGTGTGAAGTATATGTACGAAGTTAAATCAGCCGCGGGATAAGCGTTGTTTTCATCGGGTGTCGTTGCGACCGTGAGCGTTACCAGATCGCCCGCGCTGACCGCGACGGATACGGACGCTACACCGTTTTCATCGGTTGCACCGTCTGACAAAAGCGTGCGATTGGCGTATGAGGTGAGATTATAAAGCACGTAATCGTATCCGACGTTATCTGTCGCACTTACGTTATAAACGGTGACAGTACCGTTCTCCGTCGCCGTGAACGTATAGTATACGCCCTGGTCGTTGTCCGCTTCGATAGCAGTATCAAACTGTCCCATTTCGAGCGGATACGGATTTGCGGACGTTCCCTCAAGATTTGAGAAGGTCACAGCGAAGGTTTTGTCGGCACTTGACGAGTTGCCGATTGCGAGCACGACGGGAGTAAACGTATCTGCAGACGTGACGACGAACGAGATCTCTCCGTTTTCGGACTGATATGTTTTGCCGTCATATATCACGTAAACGTCGGGATCGGACACCGTCATTTTCATGCCCGAAACCTTATAAATGTGGTAATAAAGCTTTTCGCCAGCAGGAACCTCCGCATCAAATTCGGTAATGCCGCCAAGCTCGATGGGATTCTCCTCCGTTCCCATAGGAACCTCTGTTTCATCCTCTGTCAGAAGAGATTCAATATCCGCTACAAGCGATTGCTTATAGTCTTCGGCGGAATAATACGCAAATGCAGACAAAAAGAGGTCTGCGCTCGTTACAGTTCCTTTTTCAATGAGAGTGATAACGCCGTAACGGTCGATCACGACCGTTGTGGGATACATCGTTAGCTCCATCGCCGTTTTAAGCTCCGTTCCGCATTGTGCCATCGGGAAAGTAAGTCCGTTGTCGGCTTTGAAGGCGGCGATCTCGTCGTCGCTCTTATTTTCGGGGTTGAGTGCAAGCACGGCTATGTTGTCGCCATAAGTTTCATACGCCTCTTGCAGATACGGAAATTCAGCCGCACAGGGTTGGCATTCGATATACCAGAAATTCAAAACAACGGCGTCTTTTTCCTCTAAAAGTGCGGAGATTGTATACTCTTCCCCTTCGGGCGTCGTTACCGTGAAATCACGGATAACGTCACCGAGCCCGTAGCTCACACCGTCAAGGCTCGTATCCGATATAACGGCAGAGGCAAGCGTGAGCGTCGTTGACTCCTCCGTCAATTTATAGCTGTCGGCAACGTCGTAGCCTTCGGTAACACCCTTCAAAACGGCAACGGGCGATGACTCTGTCACGTTTTCAAACGCGGCTGTGCCGTCCTCGTTCGTTTCCGCAAACCATATCAGCTCCGAAAGCGTTTCATCGGTATAAAGGTACACACCGATACCCGACATCACCATGCCGCCCTCTGTTATGATGCTGACTGTATACGTTTTCGGCTCGCTGCCGTCCGTATCCGTCGCACCCGTTTCCGTCGATGTTCCGCCTTCGGTATCCGTATCGTTGCCGTTACCGCCCGTAACCGCAACGATGACACCGATCGCAATTGCCGCAACGAGTATGCAGGCAATAACGATGAGGGTTATCGGTTTTTTTAAAAAAGCAATCAATTTTTCCATATTAGCTTTAGTTTATTGCTCCGTCAGAATTTGCCTATTCACAGTCAGGCTTCGTAACAGCAGAGGAAAAGCCATGCTATCTCGCTGTTGATGTTCAGTTTTGGGTTACCCGCATCGTCAAGGAAAAGGTAGCCGTTTGCCGTGCTGTCCCACCAGCCGACGTATTCGCCGCGCTGCTTGATGATATATTCAAGATCCTTCGTTAAAGGATAAACTCCGCTTTCTTCGTCCATGTTTTCAATGTACGAAAGCAGACATTCCGAATAGGATTCCTTCTTCTCAAATTCTCCGTTTTCATCATAGAAATACTTTGAGATTCCCGAAGATTCAAGCACTTTCTGTATAGAATCAAGATAATCGGAATCGGAGCCGAGACGCATAAATACGAGCGGTCCGTCCGCTGTGCCGAGGTGATAGTATCCGTCCGTTTCGTTAAAAACAAGCGTATACTCATCGGTCGGTTTGGTAACGTCAAAATTTTTGAGCGTCACACCGTTGCCGAGAGTGAACTTTGAAGGCTCCGTCTTCGGCGCGTATACGGTCCACGGCTCGTTGCTGATCGAATACTCGGGTTCTCCGATTCGTTCGATCTTCAGTATACATGAGTCAGCCTCGCCGTTATCAACGTCAATGCCGATAACGTAAACGCTTGTGCCGCCCTCTCCGGCACCTATCATCGATGCCTGAACGGAAACGGTCACACTACCGCTTTCGGTGTTGCCCGTGCTCTCGCGCTGAACGAAGTGAGGCGCACCGTAGTAGCCTACGAAGAGTTCAGCGTTATCAACTGAAAACTCGTACGTTCCCGCAAGCGTGGGCGCAAACAGAAAATAGTTTCTGCCGTCGGCAAGCTCGACATAAGTGCCGCCTACGTCAACGACGTATGCTTTTTGATCTTTGGATTCTTGGGCTATAGGATCGTATACAAAAATATCCGTTGCCGCCAACGTCACAGTTGAGGTGAGAACGACTGTCGTTGTCGTTTTGTCGGGGGTAAGCTGAAGCGATGCGGTATCATAATAATACTTCGATGCGTCGCCCGTGAAAGCGAGCGTGACGGTGTAATCGCCTTTTTCGAGACTTTTTGCAACGGTACCGTCTGCATTGGGAACGAGCATTGCGATCTGCTCTTCTCCGCGATAAAGCTGAACTATGACGCCATTTTCGATGGGATTACCGAATGCGTCAACGACGGTTACCGTATATTCCGCCTCGCCCGACGTTTCGCCCCCGTCATCGGGTTCGTCAGTTTCGCAGGAGATAAAGAGCATTGTTAATGCAGTCAACAGCGCCAGAAGCGCGATCAGTCCGACTTTTCTGTTAATTTTCATAATTTTTGCCTCAACGTTTCAATTAATATCCGATTCACGCGTCGGGTCCGAGATGATCATAATAATAGCAGAGCTTGCGCCAGGAATTTTCAACGTTCTCAAACGTATATTTATCCATCAGAAGCTGAAGGATGGCAGCAAGTTCTTCGGAAACGGGAACGCAGCCCGCACGCTCCGGATGATCCTTTTCATTGAGCATGAGCGGCAGGAACTTTGAAATCTCGTCCGTCAAATCTTCGCCTCTGCCGTGGTAGATGCCGTCATAAATATCCTCAAGCCTGTATATTTCGGCATAAGAATCATAATCCTCGCCCCAAGTTTCGCGCAAATATTTGTCAGTCGCGTCGATATCACCGCCTTTAGATGCGATTATGCCGAGAATATAAAAGTCGTCTTCCGTTTTACTGAAGTCAAATCCGCCTAGCTCGATCATTCCCTTTATCATTATAGGATCACCGTTTTCGTCAAAGGCGGGATTACCGTTTTCGTCATAGGAAGGAACGGTTGCAACAGGAGAGCTGAATATACCCGTGATTCCGCTGAAATCGGCATAGAGCAGGCTGCCGTATATCTGCTCTCCGGATGCGTCCTTGCCGAGATCCTCGTAATAGTATCCGTCGCTGCCGAGAATAACGTCGATTCCGCCCGCGATTACGCGGTACATTGCATCACCCGTGGCATTACTGTCATACGTAAAGTAACCGGGAGATGCAAGACGGAAGTGGTCGTACTGCGCTGCAACAAATTCAATGTCGTAATATATGTAGCCGACTTCGTAAAGATCCCAGAATGCGATGTCTATATAATAAGGAGTACCTGCTTCCATATATAAAAGCATGGAAACTTCACCGTCGATATTGAACATTCTTTCGTCGCGTTCGAATACGAGGAGCTCCGTTCCGTCTTCGGCGAATATCCATCCGTCAACACCATGAGCCGATTCATTGCGCGACGTGATTCTGTAAACGCCGGATACCGTGGGAATGAACTCGGCGCGCAGGCCTCGCGGCATGATAACGCGGTCATAGAAGAAGAAGTTCGTTTCAACACCTACACCGAGCGTTGCCTTATACGCAGATTCTGCAGACAAGCCCTTGATCGGATCCTCAAGCTGCTCGCCGTTTGTGCCGTATGACTGATAGTACTTGCAAATCTTAAGCCACTCGTTTTCCGTGCCGTCAAAGCCGAGCACGGATGCGGTAATCTTCAGGTACTCCGCAAGCTCCTTCGTAACGGTGCAGATACCGTTGATCTGTGAATTGGATGCGTAATTGAAATACGGGAGCATGTCGTCGTAATAATTATATCCGCCGACGGTAACATCACCGTTGAGTGCCATAAGATAGATTGAATTTTCTTCGCTGAATACGGTCGTATTCATAAGATCCGCCAAAAGAAGCGGTCCGTTGACGGAACCGACGTGGTAGTAGCCGTCATATTCATTATAGAAAACGTCAACGTAGTCATAGTTGATGCCGTCCTCGGTGGATGCGGCATAGCGCGGGATATACGTTGCAACGTTGATTTTGTCAGCATCGACAACTCTGAAATTGTCAACGTAAACCGTGTCGTCGCCCTCGCCGGTCGAATCGTCCTTGAGGTAGCAAAGCGCGACCTTATAAGTTCCGTCTTCCTCTGCGACGCAAGGATAGCAAGCCGTCCACACTTCGTTTTCGGGGATACCTGAGATCTGATAGATATCTTCATCGTTTACGATAACGAACATGATGTCGGAGAAGCGTTCCGAGGAAGAAATATAGTCAAAAGCGAAAGCTTCACCCGCCTTGAGTTCGACGTCCGCGTAAATGATAGCATACGAGCCGTCGATGCCCGCATTAGACGCCTTCAGGCATTCTTCACCGATCTTTTCCGTCTTGATGAAAGGCCAGGAGTATTCGTCCTCTTCATCGGCACGGTATGTAACCGTAATCTCGCCGTCGTTTACGGCAGCGGCGATCTCGTCGGATGAAGGCATTTCATAGGTAGGAGCAACCTGTGTCAATAAATCGTCGGCGGAGCCGATGATCTTCTGTTTATAATCGTTTGCGGTGAAATGTTCAAAAATGGACGTCCAGTAACGAAGGCTGACAAGAGCGCCTTCCTCGATCATGCAGATCGTGCCATAGCGGTCGATGATGACCGTCGTGGGGTATGCGTCTATATCGCCGCCGTTCACGTTGAATGCCGTCGTCCAGTTTGAAGAAACGGACGCCATTGTAAACGTAAGTCCGCGGGATTCCTGGTAGCCTTTCGTTGATGCGCTATCAAAAAGCGGATCAACGGCGATGATCTCAACGTCACCCTCATACATATCATAAGCTTCCTGCATATAAGGGAACTCAAGTTCGCAGGCGGAACAGCCGTTATACCAGAAGTTGAGCACAACGACCTTCTTATCTTTGAGTACCTCAGACAGCGTTACCGTTTCGCCGTCGGGCGTCGTAACGCTGAAGTCATACATAATATTGCCAACGCTCAGCTTTGCGCCAGCCATACTTTCGTCCGCAACGACGGAGGAATGAAGAGTAATGACGGCGGTGTTGCCGCTGAACTGATAATATTCTTCAACCTTGTAACCCTTCGGCACGCCCGAAATAACTACCGCATAGTCGGAAGAAACGGGAAGTTCAAAGGTAGCTTTACCGTCGTTACCCGTTTCGGAATAGCCCTTAAGGTCGGCAAGAGTGGAGTCTGCGTAAACATACACGTACACTCCCGATAGCGGAAGTCCTCCGATGGACGCTACGCTGACGACGTATGTACCGGTACCGGACTGATCGGCGCTACCGTTGTCCGTACCGTTAGTATCTCCGGTATCGTCGGCGTTGCCGTCACCGCAAGACACCATTGTAAAAATAGCGGTCAGCAGCATAGTAAGCGCAAGAAAGATTGACAGGGATTTTTTGAGCATTTTCATTTTGTTCTCCGATCGGCGTTTTTCTGCTAAAAAAATAAAACGCCATATTAATACAGATATCATAATATCACAAAGCCTTTCGGTTGTCAACCTGCGTCGCTTACCGCAATCCGAGGATTTTCTCAAAAAAAGCTTTGCGGATCTTCTTTATTTCTTTGACACCGGGCATATCTTTTGATATAATCAAACTATGATAGGTCACGGGAGGCAAACGATTTGAATGTCGTTACGATAACGTTCGCCGAATCGCTTCCGGTAACTACATATTTTTTGCAGCATAATTACTTCAAAAAAAGGAGTCTACACCATGGGAAAGATCACATTTATGGGTGCCGGAAGCACCGTTTTTGCAAAAAACGTCCTCGGTGACTGTATGCTCACCCCGTCGCTTTGCGATTTTGACATCGCACTGTACGACATTGATGGCGAACGTCTTGAAGAATCGTATGTTATGATCTCCGCGCTCAACCGCAACATCAACGAAGGCCGCGCGAAGATAACCAAGCACCTCGGTGTTGAAAACCGCAAGGAAGCGCTTCGCGGCGCCGACTTTGTCGTTAATGCGATTCAGGTCGGAGGATACGAGCCCTGCACCGTCACCGATTTTGAAGTGCCGAAAAAATACGGACTTCGCCAAACGATCGCCGACACGCTCGGCATCGGCGGAATCTTCCGCACGCTCCGCACGATCCCCGTGCTCGAAGATTTTGCAAACGACATGGCAGAGGTCTGCCCCGACGCCTGGTTTCTGAATTACACCAACCCGATGGCGATGCTGACAGGTTACATGCTCCGCCACACACCGATCAAAACGGTCGGACTTTGTCACAGCGTTCAGGTTTGCTCGCGTCACCTTTTACGCTCGCTCGGAATCGAATATCACGAGCCGATCAAGGAGCGCATCGCGGGCATCAACCACATGGGCTGGCTGCTTGAGCTCTACGACGCAGACGGCACTGATCTATATCCCGAAGTGCGCCGCCGTGCCGTCGCAAAGCTTGAAGAAGAGCTTGCGTCGGGCAACTCAAAGCATCACGACCTTACTCGCTACGAATACATTCGTCGCTTCGGTTACTACTGCACCGAGTCGAGCGAGCACAACGCCGAATACAACAATTTCTTCATTAAGTCAAAATATCCCGAGCTTATCACAAAATATAATATTCCTCTCGACGAATATCCGCGCCGCTGTGTAAATCAGATAGCTGGCTGGAAGGCTGACCGCGAAAAGTACGTCTCAGGAGACGTCACGCACAAGCGTACACACGAATACGCCTCCTACATCATGGAAGCTATGGTGACGGACACGCCTTATAAGATCGGCGGCAACGTACTCAACAACGGTCTTATTGAGAATCTGCCGCGGGAAGCGTGCGTTGAGGTCGCGTGCCTTGTAAACCGATACGGCGTACAGCCGACTTATCAGGGCGAGCTTCCGACGGTGCTCGCCGCGATGAATATGACGAACATCAACACACAGCTTTTAACGATCGAAGCCGCCGTTACAAAGAAAAAGGAGCTTGTCTACCAGGCAGCGATGCTCGAACCGCACACGTCGTCCGAGCTTTCGATAGACGACATCGTTTCGCTTTGCGACGACCTCTTTGAAGCGCACAAGGGTTGGCTGCCGGAATATAAATAAGGATTATAGCTGTAGATAACGAAAAACGGGAGGGGCTTCCCTCCTGTTTTTTTACACATTATATCAACCGTTGGTTGATGATGTCAGTTTCAACCAACAGTTTATTTACTTTGCCGTTTTTTCGTGATACGCTTTTACCGTAAAAGGCAGCGCGGCCCCATTTCCACAAAAAATACGGAGGTTTCAAATGAGAATCATTATTTCAGAGATAATCAAAGAACAGCGTCAGCGTCTCGGTATCAGTCAGGAAACTCTCGCCGTCAAGTTTGGTATTTCAACGCAAGCCGTTTCAAAGTGGGAAACGGGAGTTTCGTGTCCTGACATTTCCTTGTTGCCGGAGATTGCTGAATTTTTCGGTATCTCGGTCGATTATCTGTTAACGGGCAAAACGCTTGTTGCTCCCAACGGGTCTATAGACGCGGAGAGTGAAGATGCACCCGAAGCGGTTTACACTGTTGCGGGTGACAGCGAGATAAAGGATAAATGCCCTAAAGTTGACACGATATACGTTGTAGAGATCTATAACGGCCACATATTAGAAGCATCGGAGCATTATGACGACGTTGATAGAGTTAAGATCTCGATGCCATCGGGCATCTGGAATCTCGACATCAACTGCGCCGCATCTTTGGGTTTTGACCTCTTCAAAGGCACCGTCAACGTCAATTCGGGTAACGTCAGCTTCAACGGTGAAGTCTCGGGCAACGTAACGGTTGCGAATGCAAACGTTTCGTTCAACAAGCACGTTAACGGGGACGTTAGCATGAAAGAAAGCACCGCAGGCTTTCTTTCCGAGATCGCCGGGGACGTAAACGTAATGGGCGGCAGTATCGCGTGCGATGGTGATATTGCGGGTGATATTATGCATCAGAACGGTGAGATCACGATAAGCGGCGACGTTGCGGGAGATGTTGCCGTAAACGTCGGCAGCTTCACCTGTGAAGGCGACATCAGCGGTGACGTTACGGTTACAACGGGTAATTTTGTTGGTGAGGGTGACATAGGCGGCGACGCTTCCGTTAAAGGCGGTGACCTCACTTGCGAGGGTGACATAGGCGGCGACGTTAATGTTGACAGCGGTAATCTCACCTGTGAGGGTGACATTGACGGTGACGTTGATGTTTATTACGGCAATCTTACCTGCGAGGGCGATATTGGTGGCGACGCTTCCGTCAAAAGCGGTAACCTCACCTGCGAGGGTGACATTGACGGCGACGCGTCGTGCGATGATGACTGAAAAATACGATAACTACGCAAAAACAGCGAAAAGCCGAGGCTTTTCGCTGTTTTTGATATTTATGCTTTGTAACTGCCCTTGAGACTTACGATACGGTTATACGTATTCGGGAGCTTCTTGTCACGGATGAAGTATCCGTTTCTGACGAACTGATAATGAACTCCGTCCTCTTCTTCGGGGATGCACGGCTCAAGCTTACAGCCCTCATATTTTATAGAAGATTCGGGATTCAGATACTTTTCGTACTCTGCCGACGGGACGTCGTTCATGTTCGCTTCGGTAAAGAGCTTATCGTAGTAAATAACATCTGCAGTGTGTGCGTACTCGGCGGAAACCCAATGGATAGTTCCCTTGACTTTTCTGCCGTCCGTGGGCATACCGCAACCCGTTTCAAGATCTGCCGCACAGCGGATTTCTGTCACGTTGCCGTCGCTGTCCTTGACGATCTCGTTACACTTGACGATGTACGAACCCATAAGGCGGACCTCGCCGTCAGGCTTCATGCGGAAAAACTTCGGAGGCGGAACCTCTGCAAAGTCGTCCTCTTCGATGTAAAGCTCGCGCGTGAACGGAACCTTGCGTGTTCCCGCTTCGGGGTCTGTCGGGTTATTCGGAAGATCGAAATATTCCGTTTTGTCCTCGGGATAGTTCGTGATAACTACCTTGATCGGCTTGATAACGGCTACTCGGCGCGGCGCTTTGCCCGAAAGGTCCTCGCGCACGCAGTGCTCGAGCAGTTCAAGCTCTGCCATTGAATTCGTCTTTGCGACGCCTACTCTGCCCAAAAAGTCGATGATCGATTCAGCGGTATAACCGCGGCGACGGAGACCGCACAGCGTTGGCATTCTCGGATCGTCCCAGCCGTCAACGAGTCCGGATTCAACGAGATAGCGCAAGAAGCGCTTCGACATTACGGTGTAGGAAAGGTTAAGACGCGCAAATTCGATCTGACGCGGCATCACGGGGCTGTCCATGTAGGGAGCAACGTGTTCTTTCACCCAGTCGTAAAGCGGACGGTGGATCTCGTACTCAAGCGAGCAGAGAGAGTGTGTGATGCCCTCTATATAGTCCTGTATCGGGTGAGCGAAGTCGTACATCGGGAAGATGCACCACTTCGTTCCCTGACGGTGATGCTCGATATAGCGGATTCTGTAAAGCACGGGGTCGCGCATATTGAAGTTGCCAGAGGCAAGGTCGATCTTTGCGCGGAGCGTGTACTGCCCTTCCTCGAATTCGCCCGCTTTCATTCGGCGGAACAGATCAAGGCTTTCCTCGATCGGTCTATTGCGGTAAGGAGAGATCGCGGGATGCGAAAGGTCACCGCGGTATTCGGAGAATTTTTCCGCGGAAAGCTCGCAAACGTATGCAAGACCGTCCATGATAAGATGCTCAGCGAGCTCGTATGTCTTTTCAAAGTAATCGGAGCCGTAGTAGAAGCGGTCGCCCCAATCGAAGCCGAGCCAATGGATATCCTCCTGAATGGCATCGACGTACTCGGTGTCTTCCTTTGCGGGGTTCGTGTCATCCATGCGGAGATTGCACTTGCCGCCGTACTTTTTCGCCGTTCCGAAGTCGATCAAAAGCGCTTTGCAGTGTCCGATGTGAAGATATCCGTTCGGCTCGGGCGGAAAACGTGTGTGTATGTCGTCGGCTTTGTATTTGCCCTCATTGATCTCGCCGTCAATTATTTCGTGAATGAAATTTGTGGTGTCTGCCATAATTGTCACCTATCGTTATATCAAAGTTTTTCTGTCATTTCGGTAAGTCTATATACGGAGCGCTCCGCACCGATGATCTTCATAACGGTGTAAAGATCGGGCGAATTAAGCTTGCCCGTAACGGCTACGCGGATCATCATGCTGACGTCGGCAACGCTTCCCTTGTAGGCTTCGGGATTCTTGCGATATTCTTTCATATCGGTGCAGTAACCGAGTTCTGCGGCAATGTTTTTGACCTTCTCAAACCAGGCGTTTGCGTCGTCCTCGTGGTCGTACAGCTTCACAAAAGATGAAAGAACAGCCTTCACGTCGGCAAGGGATGTGCCCTCGGGGTACTCGTCCTCTACTTTGAAATATGCGTCATAGAAGAGCGACATATATTCGCGGAGCTCAACCCACGTAGCGTAGTCTTTTCTCGGCTTGTTTCCGCCGCGGCCGATGTTGATGATCGCTTTTGCGTAATCGGGATCGGCGGCGAGCTTTTCGGAGAAATCTGCATCGAAGTCAACTGCCCAGCCGTAAAGTGCATCATAAATGTAATCTGCTGTCATTGTGGAAATGACGTTTTTGGAAATGTCGGCGAGCTTGTTCATATCGAAAAGGCAACCCGAAACACTCATTTTCTTGATGTTGAACGGAAAATCTCTATATGATTTATCCTTGTTCTGAGCGTGCCATTCCTCAAAGTTTGAGTTAAGCAGTGTCATAACGTATTCGGAAACGCAGGCAGGATCGTAGCCAAGACGGCGGTAATCATCCATATTTGCGCCCATGTCACGCTTTGAAAGCTTCTTCTTAGAGCCGTCCGCATCAAGCTTCATAAGCTGGGAGATGTGCATATACTTCGGTGCGCGCCAGCCGAGATAGCGGAAAAGCTGCAGGTGCTTTGTCAGGCTGGGGAGCCACTCCTCGCCTCTTACGACGTGAGTCGTACGCATGAGATGGTCGTCAACGACGTGAGCGAAGTGATACGTGGGAACGCCGTCGGACTTGAGCAAAACGACGTCCTCGTCGTTTTCGGAAAGCTCAAGATTGCCTCTGACAAGGTCAGTGAACTTGAATTTCTTTTCGGCGTCGCCTTCAGCGATTGCAAAAAGGGCGAACTTCTGTCCTTTTGCAAGCGCTTCTTCGACCGCTTCAATTGTGAACTGTCTGCGATCGAGCATCGCCTGACGGCGTGCCGCGCCCTCGGCTTCCCAGTCAATACTCTTTATCTCAGCTTTTTTATCGACCGTCTTGATCTCGTGAAGCTCCTCTTCCGTTGAGAAAACGGGATAAGCTCTTCCCTCTTTAACGAGGCGCTTTGCGTATACGTGATAAATGTCAACGCGGCGGCTCTGGCGGTACGGTCCGTACTCGCCGACCTCGCCGTCAACGGTTTCGCCTTCGTCAAATTCCACGCCGTAATGCGCAAGAGTTTTAATAAGTGCGGCTGCGGCGCCCTCTACTTCACGGCGCGCGTCCGTATCCTCGATACGCAGATAAAATACACCGCCCGACTGATGTGCAAGACGCTCGCCTACCATCGCGGGAAACATTCCGCCGAAGTGAACGAAGCCCGTGGGGCTCGGTGCGAATCTCGTAACCTTTGCGCCTTCGGGCAGGTTTCTTTCGGGATATCTTGCTTCAAGCTCCTCCTCCGTCATCGTAACGTTCGGAAAAAGCAACTCTGCCAAATAATTATAATCCATAATAACCTCATATAAAGTTAAATCATTATCTTATAAGCCAGCCGAAATAAACACGGCTTTTTAGATTATAACACGAAGACTTCGTCTTTTCAATAATAAATAATCCATATTTAACCCGTTAAATTGCAATTTTATAACTGTTATTTCCAAAAATATTGATTTTTACGAAAAATAATGGTATCATAACGTAAGTGGTAAATCATATTTACCGAGTACCGCCCAAAGCGGCGGATAACAGAGGTTAAAGATGTCTGCAAATTTATTCAAAACCGCCATGGGCGGATACAATAAGTCCGAGGTTGACGCATACATTCTTCACGTCAGCAAAAAGGGCGAACGCGAACGCCGCGATTACGAGAAAAAGATCGAGGTTTTAGAAGCTGAGATCAAAAAGCTCAAAGGTGAAAAAGAAAACGTCGAATCCCTTTTGAAAGAAGACGAAGCCATCATCTCCGCATTTCATAATATGGTCTCGGAAGCGGGCAGCGAAGCCGCTGATGCGCCTGCAGCGGAGGCTCTCCCCGAGGAAACGTCTGAGGTCCTCGAAAAATCGAAGCGTTACGATGAAATTAGCCGTCAGCTCGGCGAGATCATCATAAAAGTAAACACTGACGCGGCACGCATCATCAGCGAAGCCGAAACAGAAGCAAACGCCATCCGTCAAAAAGCGGCGCTTGACATAAAGCTTGCCGCCGAAAGCATCACGCAGAAGCTTTCTGAGATCGCAAACGAAACGGCAAACGCAGTTGCCGACAGCACCGACGCCGAATAACGTGAACATCGGTAAAAAGATCCGCTCGCTGCGCATCCAACGCGGCATGACGCAAAAGGAGCTTGCAGGCGGTGAGATCACACGCAATATGCTCTCTCGCATCGAAAACGGTGCCGCGTATCCTTCGATCGGCTCACTGTTGTATTTAGCGGAACGGCTTGAGGTCTCCCCGGCATACTTTTTCGATGAATCTGAAAAGACGCAAAGTGAAATTGAAAGTATGCTCTGCTCATACTATAACGAAGGCGAATACGAAAAATGTATCACCGCGGGCTCTGCCCTCCCCGCAACCGAATCGGGCAACATTTTGGCGCAGTGCTATCTGAACATGGCAGTTTCCGACTATCTTCAGATGAAGTTCAAAAGTGCGCGTGAATCGCTTTTATTGGCGAAGGAACAGTGCGAGTCAGCCGCCGACATAACCGACACGGTTTATAACATTGTGATGTGCCTACTCAAGCTGCAGGACGTTGCGTTTGACACGGGACTTGACGAGCTTTCCTCCGATACGATCCCTTCGTATAAAGCGATGACGGCTAACTTTTATATGTTCCTGCTGGCAAACGCAGACTCGTGCGCCGACGCAGACGAGCTGTCCAAAAACAGCCTCTTCGGGCTTCACATTTCGGCAAGAGCGGAAATGTCCGCAGGAAACTACGCCTCTGCCGTAGATATACTGAAGATCGCAAAAACGCGCATTTCCGACACCACACCGCCCGCACTTTCGTTTATGATCTACGACGATCTTGAAGCATCTGCCATCAAGACCGAAAATTATAAAGAAGCTTACGAGGCGTCGCGGCTCAAAAATGCCGTCGGAAAATAAGATACCGCACCATAGAATCGTATAAAGGGGACAGAGAACGAAGCCGTTCTCTGTCCCCTTTTTTGTTTATCCCGATCCGTTATACCACGCATTGTTATATATAACGATAGATAACACAACATTTTGCGAACATTTTCGGGTCGAAGTATTTATATATAATGACGAAATTTCTCCGACAAGAGAAAAACTTCGGGAAAAGCTATTGCAAAAATCGCGCTTTTAGATATAATTAATTATAATGGGTTAAAATGGGGATAGAATGAATCGAAAAGATCCGTTCACTCACGTTTATCTATATATCAACCGGAGGTTTGTATATGCAGAAAAAAGATTTCGAAGCGGTTGCAGAAGCGCTCAAGCGCGCTCAGCAGAAAACGACCGCTGCGATCAAAGACTTTCTCCGCGATCTTGACGGCAAAAACGAAACTGCCGCTCTCGCAGGAAAGCGCCTTACGGCAAGAGCCCGCATTACTGCTCTCTTTGACGAAGGCACATTTGTAGAAACGGGAGCTTTCATCAAGCGCCGTGCTACAGAATTCGACCCCGAAGCCGTTGAATCTGACGACTTTGAAGCCGTCATCACCGGTTACGGCTCCGTAAACGGCAACCTCGTTTACGCTTTCGCTGAAGATCATTTCCGCAGCAAGGGTGCTGTGGGCGAAGCGCACGCAAAGAAAATCTGCGCGCTTTACGATCTCGCAATCAAGAACGGCGCTCCCGTTGTCGGCATCTTCGACAGTAACGGCGCATTCATTCTTGAAGGCACATCCGCACTTTCCGGTTACGGAAAGATCATGTCGTCCGTTTCCCGTGCATCGGGCGTTATTCCGCAGATCGCCATCATCGCAGGCACCTGCGCCGGCTCCGCAGCCGTTATCGCTTCCATGTTTGATGTCACGGTTCTTTCCGAACTCGACGGCAAATTCTACGTAACTCTCGGCAACGAATCCTCCCCTGCAATCTCTGTTGCAGACGAGATCTCCGCCATCAAAGAGGCGCAGGCACTTCTTTCCGTTCTTCCTTCCAACAACTGCGAAGGTACCGTACGTTACGACAATAACGCCAACGGCACCGTTGACGTTTCCTATGTTGCAAACGGAGGCTACGACGTTAAATCCGTTATCGCTGCCGTTGCTGACAACGGCGCTTATAAGGAGCTCTACGCAGCATACGCTCCCGAGCTCGTTACGGTTCTTTCTTCCGTCGGCGGTATCGTTACCGGTATCGTTGCAACTAACCCCGCCGTAAACGAAGGCAAGCTCACCTCTGCTGCAGCAAAGAAGGCTTCCCGCATGATCAGCCTTTGCGACAGCTTCAACATTCCCGTACTCACGCTCGTTGACGGTAAGGGTCTTGACCTTGAAAACGCTCCCGAAGCAAATGAGCTTTCCAAGCTCGCATTTGCTTACAGCTCCGCTGAATGTCCGAAGATCACCGTTATTGTCGGTGAAGCTTACGGTGCGGCTTACACCGTTCTCGGAAGCAAGTCCATCGGCGCAGATATGGCTCTTGCTCTTCCCACCGCCGTTATCAGCGCTATGCCCGCGAAGTCCGCAGTTGCACTGCTTTGGGACGAAAAATTCGCAGGTGCATCCGATCCCGCAGCTCGCCGTGCAGAGCTTGAAGAAGAGTGGAACTCCACGTTCGGCTCCGCCGTTGATGCCGCTTACAAGGGCGAAATTGACGATATTATCGACTCCGCAGAGCTTCGTGCGCGTATCGCCGCGTCTCTTGAGATGCTCTCGATGAAAAACGACAGAGAGCCGTCCAGACGTCATATCAATCTTCCCCTTTAATGAAAGGAGAATATTATGACCTTCATTAAATTTGCAGCTCTTGCCGCCGCTACATCCGGAACCGAGCCCTTAGCAACTGCCTCCGAAAAGCTCGAAACCGGTTTTACCGTTCTTTTGCTCGGTATGGCAACGGTATTTGTGGTGCTCGCCATTCTTTGGCTCGTGCTTGCGCTTTTCCGTGTAATTTTCTACCGAGAAAATAAGCCTGCAGCAAAGAAATCAGCTCCGGCTCCGGCTCCCGCACCTGCTCCGGCACCCGTCGCGGAACCTGCCGCTCCCGCAGCTGACAACACCGCTCTCGTCGCCGCTATCACAGCCGCGATCGCCGCTTACACGTCCGATGATCCCGGATTTACGGGCGGCTTCAGAGTCGTTTCCTTCAGACGCAAGGGTACGGCTTCCCCGTGGAACAAACGATAATTGATCGACTCTTAAAAACACTTTTGAAAGGAAAAAGGTTTTATCATGAAAAAGTACAATGTAACCGTAAACGGTATCGTATATGAGGTTATCGTAGAGGAAGCAGGCGTTGTTGCTTCCTCTCCCGTAGCCGCTCCCGCTCCTGCACCCGTAGCAGCACCCGCTCCCGCTCCTGTAGCCGCTGCAGCTCCCGCAGGCGCCGTTACCGTTAACGCTCCGATGCCCGGAACGATCCTCAAGGTAAACGTTTCCGCAGGTTCTGAAGTTAAGGAAGGCGACGTTCTCTGCATCCTCGAAGCTATGAAGATGGAAAACGAGATCCTCGCTCCCAAGTCCGGTAAGGTAGCATCCGTCAACGTTTCCGGCGGTCAGTCCGTTTCCACCGGCGACCTTCTCGTATCTCTTTCGTAATATAGGCTTAACTATTCAAGTTTCACCAAAATATTATAAAGGAGTGTAACCGGTTTGGAATTCGTTAAAAAATTCTTAGAAACGACGGGATTCATGCAGCTCATCTTTGATGAATCCGGTGCTGTTAATCCGGACTTCATCAAGACGCTCATTATGTACGCCATTATCGGTGGGCTCTTCTATCTCGGTGTCGTTAAAAAATTCGAGCCGCTTCTTCTCGTTCCGATCGCTTTTGGTATGCTTCTGGCGAACCTTCCCGGAGCAAATCTGATCCACATGGATTTCTTCATCAGCGAAGACAACAGTCTTTCTCTCGTTGATACATTAAAGCTCGTCGTTAACGAAGGCGGACTTCTCGATATTCTCTATCTCGGCGTTAAGCTCGGTATTTACCCCTCGCTCATCTTCATGGGCGTCGGTGCCATGACCGACTTCTCCGCCCTTATCGCTAACCCCGTATCCCTCATGATGGGTGCGGCGGCACAGCTCGGCGTATTCGTTGCCTTCTTCGGTGCTCTGTTCCTCGGCTTTACCCCCGCAGAAGCTGCCTCTATCGGTATCATCGGCGGTGCTGACGGCCCGACAGCCATCCTCGTAACAAAGACGCTTGCTCCTCAGCTTCTCGGCGCTATCGCAATCGCGGCTTACAGCTACATGGCTTTGATCCCGTTCATTCAGCCGCCTTTCATGAAGCTGTTCACCACGAAGAAGGAACGTCAGATCAAGATGTCCACGCTTCGTCCCGTTTCCAAGCTTGAGCTTGTTATATTCCCCATCGTAGTTACCCTTATCGTAACAATGGTAGTTCCGGATGCGGCTCCTCTCGTAGGCTTCCTCATGCTCGGTAACCTCTTCAACGTAACAGGCATTACCGACCGTCTTTCCAAGACAGCGCAGAATGAACTTATAAACATCTGCACGATCTTCCTCGGCGTTTCCGTCGGTGCAACCGCAAACGCTTCGAACTTCCTCGCTTGGGACACGATCTTTATCATCGCTCTCGGCTTGACTGCGTTCATTTGCTCAACTTGCGGCGGACTTATCTGCGGCAAATTCCTCTGCTGGGTAACCAAGGGTAAGATCAATCCTCTCATCGGCTCTGCAGGCGTTTCCGCCGTTCCTATGGCGGCTCGCGTTTCCCAGACAGTCGGTCAGAAGGAGAACCCCTCCAACTTCCTGCTCATGCACGCTATGGGCCCGAACGTCGCCGGAGTTATCGGCTCCGCCGTTGCTGCAGGTGTCCTGCTCTCGCTTTACGCTTAATTAAACTACAGAAAGGAACAGTAATATAAATGGCAAAGGTTAAAATTACCGAAACCGTTCTTCGTGACTCGCATCAGTCCCTGATCGCTACACGAATGACAACGGAAGAAATGCTCCCCATCCTGTCCGAGATGGATAAGGTTGGCTATCATTCCCTCGAAGCATGGGGCGGCGCTACATTCGATTCCTGCCTCCGTTTCCTTAATGAGGATCCCTGGGAAAGACTCCGCAAGATCCGCGCAGAGGTAAAGAACACAAAGCTTCAGATGCTCTTCCGCGGACAGAATATTCTCGGTTACCGCCACTATGCTGATGACGTTGTTGAATATTTCGTTCAGAAGTCTATCGCAAACGGTATCGACATCCTCCGTATTTTCGACGCTCTCAACGACCCCCGCAACTTAAAGACAGCTATCGACGCTACAAGAAAAGAAGGCGGTCACGTTCAGGCGGTTCTCTCTTACACGACGAGCCCCGTTCACAACAATGAATACTTCGCCAAGTATGCACGTCAGCTTGAAGAGATGGGCGCTGACTCCATCTGCATCAAGGATATGGCAGGTCTGCTCCTCCCCTACGACGCTTACGAGCTCGTAAAGGCTATCAAGGCGCACTCTTCTCTGCCCGTACAGCTTCACACGCACTACACATCCGGTCTTGCATCCATGACGATCCTCAAGGCTGTTGAGGCAGGCTGTGACATCGTTGACTGTGCTATCTCTCCGATGGCTCTCGGTACGTCCCAGCCCCCGACAGAAGCGATCGTTGCTACTCTCGCAGGCACCGAGTTCGACACAGGTCTTGACCTCGCTCAGCTCGACAAGATTAACCGTTACTTCACACCCATGCGTGAAAAGTACTTGAAGTCCGGTCTTATGGATCCCAAGGTACTCCAGGTCAACATCAACACGCTTCTTTATCAGATCCCCGGCGGTATGTACAGTAACCTCATCTCCCAGCTTAAGAATGCAGGCAAGTCCGAGCTTCTTAATGACGTTTTAGAGGAAGTACCGCGCGTTCGCGCAGACGCAGGCTACGTTCCGCTCGTAACACCTACTTCCCAGATCGTTGGTACGCAGGCAGTTATGAACGTACTCACAGGCCAGCGCTACAAGATGTGCACAAACGAATTCAAGGGCGTTCTTAGAGGTGACTACGGTGAAACACCCGCACCGATCGATCCCGAGTTCCGTAAGTCCATCATCGGCACGACCGAATACAAGAACTACCGTCCCGCAGACGATCTCAAGCCCGAGCTTGATAAGCTCCGCGCCGAGATCGCACAGTATATCGAGCAGGACGAGGACGTTCTCTCCTACGCACTGTTTGAGCAGGTTGCAACGAAGTTCTTCGAAGCACGCAAGGCTGCGAAGTATAACCTCGACGCAGAGGCTGCAGACAAGGCACTCAAGGTTCATCCGGTATAATTAAAACGGTATAAAAAAACGCGCCTGCGGGCGCGTTTTTTATAGTCGCAAAGAAGAAGCCTCCCAACCGCCTATAAAAAGGAGAACGGGAGACTTCTTCTCTATTTAATAAGTAATTGTTAATTTTAGGTACGGGGTCGGAATCCGAAGAAATATTGCCGAAAAATAATTGATTTCATTTGAACCAAAAGGACGATTTGTCCCGGAAATGCGGTATATATTATCTTCTTATTTTGCCGACACCGTTTTTGTGTTTCCGTGATCTTTCATTGAACCTCTGCTTTCGCACCCTTACCGTTCAAAGCTATAAGCTCTCAATATATTCGTTATTATATCTTAAATCGATCTGCTCCGTCGCATATTAAGGTGGAGGTTATAATTGCATAGCCTTCGTTTTCTTCGAGCATCGACTCCAATATATTTTTCGGATTACCCTTTTGCTCGGTCGGCTTGATCCGGAGCTTTTCGGTTGACTCATATCATACTTCATCGCCGTCTTTTGACAGCAACCGTAACCGTATATGAAATCATAATATTGATTTTTACCTTCGCCTCAGCTTTATCAGCTTTTCTTTAATAAAGGTGCTGATTTTTTTGTTTTGCATATAGACACTTAATCAACCAAAATGCCTATATGCAGATACTCCAGAAGATAAGGGGATAATCATATTCGATGACAAAATTTCTGTAGTTTTTCATAGAGTATTGACTATTAACCTCCTTCCTTTGATTCAAAACAAATAAAGCGCATAACGATACCAAATCAGCTCTTTAATACATTCGGCGTTACTGCGCTTTTATATGGTACAAGTATATCTTGTACTCGAATCGCAAAGGCATCGCCGCGGGTAAATGTATTTCGGTGAGCGATTTGTGTTCGGGTGCTTTTGTTTCTGCGTCTATTATAACAGTTCGTTCACATTTACGCAAGAGTTTTTTACCGATTTTCGTCTTTTTGTATCGATACACAATTTTTATTTTTATTTTTTGTTCATTTTGCACAACCACAGAGCATTTTGATTTGCAAAAAACGCCCGAGGGATCATCACCTCGGGCGTTTTGTTCAGCCATTATTATCATCAGGTTTGACGGCGGCGGCGCTGCCGGCACCGAAAGCCGCTCCCGTCCCGGACGTCAGATCGAAGTCGCTGTGATTCATGAATCCGTCAGCCTTCATCATCTGACCGAGGACGTTAATATCCGTCGTTACGTCGAGCGTGTCGGATTCGAAAAGCTTATCGAGCTGGTTGCGGTATCCGCTGACGAGCATATCGAGCGTTTCTTCAATATTTTTCATGCCCGCGTTGATGTTGTCTCCGCGAACCCCCTGCTCTTCGAAATATGCGTAGGAATTGAGCAGCTTCAGAGTTGTCGGCAGGTAATACGACAAAAAGCTGTCAAGCTGTGATTCGAGCTCGGGCTTTTCGTCCACAAGCTTGAATATCTTGCGCGTGAGCGCCTCGATCTCGTCTATTTTCGCGGAAACCGTTTCGTCGTCGATGTCATCGTTCAGCTCGCGTATGCGGGCGAGTATTTTTTCGTTATCGGAAAGATCCGTCGCTGCGGCTTTTTTTGCCTCGGCGCGTTCATGTCTCGCTGTGATTCTGTCACCGCTCAGCCGTCCGTATTCAGCAGCGGCGCCTTCCCTGCCGTCCGCGGTAATGATCAGATACTGCATCTTTTTGTCTATCAGCGCATACGGGCCAAGCAGATCCTTCGCCAGCATATACTGCAGATCCTTTATCACTCTCGACACGGGCACGTCTGCGATCTCCGCAAGTGTCTTGACGGAATAAAACTTCTTGTCACGAAGGACGGAAAGATACGTTATGATTCTGTAATCGCGCGATTTATAGTACTGACGGAAAAGGTAAAGTATCGCCGCGATCGACGAGGAGATCATCGCAGAAACGATCTCAAACGTTGAATTCATAACGCCGTAGTCAATGATCGACGATATAAGAGCCGCGAAAAATACGAGCGCAAAAAACATTGAGATTCCCATAAAGACCGTCGTGAGAACGGTCGCGGTGCTCACTTTGTGCTTTTTCTTCAGCGTTGTTGCTGCGTTTGCAGTATTTGACACGCCCGACGCACCTACCGTAGATGTGCCCGACTTTCCCGCGTAATTCATCTGAGGAACGGTTGCGGCTTTTTTCTGCGGTTCGGCGGTCGCACCGCTCTTATTTGCCGCGTTCGCGGCACCGTCAGCTTTATCCGTTTCCTTTTTTATATAGCTGTAGTGATACGTCGTGTCGGGCTCGGTATTATTACTTTCACTCTCGTTATATTTTGAGTGATACACCGTATGCATATTTGACGGTTGCGACTGCTTATTTGAATTTTGCGAATTCTGCGTTTTTTTCGCATCTTCTTTATTCGATTCACTTATGACGCGCAAAATTATGAGAAAGACTCCGACAGGCCAAGCACCGAAAACAAAGCTCAGCACGATTACCGGGATCGGAATATTTATATTTTTCATCTGTTACAGTTCTCCTGATCGGCAGTTGATATTTATGATGTAAAATGTTTTTCCATAACGCGGCACATCGCTCGGAGCGCGCGCTCGCAGTCCTCCGACGGAGGCTCAACTTCAATATAATCTATAGATTCAACGGCAGCTCTCACTTCGGTCATTCCCGAATCCGTCGAGCGCGAGCGTATTCTGCGCTCGGTTTCACGAGGTGTTTCGGATTTGCGTATCCCGTATCCGAGTGAATGATATACCGAAAGCATCGTCATATACGCATACCGTATCTGCTCTGTCGCCGTGTCAAGGCTGTTCAGATACGCCAAAAACTCGCGGTACGATCTGCGCTGTGCGATCTTTGGATCGTACGATCGGATCGTTGCATCCTGCAGACTGATCTGTTCGTCCTGATAATTCGTATATTCAAAGTATTTTTCCTTGCTCATACCGCCAAATTCCTTCAGCGACATAAAGAACAAAAACAATTCGCGGAGCCACAGCTTGATCAGCTCGATCATTCTTTTGGTTGCAGCATGACCGCGGAATATGAAGAATATTATCGCGCCGACAAAAAGAAGTATGCACAAGACAACCATTAATTTGTCGCCAACGGGCTGATTCTTCAACAGCACTTCCGAAAAGCCCGCTTCAGCTTCACCGACATCAAAATATTTATCGTCAGTGCCCGATCCTCCCCACGAATACAAATGTGCAAGATAAGCCAGCGCAAATCTGAGGAAGAATCCAACACCGGTGAGGATAACGGCACAGACGAACAGAATCACCACAACGGCGATCATCGCCACTATCGTGAGCTTGAAATTATACAGCCGTCCCTCGCCCGATATGGCGGTGACGGTGCCCATCACGCCTTTTTGAATATACGTTTGATTCAGAACGATAAACTCACAGGCAAAGAATACGACAAAGGAAATCGAGAGCATCGTCGTCGGCACGGACAGCATCACGGAAAGCGCGAAGATCACGCCCATTACGGCGAAATACGGAAGTACCATCCGATGCGAAATGATTCTGTGCGCGGGATAAAACCAAAGCACAATACCCGCGAACATATATAGGAAAACGAACGCAGCTCCTATGAGCGGATATACCGATTGGCTGTTATACGTCATTATCACATCGGCTCTATATAAAGCAAAAAGGATGGCGTTTATGATCCCGAACGATGAGATGGCGAGGACAGCCGCCACCGTCAGCGGCAGCGCGGCACGCAACGGCTGAAACGGTTTGTCGGCACCCTCATATCCGTCCTCGTCATAGTACGCACGTCTTGCGTCGTGTCGAGGTGAGGTGATCGTGCCGTAAAGCGCCTGCATACCGTATCCCGCGCCGACAAAAACGGCGCTGAGAAGAAGCAGAATGGGCGACAGTCCCTTTGGAATCAGGTGATAAAACAGCAAATAAACGATCGGGTTGATGATACATATCGTTGCCGCAACTGTCAGAAGCTTGTATATCTTATTGAACGGTTTAGCCTGCATTCACGCTTCTCCTTTCTATACGGTATTGTAATTTTATGATTCAAAATACGTTTTATAATATACCTCAACGTTCGGCGGAATTATCTCTGCGTTGCGGTTCGTTGTCGTAACGTAGAAGATAACGTGAACACCGTTTTTCGCCATTTCATCGTGGAATACTATCATTCGCTCGCTGATATACGAGGAAACGACGATAAGATTTCCCGCTTCCGAAAATGCGGTCGGATGAAGCAGAACGTAATCGAGCATCTGCTCGATCGGACAGGACATTTCCGTTTTGATCGCGGCAAGGACGCGAAGCGCCGTTATCATGTCGCGTTTGCCCTCGTACGCAGGCGTGAATAATATCTTTGCGCCGATTCCGTCAGCATCGGCACGAAAATCCTCGTGTACCGCCTCGGGCGGTGTATTCGATATAAGTCGTACCGGAACATTTTCCCGGGAAATGCGGTCAAGGATCGATGCGCACACGGTGATGCACATTTCAACACTGTCGGGACTTGACGGATAGATCGGGTGCAGCTCAATATCGCGCGAATTCATATTCAGCATGATATTGAATCTGTGGCGCTGCGTGAACTCTTCGTTGTTGACCATCAGCTTGCCGTGAACTGCGGTCTGCTTCCAGTTGATCTTATTCATGGGGTCAAACGTCGTGTATTCGCGTGCACCTGCGATGCGGAGCGGATCAGTCAGAAGGCTGTGATTCTTTATTACGTCGCCGCTGTGGTAAAACGAAGACGTAAAGTGCTCCTCAAGATCAACCGTTCGGGGCAAAACGACGACCGTATTTGATTTATTCGATTCGCAAACGTATCCTTTTGATGAGGGATTCATTCCAAACAGATCGTTTGCAACAAGAGTTGCTCCGCCGACGGTGTAAACACCGCGCGTGCGGCAGTTTACGCGCCAGCGGCGGCGTATCTTTTCCTTGCTTTTCAGGACGAACACGGAACCTACTCGCTCAGTAAGCGTATCTTTCGGTTTGCCTGTACGTTTATCGTATTCTGTTATACGGAAAGCGAGTCCCTTCGGCAAGGTCGTATCGACTTTTGCGTAAGGCAACGGGATATATTTATCGTTGGAAAGCTCCTCATAAACGAAGATATCCTCGCCCTCAAACGCTTCCTCCGTGCTTACGGTAACCTTATAGTCGATATCATCGAACGTATGCTTATCGTAAAGCTTATATTGCCATACATAAACGATAAGTACGGCAACGATCAACGCTAAAAACAGCATATTTATCTCCAATCACCGCGCTTGGCGGTCAATTCGTGTTACGGTGCAAAAAGTACGGTTACTGAATGGGCACCTCAACTGTTTCGATGATATACTGAATAATATTTGAGTTGGAATCGGAAAGGCGGATCGTTCCCTGCGAGCGTGAGATGATCCTGTGCGAAAGCACGGGAACAGCAATGGCTTTCACGTCGTCAGGCAGAACGTAGTCTCTGCCCTCCATCGCCGCCCAAGCCTGCGAAGCGCGCATAAGTGCGAGCGTTCCGCGAGGGCTGACGCCGAGACGGACTCTGTCGGAGGAACGTGTTTCCGAAACAATATTCACGATATATTTTTTTGTAAGCTCGCTGACCTTGATCTGTCTTACAGCCGCCTGCGCTGCGGCGACGTCGCTCTTTGAGCACACCGCCGTGAGAGAATCGAGCGGTGATACGTCGCCGTGTCCGTTAAGAACGTCAAGCTCCGCCTTCGCTGACGGATATCCGAGCGACAGCTTCATCAAAAATCTGTCCGTCTGCGCTTCGGGCAGCGGGAACGTTCCCTGCGATTCGATTGGATTCTGCGTCGCTATAACGAAGAACGGTGCGTCAAGCTTATACGTTTCGCCGTCGATCGTCGTCTGACGCTCGCCCATACATTCAAGAAGTGCGGACTGTGTACGCGGTGTTGTACGGTTAATTTCGTCAGCGATGACGATATTCGTGAAGATAGGGCCTGCGCGGAAAACGAATTCGTTGTCGCGCTGGCTGTAAAAATTGATTCCCGTGATATCCGACGGCAAAAGGTCGGGGGTGAACTGAACGCGCTTGCAATCCGCCGAAATGGACTTCGCCAATGCTTTTGCCAAAGTCGTTTTTCCGGTTCCCGGAATATCGTCAAGCAGGACGTGCCCTTCCGAAAGAAGTGCTGTTACGATGTATCTGATCTCGGTTTCTTTGCCGTATATGACTCTCGAAACATTCTCCGTGATTCCGCCGGCGATTTTTGCGATACCTGTATGATCCATTTTTAGTTCCCCACAATTTGATATAATTATCTAAATTACATTATAGCACAGTTTTTTTGCGTATGCAACAACGTAGCCGTCAAAATGAAAAAATGGAAATGCACAAAAGCATACGCCTCGGTGAATTTCCCATATATATTATACCACGATTTTATCCAAAAAACAAGACTTGTAATGCGGTGTGTGTCGAAGTATAATCTATTTTGCGAAAGCACTTGTTATATATTAATAAAATATGAATTTTTCTTATATAATTCTTATTTAATTAACTTGACTGTTACAGTATGGACAAGTATAATTGTATTCGGGTTAATAAGGATTTAATTAACATGCCTTAATATGAACATTATTCAAGGAGGTGAAATCACCTGTGACTGAACTGTTTGATATTCCGCAGTCGGTGAAATCGGTTATTGAAACGAAGGGTATTCCCTATGACAGCATCACTATCGCTGCAAAAACCGACCTTAACCGCGATTGTGTCCCCACCGACAACTATATTTTCATCACAGAAACCGACCTCATTCTTCTGAGCGGCTCTATGACAGGACTCTCGCCGAAGACGTCGCGCATCAAGCGCCCCTCTCCCGAGCGCAATTTTGAAGAGCTGACCTACGACTTTTATCCGCTTTCGATGTACGAAAGCTTCGCTGTCGAAGAAATGCTCTCTTCCGCACGAATCGTAGCGAAAGTAAAGCCCACAGAAGATTCGATCGGATATTCTGTTTTGATCGCTAACCTTTCAAATACCTTCAAGTCCGAAGCATACAAGTTCACGCGACTGCTGAACGTGCAGCTCCACGGCGAAGAAGAATCCGCCGAAAACGAGAGCGAACACGGTCATGATCACGGACATGGCGGATTTGGCGGACCTCACGGTTTCGGCGGACCTCGCGGACACGGCGGTCCCCGCACATACGACGGCGACGACAAAAAGGAAGAGCTTTTCTGCCCGAAATGCGGCAAACGTTATGCCGATCCCGACAGAAAGATCTGTCCGCGATGCATGGACAAAGTCCACATTCTGAAGCGCTTTTCAGGCTTCTTCTTCCGCTATAAAGGTCAGCTCGCGCTGATCCTCATGACGCTCGTTTTAACGAGCGGACTCGGTGTTCTTTCGCCGTACATATCGAGCGGATTTTACTATGACGAGGTGCTCTCCGAGGACGGTAAATTCGCAGGACAGCTTCTGCTCGTTATCGGAATCATACTCGCAACGCGCATTCTCTCGATGCTCGTTACGATGCTGAATAACTACATCACCTCAGTTATCGCAGCCCGTGTTACATACGACCTCAAAAAAGAGATCTTCAAGTCCATCGAACGTCTTTCGATCAGCTATTTCACTAACCGTCAGACGGGCGGACTTATGACGCAGGTAAACCGTGACGCAAACAACATTTACCGTTTCTTCTGCGATACCGTTCCCTATTTCCTTGTAAACGTATGTCAGATCCTCGGTATACTCATCATCATGATAATAATGAACTGGAAGCTGACGCTTCTTGCGATGTGTACCGTTCCGATCGTTGCGTTCCTCATCAAAAAGCTTTTCGACAAGATGGAAAAGTTCCACGCAAAGCGATTCTCTGCTTCCCGTTCGCTTAACTCGCTTTTGAGCGACGTTTTGACGGGAATCCGCGTCGTTAAAGCCTTCTCCAAGGAAGAAGCAGAAACGGAGCGCTTCACGAAGCGTAACCGTGCCGTTGCCGAAGCAGACAAAAAAGCTTCCGTTTATAACTCGACAGCATTCCCCCTCGTTAACTTCCTGCTCTACATCGGCAACATCGTTATTATCGGTGCCGGCGGCTGGATGGTCATCAAGGGTTCGATCACATACGGTATGCTCCTGACTTTCACATCGTATATGAACATGGTATACAGCCCCCTCATGTTCTTTATCGACGTCGTTTACATGATGACGGACAGCTTGAACTCCATGAACCGTTTGTCTGAGATCATGGACGCTATCCCAGAGGTGACCGAAAGTGAAAACCCCACCTCTCTTGGCGAAGTGAAAGGTCACGTAGAGTTCAAGAATGTTGAGTTTTCATACGAAAAGAACCGCAAGATCATCGACGGCATAAGCTTTGACATCGAGCCCGGCAAGATCATTGGTATCGTCGGACACACGGGTGCAGGTAAATCTACTCTCGCAAATCTGCTTATCCGACTTTACGACACCGTTTCGGGTGAGATCCTGATCGACGGCGTCAACGTACGCGACATTCCCTTTGCGGAACTGCGCCGTAACATCGCGATCGTTTCCCAGGAAACGTATCTGTTCATGGGCACGATCAAGGATAACATCAAGTACGCACGTCCCGACGCAACGGACGAGGAAGTCATTACCGCCTCCAAGATCGCGGGCGCTCACGATTTCATCGTGAAGCTTCCTGACGGCTACAATACACAGATCGGCTTCGGCTACAAGGATCTTTCGGGCGGCGAACGCCAGCGCGTTTCGATCGCAAGAGCGATCCTTCTCAACCCGCGTATTCTCATTATGGACGAAGCAACGGCAGCCATGGACACGCAAACGGAGCGTCAGATACAGACGGCACTTGAGCAGCTCATCAAGGGACGTACGACGATCATGATCGCTCACCGTCTTTCCACGCTGCGCGATGCTGACCATCTGATCGTTATCGAAAACGGCAAGATGCCCGAGTTCGGAACTCATCTTGAGCTTATCCGCAAAAAAGGCATTTACTATGGCTTATATATGATGCAGATGGAAGCTCTCCGCAACATCAGCATTGAAGGTTAACCGTCAGTAAACATCGAAACTCTAAAGAAAGGTTGGATTAATTATTTATGAATGAACTTAAAACAACGGCTCTTTCCGATGTCGTATCTATAACGTATATCACAAAAGAGAATTCCGTTTTCGCTCACGAGGGTGATTTCCTCTCGCTCAAGATCAACCTGCCCGAAGGTGTCGGTATCGACGGAGAGCCCACAGGCGGCGAAAAATACTACGACCGCATTTATCTGCACCGTTCCTTCCCCTACGAGCATCATTACCGCTACATCTCCGTACTCGACCGCGACAACGTCGAGATTGGCCTGATCTCCAACATCGAAGATTTCGACAGCGAAGTGGCAGAAATGCTCCGTGCGGAGCTTGACCGCAAATATTATTCCCCTGTTATCACAAAGATCCTCTCCGTCAAGGAGCGTTACGGATACTCTTACTGGGAGGTCATGTCGGGTGACCGTCATCTTTCCTTTACGATCCGTGACACGTTCCGTTCGATCCTTAAGGTAACTCCCGAGCACATTTTCATCACAGATAATGACTCGAACAGATACGAGATACCGAACGTTGAAGCACTTGACCGCAAGAGCTACAAAAAAATAGAGCTTTACCTCTGATTTTACAGCTCCGTCAATGAAAGGAGACTCTAATATGAGTGACAGAATCAAGCTGGCTGAACGCTTATCAAAGCTCAACGGCAATGTCGCTACCGATGATGTGATCGTTGCTTTCGGTTTCGACCTCCGCCCCGACGATTCATACGAATCGACCGACGGATTCGTTGCTGTGACCGACGATAGGATCTACATCTACGAAAACGACACGCTTCAAAGTGAGCTTGACGCTACAAAAGTCAGCGAATACATATTTACAATGGGCGTCGGCTGTGTATTTGCCGAGTGCGTTTACGACGGCACACATACGCTTCTCTGCCGCGGCACAATGGCAAACAAGGATGCCTATTCCTCAATCATCTGGCAGCTCAACCGACGTATCGAGCACGGAACCTACAACTACAGATACGAAGAAGATATTGACGTCATTTGCCCCCAATGTAACAGAAAATATCCGCCGGGCTCCCATATTTGTCCGCACTGTACGGCAAAAGCAGGGTACCTAAAGCGCATTTGGGAGATAGCAAAGCCATATCGTCTTTTCATTTTCATCTCGATAGTCCTTTATTTCGTTACAGCGGCAATCCAGCTCTTGCCGCCTGAGCTCAACCGTATCCTCGTTGACAGCTACATTGAGAAGGAAGGTGCCGCGGAGCTTTCCGAAACGACAGCTTTTGTCATCGGTTTTCTCTCCGTCATCGGTGCTATACTCGGCGTAAGTATTCTTCAGCGTTTACTCGGTGTCGTCCGCAGTCTTGTAACTATCAACGCGAGCACAAAAATCACCGTTGAGCTTCGAGACCTGGTATTCGGCAAGATCCAGGAGCTTTCCGTTTCGAGGATTTCCAAGCGTACGGCAGGCGAGCTGATGAACCGTGTCACAGACGATACGAACCAGCTTCAGGGCTTCATTACACACGAGCTTGGCGGTTTCGTTGAGCAGATATTGATCTTCCTCATCGCAGGAACGATCCTTTTCGCCTACGACTGGCGGCTTGCCCTTCTGATCATTATTCCCGCTCCGCTCGTAATGTTTGCAAACCGTATGTTCCGCAAGCTTATGGGGCGTATGTTCCGCCGTCAATGGCAGATGAACTCCCGTGCAAATACGATCCTACACGACATTTTCAGCGGTATCCGCGTCGTCAAAGCGTTCGGCATGGAACACCACGAAATGAAGCGTTACGACAAAGCAACAAAAGATGTATGTGACGCGCAGATCTACAGCGAGACGTTCTTTGCAAAGTTCTCCCCTCTTATGAGCTTTTGCATGGGTATCGGTGAGTTTTTCCTGCTTTATTACGTTGGCTCTCGCATTCTTGCAGGCGAAATGACGCTTGGTGAAATGTCAAAGTTCACCGCATACGTCGGCATCATTTACGGCCCGCTCCGTTGGATCTCCAACTTCCCGCGCCGTCTTGAGCACGTTATGACGAGCATCGTCAAGATCTTCGACATCATTGACGAGGACGTTGACGTTAAAGATGATGCCAATGCCAAGGACATCGATATTGTCGGTCACATTGAATTTTCTGACGTTGCATTCGGTTACGACACGGGCGCAAACGTGCTTCACGACGTTTCTCTCAAGGTTGAGCCGGGTGACTTCATAGGTATCGTCGGACGCTCGGGCGTCGGAAAATCGACGCTTATCAACCTCGTTATGCGTCTTTACGACGTGGATGACGGCTCTATCAAGATAGACGGCGTTGACATCCGCGACATTTCACAGCAGTCACTCCGTTCACAGATAGGTGTCGTGCTTCAGGAAACGTTCCTTTTCTCGGGCACCATCTACGATAACATCGCCTACGCAAAACCGACGGCAACACGCGACGAGGTACTCGCCGCAGCGAAGCTCGCCGGCGCGCACAACTTCATCATGCGTATGCCCGATGCTTACAACACGAAGGTCGGCGAAAAAGGACACACCCTCTCGGGCGGTGAGCGTCAGCGAATTGCGATCGCTCGTGCGCTTCTGCACGATCCTCGCATACTTATCCTTGACGAAGCAACAGCTTCGCTTGACACGGAAACGGAAAAGCAGATACAGGATGCGCTGCAGATCCTCTCTTCCAACAGAACGACGCTCGCAATCGCGCACCGTCTTTCCACGCTCCGCAACGCAACGAAGCTTATCGTTCTTGATAAAGGAACCGTTGCTGAGGTCGGCACGCATGACGAGCTCATGCGCCGCGGCGGCATTTACTACGGTCTTGTTATGGCACAGCGCCAGATGTCAAGAATGTCACCCAAGAACACTTGATTTTTATAAAAAACAGCACGGCGGCTGCCGTGCTGTTTTTTTGTTATATTCAATAATGTCAGTTGAAGAAATAAAGCGTTGCGACGACACGGTCGATCATAATGTCAGTATAGATCGAGCAATAACCGTTGTCAAAATCGCTGATATAGCTGGAGTTTATGTAAACATAGTAGCCACGCGAATCATCATCAAGGTAATCGGTGCTAAAACCTGAGGATATGCTGCTGGAACGTTCGTAGTTAACGTAACCCACTTCGTTTACCGTAATGTCGTATGTTGAAGTATCAACGGAAACATAGTAACCGCCGTAAATATATGAATATTCCATAGCATAACTCGAAAGAGTAGAATAATATCTGTCAGCGTATTCGCTCTTCATTGTGAATCTTTGACTATATGAAACGTCCGAAAGCTCATTGAAGGCGTTGAATGAGGGCGTTATTGTTTCGGTATATTCAAAATAATCGTACCAGTTATCGACTGTGAGCTCAACAACGGTCATTTCATCAACGTCGTAAGCGGAGTTGGAAACCGATGCGTAGTAGCCATTTTCGTGATCGTAACCGTAAAGATATGTGTACCAACGTTCGTTATCACTGTCGTATCTGTAGTATACCTGATAAGGAACAGCATCTCCATCCGTGATATTGATCTCAAAATATGTGATCGGATCTTCATAGTCTCTTACATTGCCAAGCGTCCATTCGTAAGACGTGCCGAAAATCTCACACGTTCCATCCTCTCTTACGGTGAACGCAATATTGGATTCGGTATCGTAATCGTAGTAAGTCCATGTGCCGGGGATAATGTCTGCCGTCCATGCGTATTTGTCGGAAGGATCCTCGGCAGTTTCCGTATCCATTATATCGCCACCGTCGTTGCGATCGGTATCACCGTCTTCTCCGTCGTCATCTTCTTCGGAGAATATATCTTCGATTTCTTTCATTACATCATCGTAATCTTCGTCTTCAAGAGCTTCTATAAGATCTTCATATTTTTCATAAAGATCGATCTTTTCCTGCTGTTTTTCAGTCAGCTCTGCTTCGCAGGAGCAAAGCGGAAGCACGCACATCGTGAGTGCCAAAAGTATAAGTACAGTTTTTTTCATGTCAACACCTCTGTATAGTAGTTACAAATGGAAACGGCAGTCTTAAGGACTACCGTTTTAGGTTTTATTCTTCGTCCTGTTCCCAGTTGTGGTAAACGTTCTGCACGTCGTCGTTATCGTCAAGCATTTCAAGAAGCAGGTTCATGTTCTTGATCGCATCCTCATCGGTGAGAGTAACATAGCTCTGCGGAACCATATCCTTTTCTGCGGAAATGACGGGATAACCTGCGGCTTCAAGAGCTTCGCGGACGGCGCCCATATCGTTCGGCTCGGTGGAGATCTCGTAAACCTCGTCATCGTCAGCGTTAAAATCGGTCGCGCCGACGTCAAGTGCCGCCATCATGAGTTCTTCTTCGTCAACAGGTGTGGGCTTCGTGCCTCTCGGAGCCTTGGGATCGGGCTCGATCTCACGTGCAACGAGAACGACGCCGCGTTCGTCAAACATATAGCTTACGCAGCCGTTCGTACCCATGTTTCCGCCGTATTTGTCAAAGTAGTGACGCATTTCGCCGGCAGTACGGTTTCTGTTGTCCGTCGTCGTTTCAACGATAACGGCAACACCGGACGGGCCATAGCCCTCGTAAACAACCTCTTCGTAAACCGTGCCGTCGTTACCTGATGCTTTTTTGAGCGTACGCTCGATGTTATCGTTCGGAACGTTGTTTGCTTTCGCCTTTGAAATAAGGTCGCGGAGCTTGCTGTTGGATGCCGGATCCGCTCCGCCCTCGCGTACAGCGATGGCGATTTCCTTACCGATCTTTGTGAAAATTTTGGCGCGCTGAGCGTCTGTTTTTTCCTTTTTGTGTTTTATGTTGTTCCATTTGCTATGGCCGGACATAAAAACCTCCGTTTGTTATAAATAAAATAAATTACAGCTTATATGCGCTCGGTTTTCTTGATGCAGATCAGCTCAAGCGCGTTTCCGAGAACGGAATTGGCAGCTTCGCAAAGTCCGAGACGGAAAGATTTTACCGAATCATCTTCTGCCGACAGAATCGGGCAGTTATGATAGAAGCGGTTGAAGTCTCCGCAAACGTCAAGAATATATCTTGTAACGATCGACGGTTCATATTCGCGGACGGCGGACTCAACAACTTCATAAAAACGCGAAAGCGTGATAAGCAAATCACGTTCCTCCTCGGCGGTAACAGCCCCTGCCGCAGATTTTATGCCTTCTGCCGCAGCTTTATTCTTTATGCTGCAGGTTCTTGCATAGGTATACATTGCGTAAGGACCGGTATTGCCTTCAAAGTTAAGAGCGTCGTCCATATTGAAGTTGATGTCGCGTACGCGGTTGGATGACAGATAGTAAAATATGATCGCGCCGACGCCGACAGCTTCGGCTGTAGCCGCCTTTTCTTCGCCTGACAGCGTAGGATTCTTAACGGAAACGATCTCCGCTACCTTTTCGATCGCGGTGCGGAACAGATCCTTCAGCAAAATGACGTTGCCCGTTCTCGTCGCAAGCTTTTCGCCGCCAATGCTGACGGTGCCGTACGGCACGTGTACGAGCTTATCGTACCAATCGTATCCCATAAGCTGTACGACGCGGAACCACTGTGCAAAGTGCAGGCTCTGGCCGGCAGAGGTAACGTAAATGCACTTTTCGAAATCGTATTCGCGTTTTCTGTAAACAGCGGCAGAAATATCACGAGTAGGATAAAGAGTTGATCCGTCGCGCTTCAAAATAAGGCATGGAGGCATATTGAACTCTGACAAGTCAACGATAGAAGCACCGTCGTCGATCTTCAAGAGATCCATCTGACGCAAGCGCTCGACCTGCTCGGGCATTTTATCAGTATAGAAGCTTTCGCCTGCGTAGCTGTCAAATTCGATACCGAGCTGATTATACGTTACGTTATATTCTTTGAAGCTGACGTCGATAAACCAACGCCAAAGCGCGAGGTTGTCCTCATCGCCTTCTTCAAGCTTATGAAATTCTGCACGTGCGGAGGATTCAAGGGAGGGATCTTTCTCCGCTTCTGCGTGGAATTTAACGTAAAGAGCAACGAGCTCGTCGATACCGCCCGATTCGATCTTTTCGCGGTCACCCCAAAGACGGTATGCGACTATCATCTTACCGAACTGTGTTCCCCAGTCGCCGAGATGATTGATACCGATGCAGTTATAGCCGCAGAATTCATGCAGCTTTTTAAGCGAGTGACCGATAACGGTCGTGCCGAGATGACCGATATGGAAAGGCTTAGCAACGTTAGGGGACGAATAGTCGAGAACGACCGTTTTGCCCTCTCCGACGTTCGTGCGTCCGTAGTCAGCCCCGAGAGCATCGATTTTACAGTAAAGCTCGCCGGCAAGGTACTGTGCGCTGATCTTGAAATTGAGGTATCCGCCTGCAAGCGTCATGTCGGCAACGCCGTCAAGAAGCTTGTTTTCGGAGATGTGATTTGCGATAGATTCCGCAATTTTCGGAGGCGCTGAACGGAGCTCGCGACTGAAACGGAAGCAAGGCAGCGCAAGATCTCCCATCGTTTTGTCCGGAGGATACTCAAGATACGAAACTATATCCTCCGCCTTGACGGAACTGTTGGGATAGAGCGCCGCAATCGCGCTTGCCGCCGACGCGGCAATCTTATTTTTTATATAGAGCATAGTTTGTCCTTATATACTAACTAAATATTGTATCAGTTGTTACTATCTATCTTGATCTGCGAATTGTTGAGCCGAAACGCTTCGTTATGCTTTTCAACGATCGCGTTGATCTTTGCAACGGGATCAAGCAGTGCGCTCATCGTGTGGTCCTGGTTGAGCGTGTCAATAATCATCGCAACGTACTTGCAAAGATTGACCTCGGTATACCATTCGCGAGCTTTGAGCTCTTCTGTGCGGTAGATCAGGTTCGTTGTGAATATTTGTGTGAAAGCGCCTTCCGCGTATGCGCGGTCAAACGCTTCAAGACCGTTGCAGAACAGTCCGAACGAGCAGAAAACGTAAACGTTGTTTGCGCCCTTTGCCTTAAGCTGCTTGCAGACGTCGATCATCGATTCGCCCGAGGAGATCATGTCCTCGCCAACGATAACGTCCATTTCGCGCAGATCGCGTCCGATGTATTCGTGCGCTTCGATGGGGTTTCTTCCGTCAACAACGCGGGTGTAGTCACGGCGCTTATAGAACATACCGAGCTCAACACCGAGCATGGAGCTGTAATAAATACAGCGGGACATCGCGCCCTCGTCGGGAGAAACGATCATGAGATCGTCTTTTGAAAGAGAAATATCAGGGAACTTATGCAAGAGTGCCTTGATCATCTGATATGTGGGACGCACGTTTTCAAATCCGGAAAGCGGAATAGCGTTCTGTACGCGCGGGTCGTGTGCATCAAACGTGATGAGGTTGGATACGCCCATTTCGGCAAGCTCCTTGAGCATGAGTGCACAGTCAAGAGACTCACGTGAGGAACGCTTGTGCTGTCTGCCTTCGTAAAGCATGGGCATAATGACGTTGATACGGTGAGCTTTACCGCCGATGGCACCGATGATTCTCTTCAGATCCTGGAAATGATCGTCGGGGCTCATACGGTTATACTGACCGTACATTTTATACTGCACGCTGTAGTTGAAGCAGTCGACGATTATGTAAACGTCGTGTCCGCGGAGTGATTCCAAAATAAGGCCCTTGCCTTCGCCGGAGCCAAATCTCGGACAATCCGTTTTTACAAGGAACGTTTTTTCCTCACGTCCTTCGGGTGTGCGCCAGGATGAAAGATACTCTTCTACGGTTTTTGCGAACTCCTCACAGCCTTTCATGGCTATAATGCTGAGTTCGCCGTTAATACATGCAAGCATTATAAGTTCCCTCCAAATAATGTGTATGAATTATGTATTTTGAAATATAGCAACAAAATACATTGTATATTATAGCACAAAATCAGCTTCTATGAAACACTTTATATAAAATTTTGTCTTTTTTTGTTCGAATTTATGTTTTATGTATAATAGTGATTGCAGAACGGGATTTTTTTTGGTATACTATTACATATAGACAACTTTGATTTTCCGGCAATACTGCCGCCACCGCAATACACGTATCAAAAAAGGATCATTATCTGATGAAAAAGCATCTTCGTTTTTATATTATAAAGCTGTTTTTACTTGTCATAATCGCGCTCTGTGCAACGCTCGTTGCTTTTCTTTGCAAATCGATTATCGTGCCGTTTGAAAGCCTGATGTACCGCGTGCTCAGAAACGGCATTCCGATGCTCTTTTTCATGTACTTCATGTATACGGTCGAATCGCGCATCAAGGTGCCCGAAAACAAAGAAAAGCTCACGGGAAAATATTTTTTCTTGTTTTCCCTGCACGAGCTTTCCGTTTACGTTATATTTTTGATCCCGATGCATGTGCTGTACATCCGTGACAGTATGTTTATTTACGGCGACGGCTTTCTCTCGCTGTTTTATGAGCCTCACGCGCTCTTTTATCACATATTGCGCGGGCTGCCAACGATAGTGAACACGCTCATTCCTGCCATTATTTTCGGCGGTGTTGCGTGTCTTGCACACTACAACAAGTCCAAGCGTCCGGCTCCAGTGCCGTCCGTTGACGAGCTTGCCGGAAATGGCGCTTACGATGACGACGACGGAGACGTCGACAATTCCAAAGCCGAGAGCTCCGACAGCGAAGAATAACTACTGCTTTATAATCTCCGTAACGGTGAGATTATCGCCGTTTACACGAAATTTTATCTCAAAGCCTGCATAAACGAAGCCGTATATCCTTTCGGCATCGTTCTGATACGACGGACGCGGATCGTCTGCGAGAATCGCGCAGACGGCGGCTCTGTGTTCAGGGGGTATCATCGCTTCACATTCATCGGGTACCGTTACGTTCAGCTTGTGGCCCTCCACCTCGTCGGCAAATCCGCCGACGGCGTCGGGATGCATATCCGACGCAGGCAGATACGGCTTCACATCGTATATCGGCGTGCCGTCTATCAGATCAGCGCCTTCAACGATCAGTGTCGGTGCGTCGGGACTGTCGTAGTCAATGTCGACGAGCTTCACCGACGACAGCCCGATCGGGTTCGGTCTGTATGGCGAACGCGTTGCAAATACGCCGACGCGCTTATTTCCGCCAAGACGCGGCGGACGAACGGTGGGGCGCCAGCCTTCCCCGTTTTTCGGAGCGTCCGCAAGCTCCGAAAACTCCCAGATAAGCCATATATGTGAATATCCGAGAAGTCCTCTGAACGCTTCTTCACGTCTGTACTGCGGCTCGAATACGATCCTGCCGTAAACGCCCGAAACACGTCCGCTTTGGCGAGGTACACCGAACTTCTGCGGAAAATCCGTTTTTATCGTTGCTATTTTTTTCATTACAGTATAACTTTCCTTTTGGTTGTTATCGTGATTATTATAATACTTTACCCCAAATAAAATCAATAGTTTGGAGACGTGCCATGAAAAAACACACAAAGATCCTCTTTTGCGTTTGCATCTTACTCATATTAACAGCGATAGCAACAGCGTCAATTTACGCTAAAGACCCAAACGCACCGCCGATGTCCGTCGTCGTCGGGCTTGACGACGGGTATGAATACGTAATAGAGCCGTATGAATCGTGGGGAAGCTATTATTTTCTGCTTCCCGGTACCGTTGATCCGAAAAACATCACCGTTAAGTATACAGGCTCATATATGATCTGCAACGAAAAAGGCGACGTTGAGCTTTATTCCGGCGACACGGTCGTTTGCGACGGCAACAAGGGCACGATTTCTATTAAAGAATACGATTCGGACAAGAAAACATACAACAAATACTCCGTAAACGTCATTTTCGGAAGCGATATCGGCTCCGTTTACATCACGCTTGACGGCGGCGACAAAGCTTTCAACAGAGTTAACACATCGAAAGAAAACGACGAAACGGGCGATATTACCGTTATAGACAAGGCAGGAAACGTCATTTACGACGGTGAAATGACCAGGCTTGCGGGTCATGGGCTTACGTCCTATTCGACCGGTCCCTCATCACAAGTCAAAAACTCGCTCAATCTCAATATTGCGGAGAAGACCGAGCTGATCTACGGCGCGGGAGATGCAAAAAAATGGGTCCTTCTGACACCTCGCAGATACGCGGGTGACCGCGACACTACGGGACTTTCGCAGATCGCGGCTTTCCGCACGTACAGTGCCATTATCGGAAACAAGCGTGCTTCCATAGAAGGCGAATACATCGACCTTTACGTGAACGGCGAATACCGCGGACTCTATATCCTCACCGAACGAATGAACGATGGCGGTGCCATCGACGTTAAGGGGCTTGAAGATTACGTCACTCCGTCAGGAAATCTCAAAACTGTCCGTGATTACGAAAATAACGGACGCGATCCCGCACTCAACACGGGGCTTCACAAATATACCTACGACGAGGGAGCGAAGCTCACCGACAAATCCATCGACATCACGGGCGGATACGTCCTTGAAGTTATGTGCGACAATTATGAGGGATGCGGCTTTGAAACAAAGCACGGACTTAACGTTGCGATAAAGAGCCCCGAATCCTGCACAAAGGAAATGGTCCGTTATATTGCCGCATACGTTCAGAATTTTGAAAATGCAATTTACTCGGAAACGGGCTACAACAGCGAAGGCAAGCACTATTCCGAATATGCCGACGTGAAAAGTCTTGCGGACACGGTTCTCGTTTATTCTTATTACATAAACTTTGAATATTTCCGCACGAGCACCTATATGTATAAGGATGCAGACGGCAAATCAAACGATCTGTTAACGTTTGGTCCTGCGTGGGATTTTGAAACGGGCGCGCAGTACCTGAAGAATGATAAGACCCTTTTCGGCACGACGAACGGATTTACGTATAACGTTCTTCAGCAGTATATCTGGTCTGAACAGTTGTGGCAGCACGGCGACTTTATGGAATATCTTTGCAAAGAGAACGAACGAATGAAAGCCGCACTGTCCGAATTGACGGGACTCAAAGAATCAACGACCGTAATTCCGCTGCAGTCAACCGTTGATACCGTTGCCGATTCGGCTGACATGAATCATATGCGTTGGGGCGGCGACAATTTCAACGATATGTTCGGCAGCTTCACAAAAGCCGTTGACACTCGATTCTCCCATTGGTACGATACGTTATGGAATCCCGATGAATATTTGCTTTACGTTTCGGTTAACGCAAAAGAAAACGATGACAGCACGATCACTTTAACGGCAACAAGCCTCGGCGAAAACGACGGATATTACAAATGGTACCGTATTGATACCGATGAGCCCGAAAAGTCCTACATCTTTGCGACGAAAAAGGAATCTATCACCGTTGAAGCAGATGGGACCGTCTACTATTGCACCCTCTCGGGCGCGAATAACGCTTATTACGAATTTGCATCCGGCGACATCTTCAGCAGTGACACCATTACTATGAAAAGCGGTAACGTAGCGGCTGTTGCAGGCGTATACGTTGATCCGCCCGAAACGGAGCCGATAACCGACACCGAACCGCCGACGAACACCACTGAAAACGGATGCGGAGGATCGCTTGGCTTTGCCGCCGTACCGATCATAATCATGCTCGCGTTTGCATCAGCTGTAACGTTCAAAAAAGAAAATCAATAAATACTACACGGAGGCAACACAAATGGAATATCGCACTATAAAAGACAAAAACGTTTCCCTTTTCGGTTTTGGCTGCATGAGATTTTCTCGCAACCCGGACGGCACCATCGATCGTCCCAAAGCGTATGCCCTCATCGATCAGGCGTACGAAGCAGGCATCAATTATTTTGACACAGCTTACGTTTATCTTGAGGGAGAGAGCGAAAAGATCGTAGGCGAAGCTCTGAAAAAGTATCCTCGTGACAGCTATTACGTTGCAACAAAGCTGCCCTCCTGGGGCACCGACACCCCCGAGCGTGCTATTGAGATATTTGAAGAACAGCTCACGCGCCTCGGCATGGATTACGTTGACTACTATCTGCTCCACGCGATGAATCGCGGATCTTTTAACAAGTTCGTCGAAAACGGTATCGTCGATTTCTGCAAAAAACTCAAAGAAGATGGCCGCATCAAGAATCTCGGTTTTTCGTTCCACGACAATTACGAAGCTTTTGAGTACATACTCGGCTATACCGATTGGGATTTCTGCCAGGTGCAGTATAACTACATGGATCAGAACGATCAGGCAACCACAAAAGGTGTCGATCTCTGCCTGGAAAAAGGCATTCCCGTTATCATAATGGAGCCCATAAAGGGAGGTACGCTCGCAAACATTCCCGAAGACGCTATGGCGCCGCTCAAGGCGATCGCTCCCGACGCTTCGGCTTCGTCCTGGGCGCTTCGCTGGGTCGGCTCGCATCCCGCAGTAAAGGTCATCCTCAGCGGCATGAACGAAAAATGGCAGCTTGACGATAACCTCAATACGTTCAATGCTTTCAAGCCGCTCACGGAGGAAGAATATTCCGCCGTTGAAAGAACGCGTCGCATCATTCTTTCGCGCGTGAGAAACGGTTGCACAGGTTGCCGTTACTGTATGCCCTGCCCCGGCGGCGTTGATATACCGCGAATTTTCGGCATCTGGAACGAATATGCCAGATACGGCAACGTCCGCACTGCGAAAGGTTACGGACGCGTGAAGCCCGAAGCCAAGGCTGACAACTGCCTTGAGTGCGGAGCCTGCATGGAAAAGTGCCCGCAGGGCTTTGACATTATTGCCGATCTCAAAGCCGCAAAGGCAGAACTCGAATCCGTGTAATATTAAAAGAATATACTTAACATCATAATAAAAAGCCATAGCACGTTTGTGCTATGGCTTTTATTTAGTAAAAGGAATCAGAAGAGCTTGTTAGCGTCAACAACGTACTTATCCATAACGATCTTGACAAGGTCAATCAGAGCAAGGATGCCGCCGATTCCGCAAACAAAAGACATGATGATCTTGAAAATGCCTTTCTTTGTTTCGCCAAGCATAAAGTTGTGGATACCCAAGCCGCCGACGAAGAGGCAAACGAGGATTATAACGAGTTTATCCTGACCGTTGAGGCCTGCGGAAGCTTTCTTAAGAGCAACACCGCAGTTAAGACAAACTTCGGCACCTTCGTTAACTGCATTTCCGCAGTTATGGCAGAAAGAAGTGCCGTCACCGACTTTAACGCCACACTTTAAGCAAATAGCCTGATTATCGTTGAGCTGTTCGCCGCAATTCTTGCAATACATAGTAATTCCTCACATTCTTTAGAGTTAATATAATTGTAACATCTCATCAGACATTTGTCAACTATATATGACATATTATAAGCATATTTTCTCCGTTCTCCGATCTTAACAAAGCATAAAAAAGCACCTATGGCAACTGCCATAGGTGCTTTTATTCGGTTGATTATTCCGATATTATTCTGTTGCGCCCTCTTCGGGAACTTCTTCTACTGCGAAGTTTTCAGCATAGAAGGTAGAATACATATACGTTAAGCTGTATTCCCAGTCAGCAGCAATAAGCTGTGCTGCAAGTTCGCTTGCGGTAAGCTCGGAGTGAGCTTCGCTGAAGAATGTATCAACGTCTTCAAGCTTGGTAGCCATCAAACGCTCGTAAAGTCCCGCAGAAATGCTCGTTACCTCTGCAAAGTTAGCTGCATTTTCCTCATTCTTGAGGTTCGGGCAGTAGAGGAACGGGCTGGAGCCGGAAGCAAGGTTAGCCTGCTTTGCATCTTCCCATTCGTTGCCTGTCATGGTCTCATCAAAGTAAGCCATGTAGGTGTTACCTGTGTAGAGGATATTCATGGGATAGTCGTCGCTGATCTTTTCGATCGTCTTAAGACCGTTTTCATCTTCGGATACTACTCTGTAGTGAGTATCTTCAACGCCGTACTGAAGGATGTTGCGGAGCTCGGGATCAGTGTTGAGAGCCGTGATAATTTCCATAGCGCGGTCGAGATTTTCAGTGTATTCGCTGACTGCAAATGCACCTGCGAATACGCTTTCCTGCGTTGCCATGGGATATTCGTAAACGGATACGTAGTAGTTCTCTTCGTATGCAGCGATATCGCTGTAGCTGCCGTCAACGACTGCAACTGCGAAGTTTTCACAGTTTTCGGGATCTGCTGCGATATATCCGCCTTCTTCGAGCGTCTTCATGAATTTGAAGTTGGACTTGTAAACGTTATTCTTGAAGATGCTTCCGATAGAGCCCTGAGAAGAAAAGCCGTTGGTGCTTCCGAGAACGGATGCGATAGCGCTCCATTCGCCGTTTTCAGACCAATACGTCATACCTGCGGGTTCAACCCAAGAAAGAAGCGGAGTTACAACACTCATATCTTCATACATAATAACGGCATCGAGGAAATCTCTGAGAGGAGCGATCGTACCGTCATTTACAACTGCAGACGCAAGTGTTTCGGGATTGTAGTGCAATTCGTCTACAAGCTCCTTATTAAGAAGGAGGAATTTGTAGTCGTCAACTCCGTGGTTGTTGGGGATAGCGTATGTAGTGCCGTTGAACTTTGCAGCCTCAAGGTACGTCGGATAAATATAGCTCTTGAGAACCTTTGACGTGGAGTTGAGGTTTGTATCGAGCTCGTGCAGAGCACCGCGGTCGATAAGCTCAAGATATTCTGTATAGTCTGTGATGAGGAAAATATCCATCTGATATTCGCCGACAGAGGGATATCTCTGCTCGGTTACGCCCCATTCGTTCTTGAATGTTTCAACTTCGGTAGTATCGGTAGGCAGAGCTGTCGTCTGTGTAGGAACCTTACCTTCAAGACGGAGGCTCTTTTCTTCTTCGCGGCGTTTCTGTTCAGCGATCTTATCGTCTTCAGCCTTCTTTTCGATCTTAGCAATGCGATCTTCTACAGCCTTGGCATAATTTTCCTCGGTGTAGATTTCGAGATCTATAGCCGTTGTGTAATTGGATTTAAGATATTCATTCATAGCGTTCTCAACGAGAGCGACGGTTTCAGCATCGATTTCGGACTCGGCGGGAAGCCAAAAAGTAAGCGTAACGGGTGTGCGGTCGGTATCGGAAAGTTCTTCTTCACCTTCAACCGTGTCAACGTCGCCGCTATTGAGCGAGCAACTTGTCATTACGAATGACAGCATCATAATTACGCAAATAAACATGCATAAAAGCTTCTTGTTCATGTGGAATTCTCCTAAAACATACTTGGTGTCGCACCATATAATCCGAGTGCATATAAACACCTATAATATTTTAACTCAATTAATCTAAACTGTCAAGCGATATTTATTATTATGATAAACAATATTATTCAACCTGCAAAGAATTACGTTACGAATTCTTCACATTTACGGTGCAACTTGAACAATTTTCGAGAGTCAATTTTGTTGCTTTCGTCCATCTCTGTGTGCATTTTACACAATAACAAAAGCAAAAGTTTGTATAATACGACAACGGTCGTATCAATCAAGGAAGTCGCGTAGGCGCTTGGAACGGCTGGGATGACGCAGTTTGCGGAGCGCTTTTGCCTCGATCTGACGGATACGTTCGCGGGTGATATTGAATTCTCTGCCAACCTCTTCAAGAGTTCTCGTTTTTCCGTCATCAAGACCGAAGCGGCGCTTGAGAACGAGCTCTTCACGTGGGGTAAGCGTATGCAGGACCTCTGCAAGCTGTTCGCGTAAAACCGCATAGGAAGCAGCTTCAGGCGGTGCGGGAGACTCCTGGTCCTCAATAAAATCTCCGAGATGCGAGTCTTCTTCTTCGCCGATAGGTGTTTCAAGAGAAACGGGATCCTGCGCGATCTTCATGATCTCGCGGACTTTTTCGGGCGTCATGTTGAGCTTTTCCGCGATCTCTTCTGCCGTTGCTTCGTGTCCGTTTTCCTGAAGAAGCTGACGGGAATAGCGGGAAACCTTATGGATCGTTTCAACCATGTGAACGGGGATACGGATCGTACGTGCCTGATCTGCGATGGCACGTGTGATTGCCTGACGGATCCACCACGTTGCGTAAGTCGAGAATTTATAGCCTTTCGTGTAATCGAACTTATCAACTGCCTTCATCAAGCCAAGGTTGCCCTCTTGGATAAGATCAAGGAAGAACATTCCCTTTCCGACGTAACGCTTGGCGATACTTACAACAAGACGCAGATTCGCAACAACGAGATCGTTTTTAGCCTGTTCATCACCCTCTGCCATACGCATCGCAAGCTCAAGCTCACGCTCCGAATCGAGCAGCGGAACTTTACCGATCTCCTTCAGATACATTCTGACAGGGTCATCGATCGAAAGGCCCTCCTGCGTGAGTGCCTTTTCCATATCTTCGGCGCTTCCCATGCGTCCGACTTCGGATTCGATCTCTTCAAAGTCAGCCGTTTCGGTTTCTATGCCGATGCCGCTCGTTTCAAGAGTGTCGTAAAGTTTTTCGATTCTGTCAAGGTCGTTATCCGCAAAATCTTCATCTGCAAAAGCTTCGTCGATGTCGCTCTGCGTAACCGTTCCCTTTTCTTTTCCTTTTTCGATAAGCTCCTGTTCTTTTGTAAGCTTAACGTTGTCCTTTTCTTCCATTGTTACCTCCGTTCCGCCGCACCGCGGCGGTTGATTTATCCTTCTTAAAAAATTACTGCGTGTTTTGCGGTATACCGCTTATGTATCGCTGTTTTTCTTGTTTTTTTCGCGCAAGCGTTTGATCGTGTCAAACGCATCCTCGCCTTTTTTGTCTGCACGTCCGCGCTCCGTTTTAAGAGCCTTGACGTTTTGCAGATAAACGTTTTTGTCGTTATTCAGCTTTTGTCTGTCGAGCGCAAGCTTTGATATACGGGACACTTCTTCCTGCGAAAACTCGCCCGAAAGCGCCCCAAAGTCAAAGCTTTCGGATTCACGGTATATCTCCGTAATGGCGCGGAAGACGCGCTTTCCGAATTCCGTTCCGAAATCTTCGACAGCAAGTGCACCGTCGCCCTCGGAAACAGCCGCTTTTATATATTCCGGATATGCCACAAGCATACCGAGCACGACTTCCTCGCAGCTTGCGCGGCGAAGCTGAGTCAGCTTATCGCGGTTTATCCTGTCGCCGTAACCTGCGGTTTCGCGCAAAAGCTCCTCAGATTCGTCTTTTTTCTTCGCACGGCGCTTTTTATTTATAATGAACAAAACGTCGCTTTTTATACTTTCCTCGGAAATTCCAAGCGCTGCGGACGCCTGATGTATATAAACCTCACGTTCAACGCCGCTGTATATGCCTGCAATATATTCGTTGATCTCGCGCAAAGCGCGGATCTTTTCTTCGTCGGTTGAAACGTCGTACTTGGCAAGGATACCCGACATGACGTGATTGAACTTCGTGCTGCTTGCGGCAAGTGCATCGCGGAACTTGTCCACACCGTATTTTTTGATAAACTCATCCGGGTCCTTTGCCCCTTTGAGCCGCAGGATCCGCACATCAAGTCCCGTTTCCGTCAACAGATCGATCGCGCGCGAAGCGGCACGTTTGCCCGCTTCGTCGCTGTCATAGCAAATAACGACGCGCTTGGTATGCTTTGCCATAAGGCGCGCCTGCTCCGACGTAAGCGCCGTTCCGAGTGTTGCGACGGCGTTTTCGACTCCTGCGTTATGAAGTGCGATAACGTCCATATATCCCTCGCAAAGTATCAGCTCCTCGGCACAATGCTCTTTCGCGTAATTGAGCGCATACAAGGTCTTGCTCTTCTTGAAGGCGGGGGTATCCGACGAGTTGAGATATTTCGGCTCGCCGTCGCCCATGATCCTTCCTCCGAACGCAACTACGCGCCCCGACGTGTCGATTATCGGGAACATTACACGTCCGCGAAACATATCATACGGCTTACCCGTGCGATCGCTGTACTTTGAAAGAAATCCCGCAACGAGCTCGTCCGTCGTATAACCTTTTTTACGCATATAATTGCTCATCTCAAAACCTTCGGGCGCATATCCGAGCCCGAAGCGTTTGATTATAGCGGAGGACAGTCCGCGTCTGATAAGATAGTCGCGTGCTTGTTTGCCTGCACGCTCATCGAAAAGGCGGTCGCGGTAAAACCTTGCCGCCTCGCGGTTCATCTCAAATATGCGGTTTCGGCTGACCGTCGTTTGTCCTCCCACACTGTCCGTCGGGAGCTTGACTCCCGCTCGGTCGGCAAGAAGCGTCAACGCTTCGATATATGATAAATTTTCAATGTTCATTATGAAGGAAACGACGTCTCCGCCGGCGCCGCAACCGAAGCAGTAATAGCTTTGCGTTGCGGGGAAAACAGTGAACGACGGTGTTCGTTCGGAATGAAACGGACACGAACCGGAAAAATTGCTTCCGGCGCGCTTCAGATTCACATATCGCGAAATGACCTCTTCGATATCGCACCGCTCTTTTATTTCCTCAATAACGCTTACCGGTATTCTCGGCATTTAATCTTTCCTTTCGATAAATATGTCACTTTTAGAATTCGGAAACACCGCGCCAGGCTTCGGGAATGAACAGCTCGCGGTATTTGTCTATGGCATATCTGTCCGTCATGGCGGAAAGGTAATCGCACACGGCGCGTTCCGTTCCCTCTTTTTCCGCGATTGTCAGGTAAAATTGCGGCATCTTTTCAGGATACTTACAGAAGTAATCGTAAAGCCGTGCCAACAGCTCGCGTGCTTTGTTTTCCTCCGTCTTCGCCGCGCTGTCAATATAAACGTGATCGAACAGGAATTTTCGCAACTCCATCGTAGCGTCGTAAACATCCTTTACCATCGTGATCTCGTTTTTATCCGTTGACGCATCGACAACGGCGGTCACCATCGTGTTTATTCTGACGGAATGCGATTCGCCGAGAACCTCGCGCAGATGCTTCGGTATATCGTCAATACACAGAATACCGCCGCGTATAGCGTCGTCGATATCGTGGTTTATGTATGCGATCCTATCTGCAAATTTGACTATTCTGCCCTCAAGAGTTGACGCTTGGTTATCCCCTGAATGATTGAGTATACCGTCGCGCACCTCCCAGGTGAGATTGAGCCCTTTACCATCCTTTTCGAGCACTTCAACGACGCGGACACTCTGTTTATAGTGCGTAAACTCAGGATCGTAGCACTTCTGCATAACGGTCTCACCCGCGTGACCGAACGGTGTATGTCCGAGGTCATGTCCGAGGGCGGCAGCTTCCGTCAAGTCCTCATTAAGACGGAGCGCGCGGCAGATGATACGCGCTATCTGCGTGACCTCAAGCGTATGCGTCATGCGCGTGCGGTAGTGTTCGTCCGTCGGGAACAAGAAGACCTGAGTTTTATGCATAAGGCGGCGGAAGGATTTGCTGTGCAGGATCTTATCGCGATCGCGCTGAAATTCCGTCCTGTTGACGCACGGAACGTATTCGCGGTCGCGTCCGCGCGTGTTTTCGGTCAAAAATGCGTATTTGGACAAAAATCCGCGCTCTCGTTCGAGAAATATATCACATACGTTCTTATGTTCCGACATAGTTGACCTCCGACACAGTTGTTTTTTCAAAAGCAATTTTTGCTTACAATATAAATATACGCAAGTGTTTTGAAAAACACTTGCGTAATTTAGAAATATTCGATTATTTTTTGCATAAAACGTGTATCTGCACCGATTATGCGTCAAATCTTTCACCTGTCACCGTAATACCGATACGTCCCGCGCCGAGTTCGGAGATTTTCTTTGTCAGTTCGTCGAGTACCGTACGTTTGACAGCGATATTAACCGTCACCGAAGCACCGAAATCGACAGAGTCTGTCTTTGCGCCATGGCGCGGAAGCTCGTAGGTGAGCTTCTGATAATCGGAATAGGATGCAGTGACGGTCAGCTCGGTGTAACATTCGTACGTTACGACCTCCGCTTCGGCTATCGCAAGCTTTGCCCCCTCCGTATACGCGCGGACGAGTCCGCCCGTTCCGAGAAGTATGCCGCCGAAATACCGCGTCACAACGACGGCAGCGTCAACGGCACCCGAGCCTTTGATAACACTCAGAATCGGAAGCCCCGCGGTGCCTTGCGGTTCACCGTCATCCGAATAGCGTGCGATGTTCCCTTCCTTTAATGAATACGCCCAGCAGTTGTGGCGTGCGTCGGAATACTCTTTTTTTATCGACGCCACAAACGCTTTCGCCTCGTCTTCGCTCGTCACACGCATGGCATGACCGATAAAAACGGATTTGCGCTCCTCAAACTCCGCCGAGCCGCGCTGACGCAGAGTCGTATATGTTATTGCCTCGTTTGTCGGTTCGGTTGAATTCTTTTTCATCGGAATAAGATCCTTTCGGAGATTGACTTTTATTCGGCAAGATACTGTGTAAGCTGTCCGCGAAGTGCATCGTCCGTCACGGCGGTGACGCGGACGGAGCCGTCTGCATTATATTCAATGTCCTTCACTTCACCCGAACGGTATAGCTTTGATACCATTCCCGACGCCTGTGGCGGAAAGACGAACACAGACACGCGCTTCAGTGCGCGGATCTCCGCTTCAAGCTTTTCTATAAGCGCACCGACGCCCTCACCCGTTGCCGCGGACATATAGACCGTCGTTTTATCGGCAGAAATGCGAGGTGCGGAATTTGCCTGTTTGTCGCATTTGTTGAAAGCGTAGATCAGCGGTTTTCCCTCCGCTCCGAGAGAATGGAGCAGCTCTTCTGTGACCTCGATGTGACTTTCGTACTCGGGGTCCGACGCATCGATCACGATAAGGATAATATCCGCATAGACCGCCTCGTCAAGCGTCGATTTGAACGCCTTTATAAGATGGTGCGGCAGCTTGCGTATAAATCCGACCGTATCGGTCAGGAGTATTTCCTGCCCTGACGGCAGCTTATACTTGCGCGTCGTGGGATCAAGCGTTGCGAACAGCTTGTCCTCCGCCAAAATCCCCGCGTCTGTAAGGCGGTTGAGAAGCGTCGACTTGCCGGCGTTCGTATATCCGACGATCGACACGCGCAAAAGTCCGCTTCTGTCGCGTGCGGCTCTCATCGTTGAGCGCGTGCGCTCAAGCTCGCGTATCTGCGCTTCAAGCGCTGCTATACGCGTTTTCATGCGGCGGCGGTCTATCTCAAGCTTCGTTTCGCCGGGACCTCTCGTTCCGATAGGATTACCGCCGACAGCACCCTGACGCGACATTTCCGTTCCGTGTCCGGTAAGTCTCGGTGCGGAATATTTGAGCTGTGCCAGCTCGACCTGAAGCTTACCCTCGCCCGTTACGGCGTGCTGTGCGAAAATATCCAAAATGAGCATACTGCGGTCGATGACGGTCACGTCCCCGCCGAGCTCGTCTTCAATATTTCGTATTTGTGACGGCGAAAGCTCGTCATCAAATATGACAAGGTCGATACTCTCGCGTTCGCAAAGCTCACAAAGCTCCTCCGTCTTGCCGGAACCGATGTAGGTGCGTTTATCGGGCGAGGTTCGGCTTTGCGTCATGCGGACGACAACGTCCGCGCCTGCCGTATCCGCTAACGCTTCCAGCTCGGATAGCGAGATCATCATTTCTTCTTCTGTTACGTTATAGCCGTCAAATACGCCGACTGTCACGGCGCGGCGGCGGCTCTCTTCCGTATTATTCAAAGTTTCCAAATCTTTCATAATATGTCCGTCACCTCCGTAAAAAAATAAAAAAACAGGTGTTACACGGTTAAATGCGCGTGTAACACCCTCGGCTGCACATATTACAGATATGCGAAATTACTTGCCGCTTGCCTCGAGACGACGCTTGAACTTGTCAACACGTCCGCCCGTATCCACGAACTTCTGTTTGCCCGTGAAGAACGGATGGCATTTGGAGCAGATTTCAACGCGCATATCGCCCTTGGTGGATCTTGTTACGACGGTCTCGCCGCAAGCGCATTTAATGGTGCATTCCTTATAGTCAGGATGAATACCCTTCTTCATTTTGCTCTGTCCCCCTTCTGTAACTTTTTCATTCACAATGCAACGTATTATAACACGTTATTTCGAAAAATGCAATAGCTTTTTTCATTTTTTCAAAACTTTTTGGAAATTCTTTTTTTACCGAAAAAACGCTCTACATCTTCTGTCCGATATCGTCACGCAGCTCGCTTAATATCTTTTTTTCAAGCCTTGAAATATACGACTGCGAGATGCCGAGCATCTCCGCTACCTCCGCCTGCGTGCGCTCCCGACCGCCTGAAAGACCGAACCTTAACGTTATGATCACACGCTCTCGCTCGGGCAAGCGTTCGACGGCGAGCCGCAGAAGCTTATAGTCTTCGTCGTGCTCGATGCAGTCGTAGACCTCGTCCTCGCCGCAAGATAAAACGTCGGACAACAGTAGCTCGTTTCCGTCCCAATCGACTCGGAGCGGCTCGTCTATCGAAACGTCCGCACGTTTACCCGAATTTTTTCGTATATACATCAGTATCTCGTTTTCTATACATCGCGACGCATAAGTAGCAAGCTTGATATTTTTATCGCTTTTGAAGGTATTTATCGCTTTGATAAGACCTATTGTGCCGATACTGACCAGATCTTCGATATCAACTCCCGTATTTTCAAATTTTTTCGCTATATAAACAACGAGCCGCAGATTTCTTTCGATCAGCACTCGCGACGCTTCCTCGTCCTCGCCGAGCTTGCTTATCACCTCCGCTTCTTCCGTCGGTGACAGAGGCGGCGGCAACGTATCCGCACCGTTAATATAGTATTGCTCACCGTCGCGGATAAAGTCAAATATCCGCCGCACCGCATCGCGCAGGTGATATAAAAACACCGTTATCTTTTCACCGAACGTCATACCGTCCCCCTTTGTTATTACACAAAATTCACAATAGTTCCGCAGGAATAATTGCGTCGTGACCGCCAAAATCACCGTCGATACGGCTGATCGCAAGAAAGCAGTCAACATTTCTTCTGCCTCTGTGCGAGCTGACCGTAACTTCATCCGGGCGGTAACCGAGTAAAATACCATCGCCCGCAACCCCGGAAACGGGAAGGATCCTGATCCTTGAGAGCAGCGACGGCGATATTGATTCAACGGCAAGCGCCGTATCGTCCGCCAAAGCGGCGGCTATGACCTCCGCAGGTAACACCTCCGCCACAGTATTGGCACGGACTACGAGAGCAGGACGCCCCGACAGCGGCTCACGAAGAAAGCTTCCGCTGTCGGCAAGCGCCGACAGCGTGCGCGATCTGCCGCCGTCAACAACGGTGACTCTCCGCGTGCCTGCGAATGAACGTCTCCCTGCAATTCTGCCTGCGGCGGCGGTGATCGCTGCCGCCGTTGCGGCGACGGAGAAAAGAAGCTCTCCGCCCTCCGTACCGCCATTGAGCGAATCACGGTATCCTCTGCCGACAGACGAGATCGCCGTCATCGCGCCGCCAAGCGCGGAGCCGACGGCGAACATTAGCACCGACGCACCGAAATATCCGAAAGCACCCGCTTTTTTATATGCGCATACGCACATAGATCCGCAAACTGCAACAGACGCCACACCGTATACCACGCCATCCATATCAAAGATCAGTGCCGCCGTCGCAAACGCGGCACCGAGCGATGCTGACAGACACATCCTCCACGTCACCATGGATAACGACATCAGCCGTCCCGTTATGTAAAGCGTTACAAAATCAAGGCTCCAGTTAACGATGAAAAGAACGTCAGCGTATACGGTCACGTCCCTACCCCCTTTCGTCCGAGCAATAAAAGTATAGCCCACCCGACGCGCGAATCGAGTCGCATCGGGTGGGCATATCTGCTCTATTTATAACGATTTTATAGTGGGAACGGTCAAACGGAAAGTTCCCCGTCGTATTTTATGCGTCGTGCCTCTACGTAGTACCGCTTATCGTGGGCATGCCCCATCGAAAACGTCTTTCTCGGAAGGGAGCCCGACTCAACGACCGACGAAAAGAGATCCGACTTCTTCATTCCGTCAAATACAAAAGCTACGGCACCGTCGGCGTCGGCAAGACGGCGCACGGTATCCTCGCCGTGGATATAGTCGATCTTACATTCGGTATGGGCGGCAACGTATGCGTCAAGGAATATTCCGAGCGAGCCGACCGTGAGCGGATGCGGCGCGGACTCGAAAACGATCTCTCCTTCTTCTGACTTCGTTATATAGGTCACGATCTCTTGGCGTTCGTGTCCGCAGCTTGCTTCTGCGGCAAACGAGCGAAGCTCCAAAAGAAGCGCGTCCGTGTCCGCGTTTGTGACGATCCTGTAAATAGGCTCAAAATTGAGCGTGTCATCGTGCAGGTTGACGATCTCTGCCATGGCATAGCGGGCGGGGTGTACGGCACGAAGCTCTTCGGGAAGATTCGGCTTGAGCGTTTCCCACCACGATTTTGCTGTTGCAAGCGAGTGATTGCCGTCGCCGACGGCAAAAACGAGCGGATCTTCACCGCCTGCGGCGGTGTCGGCAAGGTCTGAAAGTGCAACTCTGATGCGCTCGCATTCCTCTCGGAGAAGCTCATATCCGCGGATGTGACCTCCTCCGCCCGAAAGGTCAAAATCGTATACGGGCTCGCCCGAGATCCCGACGTTTTCAACGACGGTGCGTTCTCTGTCGTCTATCAGTATCATAATATGTGGCAGCTCGATCGGCGCACCCGAGCGAATGCGGACGCGAGGCGGGATGCGGTCAAGCACCGTCGCCTCCGTCGCTCTGATGAGCGACTTTGAGCCGACGGAATAATCGTATTCCTCAAGGTCGAATATTCCGACGACGCCGCGGCGGATACCGCCGTCCGCGAGCGTGCGCTCAACGTACATCATCGATTCTCCGCTGCCAGAAAGGTAATTATATAGATAATTCCGCATCGTGCGGTTGATGGTGTCGATTCTTGACGGGGTGCCCTCGGACAAAAACGCTTCGGGCAGGATGCATTTAAGCGTTGACGGAGCCTCGCCTACAAATTCTTCAATCCTGTGCCAATACTCAGGCTCGGACGTATACTGATCACACGCAATGACTCCCCAGCGGCTCATGTCGGCACCGCGCGGCGGCAAAAGAATGTCTGTCGGGCGGAATGCATTATATATTCGTGTCTTTATATCGTTCATGTGTGTCTCCGTGATAATGTGATGTATTAAAGTATATCACATTATGTCGAATTCGGCAACGGAAATTTCAGCACGAAAAAACCGCGCCACAGGCGCGGTTTTTCGTATAGATCAATAGTATATTTCCTCAGGGGTTACGTTCATATTGATCTCATCTCCGAGATTCTTTATTATCAAATCCTCCAAAGCCCCGATAGCTTCTATCTGTTCCTTGCTGAGTGTAAACTGTTGATACGTATATTCCGTTTCCACAACGTACTTGTTGGTTAGCTCACCTTCGGCTGTCTTATTCCATGACGTTACGGATTTTTTTATAACGCTGCCAAATCCGTTGTAGGTGTATACGGATTCAGAACCGCTGCCAAAAGCAACCTCCCCGTTCTCATCGTATTGAGTGTAGTCCTGTTGCATTTTCGCGATCTTTTTTGTGTCGTCGTATTCGATAGTATAGGATAGATCGGTGAGGATCTGTCCGTTTACATACTCCGTTATCCTTGTGATATTCCCGTATTCGTCGTATTCGTTAACGGTTCGGCTCCCTTCCTCTGCCATGTTATTATAATACTGTATCAGAATACAATTTCCTTTTTCATCATAAGTAAGACGGTTTTCGGAGGTAAATACCAATTCGCCGTCAACAGATTCAAAATATTTATATGACAGCATATTTCCGTTATCGTCGTATTCACCCGTCTGCATAGCATTAACTGCACCGTATCGAACAAGCTGTAACTCCGTTAAGTTTCCGTTACTGTCGTAAATCTCTACGGTTCCCTCTTTTTCTGTACCGAAGGCATCAATTTTTTTGGTTTCTTTCCGAAGTCCCGTATCGCTGTACGTGTATGAATATACCGTTTCGTATATCGTACCGTTTTCATCATATATCTCGCGCAAGACATTACCGTATTCATCATATATAAGCTTTGGATTGGTGATATCGCTTCCATCTGCCACCGAATACATTTTATAATCATATATTTTTCCGTTATTAATCAAATATTCTTTTTTTATCTCGTCAAAGTAAACGGCAACAAGCTTGATTATATTTCCATCTTCATCGCACGTAATATGATATTCCGACATCATATCGGAGTCAGTCATGGCAATAAGAGTACCGTTTGCATTATATTCATACGACTGCTCCGATAACAATCCGTTTGTATTGCTCGATTTTATAGACGTGCATAAAAATATCGTTTCCGTCACAGCTTCCGCGCCTGTTTCCGTATCATCTGTGGTGTCCGCCGGCGGCGTCGATATACTGTTACGCATCAGAATGAACGCGATCACAATAACGGCTGCAAGCACGACGCACGCAACAGCCGTAAGTACGCTTTTGAGAGTGTCCGACACCGTGCCGACGACGTAGACAGGCATATCTGACGATTCAGATCGCTTTTCCGTGAGCACTCCCGCAATGTGTGTTGCAGCTTTGTCCGTAACGGCTGAAACGTAACGCTCGTCTATCATAGATAAAGCTTCCGCAAGTATTGCTCTATTCATATTATGTACCCCTCCTCACGCAAAAATTTACTTAGTCTGTCGCGTTGGCGCGACAGTCTCACCGACGCTTTATTCACGCTGATCGTCATCGACATCGCTGCCGCAGCTACCGACTCACACAGATAATATCGTCTGACGAACAGCTCGCGGTCAACGGGACGCTCGCGCTTCAAAAATGCGTTTATAGCCGCTGCAAGCTCCGACGCGCTTATCTGCTCCTCCGTCCAGTTTGGCGCCGATATCGCGTCGTACAGCTCGTCAAGAGACTTGTCGTATTCGCTGTTTCTTAGCTTTGTGGTGTTGTACGCACACTTTTTTCGAGCTATATTCCGCGCAATGCCGCACGAGTACGCCGAAAGCGAATTCGGTCGCTTCGGCGGTATCGTGTCCCAGACGCAGAGGTATGTATCGTTGCAGCACTCCTCAGCGTCTGCACGGTTGCCGACGATGTTCATCGCCACACGCATCAACAGCGCTCCGTATTTCGCCGTCAGCTCCGATATTGCACGCTCGCTCCGCGCGAAAAACATCTCAATGATTTTCTCGTCTTTCATTGTTTTTCTCCTTCTTGTATTTTGGACGCAGACTATTCTCCGCCCTACACCATATAAGTACGCTTTTTTTGATAAATCTTTCACTTTTTTCAAAAATTATTTTTTATATTTTTATTATAGCATTATTTTATATTCATTTGACGTCCTTGACATAATATCTTTCGTTTTATAAAATAAAATGGGAAACAAAATTTCTGTTTTTGAGGTGTAAATTATGGCATTCATCAAAGCATACACGCGAGATATCGTCGACAGACGGACGTACCCGAGCGCGCTCGCCCATAGCGTTCATTTTGCCGTAAGCTATAACGGTGTCGATTTCACTCCCCTCAAAGGTAACTACGGTATCCTTTTTCCTCGCGCGGAGATAGGCTCGAAAAACGAGATCCTCGAACGCGGAGCGGCATCTCCGAGGATCGCCGACCTCGGCTATAAATACGTCATCGTTGCCGAGTACGTCGATGCGGCAGGTAACGTGATCGACGAAGAATCTCTTTGGGCGTGGGAAACGTTTGATTTCGTCAGCTTTTCCGAGTCGGGACTCGTCAAAAAGTCCGAGCTCTTGCGTGAGCTGTCGGTTGCAACCGAAACTATAGCTATCGAAACATCGCTTATCGAGGACATCATAAACGCATACATGCCCGTTCATTTCGTCCGCGCAGACCTGCCCGAAAGCGTAACGCTCTGCGATATTTCCGAGCTTGACGTCGTCCGTGCCGTCTGCCGATATTCCGACGGCTCGACTGACGTAAAGCCGATCGTTTGGGACACAGAATCGGTCTGCGGCAAGGGTACATACAAAATAAACGGACAGATCATACAGCCCGAGTTTTCCTCGCCGTGTATCGAAGGCTTTGCCGATCCGACGGTGTTCCGATGGGAAGATAAATGGTACTTTTTAGCGACGAACGACAAAACGGGAAACGTCGGATTGTACGCTTCTCGCGCCGACACGGTAGAGGGACTGTTCACCCCCGACAATCCGCCTGTATGCATTTTGCCGTATAACGAAGAAAAAGGCTTGATCTCGACGTTCTGGGCGCCCGAATTTCACGTGATCGGCGGCGAGCTTTATATACTTTTCGCCGTCGGCGGAAAGGTATGGTCGCCGCAGTCGCACATGATGAAGCTGAAGCACGGCGGCGACATTCTGTCGCCCGACTCGTGGTATGATCCTGTGCGGATGATGAAAAAGGACGGCACCCCTCTCGGTGTCGGAGAGATCACGCTTGACATGACGTATTTTTCCGCGAACGGACGCCACTTTGTCGCGTGGTCACAGCGCACGTTTTCGCCCGTTGACTCGGGTTCGATGATCTACATCGCCGAGATCTCGCCCGACGTGCCGTATCGACTCATAAGCGATCCGACGCTGATAGCGCGTCCGCTTTATGGCTGGGAGAATCAAAGCGGCACCGTCAACAACGAAGGCCCGTACGCGCTTTTGCGCGACGGCAGGATATATTTAGCGTATTCGGGCGGCGCTGCCGGCGGATATTCGTATTCGCTCGGCTATCTAATCGCCGACGCCGACGCGGACCTGCTTGTTGCGGAAAGCTGGCGCAAAACGATCACGCCCGTTCTGACCTCGTACGATACTGTTGACCGAGAGGGATCGGGACACAACGCGTTTTACATCGGAGACGACGGCAAAACGATGATAACGTATCACGCGCAAAGGCTGAACTCCGACGGCAAGCGCAACACGTACATCCACCGCGTTCATTTTTCGCACAACGGTTATCCGATACTCAATATGATCCCCGAACGCGATCTGCCAAGCGGCGCACACGCCGTCAGCATCACGGTCACGATCGAATAACAATTACTCCCCGTAAAACAGCGACGCTTTTGCGTAATCCGCTGTTTTACAGGGAGTTTTTTCATATTATTATGCCGCAACGTCGCCGTCAAGGCTCCACAAGAGCACAAGCGAGCCGTCGCTGTTTTTATAGTATACGCGGTTGATCCGCAGGTCGAGATACGACTCTACCCCTTCGGGAGTTTTATAAAGCTGAACGTCACCAAAGCAAAGATTATCCCCGTCGGCGGAAAGGGAGAACTGACTGAATTGCGCATTTTCCGTCATGCTGAACAGCCGTCCCCACGTCGTCGTTTCACCCTCAATATACCACGAGCGGTACTCTATTTTATGCTGTAGATCTATGTAATCGTGCTCAGCATCGTGGATCAGTCCGCCGCGATATGCAGTGTGCTTGATTGGCGCATTTGCGTGAAACGTAATGACGCCGTCCGTAACCTCGCACCGTATGCCTCCCTCGATGTCTCCGTAATCCATGGCTTTCGGAATAAAGAATAACAAATACACCACAGCGAACAGCACAAATATCGTAAGCGCCGACAGCGTTATAAAATTCGTCACGCCGCCAAGGGTGATCTTTCTTTTGTTCATGTTATTTTCATAGCCGTATATCATAAACCGTTCTCCGTTTCCGAGGCACCTCACCTACACTATATATGTCGCCATTCGGATCAAAATCTTTCACAAAAATGATAATGTTTTTATTTTATTAACAATTTACACGCGGTACTAATTTATATTGACGTCATTTGTTGCGCGAATGTTTCCTCATTCACCATTTCGTAACAAATTCGTGATTTTATTTTCAAAATATTAATTAATAAGGTTCCTTATCATCTTGACGTTTGTTTTCTATGGGTGTAAAATAATGATAAGGAATCTTACTAATCACAAAATTGAAGGGAGCAAAAATGACAGGTTTTGACTTAATGAAGCTGCTTCATCGGTTGGAAGCGCAGTCACGGCGCGATTTCATGCCTCAGCACAGCCAGGAACACCATCATCCGCCGCACGATGCACCGCCGCCGTTCAACGTTCACCACGGCAAAGGCCGCATCATCTCCGTTTTGTTCCGCCACGCGGGAATATCGCAAAAGGAGCTTGCCGAACGCCTTGCCATACGTCCGCAGTCACTTTCCGATGCCATATCCAAGCTTGAAACGGACGGGCTTATTTACCGCGAACGTTCCGAAGAGGATAAACGCGAACTTTTGCTTTACCTGACAGACTCGGGAAAACAAAGAGCCGAGGAAGTGCATCAACGCCGCACTATGCGAGCGGAGGAATTTTTTTCACCGCTGACGAATGAAGAAAAAGAAACGCTCGGAACACTTTTACAAAAACTTTGCGATGCGGACGAAAACAAGCAGTCTCCAAACAATTAAGTAAATTATAAATATAGAAAGGAAATATTTTTATGGGACCTATGATGGGACCGCCCCCCGGATGGGGCGGAAGACGAAATGATGACTTAAAACCTCCAAAGCCGAAAAACATCAAAGAGGTGCCGCAGTATCTCTGGCGCCTCATTTCAGGCTTCGTTTTCAGACTATTCTACATATTCAAGCTCGTATGGGATGCACGTCCGTCGCTATTATTCCTTATGATGTTTATGAGCGTGTTCAACGGTATCGTGCCCGTATTGGGATCGCTTATCTCAGCCGACTTGATCAACTCGCTCGTTGCGCCTTTGAAAGTCGAGCAATACACCGTCGTCGGTAAATTCATAATCAATCTGACGGATGCCGCCGCGACGTCGGACGGTTGGCGCGTAATAATGTCGCTGTTGATACTGCAGTTCTCATATATGCTCTTCAACTCGGTGGTCTCGAGCCTTTATAATATGTTCGTCAACATCTCCGGCGAGATCGTTACGAACCATATCAAAGTCAAGATCATCAACAAGGCAAAGGAAGTAGACATCGCAAGCTTCGACCTGCCCTCGTTCTACGAAAAGCTTGAGAACGCAAACCGCGAAGCGGGTTCGCGTCCGATCCAGATCATGCGCTCCACCTTCAGCCTCGTTTCGACTATCATCACAATGACGAGCTATATCGTCATTCTCTCGAACGTTGCTTCGTGGATCTCGTTCGTTGTGATCCTTCTGGCTATCCCCTCTGCCATTATCAACTTCACGTACAGAAGAAAGACCTTCTTCTATATGCGTCGCCGCAGTAAAGACCGCCGCCAGATGGACTATTACAGCAACCTGATGGTAAACAAGGACATGGTAAAAGAGATCCGTCTTTTCGGACTTTCCGACACTTTTATCGCACGCTTCCGCGAAACGTTCAAGAAATATTACGCAGGCATCAAACGCCTCATCATCAACGAAAACATCTGGCACATTTCCGTGTCGATCTTCTCTTCCGTCGTCAACTGTTTGCTTTATCTCTTTATTGCAAAGCAGGTATTTGCAGGCATATTTGCTATCGGTGATTACTCGCTTTACACCGGTGCGCTTTCGTCCGTTTCACACGGTGTTGCAAGCCTTATCGGCGTCGTTTCTTCCATTTATGAGGGCGGTCTTTTCATTGACAACCTCATCCTCTTCATGAAAGAAGAAAAGCGCATCAAGCCGAAGCTTGACTGCAATCCCGAAAACAAGCTCGCCGAGCCGCGACACGTTAAGCGCCGCTGCGGTCACACGATCGAATTCAAAAACGTATGCTTCAGCTATCCCGGCACCGAGCGTATGGTTCTCAAAAACATCAATTTCAAGCTGAATGAAGGCGAGACCTGTGTTCTTGTCGGCTTGAACGGCGCAGGCAAAACGACGCTCATCAAGCTTCTGACGCGTCTATATGACCCGACGGAGGGTGTGATCCTGCTCGACGGATACGACATCCGCGAATACGATATCGACGAGCTTTATCAGATGTACGGAATCATATTCCAAGACTTCGGAAAGTATGCCGTTTCCGTTTCGGAAAACATCAAGTTTGGTGATATCTTCAACGAGCACCAAGACGGTGACGTCCCCGAAGCTGCCCGTCAGTCGAGCGCAGACGTATTCATCGACAAGCTTCCCGACAAGTATGACACGCCTTTGATGCGTTACTTCGAAGAAAACGGAATCGAGCTTTCGATCGGTCAATGGCAAAAGCTTTCGATCGCACGTGCGTTCTACTCCGATTCCGATTTCCTTATCCTCGACGAGCCGACGGCTTCCCTTGACGCCATCGCCGAGCAGGAGATCTTCAATCAGTTTGACAGTCTGCGTCAGGACAAAACGACTATCTTTGTTTCTCACAGACTCTCAAGCGCCACCGTTGCATCTAAGATCATCGTTCTTGAATACGGTGAGATCATTGAAGAGGGTAACCACAGCCAGCTTATGAACAAACGCGGCAGATATTGGGAACTCTTCTCAACGCAGGCAAAGCGTTACCTCACAGAGGTTGACGAAAACGACACGCTTGACTCCGCAGGAACCGCTCCCGCTCTCGCCGATGGCGAAAATGCTCATGCCTTCGGCAGACATAAACGCGGTATGGCTCCTCATGAAGACCATGGACATCATGGACACCACGAACACCACGGACCTCGCGGTCCGCGCGGTGGACACCGTCCCGACGGCGAATAACAAAGCGCAAAAAACCTCCTGAACAATGTTCGGGAGGTTTTTTATTGTCTATTCATAAAAACGGTACATATATGAACCGTAAAAACGGCATTTCTTCCAACCGACGATTCTTGACAAAAAACGATGTCGGGCATATAATGAAATGTAACGATTATTTTCGCGCACGAGCGAATAAATATACATTACTGAGGTACGGACGTGCAGGTAAAGGCTGTTAAATTCGGAGGTTCTTCGCTTTCTGACGCAGAACAGTTCCGTAAAGTTTATAATATAATCAAATCGGACGAAAGCCGCAGATACGTTGTGGCATCGGCTCCGGGCAAACGTTATCCCGAAGACACAAAGGTCACGGATATGTTCTACGCTTGCTATGATATGGCACTCGCAGGCCTTGACATTGACCCATTCTTCGAAGGAATCAAGAAAAGATTTAATTCTATCATTGATGAGCTCGGCTTGTCGCTCGATCTTTCCGAAGAATACGAAAAGATCAAAACATCGCTCCGCCGCCGTGCGGGACGCGATTACGCGGCATCTCGCGGTGAATATTTGAACTCGATAATCTTGGCTGAGTATCTCGGCTACGATTTCATCAACGCATCTGAGGTCATATTCTTTAACGAGGACGGCTCTTTTGACGAAGACCGCACCAACCGCGTTTTGTCAGGTGTGCTCAAGCGTCACGAACGCGTCGTTATCCCCGGTTTTTACGGTGCTATGCCCAACGATACGATAAAGACGTTCTCACGCGGCGGTTCCGACATCACGGGTTCTATCGTTGCCCGTGCCGCCAACGCTATGATTTACGAAAACTGGACGGACGTATCCGGCTTTCTTATGGCTGATCCGAGAATCGTAAAAGATCCGCTCGGCATCGAAACGGTAACGTACCGCGAGCTTCGTGAGCTTTCCTACATGGGTGCAGGCGTGCTTCACGAAGACAGCGTTTTCCCCGTAAGATTTGCGGGAATACCGATCAATATCAGAAACACCAACCGACCCGAAGATAAAGGCACGATGATCGTCGCCTCTACCGACAAGCACGATAAAAAGCACGTTATCACAGGTCTTGCAGGTAAGAAGCATTTCTCCGTCATACGTATCGAAAAAGATAAAATGGCATATCAGAAAGGTATGCTCCACCGCATAATCGAAATACTCGATTATCACGGTGTTCATGCCGAGCATATCCCGTCCGGTATCGACACGATGTCTATCGTTGCAGACACCGCTCAGCTTGAAGGAAAATACGAGATCATCACCGAATCGATAACACGAGCCGTTACACCCGATTTTATGATAATTGAGGACGGTCTTGCGCTCATCGCCGTCGTTGGCCGCGGCATGGTACGCTCCAAAGGTACTGCGGCACGCGTATTCAAAGCTGTTGCAAATGCGGGAATAAATATCCGTATGATCGACCAAGGCTCCTGTGAGCTTAACATTATTGTCGGTGTCGATGCGTCGGATTTCGAAAATGCTTTGTGCGCAATTTACAAGGAATTTGTAAAATAAGCCGATTTTTGTACGTTTATCCCAATTGACATGATTGGCGCGACAATGTATAATATTCGCATAAATAAGCTTTGATGGAGAAAACGGTACTCAATATGCCGGCACAGAGAATGGATCCGCACCGAACGGTGTGCGCTGGAAGATCCTGCGGCAGACGTGTATCGACTCACTCCGGAGCTCGTCAAGGAACGGATATATATCTCATTAGACTGACGCGGAAGCCCTCCGTTATCACAGGGCAAGTCATCGCTTCCATTAAGCCGTGACCGTTGAGCTGCATCCCTATTCGGATGAACGCGGGTGGTACCGCGCGGCATTTTTGAAAGCTGCGTCCCGTATCGTAAGATCTACGATACGGGACTTTTTATTTTCTCAAATCAAAAAAGGAGAAACACAATGGAATTTTTGAACTACACCCTCGGCGCATGGATGGACAAAATAGCGGCGGAATATCCCGACCAACCTGCCGTTGTTTACACCCATAAATTTGACTACAAGCGCACCTATCGCACCTTCAACGAAGAATGCGACAAGATCGCAAAGTCATTTCTCGCCATCGGCATCAAACGCGGCGACCACGTAGCTATCTGGGCAACAAACTATCCGCAGTGGATGCTCACCCTTTTCGCTTGCGCTAAGATCGGTGCTGTGCTCGTAACCGTTAATACTGCATATAAGATCCACGAAGCTGAATATCTGCTCAAGCAGTCCGATACAAAGGTGCTCGTTATGAGCACGGGGCTGAAAGACGTCAACTACGTTGACATCGTGAACCGTCTGTGCCCCGAATTTGCCGAGGAGCCCGAGCTTCGCGAGCATAACTGCGAGCGTCTCCCCTATCTCCGCTCCGCGATCACGCTTGATGAAGAATCCTACCCCGGAATGTACAATTGGCGCGATCTTTATCCGCTCGCCGACACCGTTACCGACGAAGAATACGACGCGGCACGCCAAGGGCTTGACTGTCACGATGTCGTAAACATGCAGTACACGTCGGGCACGACGGGCTTCCCGAAGGGCGTTATGCTGACGCACTATAATATTCTCAATAACGGCAAAACGATCGGCGACCGCATGAAGTTCACAACGAACGATAAGCTCTGCATCACTGTTCCCTTCTTCCATTGTTTCGGCCTTGTGCTTGCGATGATGGCGTCCATCACGCACGCGACGACGATGGTCCCCGTTGACCGTTACTCTCCCCGTATCGTTATGGAAGCTCTCGAACGCGAACAGTGCACCGCCGTGCACGGCGTGCCTACGATGTTCATCGGTATGCTTGAGCATCCCGATTTCAAACAGTTCAAGTTCAATCTGCGCACCGGTATCATGGCAGGCTCGCCCTGCCCGATCAAGGTCATGCAGCAGGTCGTTGACGACATGGGCATGAGCGAGATCACTATCGTTTACGGACAGACTGAGGCTTCGCCCGGATGCACGCAGACGACGACGGACGACCCTCTCGAACGCCGCGTCAACACAGTCGGACGCTCGTTCCCCGGCGTTGAAACGAAGATCATCGACCCCGAAACGGGCGAAACGCTCGGTCCGGGCAAGATCGGTGAGTTCTGCGCACGCGGATACAACATCATGAAAGGCTATTACAAGATGCCCGAGGCAACGGCTCAGGCAATCGATAAGGACGGGTGGCTCCACACGGGCGACCTTGCCTGCTGTGACGAGGACGGCTACTACAAGATCACAGGCCGCATCAAAGACATGATAATCCGCGGCGGCGAAAACATCTATCCGAAGGAGATTGAAGATTTTATCTACACACATCCGAAGGTTTCCGACGTTCAGGTCATCGGCGTACCGAGCAAAGCGTACGGCGAGGAGATCATGGCTTGCGTTATCACAAAGGAAGGCGAAACGCTTACCGAACAGGACGTCAAGGATTACGTTCTCGCGTCAATGGCGAAGCACAAGGTTCCGAGCTACGTTATGTTCGTCCCCGCATTCCCCATGAATGCCGCAGGCAAGATCCTCAAATATAAGCTTCGTGAAATGGCAGTTGACGAACTCAATCTGCACGAAGCGAACTTGATCGAAACCGCGTAAGTCTCTTGCAGGAATCGGCAGTTTATTGTATAATATTTTCAGTGAAAAACAACTGACATACTGATAATCAACAGTGAAAGGCACATAAATATATGAAGCTATCATTCTCAACACTTGGATGCCCCGATTGGACGTTTTCAGAGATATTCGCCGTTGCCTCCGACCTGAAGTATGACGGAATTGAGATCCGCGGCATCGCAGATGAAATATACGCACCGAAGATCGGCGTTTTCGCAAAGAATAAGCTTGACGAAACGAAAGGAAAGCTTGACGAGGCCGGTATTGAGATCCCGATACTGACGTCGGGCGCTTACCTTATCGGCAACGATAACATCGAAGCTTCCATCAAAGAAACGAAGGATTATATCGACCTTGCTACCGCTCTCGGCGCACCGTATGTCCGTATGATGGGCGAGAAAACGCCCGATCCCGTCATTTCCGACATTGATCTTGACAACGTACGCAAGAATTATACCGAGCTTTGCCGCTACGCGGACGACAACGGCGTAAAGCTTCTTATTGAAACGAACGGCTGCTTTGCCGACACAAAGCTTCTTTCCGAGTTTTATACCTCCGTTGATTCGGACGGTAAGGGCGTGCTTTGGGATATTCATCATCCCGTTCGTTATTTCAACGAAACACCTGCCGAAACGGCAAGCAACATCGGCTCGTACGTCCGTCACGTCCACGTGAAGGACTCCGTTGTGGGAACAAACGGCAAGCTCACGTATATGCTCACAGGCTACGGCACGCTTCCCGTTGACGACTGCATCAAGGTGCTCATTCTTCTCGGCTACGATGCTTACCTTTCTTATGAATGGGTAAAGCGTTGGTCACGCGATCTTGCCGACCCCGGCATCGCTTTCTATCAGTACCTCGATTACATGAGATACGCCGTTAAAAAGGCAAAAAAATAACCGTCAGCAAAAAAGCTCGGGGAGGCACCGATGGCGGCGCCTCCCCGTTAAAATGTTTATATACTTATTCTTTTTCGGCAAAAACGTGTGCCGGAAGCTGTGCGCCACCGATAACGTGGAAATGCAGATGATGAACGCTCTGGCAAGCATCGGGACCGCAATTTGTGATAACGCGGTATCCGTTTTCGGCTCCGCCGAGCCCCGCGATTTTGGGAATGCACTCAAAAATGTGTGCAACAACAGCGCTGTTTTCCGCTGTCACAGCGTCAACAGACGCTATGTGCGTCTTCGGGATAACGAGCACGTGGCAAGGCGCTTCGGGCGCGATGTCGCGGAAGGCGTAAATGAGCTCATCTTCATATACCTTCGACGAAGGAATATCACCGGCGATTATTTTGCAAAAAAGGCAATCCATATTTTTTCTCCGTTCATTACTGTGGTTTAGTAAATCATATCACAAAAACGATAGTTTTTCAAGAGGCATAAAAATGTATAAGATTTTTGACATTCATACGCATACGTACCCGGAGATACTTTCCGTTCGCGCAACGCAGAATCTCGGCAAATTTTATAATTTTCACGTTGAGGCAAAAGGAACCGTCGCCGATCTGATGGAAGAAAGCAGGCGCGCAGGTATTTCGGGATTTCTCATCCTCGGCGTCGCAACGAACGCGCGTCAGGTGCCGCGCGTCAACGAAGCCGTTGCCGCCGACGTGAAGCGTGCGCGTGAAGCAGGCTTTGCCGCTTTCGGTTACGCAGGTATGCATCAGGACACCGTCGATTTTTCTGCTGAACTCGATTACGCAGAATCTCTCGGTCTGTCGGGTGTGAAGCTGCACCCCGACATTCAGGGTGCCGACATCGACGACGAACGGTTCTTCCCTCTTTACCGCGAGCTGGAGGCGCGCGATCTTCCGCTTTATCTGCACATGGGCGACGACCGTGAAGAGTACCGCTACAGCATGCCCGAAAAGCTTGCGCGCGTGCTTGATATGTTCCCAAAACTGCGTGTCTTCGCGGCTCATTTCGGCGGATACAAAGCATGGGACGAGGCTGTAACACACCTGGCGGGACGTAAAAACATTTGGTACGACACGTCCTCTGCTCTTTGGGCTATGACACCCACATGCGCGCGTTATTTGATAGACAAGCTTGGCGCGGAAAACATAATGTTCGGCACAGACTCACCCGTCGTTCACTCGGACTCGTATCTTGATCTGTTCATGCAGATCGATCTGTCCGAAGAGGAAAGACGCGCTATCCTTTGGGATAACGCGGCAAAATTTTTCGGCATCGATGACTGACGCATATTCTCTGCCCCCGATCGGTACGCCGGACGTCTGGCAGCGCATGGCAAACGAAAAAGTACCGCTTTTTATGTACGGGACGGGTAACGGTGCTGATAAAATTATCGACATAATGGAGTCGCGCGGCATCAAGTTAAACGGAATTTTCGCCTCGGACGGCTTCGTCCGAAGCCGCACCTTCCGCGGCTTCCCCGTTCGCTCGTACGGCGATATTTGCGGCGAATGCCGCGATTTTGCCGTCGTCCTTGCCTTCGGCTCGTCGCGACCCGAAGTTCTTCAAAACGTCGAAAAAATCGCCTCCGAGCGCCCCCTATACTGCCCCGACGTTCCTGCTGTCGGTGACACTCTGTTCGACAGCGCGTTTTACGACGCGCTCCGCGATGATTTTCTCACCGTTTACGATTCCTTTGCCGACGATGAGTCGCGCCGCGTCTATTGCGAGATAATCAAATATAAGCTTTCGGGCGACGTTTCGCATCTGTACGCATCGGCATCTGCAGGTGACCCCGGTGCGGACGTCTTGCGTTACGGCAAATACGAGTCCATGCTCGACCTCGGCGCTTACACAGGCGACACCGTCAAATCGGCGATAGAGTCGATGCCGCATCTGCAACGCGTAATCGCCGTTGAACCCGACCTAAGAGCTTACAAAAAGCTGTCGGCATACGCCGACACGGTCGGATTCCCTCTCGTCACTCCCATAAACGCTGCCGCTTGGGATGAGGATACCACTCTAACGTTTACGTCAAACGCGAGCCGCGGCTCGACGCTCGATTCGGGTGACCGCGCACACCGCCGCGGTGAGCGCGAAGTCAGCGTCACGGCGCTCACGCCCGACACCGCCGCCAACGGCGAGCGTATCGATTATGTCAAATATGACGTTGAGGGCGCGGAAGCACGCGCACTTTACGGCTCACAGAGTCTTATCCGTTCGTGCTGTCCCGATATGCTCGTGTCGCTTTACCACAGAAGTGAGGACCTTTACGCACTCCCAATGCTCGTAAGAAAGCTTGCACCCGATCATAAGCTCTACCTACGCCGTGCCGTCGGTGTGCCCGCGTGGGACATAAATCTTTACGTCATACGTTAACCGGCGGCACAAATACGGCAAAGACTTCATAAACTCATATTTCCGCAATAACAAAAAGCACCCTATCGGGTGCTTTTTATTAATCCTTATTTATACTTGCGCTTTCTTGCAGCTTCGGATTTCTTCTTTTTCTTTACGCTGGGTTTCTCGTAATGCTCTCTCTTGCGGAGTTCGGCGAGGACGCCCGATCTTGCGCACTGACGCTTGAATCTACGAAGCGCACTGTCAAGAGATTCGTTTTCCTTAACTCTGATTTCTGCCATCTGTCTTTCCCCCCCTTCGAATTGAGCATGAGAGCTGTAATAAACGCTCACTTGAGTATTATAGCAAAAGATTCTCCATATGTCAATAATATATTGAAATTTTATGAAATATTAGAGCGAAGAATTTCCATCAGCGCAGCTTTTTCATATTTCATTCGGACGGCGTCGATTGACGTATATTCGCCGTTACAGTACAGTATGCGTCCTGCAACCATCGTCATTTTGACGTCACTGCCCGACGCCGAATAAACAATGTCCGATGCGATGCCGCCGACACCGCGCAAATGAAGCGCGCCGCCGTCCAGAAGAACCAGATCCGCCTTCATTCCCGGCTTCAGCTTGCCTGCATTTTCAAAGCCCATGGCGCTGTATCCGCTGACCGTTGCCATACCGATAACGTCCTCTGCGGAGATTGCCGCCGCCGAGCCAGAACGATACTTCGCCAAAAGTGCCGCCAGACGCATTTCACGAAACATATCAAGGGTGTTGTTGCTTGCGGCACCGTCCGTGCCGAGAGCAACGCGGACACCGCGTTGTGCCGCATCGCATACGGGTGCGATGCCGCTGCAAAGATAAAGATTCGACGCGGGATTATGCACCATCGTGACGTTGCGCTCCGCAAGCATCTCCATGTCACGCTCGTTAATGTGTACACAATGCGCCGCGATCGTAGGCACGTCAAACAGTCCGAGCTTATAAAAGTATTCAACGGGCGTCACACCGTGACGTTCGATGCATTCTTTAACTTCCTTCGCCGTTTCGCTGACGTGGACGTGGACGCCCGTGCCGAGCTTCTTTGCCATTTCCGCGGCATACGCCGCGATCTCTTCGTTGCTCGTGTATTCGCCGTGCAGTCCCATGTATATGCGAACGAGTCCGTCGGGGTCGTCGTACTTCTCAAAAAGCTCGCAGTGTGAATCGACTCCGTCTTTGTTCGTCGAACCTCGCGTAATGTTTGCGCGAATGCCAGAATCGAGTACGGCGCGTATCATGTCGTCGCAATAAAAATACATATCGGCAAACGCAGTCACACCCTGACGCAAAAACTCCATGATTGCAAGAGTCGTTGCGGTATAAATGATATCGGGGGTAAACTTGTCCTCCATGGGCATAACGACACCGAGCCACTCCGCCAAGGGAAGTCCGCTTCCCGCGCCGCGTAAAAGCACCATCGGAGCGTGCGAATGTGTGTTCGCAAGACCGGGCATACAAATGCCGCCGCCACCGTCGATAACGGTGATCTTTTTCCCGCCGAGAGGCGGCGCCGTCATACGGCTTTCTTCGCCTGCATACAGAATACGGTCGCCGTCCGTTAAAACGGCGCCGTTTTCATACGTTTCATCGCCCGTGTAAAGGCGAACGTTTTTAATAAGATACATAATTTACCCGTTTGATGAATGCAGATAGCACTCCTGCTCCTTTGTAAGATGATCGATGCTCTTGCCCATCGTTTGCAGCTTCATTTCAGCAACCGAACGGTCGATCTGTTCGGGGACCTCGTAAACGCCCGCAGCAAGGCTGCGTCCGTTTTTCGCAAGATATTCCGCCGAAAGCGACTGAAGCGCAAAGCTGATGTCCATGATCTCTGCCGGGTGACCGTCGCCCGAAGCGAGGTTGACGAGTCTTCCCTCGGCTAAGAGATATACCGTCTTTTCTTCGCCATCAAAGTTGAAGACGAAGCACTCGATGTTGCGGCGTGCTTCATATACGTTTTCGGCTTTTGCTCTCATGTCGGCAACGGCAACCTCAACGTCAAAGTGACCGGCATTACAAAGGATCGCGCCGCTCTTCATCTTTTTGATGTGCTCAACCGTAATGACATCGCGGCAGCCCGTAACGGTGAGGAAAATGTCACCGAGAGGGGCAGCTTCATCCATCGTCATAACGTCAAAGCCGTCCATAACGGCTTCAATTGCGCGGATCGGATCGATCTCCGTGACGATCACGCGTGCGCCCATGCCCTTTGCACGCATGGCGGCGCCGCGTCCGCACCAGCCGTAGCCTGCGATGACGACGATCTTGCCTGCAATTATCAGATTCGTCGTTCTCATTATGCCATCAAGCACGGACTGACCCGTTCCGTAACGGTTGTCGAACATATATTTCATGTCAGCATCATTGACAGACACCATCGGGAAAGGAAGTCCGCCTTCCTTTGCTCTTGCGTGCAAGCGGTGAACGCCCGTCGTTGTTTCCTCGGAGCCGCCGATGAGATTCTTTGTAAATTCGGGATGTTCGCGGCAAAGTATCTCCGTCAAATCTCCGCCATCGTCGATGAAAACGTCGGGACAGCATGAAAGCGTCTTGACGAGGTGATCGTGATACTCTTCCGCTGTCGATGCGTGCCACGCATAAACGTGAACGCCCAAAGATGCAAGTCCTGCGGCAACGTCATCTTGCGTAGAGAGGGGGTTACATCCAGTAGCATAAACGTCGGCACCGCCCGCTTTTAAGAGAAGCGCCATACGCGCCGTCTTTGCTTCAAGGTGTATCGACATCGAAATTTTCATACCTCTGAAGGGTTGCTCCTTCGTAAATCGCTCTTCAAGCAGCGCGAGTATAGGCATGTGGGACTTGACCCAGTTTATTTTCTGTACGCCCGAGGGGGCAAGTGAAGGATCTCTGATAATATTTTCCAAAGCTGTATTCTCCATGATTCAATTAATATTTAAGCGGTATCCATACCTGCATATCGGTCTCGCCGCGGTTTTCCATGCCGTAGTACGGAATATAGTGAAGCTCACGCGGCACACACACAACGGTGCCGACCTTCGGATATAGTCTGCCGTCGTATTTCTTTTCACATCCGTTGGCGGTGATGGTGGGAAGACCGAAATAATCGTTTTCTTCCACCTTGAATTCTGTGTCGGCAAAAACGGAAAGAGCGAAAATATCGCCTGCGTTGTCAACACCCTCGATGCAGTAAGCCACAGGACCGTACATAAGCGCGGCTCTGCCTGCGTTTTCGTGCACACCGGGAGCTGAAACGACGAGTCTCGGCGCAATGTGGAAATCAAGCTCGATCACGTTGACAGCATCGAAGTATGCGTATCCGTCGCAAAGCGTATATTCGGCGGATGCGGTGAAATCCTCGCACCAAGCGGGAACGCGTACCGCGATCTTCTTGTGTCCGCTCTTCACAGAGAGCTTGACCTTACCGCACGCGGGGTAATTCGTCGTCTGACGGATGGAAATGCCGTCATCCTCCGTTACAGAATTAATATAATGATGAACATAAAGCGTATCGCCGTTCTCGGTATATAAGAAATCGGCAATTGCGTTAACGAAACGCATGATATTGGGCGGGCAGCAGGAACAGCCGAACACCTTCACGCGCTGTGTGATGGGATAACGCTCCTTATCAAGCGTTGCGGGATTCTTATCATGATTGGAAAGGTCTACGGTCAGCGGATTTTCATAGAAAAATTCGTCGCCGCTGATGGAAACACCCGAAATGCTTCCATTGTACATCGCCTGCTCGGCGATGTCGCCGTAAAGCCCCTTAGCTTCGATCTTCGACATTCTCTGGCAGAACAGAGCAAGCGCGAGCGTCGCACAGGTTTCCGTATATGCTTCTTCGTTTTTGAGGTCGTAGTCAACGGTGAACGCTTCGCCAAGATGGGAAGACCCGATACCTCCCGTTACGTACATACGCTTTTCGGCAACGTTTTTAAGGATCGCCTGGCAAGCGCAGTACAGCTCCTCGTCGCCGTATTCAAGCGCGAGGTCCGCCATGGCGATGTAGCAATACATCGCACGGACGGAGTGTCCCTCCGCCGTCGTCTGCTCACGGACGGTGAGATGATCCTGCGAATAGTTTGCCGTTGCCCAGGGGTAATATCCGTTTTTGTCAAGGTCGTTGTTGCCCTTCTGATCAATGAAGAACTTCGCAAGCTCAAGATACTTCTTCTTGCCCGTCGTACGATAAAGCTTAACGAGTGCAAGCTCGATCTCCTCGTGTCCGGGAGTTACGAATGATGCCGATTTTTCCTCCACAAACACACGGTACACAAGCTCTGTGTATCTTTCACAAAGTCCAAGCAGCTTGTCCTTACCCGTCGCGTGATAATATGCAACAGCCGCTTCGATCAGGTGACCAAGACAGTAAAGCTCATGCTCGTGTCTTAATTTGAAACGCTTGTCGGTGTCGTAAATGTTGAAATAGCAGTTATAGTAGCCGTTTTCAAGCTGATTGGCGCACATGTCGTCGATAAGCGCGTCAGCTTTCGCTTCAAGCACTTCGTCGCGTCCGTGTTCAAGCGCAAACGCAAGTCCCTCTATCCATTTTGCGGCATCGGAGTCCCAGAAAATGTGAGGACGCCAGCCTTCTCTTTCCTGCTGCAGAAGATCACATTTCAAAGCTTCAAAACGGTTCGTTTCCTTGAATCTGTCATAAACGGAGTCGATCGTAACGTTACGTGAGACTCTTTGCTTTTCGCCCCAGAAAGAGCCCTCTACTTTGCTTTTGTAAAAAGGAATATGTCTTAACTTTTTCATTTTCGTTGCCTCACCTTTCATATTTGTAACCGTATCATTTTCAGCACACGGCTATCCACAATAATCATACCACAATAAAATGCTTTTATCAACGGCATAATCGTGATAAAAGCATTTTTAAGTCATATTGAATTATTGAAATCGGAGCTCCACAACCTCAGTAGGATTATTTATGCGCGGTATGAGAATGGGATTCGACACACCTGCGGATACGAGCAAGCGTCCGTACATTCCGTGAGTGTATTTTGGAAACAATCCCTGCCCCGGCGAGTAAACACCGCGTCCGAAAAAGCGCCACTGCCCTCCATGAGCGTGGCCTGACAGTATCAGATCTGCATTAACGGAGCTTAGCTCGTTTATGTATCTGTCGGGCTCATGGCAGATGAGTATCTTATATTCATCGCACGCCTCAAAATCACCAAGCCAAGCGCCGGGCGAACGTCGCGGCGCAACTGCGCCGACGGCAAATTCACCGCCGTGCGACTTAATAACGTTAAATCCGTTTTCCAAAAGTACCGTGCCCGTATCCGCGGCACGCTGCTTTTTCCCCTCGGAAATGTACGTTTCATGGTTTCCGAGAGCATAGTAAACGGGCGCGAGCTCTGCCGCCTCGCGCAGAAATCGGTACGCATTATCCGAGCCCGATATGATATTTCTCGTCTTCGGCTTTTTCGCCTCGATCAGGTCGCCGCCGATAAATATTACCTCAGGCGCGATCTCGCGTATGATCTTTATCGGCACGTCAGGTTTTCGTTCGTGTATGTCGGATATGAACACAGCCGTCAGCTTCAGTCTGCCGCCCGTGTCAATATGATAAGTTCGTTTTACGGTTTTCATTACGGTTTTACTCCGTCACGTTTGCCGCGGCGCGCCCTGACCGCCGCGCTTTGATATAATTTTTGCGTATCGCGAGCATCGTGTCCTTAACTTCGCGGCACTTAAAATCGCGGTACGTCCACGGAAAATCGTCATAATCGCCGCCGCAGTAAAACAGCGTCAGCTCAACGTAAATGCCGTCGTGCATGGCAATTCTGTGCGGGGCGTACTTCGTCGTCGGCAGTAAAAGCGCACCGCGCCCGATGAGTCCGGGATCAAGATTCACACGGCGGCTGCCGCCGCATGACAGCTTCTGCTCGATCTCGTTCGTTTGCTGTTTCACTTTTGCGATCATGTCGGGCAAGATCAGCTTTTCAAACGATACGAACCTTCGGTATACGGTGCCCGGAAGCTCATCTTCATAATAACTGCTCAATTCCGAAAACACAAATTCGGGCGAGACATAGTCGATCGTCCCGTAGTGTGCCGCAAGGCTCGCTACGGCTGAATCAAGCATCGCCGTATCGTTATATAATATGCCGCAGAACAGCTTTTCGCGCTCAAATTCCGACACACGTCCCATAATGATCCTCGTTACCTTTGATTTTATTGCTTCAACGCTTCAACACGGTCTTTGTCGGGAGTGACGTAAGCCGTCCAATTGGTCTTATAAGTTACGTATCCCGGCTTTGAGCCCGTCGGCTTTTTAATGTTTTTCACCCGAGTATAGTCAACAGGGACGTTCACGCCGTCACGCTGACTTGAGTTGACAGCCGCTATCATTGCCGCTTCGGTGAAATCCACCTCGGGCGGATCTTCATCGTGTCCGCAAACCATAATAACGTGGCTACCTGCGGCTCCCTTTACGTGAAACCAAAAATCCGAGCCCTCCGCAGTCTTCATTGTCAACTGATCGTTTGAAAGATTGTTTTTGCCGCAGTAAACGGTGTAGCCGTTTGTCGTTTTGTAGGTCACGTAGCAGACTGCATTCTTTTTTGCGCGCTTGCCCGTCGCCGCTCTGATCGATTTGGCATATCCCGACTCGGACAGCTCACGGCGAAGTTCGTTAAGCTCTGTTTCACCCGACGAACGCATGAAAGCATCCTCAACGGATTCAATATAAGACATCTCTGCCTTCGCCGCTTCTATCTGCTCTGCCGTCATAACCTCCGCTGTCTTACATTTATTGTAAAGCTTATAGTAGTGCTGTGCGTTATCCGAGGGCGAAAGACGTTCGTTCAGCGTCACCTTCACCGTCGGACAGCTCTCGTCGTAATAATCGACGAGCTCCGCTTCGGTCATTCCGCGCTTCAGCAAAAAGAGGTTTGAATTGATTATATCGCCGAGCTGCTTGTAATTTGCGCCCTCTTTGGCGTGCTCAAGCTCTTCGGAAAGGAGCGCAAGCTTGCGCTCTATCCTGCGCTTCGCGTTCGTGATGAGCTTTAATATGTCGTGTCCCTGACGGGATACGCGGTCGATGCGTCCGCGCTCGGCGTAAAAAGCCGAGATCGCCTCTGACGGCGTTTCAAAGCTGACCTTTTTGTATTTGTCGCCGTATTCGAGAATGTCCATGAAGGAAAAATCAAGCGGTCGGTCGTTTTCGTCGTAGATCACGGTCGGCTCACAGTCTGCTTCACCGCGTAAAACGGACTGCACAAACGAAAATGCCTCCCAAAGCTTGCCTCCGTCGCTATCGTAAAGCTGTGCGTCGGTGTGTTCCGACGCGCGGTACGCTACCTCGCGCGACAAAAGCGGCGAAAATCCTGTATACGATTTTATCAAAAATTTGTCCGCAGGCATATCTAGTGCTTCGGACGCATCGCGGAAAAGAGTTTCGCGGTCGATTGAGAGTATATCTTTTTTGCTCTGCGGCGGCGGAAGTTCATACTTCATTCCCGGAAGTATCTGACGGAGTCTGCTCGTCGTAAAGTCAACAACGCGGGAAGCCGCAAGTATCCTGTCGCCATCGCCGCAAAGAATGATGTTACTGTATTTGTTCATTATTTCAACGATGAGCTTGCGCTCGCAAGCAAATCCCATCTCGTCGCGAGTTGCAAATGAAATCGCCGCGGCTCGCTCCGAGCCGTACTGCACGGCACCGTTGAAGATCGCTCCGTTAAGATGCTTGCGAAGCATCATCGTAAAGTTAGGCGGCGTATCGGGCATATCGAACGAATCGGTCGAAAATGCGATACGCGGAGTTGATGAACCTGCGTTTATATAAAGCTTTTTCGATTCTCCGCGTCCGCGAAGTAAAATTATCGTTTCGTCGCGTCCGATACCGTATATTTTTTCGCATCGCGCACCGCAATATCCGTTCATCTCACGGCAAACGGCGGCGAGCATACCTGCATCGTATGGCATTGTCAGTCCTCGTAAATTCTGCGCATCACGTAATAATAACAGCGACCGTAGCGGTGAAAGCCCGCGCGCTCGGCGCACTTTTGTGATGCGATATTATTTTTGTCAGTTTCGTATGTGATGTAACAATCGTCATCGATCAGCTCACGGCAAAGCGCCGACGCATTCGACGAAGCATAGCCTTGCCCGCGTGCTTCAACAGCAGTTTCGACTCCGATTTCGATGGCGGATTTTCCCTCGTCGTCAAAATCCTCGGAGCAGGATCTGTTTTCAGACGCGATAGAAAGTACTTTTCCGTCAAGGACTGTGACAAAAGACGTCATTTCCTCTTCGATATACAGCGGCAAATCAAATGTCGTCATGTTATGATTGCGCGAGATTGCTTTTTTGGAAAGCTTCACCGTTGACGGCAATATTGCGCCACTATTGATCTGTTCGCGCGATTTTATCACGTAAGTATAATAGAATCTATCACGGAATTTACCGTTAGCGTCCTCTTCATATCCTCGGTCACGCATTTTTGTGCCTATACTCTCCCAAATGTATGAGAGTGCCTCATCCGTGAACGGATCGTCACCGTAGATCCGCAAAAATTCTTTCGCTTCGTTTTCGTATGACGGAAATACTTCTATCACGGCTTCGCCGCCGTCTTTTTTTCTGACCGTTATCGGCACCGCAATGTCCCATTCATTCTCAAAAACGAATTCCTCTCCGCCCACGTCAAGTTTTATCATAGGTTTTCTCCTGATTTTCGGTTATTTTTCGTATTCTGTTCCTGTTCCAATGTTTGCTGATTAATAATAGACAGATATAATACTGTATAACAAATGTGATTACGGATAATATGTAGCTTATCACAGACGGCACGGGGATAGTGTAAAATACGCATTCCTGAACGGCAAGCCATTCAACAGGGCTGTTCGGTCCCTTCGGAAGCAGCATTACGAGTGAATAGACCGCATAGATCAATATATCATATTTTCCGGCGAAAAGCGTAAACTCGGAAAAAATATTTCTTATATTAAATTCAGTTTCAGTGATTTTCAGAATATAGTGTTTGTAAGTATTATTACGTCTGAAGTGGATGAAATACAGAGGAATCATATACGCAAGGGCGTAGAGCACAAACCAAAAGTAATTGCCGAACCAGGTTGTCGTCACCTCATTATTAAAAAAGAGCTTTCTTATGAACATAAAAAGCGTTATCATCGAAACAGTATAAATACCAATTACGATAAGTCCGCACCAAACGTAATTCAATACTGTATTTATTATGTCACCTTTAGTGAGATTTTCAGGTTTCATATCTGTTCTTCATGATGATTTATATTATTCATTATTATATCACATATCACGAATTTTTCCAACAAATATAAGAAAAAGCTCCCCTGTGGGAGCATAAAAAAACGCCGCATCTCTGCGGACGGAATTTTCACTATTTATTTTCCTTGAAAAACTTGAATAAAGAGAAGTTCGAGAGTATCGAACTGTAAGATTGAACTACGAAGTAGTTCAAGCCCTCGGTCAATTAGTATCGGTCAGCTGCATGCATTACTGCACTTCCACCTCCGACCTATCAAACACGTAGTCTACATGCGACCTTACCAGCTTAAAGCTGTGGGATATCTAATCTTGAGGCAAGTTTCACGCTTAGATGCCTTCAGCGTTTATCTCAACCGTACTTGGCTACCCAGCTATGCCCTTGGCAGAACAACTGGTGCACCAGAGGTACGTCCATCCCGGTCCTCTCGTACTAAGGACAGGCCCTCTCAAATATCCAACGCCCACGACAGATAGGGACCGAACTGTCTCACGACGTTCTGAACCCAGCTCGCGTACCACTTTAATCGGCGGACAGCCGAACCCTTGGGACCTTCTCCAAGCCCCAGGATGTGATGAGCCGACATCGAGGTGCCAAAC
>JAZNDW010000037.1:0-34400 GCA_045588245.1 Eubacteriales bacterium
TAGGTACGAGCAACCTCTTCACACTTTTTGAGTTTGGTCTTAATGCACCTACCACCTTTGAAATTCTTTGGTCTCATAGCATCCTCCTGTTTCCCAAAAATTTCGCCAAAAATTGATTTTTGGCATTTCAAATCCCCAAAAACATAAAAATTGGGGGAATGGTCGGTGTCGCAACTCATAAAACAAACATTTCGCTGATAAATAACCCTTTTTCTTGGATTTTGAATGATTAGATTTCCCCAAAAATTCATTTTTGGGGAAATACTATCTCTCAACATTTCCTTTTTAGTTTCATCAAGGCAAAAATCTTTATCCTTTTACTTTCTGCATTTCCTCTGCATTTTTAGCGAGGATGATGCCACTTTTGGCAAGGATATTTCTCGTCCAAACCATTCTTTTTTCCGTTTTCATTCCCGAAAAAATCAAGAAAACAAAAGCGATTGGCAAGGATTCTTCTTCACGAAAAGAGAAGAAAAAGGCGAAAATATGCTGAAAAATAAAGGTTTTTGGCAAGGATAGGTCTAATCTTGCAAAAGGTTTGTGGTCAAGGTCTCTCTTGCGACAAAAAAGAAGACCTTGGTCATCGTTTCCGATGACACAAGGTCTTCAAAATTACTATATTGTTTGCTTTTGCAGTGATTTATCTAATCGGGAAAGGATAAAGAAAATTGCCCCGAAGAGGATAAATCAAATTTGCCGAAATAAGGGGTGTCACTCCCACTCGATCGTTCCGCAGGGTTTGGGCGTGACATCGTAGAGGACGCGGTTGATGCCCTTAACCTCGCTTGTGATGCGGGCGGTGATCTTTGCAAGAATATCGTAGGGGATAGGCTCGATGTCCGCCGTCATAGCGTCAACGGTGTTGACGGCACGGATGATGCAAGGCCATTCATACGAGCGTACACCGTCGCGAACGCCGACTGATCTGACCTCGGGAACGACAGTGAAATACTGCCAGACCTTCGAAGCTAAGCCCGTGTTTGCGAACTCTTCGCGCAGGATCGCGTCGGATTCGCGGAGTGCTTCAAGTCTGTCGCGGGTGATGGCACCGATGCAGCGAACGCCGAGACCGGGCCCCGGGAACGGCTGACGGTATACCATGGACTCGGGAAGTCCGAGTGCTATGCCGCAGGCACGCACTTCGTCCTTGAAGAGCATCTTCAACGGCTCAACGAGCTCAAACTGAAGATCCTCGGGAAGTCCGCCGACGTTATGATGAGCCTTGACGCCCTTTGCGGTCTTTGTGCCGGATTCGATGATGTCGGGGTAGATCGTGCCCTGCGCGAGGAACTCGATTCCTTCAAGCTTGCGTGCTTCTTCTTCAAATACGCGGATGAACTCTTCACCGATAATGTGGCGCTTCGTTTCGGGTTCATCAACACCTGCAAGCCTGTCAAGGAAGCGGTCGATCGCATCAACGTAAACGAGGTTTGCGCCCATTTCTTCACCGAATACGCGAACGACTTCTTCGGGTTCGCCCTTGCGGAGCAGACCGTGGTTAACGTGAACACAGGTGAGCTTGTCGCCGATCGCGCGGATCAAGAGAGCTGCAACGACGGAGGAATCAACGCCGCCCGACAGAGCAAGCAGAACCTTTTTGTTGCCTACCTGACGGCGGATCAGTTCGATCTGATCTGCGATGAAGTTTTCCATACTCCAATTCTTTTTCGCGCCACAAACGGCGAACGCGAAAGCGGAAAGCGTTTCTCTGCGCTCATCTTCATCGTCGGAGAGGGGGGCTTCTTCGTTACAGTCGAGCGAAAGGATGGGTAATCCGCTGTTATACACAGCTTCGGACGCGTCGATAACGACACCGTCAACTACACGGTTTTCACCGCCCGAAAGAATGATGCCGCGAACGCCGGGGAGAGCCAGAAGTTCTTCTTTCGTTATATCGTGGGGATGGATCTCCGAATAAACGCCAAGAGCGCGAAGCTCACGTGCGATACGAGCATTCTCGGTGCCGCCGAGGTCGATAATAAGGATCATGTCTGCAAGCATACTTTTTTCTCCGTATTTATAAATAGAATATGATTTATCTGACGCCGCGGATCACCGCGGCAAGAAAGCACTGTTAAAAACAGATTAATTATATCAATCCTGCGAGCGTTCTGCAAGAAGAACACGATATTTTTGATAAAAAGATTCAAAGTATCCGCCGTCGATGGCGTCGCGGATCTTCTGCATCAGCTCGTTATAGAAATAGAGGTTATGCAGTACTGTCAGGCGCATTCCGAGTATTTCTTTCGCCTTGATCAGGTGACGGATATAGGAGCGCGAATGGAGTCTGCATGCGGGGCATCCGCAACCCTCGTCAATCGGGCGCGGGTCGCGCATATATTTTTCGTTCAGGACGTTCATCTTGCCGTGCCAGGTGAAAACGTTGCCGTGACGTGCGTTGCGGCTCGGCATTACGCAGTCGAAAAAGTCAACTCCGCGGTGAACGGCTTCGAGGATGTTTACGGGAGTACCGACCCCCATAAGATAGCGCGGCTTATCAACGGGAGCGTGCGGAAGCGTGACGTCGAGAATATGATACATCTCATCTGCCGCCTCGCCGACGGCAAGACCGCCGATCGCGTAACCGTCAAGATCAAATTCGCGTATCGTCTGCATATTGTGTACGCGCAGGTCATCGTACGTACCGCCCTGATTGATGCCGAAGAGCATCTGATGCGGATTTATCGTATCGGGCAAGGAATTAAGACGTGCCATCTCTTCCTTACAGCGCAGAAGCCAGCGTATCGTGCGCTCGCTAGACGCTTTTACGTAGTCATAGGGAGCGGGGTTTTCAACGCATTCATCAAATGCCATAGCGATCGTGGAGGCAAGATTTGACTGTATCTGCATACTCTCCTCGGGGCCCATAAAAATGCGCTTGCCGTCGATGTGGGATGCAAAGTAAACGCCCTCTTCCTTGATGCGGCGAAGTCCCGCAAGAGAAAATACCTGAAATCCGCCCGAATCCGTCAGGATGGGCTTATCCCAATTCATAAACTTGTGAAGTCCGCCCATGTCTCGTATAAGCTTATCGCCCGGACGGATATGAAGATGATACGTGTTGGAAAGCTCTACCTGGCAGTTGAGCTCCTGCAGCTCGGGCGCGGAAACGCCGCCCTTGATCGCGGCACAGGTGCCGACGTTCATAAACACGGGAGTTTCGATCGGCCCGTGAACCGTATCCATGTGACCGCGTCGCGCGTCACCCTCGGTTTTCAGTACTTTGAACATAAGAATTCCTTAAATATGTAATAGTTATTGCGTTCGTTTAAAGTGGCGGTCGAGCCCCGAATGAGTCAGCTCGAGCGCAACGGGTCTGCCGTGCGGGCAGTATTTGATGTTCGGCAGGCGGAATATCTCGTCGCACAGCCATTTTATATGCTCTTCGCCGTAAAGTCTGCCGCCCTTGATTGCCGCCTTGCAAGCGCACGTATAAAGTGTGCGCTCGAATATGATGTCACGCGCTTCGGCGGCACTGTTGCGAAGTCCGTCGGCGAATATTTGGAATATCTCCGACACCGTTTCCGCCTCAAAATTGTGCGGCAAAGCCGAAACGGAAACCGTAGCTCCGTCAAGCGTGAAATCAAACCCCGCGGCGCGTATGTCGTCGCCGTATTCCGCTATCACCGCCGCTTCGTCGGACGTCAGCTCAACGGTGACCGGCAACAGCAGCATTTGCGATGCCGATTCGGCGGCACGTTCTTTCATATTGCGGCGCAGGCGCTCGTAAAGTATGCGTTCGTGTGCCGCGTGTTTATCGATAATAAGCAATTTTTTATCGTATTCAACGATGATATAGCAGTTAAACGCTTCGCCTATAATGCGATACTCCGGGATAGGTGCGTCGTGAGCGTTATCAGCCGTAACGGTTCCCTGCTCCGCCGTTTTCGACGCTACAGCAACCGGCACTGCCTCGGTTGTCGACACCTCCGTCCGCATCGGTTCAGGCTCGCGTATCACTCGGGCGACATTTTCCGTCACCTTACCGTAGTCTGTGTCGCGCGGCGGATTCATTCGCAGCTCGTACGTTCTCTTTCTTTCCGCAGCACACACACCGCCGAGAACGGGACTCTCATCGGTTTTGTTCACCGAAGGTGAAGTATACGTATACTGTATCGTCTCAGTTTTCGGTGCCGACGTGCCGTCGCGAACGGGAACGAACGCGGCGGCGGTCTTTTCCGCATGACGGATATATTCGGTGGCTGCAGTCGGTGATTTTTTGTCGTCCGACAACCGCAGCTCCGCCGTCGTCATACTGCGCTCAAGCGCAGGACGCACGGCGTAATATATCGTTTCAAAAATAAGCTTTTCGTTTGAGAATTTCACCTCAAGCTTTGCCGGGTGAACGTTTACGTCGACCGTGTTCGGCGCAACCTCGATCGAAAGGACACACGCCGCAAAGCGATCGGACGGAATGTACGTATTATACGCCTGCTCAAGCGCAGCCTGCGCCGTTTTACTGCGTATATAACGTCCGTTGATAAAGAATATCTGTCCGTTGCGGTTGGCGCGCGCCGTGTCGGGCATGCCGATGTAGCCTCTGACGCGGACACCGCCGTTTTCGGTCCTGACAGGGATCGTCCGCGACCAGAACTGACGTCCGAGCACGGAATAGATCGCGCCCTTGAGATCGCCGTTGCCCTCCGTGCGGAGCCGCATCACGCCGTCCGTGATAAGACGGAACGATATATCGGGACGCGAGAGCGCAACGCGCTCGACGATGGTGCAGATCGCCGCCGTTTCGGAGGCGTCCTTTTTTAAGAATTTGCGCCGTGCGGGAACGTTTGCAAAAAGCTCCTCAACGATGATGTTCGTTCCGACCGAACATCCCGTTTCCGTATATTCGACGATCTCGCCGCCCTCGACGGCTAAAAGTCCGCCGAGCTCGGAATCCCGAGGACGGCTGATGATACGCAGCTTTGAAACGGACGCAATCGCGGCGAGTGCCTCGCCGCGGAAGCCGAGCGTCATGATTCCGTCAAGATCCTCGGCTTTTGCTATCTTGCTCGTCGCGTGGCGCAGTATCGCCGTCGGCAGATCGGCAAAATCGATTCCGCAGCCGTTGTCGGTCACACGCATATAAGTGACGCCGCCACGCTGTATCTCCGTCGTTATAACGGTAGCACCCGCGTCGATGGCGTTTTCGAGCAGTTCTTTTATAACGGAGGCGGGGCGGTCCACGACCTCGCCCGCCGCGATGAGATTCGCAACATCAAAGTCGAGTACGTGTATTTTCTTTTTGTCAAAAGACGCATTTTCGGTGTGCCCGTTTGTCATTGCGCTCTCCTTTCAGTTATCAATATAGTATTTATTGCAGCTGTTTTTTCAGCTCAAAGATCAGGTTCATCGCCTCTATCGGTGTCATCGTGTTCAGGTCCGTCTCGCGTATACGTTCGGCAACGTCATGCTCGGAGGATGACATAAGCGGTATCGTTCCCATCATATCGAGCGTCTCTCCGTCACTGTTATGCGCCGTTTTCGGCTTATCCGACTCGATCTCTGCGAGCACCTCGCGTGCACGCTTCAAAACCTCGTTCGGAACGCCCGCGAGCTTTGCCACTTCAATACCGTAGCTGTCGTCGGTGCCGCCGCGTACGATCTTACGCAAGAACGTGATGTCGCCGCCGCGTTTTTTCGCGGCGATATTATAGTTCACGGCTCCCTCAAGCGTGTCCTCAAGGACGGTAAGCTCGTGGTAGTGCGTCGCAAACATCGTTTTCGCGCCTATCTTTTTGCTGTGCGTGTATTCGGCAACGGCTCGTGCGATGGAAAGTCCGTCGTACGTGCTCGTACCGCGTCCGATCTCGTCGTAGATGATGAGGCTTCGGTTCGTTGCGTGCTGAAGAATGTATGACACCTCGGACATTTCAAGCATGAACGTACTCTGCCCAGATGCCAAATCGTCCGACGCACCAACACGCGTGAAAAGCTTATCGGCGACACCTATACGCGCTTCGCGCGCAGGAACGAACGAACCTATCTGCGCCATGAGCACGATTATCGCCACCTGACGCATATACGTTGATTTACCCGCCATGTTCGGTCCTGTGATGATGGCGAGTCTGTTATATCCCGTGTCAAGGAGCGTGTCGTTCGGGACGAAATACTTGTCCTTGACGAACTGCTCGACTGTCGGGTGTCTGCCGTCCTTGATGTCGATAACGTCGCTGTAATCGACTTCGGGACGAACGTAATTGTTACGTTTTGCAACGTCTGCCAAAGAACAGTAAACGTCCGTCCTCGCAAGCAGAGCAGCCACGGCTCTGATGCGTGCGGAGGCTTCGCCGATCTCTGTTCTTATTCCGCAGAACAGTTCATATTCGAGCGAACGGACCTTGTCCTCCGCTCCGAGAATGGTTGCTTCCTTATCCTTCAGTTCCTCTGTTATGTAGCGTTCGCCGTTCACAAGCGTCTGCTTGCGCATATACCGTTCGGGAACTTGATTCGTGAAGGATTTTGACACTTCAATATAGTATCCGAAAACTTTATTATAGCCTATTTTGAGCGTTCTGATGCCCGTCGTTTCGCGCTCCTGTTCCTCGATCTCATGTATCCAGCCGCGTCCGTCTTTCATCACCGAGCGCAGATAGTCAACGTCGGCGTTATAGCCGTCGGCGATGAGCCCTCCTTCGCGGAGCGAAAAAGGCGGATCGTCCGATATGGACTTGCGGATAAGCTCCGCTATATCCGTCAGCTCATCAAGACTGTTATATATTCCGCGCAGCTCGTCGCTCTCTGCCTCCGAAAGAAGCGAACGGAGCTCGGGTAAAATGTCAATCGTCGTCAGTATTGCGCGCAGGTCTTTTGCGTTGGCGGTACCGAGACCGACTTTCGTTATAAGCCGTTCAAGATCGAGCACGGACGAAAGCAGCCGTACGCATTCTTCACGCAGCATGAAGTTGTCCGCAAGCTCTTCGACAGCCTCCTGACGCCGAGATATCCGAGTCGTGTTTACGAGCGGATGCTCAAGCCACGAGCGCAAAAGTCTTGCGCCGAGAGATGACGAGGTGCGGTCGAGCACCCAGAGAAGCGAGCCGCGCTTCTCTTTTGAGCGCATCGTTTCGGTGATCTCAAGGTTGCGGCGCGTGTTTGAGTCTATTTCAAGGAAGTGACCGCCCGAATAAACGGACAGCTCCTTTATATACGAAATGTCGGCAAGCTGTGTTTCGGCAACGTACGAAACGAGAGCGCCTGCGGCAGACGCGACCTCGTCCGTCCGCAAGGTATCACCGTTTGAATAAATGCCGAACTGATCGTCACAGCGTCGGCGGCAGGCATCAAAATCGAAGCGCGACGTATCGTTCTTCGTTATGAGCGCGCCGAGACGTTCTTCCGCAAACGTGAACGTGCGCGGCAGCACCGATTCGTCGGTATTCGTTAATATCTCGCTCGGTGAGTACGCCGACAGCTCGTTGACGAGTCTTGACTCGTCCTCAAGCTCAAAGCTCGTTGCATACATGACGGACGACGTGATGTCGCAAAAAGCGACGCCGACCCATCCTGTGTCTTTATTATAAGAGATCGTTGAAAGGTAGTTGTTCTGCTTATCGTCAAGCAGACCCGAATCTATGACGGTGCCGGGCGTGATGACGCGCTGTATCTTGCGCTCCATCGGCCCCTTCGTCGCACCCGGTTCACCAACCTGCTCGCAGATGGCGACCTTATATCCTTTGGCGATCAGCTTGTCTATATACGGCTCGCAGGAATGAAACGGCACACCGCACATCGGTGCGCGTTCAGGCTCGCCGCAGTCGCGGCCTGTCAGCGTCAGCTCGAGCTCGCGCGATGCAAGCTTTGCATCGTCAAAGAACATCTCGTAAAAGTCACCGAGACGGTAAAGAAGAATATGATCGGGATATTGACTCTTTATTTGGAGGTATTGCTCCATCATCGCTGTCATACAGTACCCTCACCTTTCAAACGTTAATACGCCGACGGCGCCTATGCAAACTTTATCAGTCGTAAATATGCTCGTCATCGTGGGAATGAGAGCAGCCGCCTCCGCAAGCGGAGCAGTCACCGCCGCAGCTGTGCGGACGCTCGCCCGTGATGGCAAAGAGGATCTCGTCGTTGACGGACTTGATAAGCTCGTCAATGTCTGTCTTTGCTTCCACGAATTCCTTATAGATTTCGTTTTCCGTGATCTCAAAATAAAGAGTATTTACTCTGCCCTCAATCGCGCTGATAAGCTCGCGGTCTACTTCCTTGTTTCCGTAAACCTTTGCCAAAGCCGTCTGCTGTGCGTTATATTCCGTGATAAGGCGGTTGATCTCTCCCGATTCGCGGAAAGCCTTATCAGCCTCTTCGTAGCGTGCGTAACGGCGGTCGGTCTTGATCGTTTCGCCGAGATGATGCGCCATTTCTATTATTATGTCTTCAAGTCTGTCTTCCATTTTTGTGTTCTCCTTATCGGTAATTATATATTTATTTATCAACAACGGTGCCCGAAAGCCCGAATGTATCCGTATCCGTTACCCGTACGGTGACAAATTCGCCGCCCGGCACGGGTTTATCAAGTCTGATCAGCTTATTGCCGTCCGTGCGTCCCGTCGTGACGCCGCCCTCGCCGTCGTCGGAAAGAACGCGGAGCGTTTTTCCGAGCTCGGCTGCGTTTTTCTCTTCCGAGATCGCGTTCTGGAGCGCCACAAGGCGCGCAAAGCGTTCTTTTTTTACCGCTTCGGGTATCTGACAGTCCATTTCAGCCGCCGGAGTACCGACGCGCGGCGAATAAATGAACGCATATATCATGTCAAAGCGGACGCGGCGGAGCATATCAAGCGTTTTTTCGAAATCGTCCTCCGATTCACCCGGAAAACCGACGATGATATCGCTCGTTATCGCAACGTCGGGCATCGCATCGCGCAAAGATTCGACGATCGAATAATATCTTTTCGTATCGTATCGTCTGTTCATGCGGCGGAGTATCTCATCCGAACCCGACTGCATCGGCAGATGGAAATGGCGTGCGATCTTTCCGTGTTTTGCCATAACGCCGATCAGTTCGGGAGTCGCATCCTTCGGATGGCTCGTCATAAAGCGCAGTCGGAAGTCGCCCGGTATGGCGGCGAGTCTGTCAAGTAGTGCCGCAAAGTCGACCCCGGAGGACAGATCGTGTCCGTAGGAATTGACATTCTGCCCGAGCAGCGTTATGTCGCGGCAGCCGTCTGCGGCAAGTGTTCTGACCTCGGCTTCGATATCCTCGGGCAAGCGCGAGCGCTCACGTCCTCTGACGTACGGGACGATACAGTACGAACAGAAATTATTGCATCCGTACATAACGCTGACCCATGCACGCGCACGGGAAGCGCGGCGGACGGGGACGTCCTCCGAAAAGTTCGTGTCGCGGAGCGAGTCGGCTACGACGGGGAAGCTTCTCTTTCCTCCGCCGATACGCTTTGCGATCAGCTGAGGCACGAGGTACAGCTCCGTCGTGCAGAAGGAAAAATCGACGTACGGATAGCTTTTTTTAAGCGTGTCGGCGCGGTGCTGCTGGGAGACCATACAGCCGCCGACACCGATTATCATGTCGGGATTTTTTGCTTTATGATGCTTGAGCTGACCGATGCACGAAAGTGCTTTTTTCTCGGCGTGCTCACGTATAGCGCAGGTGTTCACCAAAACGAGATGTGCGCCATCGGGCGTGTCCGTGACGGTGTACCCCATCGCCTCCGCCATACCCGCAAGGCGTTCGCTGTCCGCTTCGTTTTGCTGACAGCCGAAAGTCATTATATACGCCGTCGGCGTATGTCCGTCCGCCGCTAGCAAGCGCGTATATTCGCTCACGCGTGCCATGGCTTTACGCATGGCATCGTTTTTTTCGGGCGGTATGATATTGTTAATTCGCATCTCCATCTTTAATATTTATCTCACAGATTTATTTTTATAATACTATTTTAACACAGAATAATTAATTATACTATAAAACGCGGTGAGTGTCAATCAACGACATCGCAAATAATCTCTATATATAGCACGCTGTGACGAAAAAATTTTTGTTGCTTATCGCTAAAATTCGTGCTATACTTATATAAGAGTTCCGACGTCTGCGCGTGTGCGCCTCGCGGAACACGAAAGAAGTCATTATTTATAATACAAATTTATGATTATTCGGAGGAATCAAAAGGTGGAGCATAACGAAATCAGAGAAGCCATAGTTAACGGACAGACCGTTATCGGCATTGAGCTCGGCTCAACGAGAATCAAGTCCGTTCTTATCGGACGCGACTTTACCCCCATTGTTTCCGGTGCTCACGACTGGGAAAACAAACTTGAAAACGGCGTGTGGACATACAGCCTTGAGGACATCTGGGGCGGCGTACGCGACAGCTACGCAAAGCTTGCTGCTGCCGTTAAGGAAAAATTCGACGTTACGCTCACAAAGGTCGGCGCTATCGGATTTTCCGCAATGATGCACGGCTACCTCGTATTCGACGAGGCAGGCGAGCTTCTCGTTCCCTTCCGTACGTGGCGTAACACCATCACAGGCGAGGCTTCGAACGTTCTTTCCCGTGAATTTAAGTTCAACGTTCCGCAAAGATGGAGTATCTCTCACCTTTATCAGGCTATTCTGAACGGTGAATCCCACGTTCCCTCAATTAGATACATAACCTCGCTTGCAGGATACATTCATTGGAAGCTGACAGGCGAATTTACGCTCGGTATCGGTGACGCTTCTGGTCTGTTCCCCATCGACCTTGACACGAACAATTACGATGAAAAGCTCATCGAAGAGTTTGGCAAGCTTATTGCTCACAAAAATTACCCCTGGACGCTCAAGGATATTCTTCCGAAGGCTGTTTGTGCCGGCGAATACGCAGGCGTTCTCACCGCTGAGGGCGCAAAGCTTCTCGACCCGTCGGGCAACCTTGAAGCAGGTGTCCCGCTCGCACCGCCGGAAGGCGACGCAGGCACGGGTATGGTCGCAACTAACAGTGTTGCTCCCCGCACGGGTAACGTTTCCGCAGGTACGTCCATCTTCGCTATGATCGTGCTTGAAAAGGCTCTGCGCGATTATTATCCCGAGATCGACATCGTTACGACTCCCACAGGTAAGCTCGTCGCAATGGTACACTGCAACAACTGCACCTCCGACTTAAACGGTTGGGTTGAAATGTTTGCAGAGCTTCTCCGCGAAGCAGGTTGCGACATTCCGATGTGGAAGCTTTACGATATCTTCTACTTCAAGTCCGAAAAGGGCGACAAGGATTGCGGCGGACTTATGTCCTACGGATACATTTCAGGCGAGCACGTTACGGGCGTTGACTCCGGCCGTCCGCTCTTCCTCCGTGCTTCCGACTGCAACTTCAACCTCGCAAACTTCACACGCTCCATCATTTTCTCCACGATGGGCGCACTCAAGATCGGTCTTGACATTCTGCTTGAGCAGGAAAACGTTGAGATCGACATGATCTACGGTCACGGCGGTCTGTTCAAGACCGAACGTGTAGGCCAGAGCTACCTTGCAGCCGCTATCAACTCTCCCGTTTCCGTTATGAAGACGGCAGGCGAAGGCGGTCCTTGGGGTATGGCACTTCTCTCCTCCTACCTTGTTAACAAGGAAGAAGGCGAAACACTCGAAGCGTTCCTTTCCAACAAGGTATTCTGCGGCGAAACGGGCACAACCATCGAACCCGATCCTGCGGACGTTGAGGGCTTCCGTTCCTACATCAAGACTTACCGTGACTGCCTCGCAGTTGAACACGCTGCGGCTGACTCCATCGGCTGATAACATTTACGGCAAATATAAAAACGGCGCACACCAAAGTGCGCCGTTTTTTGCGTCAATGTTATGGAAATGTCACCGTGTTTGTGTTATACTGTCAGTAACGTTTAATAAAAACATCGTGATAAGGAAACTATCTTATGACAAAAAAAGGACTCACCGTCATTTTGTGCTCGCTTTTTCTGGTGGCGGCAACCATCGTTTGCGTCTTTGCCGCCGACACCGGTAAAGATGTCACCGTGCTGTTCACGCACGATCTGCACTCGCATTTGCTTCCCTCTGCCGATGAGGACGGAGGCGAATACGGCGGATACGCACGTCTTATGACCGTCATAAAGGAGCAAAAAGCCGAATATCCCGACGCCATTCTCGTTGACGGCGGTGACTTTTCCATGGGCTCGCTATTTCAGACGGCGTTTCCGACGTCTGCGATAGAACTGCGTATGATGGGTACTATGGGATATGACGCTACGACCTTTGGTAACCACGAATACGATTATCTCCAGTCGGGGCTCATATCAATGCTGAATGCCGCCGTTAACAGCGGCGACGCTTTGCCAAAGCTCCTTGAAGCCAACTATTTGCCACCCGATAAAGGTGAGGACGGATACAACGCCGACATGCACGCAGCGCTCGACAACTACGGCGTCGAAGATTACATGATTCTTGAGCGCGGCGGCGTTTATTACGTCATCTTCGGAATTTTCGGCTATGACTCCGACGATTGCGCGCCCAATTCGGGAATGATCCTCCACGATCCGATAAAAACCGCACCGCACGTCGTTGACAAGGCGACCGCATACTGCGTTGACACGTACGGTGTTGAGCCCGTCGTCGTCTGTCTTTCTCACAGCGGAACCGAGGACGGCAAAGGCGAGGACTACGAGCTTGCGATGAACACGGACGGAATTCACATAATCGTTTCAGGTCACACCCACACGACACTTCACGAGCCCATAGAGGCAAACGGCACCTACATCGTTTCCGCCGGCGAATACGGCAAATATCTCGGTGTTGTTCGTCTAAATTATAAGACCGACGGCACAGTCACGCTGAAGGATTACGAGCTGATCCCGATCGACGAAAACGTAGCGGAAGACCCTGCCACAGCAGAGCTTGTTGAAAGCTTCAAAATGAACGTTACGGAAGAATATCTTTCAAAATACGGCTTGACATTTGACGAAGTGCTCGTCAATAACAGCTATAAGTTCGACACCGTCGATGAGATTTATGCAACACAGCATGAGTCAACGCTTTGCAACGTCTTCTCCGACGCATACAAGTGGGCAGTTGAGCGCGCAACGGGCGAGCCCGTTGACGCGGCACTTACCGCGGCAGGCGTTATCCGAGAAAGTCTGCCCGTCGGCAACGTGACAGTATCCGACGTGTTCAACGCCGCCTCTCTCGGAGTGGGCACGGAGGGCGAGCTAGTCGCTGTATACGTCACGGGAAGCGATCTGAAAAACGCGCTTGAGGTAGACGCATCCGTTCAGCCGCTTATGAGCTCGGCTCAGCTCTTTTTCTCGGGCGTTGAGTATTCTTTCAACACGAACCGCATGATCTTCAATAAGGTTGACTATGCCCGTCTTCGCCGTGCCGACGGCACGCTTGATACGATCGAGGACGATAAGCTCTACCGCATCGTTACGGGTATGTACGCAGGACAGATGCTCGGCGCCGTTGAGGAAACCTCGATGGGGCTTCTGACGATCACACCGCGTGACCGCAACGGCAATCCGATCGGTGTTGATGAGCTATACGATTACGTTGTTTGCGATGAAAACGGCACTCCCGTCAAGGAATGGTACGCAATCGCCTCCTATCTGCAGGCGATGGGCGGAGAGATGGACGAAAAATACGCATCTGTTGACGGACGCAAGGTCGTATATTCGAGCATAAATCCCGTAAAGCTTCTTTCAGGTGCCAATAAATTCACCGTAATCGTGCTTATCGCCGTCAACGCCGTCATCGTCGGTGCGGCGCTGATCGTTTGGCGCACCGTCAAAAAGAAAAAGAACAAATAATTCAGTAAGAAAGTGAGTGGCTGCCGTGTATTCAAAAGTATACGTCGAGATCACAAATATCTGCAATAAAAACTGCTCGTTTTGCCCCGGCACTCTTCGCCAACCGAAAAAAATGTCGCGTGATGAGTTTGACACCGTTCTTTCAAAGCTCCGCGGACTGACCGAATACGTTTACTATCACCTTATGGGTGAGCCGCTCACGCATCCCGATCTGCCCGACTTCATCCGCCGCGCATCGGCGGAGGGCTTCAAGTCCATCATCACCACGAACGGCACGCTTCTCTCCCGTCGGGGGGATGATCTGATCGATGCAGGAGTATATAAAGTGAACATATCCGTTCACAGCTTTGAGGACGGAACGGTGGAGGAATATCTCCGCTACATAAACGATTGCCTCGATTTTGCCGACGCGGCAAGCGAGGCGGGTGTGATCGTTATTTTGCGGCTGTGGAACCGCGGGTATGACGAAGGACGCAACATCGACACGCTTGACATTATCCGCCGCCGATTTGGCGGCGAATGGCGGCAGTCGGCACGCGGTCCGCGTATCCGTCCTCGTCTTCATTTGGAATACGGTGACCGTTTCGATTGGCCCGATCTTTCCGCGCCCGACATGGGGGATAACGTCTACTGCTACGCATTGAAGGACCATTTCGCCATCCTATGCGACGGGAGCATCGTCCCCTGCTGTCTTGACCGCGAGGGCGTGATAACGCTCGGAAACGTATTCACTGACGACATAGCCGAGGTTTTGAGCTCGCCGCGTGCCGCCGCTATGGCTGAAGGCTTTCGCCGCCGTCGCGCCCCCGAGGAGCTGTGCCGCCGTTGCGGCTACGCAAGAAGATTTTCCGTTTGATCAGTTTTTGTACATAGACAAAAAGCCATACGCAAAACGGTTTGCGTATGGCTTTTTATATCGTTTATTCGTATGTCCATTTTATAACGGTGCAGATGTCCCCGTCGCGCCGCAGCACGACCGTGAGCAGGATTTCTTCGTCCTCTTCGACAGTCAACGTCACAATGAAGTCACCGTTATTTTCTTTTTCGCTGACGAAGACGTCATATTCGGTGACAGTGTCGCAAAATGCCGTAAGGTCTTCATTATTTGTGACGGCGACGATAAACCGTTCCGCAATACCGTCAAGTTCCACCCGCTTTGTCAGTTCGTCCGCAGCACTTGTTTGACATTTGTGCAACACCAAAGACACGCTGACAAGCGCCGCCGAAAGCATCGAAAAAAGCAACAAGAGGACTATCGCCATCTCTATCGCGGCGCCGCGGCGACGTCGAATTTTTTCTATATAAATCAAGGCAATTCTCCTCTTTTACAGCTTATTGAATACACCTCTGCGCCATCGTCGTAAACGGCGGAAAAGCATAGCTCACCGCTATCATAGTCAACACTTACGTTGACGGTGAATCTGTCTATTGAAAGGACATATTCTCTGGGCGACAAACGGCGATACCTGCCGTCCGTTACCGACAAAACACTGTAACATTCGTCTTCGTCATTTGCATAACAGAAGCATTCGACAGCGTTTTCAGCCATATTCACCGCCTGCATCGTATCGATCGCCTCGTTTTTCACGCGCAAGGACGATACTATCAGCGACAGCGTTGCTACGCTGACGAGCGTTACCACGGCTAGAGCCACCGCAACCTCGACAAGCGATATTCCGCGCCCTACACCTATAAGCTTCCGTTTCGGCACGTTCACACCTCCCCGTCAGCAGTAACGGTGTACTGCTCTCCTGCACGCGGATAGACCGTAAAAACAAAAACGTCATCACCCGAAGGATCGCAAACAACAGAACAAATATAGATCTCCCCGCTGGAATTCCGCATCACGGAAAATTCGATCCCCGATATAGCGCTGACGGCATACGATACCGTGTTTCCGTGCAGATACGTTCCCGACAAGGTGCCGTCGGCAAATCCGAAAGTATACGTTTCGCCGTCAACGACGGCGCATACGAAAGAGGTGTCGGGGGCAACCGTGATCTCGGCTCCCGCCTCCGTCATGGACGTCAGCCACGCCTCGGAAACGGTTTCTGTAAGCTCAAGCTCCTTGACGGTGCGTAGCTCGGCTCCGCTGTCACCGAGCCTGCCGCTAACGGCAACGACGATAGAAATCACTATCACGGAAACTACCGCCGTTATCGCAAGAACGACGGACAATTCCGTCAACACCATCCCACCGCGGCGATCCGTCGGCGATTTCATAACATCCCTCCCATCAGCACCGTATTACAATAACAGTTATGTAATTATTATAATTTAATTGAGTATCCGTGTCAACGCCGCACAAAAAAAGAAGAACTCCGCATTGACACCCGACGAGCTTCATAATATAATATTTTCATATATATTCCTAACGAAAGGAGCCGCGTCCGTATGTTTTCTTCTTCGCTGTCCGTTATAATCGTCGACAAAGATGCAAAAGCCGTCCGCTTTTATCCGTCGGGGGAAAACTGCGGCGACAGCGTTTTTTCTCCCTTTCACTCAAATATCGGGGAAGATTCATTTTTCACCGAATTCAAAGAGATTCTCAGCCGCCGTTCCTCGTCCGTTTCAAAAGCCGTTCTGGTTTTGCCCGACAGCTTGTTCGTTACGGACACGCTTGACATTCCCGTTATGAGCAAACGCGCCGTCAACGCCGCGCTTTCGACCGCGATAGGCTCACTTTATAAAAATGCGGGTGAAATAGAATTCATCACGCATCAGCTATACCGCAAGAACCGTATCACGATGTTCGGGCTCTCGGGGCTTCGACGCGAGATCTCATCAAAAATCCGCGCTTGCTGTGAAGCCGTCGGCATTTCCGTCAAGGCGATAACTTTCGCCGCCAATGCCGCCGTTCTCGGTGCGTTTTTTATTGCGCCATCACTCAAAAAAGAGGACTTCTTGCTCATTGACATCAAGCCCGCCGTGACAAGGCTTGCCTTTGTCGCAAATGGAATAACGTGTGCATACTTTTCGCTTCCGTACGGCTCTGACACCCTTTGTGCCGCCGATGCCAAGGATGACGGTGATACCGACGAGCTTCGTCTATTGCATCGTCACATTCATCACCTGTTGCACTCGGATACAATCACGGTGACGGCAGCTTACGTAAACGTACCGACGGACAGCAAGTTTCTTATATCCGAGCTCGGACGCGACAGCAAAGTTCCGTTTTTCACATTGTCCGATGACACGGTCGACGCTCCTCTTGAGCTTCTCGGCGCAAAATATGTGCGACGAGTCGGCAAGAAAAACGTCTTTTAACGGGTGCGGACGATGAGTGTTCTACAGTTTCAGACTTTTGCGCTCTATTTCCTCACGGCTTTGCTCGGACTTTGCGTCGGCAGTTTTTGTAACGTCGTCATTTACCGCGTGCCGCGGGAAATGAGCCTTGCTTTTCCGCCATCACACTGCCCTCACTGCAGATACAGACTTCGCCCTTTTGACAATATTCCTCTTTTTTCGTACGTTTTCCTCGGCGGAAAATGCCGCCGTTGCCGCACGCACATATCCTTGCGATATCCGACGGTAGAGCTCACGAATGCCGTACTGTGGGTCTTGTCCGTATGGCTGTTTTTTCATAAAAATCCCGTTTATGCCGTTATCTCCGCGATCGTATCGTCATGTCTTATTGCCGTATTTTTCATCGACATCGACTTTATGCTGATCTTCGACCGCCATAACGTCATCATTCTCGTATGCGGAATCGTTGCCACGTTCGTTGACGGCTACTGCGGGATTGCGGATCACATAGTCGGTGCCGCTGTCGGCGCCGTCCTCTTCGCCTCGCTTTATTACGGCTCGCGTCGGAGCCTCGGGCGCGAAGGGCTCGGCTTCGGTGACGTAAAACTCGCTGCCGCATCGGGATTGCTTCTCGGATGGCAACGCTTCATTCTCGCAATGCTCGTCGCCTCGCTTTCCGCCTGCACCGTAATGCTCCCGCGCCGTTTCGTCCGCAAAGAAAGCGGCGAGTTCCCTTTCGCTCCGTTCATCTCCGTCGGCGTTGTTTTTGCGATGCTGTTCGGAGAAAAGATCATCACTTGGTACGTGTCCCTTCTCATCGGATGAACCGAGAAATAAGCAAAATACAGCTACCGAAAGGTTATATTACAAATGAAAAATAAACTGACTATCATCGTCGCAGCAGTGCTCGCCGTTGCCGCCGTCGCACTCGGCGCGATCGTTATCGGCAGACAAATTAATATCACGGACGCCGTTGACACCGACGGCGGTGACGGCAGTAACCCCACCGCACCTGACTTCACCGTTTATGATATAGACGGCAATCCCGTTTCGCTTTCCGATTTCGTCGGCAAGCCCGTCGTTCTGAATTTCTGGGCGAGCTGGTGCGGTCCGTGCAAAAACGAAATGCCTGATTTTGACGAGGTTTACGGCGAATACGGCGGCGACGTCGTTTTCCTCATGGTCAACATCACCGACGGAACGAACGAGACCGTCGATTCCGCATCCTCTTTCATCAAAAACGCGGGCTACACCTTCCCCGTTTACTATGACACCGAGCTTTATGCAACCTCCGCTTACGGTGTGTCGTCCATTCCGATGACGTTTTTCATCGACAGTAACGGTACCGTTGCCGCATACCACACAGGAACATTGTCAAAGGACCTTCTTTTACGCGGAATCAACATGATTTACTCTGAATGATTGGAGAAGATAACAAAATGCTTTCATTTGAATGCGATTATCTCGAAGGCGCGCACGAAGCGATACTCGACCGTCTTCTTAAAACGAACACCGAACAGCTTTCGGGCTACGGTGTCGATAAATACTCAATATCGGCAAAGGAAAAGATAAAATCCGCCTGCGGCTGTCCCGACGCGGACGTGTTCCTGCTCGTCGGAGGAACGCAGACGAACGCCGTCGTCATCTCGTCCGTTCTTCGTTCGTACGAGGGGGTTGTATGCGTTGATTCGGGGCATATCAACTCTCACGAATCGGGCGCGATCGAATATACGGGGCACAAAGTCCTCTCCCTTTCGGGACGCGATGGCAAGCTTGACGCCGATACGCTCGATAAATATCTACATGGCTTTTTCGACGATGCAAATCACGAGCACATGGTGTTCCCCGGCATGGTATACGTTTCACACCCGACAGAATACGGCACCTTATACAGTAAATCCGAGCTTACGTCTATCTCGGAGGTCTGCCGAAGATACGGCTTGCCGCTTTATCTTGACGGCGCACGGCTCGGCTACGGCCTTATGAGCGACGGCACCGACGTGACCTTACACGATGTGGCACGTCTGTGCGACGTTTTCTACATCGGCGCAACGAAAGTCGGTGCGCTCTGCGGCGAAGCCGTAGTTTTCCCTCGCGGTAACGCGCCCGCACACTTTTTCACAAGCATCAAACAGCACGGTGCGCTGCTTGCTAAGGGCAGACTTCTCGGCATACAGTTTGACACGCTTTTTTCTGACGGGCTATACGAAAAGATCAGCCGTCACGCTATCGAAATGGCTAATCTGATGCGAGATATTTTCCGCGAAAAGGGTTACCGCTTCCACATCGAAACGGTGACGAATCAGATCTTTATCGTTCTAACGAACGATGAGATGGAAAAACTTCGCCGTTCCGTCCTGTTTGATTTTTGGGAGCGCGTCGATGAGAATCACACCGTCGTTCGCTTCGCTTCAAGCTGGGCAACGACCGAAGAAAACGTCAACGAGCTTGCGTCACTTCTGTAAACTGTCATCGTCTGCTGACCGATTCGGTCGGCAGACGATTTTTTTGTATGCCGTGTTGACAAGAAGTGCATAAATTTTTATAATTGAATATAGAATATCACAAATTTGTTTTGGAGATCACTATGACAACAAGACGGTATTGGCTCGACACGATGCTTAAAATTTCCTCCCCCGTGATAGAATCGCTCGCCTCCGGAAAGCTTGTGGAAAGGATGAACGTCCGACCTGAACGCGAACGACGCGATCGTTCCGACTGCACATATCTTGAAGCCTTCGGTCGTACCCTCGTCGGAATGGCACCGTGGCTCGAGCGTGAAGCCGAGGACAGAGAGGAAGAAGAGCTCCGCAAAAAATACTCCGCACTCGCGCGTGACGCGATGCGCATGGCAGTCACGCCCGATTCCCCCGACTGCATGAATTTCGAACATGGCGGTCAGGCTATAGTTGACGCCGCATTCCTCGCCGAAGCGATACTCCGCGCGCCGAACGAGCTATACCGCAAGCTCGACAGCGAAACGAAAAAGAATCTAATAATCAAAATGAAAGCGACACGCACACGCAAGCCCTATGCGTGCAACTGGCTGCTCTTCTCCGCGATGATAGAATGTTTTTTGCGTTTTGCGGGCGAAGCTGACTGGGACCGCATGAGAATAGACTATGCGCTTCGTCAGCACATGCAATGGTATCGCGGCGACTCGATCTACGGAGACGGCGAAGACGTTCACGTTGACTATTATAACAGCTTCGTTATACAGCCGATGCTCGTTGACATAATAAACGCCGTCGGCGACGCCGAGGGCGATTGGCACGGAATGAAACAGCCCATTCTCCGACGTGCCGCGCGCTACGCCTCTATTCTCGAAATGCTGATCGCGCCCGACGGATCGTACCCTGTCGTAGGCCGTTCCGTTGCGTACCGCTTCGGCGCGTTCCACGCGCTGTCATCGGCGGCTCTTCTCGGCAATCTTGAAGAAAAGCTCTCGCCTGCCGCCGTCCGTTCGGGGCTGACTGCGGTGATTCGCCGCGTTATGGCATATCCGTCTACGTTTGACGCGGACGGCTGGCTTAATATCGGCGTTTGCGGTGAACAGCCGCGCATGAGAGAGGGCTACATCTCAACGGGAAGCCTATACCTTTGCTGTGCCGTTTTCCTCCCTCTCGGTTTACCCGCATCCGACCCGTTCTGGTCGCAGTCCGATGAAAAATGGACGTCGGCGAAGATATGGGGCGGCGAGGACACCGTCGTTGACCATGCTATGTGACTGTGAGGTAATACTATGAACTCTCTTATACTAAACACTTGTGAACGCTTCATACGCAACCGCGACACGCTCAAAGCCGTAAACTCCTGGGATTCGGGTCTTCAGCACGTCGCAGGCGCGATGATACTGACGCTTCGCGGCGCCGATGCCGACGGGAACAAGCTTCTTGGCTGTAAAAAACTTATCAAAGAAAGTTTCGGTGTATTCTCAAGCTTTCGAGGCAATGCACTCACCTTTGCGACAGCTATGCTTTCTACTGCGGACGATCCTGTCGCACTGCTGCGCGATACCTCTGTAATATACAAAGCGCTTCGCGGCGACTTTTACTCCTCCGATTATCTTCCGATAGCCGCAATGATGATAGCGATCACCGTTGAGCCGTACGATCACAGCCGCATTATCAGCAGAATGGCAGAGCTTTATCGGCTCATACGCGCCGAGCATCCGTTTCTCACGTCAAGCGAAGATACGCTTTTCTGTTCCCTGCTCGCTATGGCAAACCGTTCAAACGCTGACCTGATCCGCGACATGGAAACCTGCTACGAAACGATCAAACCGCAAGTTTTGGCGCGCAATCCTCTACAGTCACTGTCACAGCTCCTGGCGCTCTCAACCGTTGCACCCGCTGAAAAATGTGAGCGCGTGATGGCATTTTATAATGCCTTCCGAGCGCACGGCAGACGTTACGGACTTGAAAACGAGTTTGCCGCTCTCGGTGCTCTTTCGATGACAGGTGCCACACCCGATGCTGCTATCCCCGAGATCATAGAGATAGACGATTGGCTCGCTTCTCAGCACGGCTTCGGCTTCTTTTCCAGCGTATCAAAACGTCACAGACTCATGCTCTCTACAGCACTTTATACTTACGTCCGTCTGTATAACGACGGTGACGTCTGCGACGATGACCGCGCTATCACGGAAATGATGTCTATGGCTGTCATTTTTGCCATTCTCTCCGCTATCATCGCTCAGCAGCAATCTTCTACCGCCGCAGCAACATAAAACTGCCTATGAATCAGCGGTAATGTGATATAATAAACGTAAAATCAAAATGAGCAGCTCATGCTCGAAAAAACATATTTGAAAGGAAACGTAACATGGATATCAAAGCAAAGATCGAAGAACTTGTAAATAAAATAAAGAACGACAAGGACCTGCTTGCGAATTTCAAAAAGGATCCCGTCGCAACCGTTGAAAAGCTGATCGGTGTAGACCTGCCAAATGATCAGATCGAAAAGCTCGTTGACGGTATCAAGGCAAAGATCAGCCTTGACGATCTCGGTGACAAACTCGGCGCTCTTGGCGGCAAGCTCGGCGGTCTTTTCGGAAAGAAATAATGCGGCTTAAAAGGGACTCAACTTTGGAGGCAGTCCCTTTTGCACACATATAAAAAACGGCATTAGCTGAATATAGTATCCTTCCATGAAAATTTACAATTCAACCCCTTTTCAAGCGAATCATTATATGATAGTATTATTATAGTATTATGGGAAGTACGGTGTAATTCACCGTTTCCCCGTCGTTTTTCGTAAGATAACGTATACGAAGAACGGCATTAACCACGACTTTAGGACGGTAAACATACATGAAATGGAACATTGTTGCAGACTCATCCTGTGATCTGCGAAGCTCCGACGTTGCTTGCGAAGAAACGGGTTTCACAACGATCCCGTTCACACTCCGCATTGACGAGCGCGATTACGTCGATACCGAAGATATGAATATTATGGAGATGGTTGAGGCTATGGAAGCTTCAAAGGAAGTTTGCCGCTCATCCTGCCCCGCCACCGCTGATTACGCCGCCGAATACGAAAAGGCAGAACAGACTATCGCTATAACGATCTCGTCAAATCTCTCGGGCAGCCACAACAGCGCCGTTGCCGCAAAGCAGCTTGTGCTCTCCGAGGAGCCCGACAAAAAGATCGAAGTTCTCGATTCGTTTGCAACGGGACCCGAAACGGCACTTTGCATTTATAAACTCCGTGATCTGATACGCGAGGGTCATCCCTTTGAGCACGTCGTTGCGGAAGGACGCAAGTTCCTCGAAAAAACGAAGACATCGTTTGCGCTCTGCTCTTTTGACAATCTCGTTAAAAACGGACGCATGAGCAAATTCACCGGCTTCGTTGCACGCAAGCTCGGAATGTGGGGCATCGGCATCGCAAGCGACATCGGCACCATTATTATCAAAGGCAAGTCGAGAGGCCCGAAAAAAGCCATCGAGTTTTTGCTTGAAGATATGGCAGAGCGCGGCTTTAACGGCGGCATTGCCGCTATCAGCCATTGCTATAACAGCGAAATGGCAAGCAGACTTCGCGACGCGATCGTTGAGCGTTGGAACACGGCAAAAGTCACGATCTTTCCCACTCGCGGTCTTGACAGCTTCTACGCGGAGCGCGGCGGACTCATCATCGCTTTCGGTTAAACCGTACATAACAAAACCCGTCTGCACGAGAACGTACGGACGGGTTTTTTATTCGTTTATGATGTCAGCAGCTCACGCTCTTTTTGGAGCTTTTTGACAATTCTCGCAAGCACGAAAACGGCTGCTATGGCAAGAATGAATTCCGCGACAAACTGCGCGTATGCAAGTCCGTAAAGAGGAAACAGCCAATTCAAGACGTACAGTGCGGGAATCTCGAAAACGATCTTTCGCAGTATTGCGAAAATAAGCGATTTTTTACCCATTCCGCAAGCCTGAAAAACGCCGACAGCAAGAAAATCCATCGCCAGAAACGGTTGTGCCAGCGCCATACCGCGCAAAAACTTCGTGCCGTATTCGATAACGTTTTCAATATCCATAAAAAGCGAGATCAAAGCTTCGGCACTGACGTAATAAACCGCAGCAATTATCAGCAAAAATCCAACTGACAGCTTTACCGTGAAAACGAGAGCTTTTTTCATCCGTTCAATGTTTCCCGAAGCGTAGTTATAGCTGACGAGCGGCATCGTTCCCTGCCCGATGCCCATAGCTATATACATCGGGATCATATTTATTTTATGTGCGATTCCCATCGCGGTGATCGCATCGACGTCACCTGCGTCAGCGGCAAAATTGTTGAGCACCGTCATTCCCGTAACGTTCAGCAGATTCTGTATCGCCGCGGGTATGCCGACGGCGCATACGCCGATCACGACGGCGCGGCAAAATCCGAAGTGCCGCGGTGAAACGGACACATACGTGCGCTCTTTTTTAACGAAGATCAAAACCAAAAAATAACAGCAAGAAAAGCAATTTGCAATAAATGTGGCAAATCCGGCTCCTGCGGAGCCCATGTCAAGTCCCCACGGCATAATGAATATCGGGTCAAGGATAACGTTCAGTAAGCATCCGCTCATCGTGCCGATGCCGGCGTGCAAAGCAGAGCCTTCAGCTCGGATGAGATGCGACAGGACTACGTTCAGTATCGCAGGGACGGCGCCGAGCGTCGTCGTATAGAATAGATACTCACCCGTTGCCGTGACCGTTTCGGAATCTGCACCAAGCAGAGACAATAATTCCGTATCAAACACCGTATATATAAAAGAAAACAGCACACCCGCAAAAAGCGCACAATAAAATCCGAACGAACTGCTCTTTCTTACGGTTTCGTAATCACGCTTGCCGAGTGCACGGCTCATCATGCTTGAACTGCCCACGCCAAAAAGATTGTTCACCGCGTTGAACGCCAACAGCACTGAAGCCGCAAGCGTTACAGCCGAGCTCTCAATCGAATCGTTGAGCATTCCAACAAAGTACGTATCGGCGAGATTATATAAAACCATAACGAGCGAACTGACGACGGTCGGTATGCACAGCTTCGCTACCGCACGCGGTATGGAGATCCGCTCGAACAGATCGATCTTTTCTATATCTGCATTTACCATGAAATAACCTATTAGATTTGATAAAATGTTTCGGGAAACGGCATTACCGTTCCCCGAATTTTTTTAAGTAATGATGCTTTTTTCTTATTCAGCCTTCGTCTTGAGCAGATCGCGGATCTCTGCAAGAATATCTTCCGTTGTAGGCTTCGGAGGCTCGGCAGCCTTCGCTTCTTCGATAGCGGCAGCTTCCTCTTCTTCCTTCTTCGCCTTTGCGGCTTCAGCAACAGCGGCAGCTTTGTTGAACGCCTTAACGAGCGTGAAGCAGAACAGCGCGATGATGAGGAAGTTGATAATTTCGGAGACGAGAATACCGAAACCGATCGTCACGCCTGCATCAATGATCTCACCTGTAACTGCGTCGAGCGTGGGTTCAACGACTACCCAGTTGAGCGTTTCGGTGAAGTCCGTGCCGCCGAAGCAAAGACCGATAGCGGGCATAAGGATGTTATTTACCATCGCCGTTGTGATCTTACCGAAAGCGGAAGCAACGATTACACCGACTGCCATATCAAGCACGTTGCCGCGGCTGATAAAAGCTTTGAATTCCTGGAAAAATTTCTTCATTTTTGATTTCCTCCAAATCAATTATTATCAAAATATTGCGTTATCGCATCGGCGATACGCTCCGATGCGTGTCCGTCACCGTAAGGATTGACGCTCCTCGCCATGCGTTCGTATTCATCCGTCGAATCGAGCAGATTCGAGGCTTGACGTACGATCTCATCCTCATCCGTACCGATGACTCTGACCGTGCCTGCGGCAACGGCTTCAGGGCGCTCCGTTTCGCGTCGAAGCACAAGTACAGGCGCGCCGAGCGACGGTGCCTCCTCCTGTATGCCTCCCGAATCGGTTAGCACCATATACGAGCGTGAAATGAGATTATGCATATCGGAAAGCTCAAGCGGATCTGTCAGTATGATCCGTTCTTTGCCCTCAAGGATCGGCAAAACAGTATTTCTGACGGCAGGCGAAAGATGAACGGGATATACGACCGTCAGATCGGGGTACATCTCCGTAAGCCGCAATACGGCACGGCATATCGACGCAATGCCGCCCGACTGATTTTCGCGGCGGTGCGCTGTCAGGGTGATATACCGCCCGTTCGCCATATCGAGCGATGCAAGAACGGGCGACTTGAATCTGTATCCGTCCTTTACCGTGTGTGCAAACGTATCGATGACGGTGTTGCCCGTTACGAATACGCTTGACTCGGGGACGCCCTCTCGCAAAAGATTGTTTTTGTTTTCCTGTGTCGGCGCAAAGTGGAGCGAGGCGATCCTCGATGTCAGCGTGCGGTTCATTTCCTCGGGGAAAGGCGAGTATTTATCGTATGTACGCAGTCCTGCCTCAACGTGACCGACGGGGATTCCGCGGTGAAACGCCGCAAGCGCTGCGGCAAAGCTCGTCGTTGTGTCTCCGTGGACGAGTATGATGTCGGGATTTTCCGATGCAAGCACATCGTCAAGCCCCAAAAGCACGTCTGCCGCTATTGTGGACGGCGTCTGATCCTCCCGCATGATAGAAAGGTCGTAGTCGGCGCGAAGCGAAAACTCATCCATAACGGAATCGAGCATCGATCGGTGCTGACCCGTCAGCACGACGACGCTTTTTATATTCTCGCGTGCGGCAAGCTCAATTATAAGCGGGCACATTTTAACTGCCTCGGGACGTGTGCCGAACACGCTCATGACTTTGATCTTTTTTTGCATTTTATTTCACATCGTGACGACGCTTGACGTCGTCGATCTTGTCTTTGTACGCTATCCCGAAAAGCTCGTCGATCCGCTCGTGTCTGCCCTCAAGATAGAGTGCCGCAAACAGCGCCTCCATTCCCGTGGCGCGGTGATACTCTGCGCGTGACGCGCTTTTCGGCACGGTAACGTGAGCGTTTCTGCCACGGCGAAAAACATCCGTTTCCTCTTCCGTGAGCAGAGCTTCGATATTAAGGAAAGCCTCGCTTTGCGATTTTGCCGTTACGAAAGCGAGTGCTTCGGAGGAAAGCACGGCGGCAGACGTGATACCGAAAGAGATCAGCCGCTCTCTGCAGCAAAGCTCAATAACAGCATCGCCGAGATACGCCAACGTCGCACCCGTCAGTTCCTCGCGCATAGTGTGTCCTCCGTAAAATCATCAGGATTCATATACCCGTATATTATATCACAAATATAATATAAAAACAATAAGCGAAAAAATATCGCCTATTGTTTTTTCGCCGCCGCACGCTATGTCAACGATTTCGTCCATCGGTAATATAATAATAAAAGCAAGATAACATTTATGTTAACGGAGTACACTATGCTACCGGTTTTATACACCGCATTCGGTGTCGGCGGCGCCACCGTCATCGGCGCCGCTCTCGGATTTGTTTTCAAAAATTACCCGATCAGGGCAAAAAATATACTCGTATCCTTTGCCGCAGGCGTGATGCTCGCCGCTTCCGTTATCGGGCTCATTATTCCTGCTGCAGACGAAATCGACGCGGTTTTGTTCCCGATCGTGATCATCGGAATCTTCCTCGGTGGGGTTGCCGTTCGATACCTTGACGGTATGATACCGCAACTGCGCCGTATCGCGGGCGTTGAGCTCGAATGTGACCGTAACGCGGAAGAGATCAACCGCGTTTTGCTTTTTGTTGCCGCGATAGCAATACACAATTTCCCCGAAGGGATCGCCGCAGGTGTCGGCTTCGGCTGCGGCGATCTCGGCGAAGCCGTAACCGTCGTCAGCGGTATTATGATACAGAATCTCCCCGAGGGCATGATCGTCGTCGCGCCCATGCTGTCGGCGGGCATCAGCAGAAAAAGGACATTCCTCTGTGCGGTTGCGTCGGGAGGCGTTGAGGTGATAGGTACACTTCTCGGTTACTTTTCTGTGTCGTTTTTCTCGGCGGTCCTCCCATTTGCGCTCGCTTTTGCGGGCGGCACGATGCTGTACGTCATCAGCGACGAGATGATCCCCGATGCGCGCAGAGGCGACGACTGCAGTGCGGCAACGTTTTCGCTTTTGTTGGGTTTTGCCGTCATGTTGGCGATCGACTTTTTTATATAAGAGGAATATCGTAACGATCGGGAGGTCAAACACCTCCCGATCGTCGTTTTTTGCAATTGCATATCACGCTTCGACAATATTCTACAGCTGCATAACGTTATTTTTCGGTAAATATAAAAATATTGCTTGCCATATATTATAGATTATATTAAAATATAAATATATAATATGGTAGCAATCGACCGTTCCGGAAAGGAAAGCTTATTATGCAGAAAGAACATCTCATCTCCGTCAAAGGCAAAAATATCAAAAGCTATAACGTTATCGTAAATGACAGCGAGATCATAATTCCCGTCGTCCCCGGTCACAAGGGCGACGTCGAGCCCGTTTTCACGTTTTCGGACGACGTTGTTTCATTCAAATCGGTCGGCACCGCCGACTTTTCCGCTCCTATTGAGTGCGTCGTAAAATACACCGACGGACATGAAGAGACCGTCATCGTCAAGACGGTTGAATGGGGCAACTCCCCTCTCGGCGAATACGGCGTTTTCGGTGACCCCGGCATCATCCCGCTCGACGGCAAGTTTTACATATATCCCACCACAGACGGTATCAACGGCTGGCAGAGCACCCTCTTTCACACCTTCTCTTCCTCCGATCTATTGCATTGGACGGATGAAGGCGTGATACTTGACTTTGCCGACATTCCGTGGACGGGCGGTGTTATGGCGTGGGCGCCCTCTGCCATCGAACGCAACGGCAAATATTACTTCTACTACAGCGGCGGACGTTACGGCTATAACGAAACCGGACGCGATGGCGGACGCAACATCGGCGTCGCAGTTGCCGACACCCCGAACGGTCCGTTCACCGATATCGGTTATCCGCTCGTTCCCGCAGGCACGCGCCGCGGACAGATGATAGACCCGCAGGTCTATATCGATGACGACGGCACTCCCTACCTCTACTGGGGCAACGGCGGTCTTTACGTCGCAAAGCTCGCAGAGGACATGATCTCCCTTGACGGCGAGATCTACACGATCACACCCGAACACTTCACCGAAGGCGTTTTCGTCGTGAAGCGTAACGGCAAATACTATTTCACGTGGAGCGAGGGTAACACCGAGCGCGGTGACTACCGCGTCCGTTGGGGCGTCTCCGACTCTCCTATCGAGCGTCCGCAGGGCTCACAGCTTCTCATTCACCGCGATTTTGCGAAGGATCCGCGCATCATGTGCACAGGCCACCACAGCATATTAAACGTCCCCGGAACGGACGAATGGTATGTTTGCTACCACCGCTTCAACATCCCAACGACCGTTGACTTCGGCGAAGGACTTTATGCGGGCAGTCACCGCGAGCCCGCACTCGATAGACTCCATTTCGATGACGACGGCAACATGATCCCCGTCATACCGACGCTTGAGGGCATAACAGAGCCCGTACACTACGGTGTCGTCACGAGCGGCAACGTCTGCGACTACTCTGCCCTTCGTGCAGGCGACGAGATCACCATTGATGTGACCGTTATGAACAACGACGGAAATGGCGTCGTATCGGTCAAGTTCGACATCATAGGCGGTGACGGCACGGTACTTGCGACTGACACACGCAGTCTTTACGTTGACACGCTCTGCTCCGTTTCCATTAAAGAAACAATGATACTTCCCGCTGACGGCAACAGCGTCACCGTCAAGATCAGCACGCTCGACGAAGGCGGAGCCGACGTTTGCCCCATACTCTTTCGTTAAGGAAAAACACATATGAACCATGAATTTTTACCCATAAGCGCCGCGGAATGCCACGAGCGCGGATGGGATGCGCCCGACTTCGTTTATGTGTCGGGAGATGCATACGTGGATCATCCGAGCTTCGGAATGTCCATAATATCCCGCGTCCTTGAGGACGCGGGATATCGCGTGGCGATGCTTTGCCAGCCCGATTACAAATCGTGCGATGATTTCAAGCGCTTCGGCAAGCCGCGCCTCGGTTTCCTCGTTTCTTCCGGCAACATCGACTCGATGGTGGCTCATTATACCGTTTCAAAAAAGCGTCGCAGCTACGACTACTACAGCCCCGGCGGCAAGATGGGACTGCGTCCCGACCGTGCCGTCATCGTATACTGCAACCGCATCCGCGAGGCATACGGCGACGTGCCGATAATTCTCGGCGGACTTGAAGCCTCGCTCCGCCGCTTCGCGCACTACGACTATTGGGACGACAAGGTCAGACGCAGTATCCTCGTCGATTCGCGTGCCGATATTCTCACCTACGGTCAGGGTGAAAAGATCCTGCTCCGCTTGGCGGAGCTGCTTTCACGCGGCATTCCGATCAAAAAGATACACGACGTGCGTGGCACCGTTTACCTCACGTCACGCGACGATAAGATCCATTACGATCACATCGAAGGCTATTCATACGACGAACTGAAAACGGACAAGCCGACGTATGCGCGTGCATTTGCGATGCAGTATCAGAATAATGACGCGATCTCGGGCAAGGCTATCACCGAATACTACGATGGTAAAATGCTCGTTCATAATCCGCCGATGCCGCCGCTTGAGCGCGAGGAGCTCGATCACGTCTATTCGCTCCCTTACGTTCGCCGTCCGCACCCCGTTTATGACCGTGACGGCGGCGTTCCCGGCATCGCGGAGGTACAGTTTTCGATCACGCACAACCGCGGCTGCTTCGGTGCGTGTAACTTCTGTGCGATCACATATAATCAGGGACGCGCTGTTCGTTCACGCAGTATTGAAAGCTGTGTTGAGGAAGCCAAAAAGATCGCCGCGCTCCCCGAATTCAAGGGCTACATCCACGACGTCGGCGGACCGACGGCGGATTTCCGTCATCCCGCCTGCGATAAGCAGCTAAAGCACGGCGTCTGCGCGAACAGAAAGTGCTTGGCGCCGAAGCCGTGTCCGAATCTGCGTGTAGATCACAGCGAATACGTCAAGCTTTTGCGCGCCATTGAAGCTGTTCCCGGTGTGAAAAAGGTCTTCATACGTTCGGGCATCCGTTTTGATTACGTCGTTTACGACAAGAGCGAGGAATTTTTCAAAAAGCTCGTCCGCGACCACGTCAGCGGACAGCTCAAGGTCGCGCCCGAGCATTGCTGTGACGGCGTGCTTGCCTCGATGGGCAAGCCCACAATCGAAGTCTACAATAAATTCAAGGATCGCTATTTCCAGCTCACCAAAAGCATCGGCAAAGAGCAGTATCTCGTGCCGTATCTTATGTCGAGCCATCCGGGAAGCACACTTTCAGACGCCGTAGAGCTTGCACTCTACTTAAAAAAGAGCAAGCTGAATCCCGAGCAGGTGCAGGATTTCTATCCCACGCCGGGCACAGCGAGCACCGTAATGTTTTATACGGGGCTTGATCCGTTCACGATGAAAAAGGTCTACGTTGCGTCCTCTTACGAAGAAAAGAAGCTTCAACGTGCGCTGCTCCAGTATAACCGTCCCGAAAATGCCGAATCCGTCCGTGATGCGCTCCGCCGTGCAGGACGTGAGGATCTGATCGGCTACGGCGAGGGGTATCTCGTTCGTCCCGCGGGGAAGCACGCGCAGCTCAAAGACAATAAAAAGAGCTCCCCTAACAAGGACGGCGGCAAGAATAATCCTGTCGGCAAACGCACCGGCAAAAAAGGCGCGTCTGCGAAGGTTAAGACGACGTCAGCGGGCGCAAAAGCTAACGCAAAGCCGACACAGGCAAAGTCCACCCCGAAAACGGCAAAAAAGCCGCAAAAGAAAAAATAAGCACAAAAAATCCCGCGTTATGACACGCGGGATTTTTGTTATGCGTTATATACTTACAAAAGCTTTGCGAGCTGACGGTACTCTTCTTCAGTGATGTTGATGATGCTTCCGTGGCGCTTGAGCGTTTTGCCCATGTTAAACTCTGAATCGTCGAGCACCTTAAACTGTCCTGACGACAGATCGTTCGTAATGAGCGGCAGGTAACCCTTGTGCGACGCGAATCTGTCAACGATAAGGCACCATTCTTCTCTGTCGTTGAACTTGAAAATCTCGGGGCCCTCAACGCCGTAGAGATTGTCGAGCACGGGCGATTTTACGTCAACGAACGTGTCCGCTTCGAGCGACTCGCTGAAGTCAACGCGGATGTTTTTCGTCGTTTCGTCCTTGGAATAGCGGTAGTAGCCGTCACGATTCTTGATGATCGTCGTGTCGATTACGTGATTCGTGCGTTCGATATACAGCTCGGGCTCCGTGAAGGTTTCAAAATCCTTCGTGTACGACGCGAAGATACGTTGCTTATGAAGCTGATCGTAGTCCATCATCGTCATAGACGCCCAGAATACCATAACGGCATCACGTTCTTCGTCGTAGATGCATTCGGGTGCCCAAACGCAACCCGCCCCTTCGACGCCGACCGTCACGGCAGTAGGCTCACCCCAATTAAGCAAGTCATTGGATTTCCAAACGATGATGTCGCGGCTGCCTGCAAACTGTGCCGCGCCCCAGCCCTTGCCCGCCTCGATGCGGAGGTCTGTCGCAATGAGGAAGTACTTCGGCTTGCCCTCTTCCTGCCAAGGGGAACGCATGATGAACGGGTCTCTTACGCCCATCTCGCCTATTTTGGAATAAAGGATCGGCTTGCCCTGATTCAGGTCGCGCCAATGTAAACCGTCGCGGCTGATCGAAAAATAGATCTGCTCGCCGTCGCGGTGCTCGCCTGTGAAATGTACAAATAAATATCCGCTGTAATTCATATGTCACTATCCTTTCGGGTGGGTCATGCATTTTTTATATTTATATCACAAATATGTGAACATACTGTGACCGAGCACAGAGTTTCGGGAAAGAAATAGCGGTGAAGAGATGAAGAGATATCTATAATATGTTATTTATTTTTTCGGCAAATACGGAACAAGGCGCTCGACCTGCGTGCAATAACGATCTTCATCGCGGACAGAGTTGAACCATTCCCAGCCGGACGGATTGGTGAGATGAAGATACGCTTCATTGATAACCTTCCCGTGTGTTCCGTATTCAATATCCTGCATTTTATTTACCGTAAGCATATCGAGAACCGGACAGTTATACGAAAGATCGGTATCGTCGAGCAATTTTGCGAATTCCACATACAGATCGATTGCTTTTTCAAGTGCGGCATAGCCTTCATCTTTACATCCCGCGCCAAAGCATCCTGCGGCAAGACGCAATCCTAACAAAGCACGCATTTCTAACCATGCGTCAATATCCGTTGATGTGTCGCGCATCGTATCGATAACATCCAGCGCCATCCGATGCCCGGCAACACTCGCTTCGGGATTTTTATATCGCTTTTCATCACGCTTGCCAATACAGTTGTAAAAAATCTCACCAAGAAACATCATAAAATTTTTCTGTCGCTGCAAGTTACATTTTCCCACTTCGTTACGGTAGTCGTAGCGGTCTTCGAGCAACACCTCATAGCTTGATTTCCAAGACGGCAACATATCGAGCCACGGTTCGATTTTGTCTTCATCTTCCGATAGGACAATCATACGTAATGCCTCTGTTCGGATATCTTCATCTGTACAATGTTCAATTATGTTTCGGCAAATATTTCGCACCTCATCCAAATGATCATCGATCGGACGGACGTTGAACCAGAAATAACAACGACACAGCCAGAGTCCGAAACCGAACTCATCCGGAAAATCTTTATGCGCGGCTTTGCACGCCACATAAAACGCTTCTTTATCATTTTGCGTTGATTTGATGTTTTTCAAATGCGCCTCACGCTTGGCATCTGTCGATTCCCGATCTGTTCCGAAAAGGACATCGGTCGATATTCCGAAAAAATTTGCGATTTTCGGTATCAGTTCCATGTCCGGATACGCCTGACCGTTTTCCCAACGGCTGACCGACTGATACGTCACGCCGATGGCAGCAGCAAGTTCTTCCTGTGTGACATTCCTCTCACGTCGGAGAGTTCGGATAACATTTGCGATTGGTAAATTCATAGATTTCACCCCTTTATGACAAATTAAGCCGCGCAGCTTGTACTCTCATTATACGGACTGTAAACAAAGATATCAATAAGCCATCCCGTGCATAAAACTCACTTGATGCGTGCATTTTTCGACAATCGCGAGAGATATAACACATCAACCTCTCGTGTCAGGAGAGTTTGTTTCACACAAAAAAAGGCGAATCCAAAGATTCGCCTTTTTGTTCATTCACCCAAAAGCGCGCTCAACAGCGCACGGCAACCGTCCTCAATGTCGCGGTACGCGACGTCGAATCGGTCGCTGTACCATGGATCGGCAACGTCGCCGCCGCGTCCCGTGTAGTCCATCAGTTTGCGTATCTTGCCATCGGGGTCGCCGCCGAGCATACGGTGCATATTTCGGATATTGGCGCTGTCCATGCCGACGAAAAGATCGTATTTGCCGTAATCGGCGCGCTGCATCTGCACGGCGCGTTTGCCGTCGCATTTGATTCCATGTCGAAGAAGCTCCGCCTTTGCCAGCGGATAAACGGGATTGCCGACGCCGCCCCTCTGTGTGCCGCTGATTGAGCCGCTGCTGAATCTCTGTTGTCGGCTTGCTCCGCTTCCCTCTTTTCTTTGGATTGGCGTATACTGGATAGATAGCTACCTCCAGATACTCTCCACAGTAATATTTCTTCTCTCTGTATCTTCGTTGCATATATGTTCCCTTTCCTATATGGTCATTGTGTTAATACCTTATACAAGCCCGCCATACGGGACAGCAATCCATCCCGTCGGCAAGTGTTATGCCATTAACATAGAAGCCGAAAAAACGGCATTTGAAAGCGGAACAAATACCCGACAGCACAGGCATAAAAAATCC
>JAZNDW010000038.1:0-29058 GCA_045588245.1 Eubacteriales bacterium
TATCGCTGCATCACAATGCAAGCATAGCGCCGATCATAAGCGGCGGAGGTATCGTCGCGTACGTGGTTGTGGATCCGACGGCATCCTCGGTTGAGTGGCAGCGAGCGCTTTACGACGCGCTCATCGACAGCACCGGGCTGAAGGGCAACAGAGCGACGCCGCTCGCGAGGGCTAACCTTTACGAGCTGAAGCTTGCGAAAGCGGAATCTATTCCGACGGCAGTGCTCCTGGAGCTCGGATTTATGACGAGTTCCGCCGACGTGCCCGTTATTTTAGCGGAGGAGTACGCGGACAAGTGTGCCGAAGCGATCGTGAAGGTGATCGCGGAACGCGCGAATTTGACGAAAAAAGCGGTCGTGAAGAACGTGAGCGTCGAGCTGCCCGTCCTGAAAAAGGGCATGAAGGTGGCAGAGGTGAAGACGCTGCAGCGTCTTCTGCTCGCGCTCGGATACGATATCGGCGCGGCGGGCGTCGACGGATCCTTCGGCGGCAAGACGGACGCGGCAGTCCGCGCATTCCAGGGCGACGTAGGATTGACCGCGGACGGCTCTGTCGGCGCCCTCACGTGGACGAAGCTGTTGAGGGGATAATGGCAACAATCAGAAAGCACGACGAAGGGCACAAGGAAACCGACGTGATTCTTCTCAATCTTGAAAAGAGGCTCCAGAGAGAATACGAGCATGCGTATAAGGAAATCTCGCAAAAAGCAAACGATTATTTTGCCAAGTTTGCCGAACGAGACAAAAGGCAGCGTGCGCTTGTAGAAGCAGGGGGACTATCAAAGGCGGATTACAAAAGATGGCGCCGGAATCAATTGCTTACGGGCAAACGGTGGAGCGATCTGCGTGATACGCTTGCGAAAGATCTTACAAATACAAACCAAAAAGCAATGGTGATGGTAAAGGGCGAACTCGCAGACGTGTTCGCCCTTAATGCCAATTACACCGAGTACGCGATAGAAGACGTTGCTCGCACTAACTACGGATTTACGCTATACAGCCGCGAAACGGTCGGCAACCTCGTTAAAGAGAATCGTGATCTCTTGCCGGAGCCATCTGTTGACATTCCGAAAGATCTGCGGTGGAACCGGCAGCACATACAATCGGCTATCACGCAGGGAGTGCTACAGGGAGAAAGCATTCCTCATATAGCAAAGCGATTAAAGTCCGTTGCAGATATGAACGCTGCCGCGGCAATACGCAACGCTCGCACAGCCGTCACGGGAGCGCAGAACGCAGGCAGGCAGACCGTTTATGACCGCGCCGCGGAAATGGGCTTACAGCTCAAAAAAGAATGGCTTGCGACGCACGACGGCAGAACTCGACACGCTCACGGGATGGCAGACGGGCAAATAGCCGAGCTTGAGAAGCCTTTTGTTATCGATGGGTATAAGATGATGTACCCGGGCGATATGAGCGCGCCAGGCTATCTTGTTTATAACTGCAGATGCACGACTGTAACGGTAGAAGCTGAGCACATCACAAGAGGCGAAGTGCCGCGAAAAACATGGGCGGAGTGGAAAGCTGAACGAGGCGGCGCGGAATGAGCGTAAAATACACTGACAACACAAAGCAAGTCCTTGACGGTATCAGCGACGCGCTCGAACGTGCATTAAAGCGCATAGGGCTACAGGCGGAAGGATACGCAAAAAAAGAATGCCCCGTCGACACGGGGAACCTCCGCAACAGCATCACAAACGAAGTTGCAACAAAAGAAAACGCTGTTTATATCGGGACTAATGTCGAATATGCTCCGTATGTAGAGCTTGGCACGAGTCGCAGTAGAGCACAACCGTTCCTCAAGCCGGCGGCGACAGAACACGCAACAGTATATAAGAGAATTGCCGAGGAAGAAATGAAAAACGGATGACAAAAGCCGCCAGAAAAAGGCGGCTTTTGTGCTTGTCGCTGCAAAGGTGCGAGTAGTAACGGCTGTGTTTGTGCGACAATCATAACACAAAAAGATTCAAATAAGCGGAGGAACACTACACGAGCAAAGCGACAAACGAAAAGCAAGAGCGAATAAAAGCGATGCTGCTCAGCGAAGAATGTGCCGAAATGATAAGTCGGATAATATCATCCGGCGACAGAGTCGAAATACTTCCGACGAAGGATGGTGTCAAAATGCTACGAGTCCGCAAAGATGAATTGAATATAAAATCCTCGCCCTAAGCGTTGGGCGGGACGAACCGAACGGGGTTGACGACGCTTTGTACGAGCTGTCACCCCGCTATTTTGTTTATTACCGCGAAGCAAAGCGGTTTTAATACTACTATCACGGCAAAGAAACGCCTCCAAAGGAAAGGAATGATAGGAATATATGGCGCTTACACGCAAATATCTAAAGGCTATGGGTATTGAAGACGAAAAGATCGATCAGATCATTGAGGCTCATACCGACACAGTCAACGCGCTGAAGGAAGAGCGCGACAATTACAAAACAGCCGCGGAAAAGCTTCCCGACGTTCAGAGGGAGTTGGACGAGCTGAAAGCAAAAGGCGACGACGGTTACAAGGAAAAGTACGAAAAGGAACGTTCGGACTTTGAAGCTTATAAAACCGAGGTCGCTAACAAAGAATCGCGGGTTGCGAAAGAAAATGCGTACCGCGAGCTGCTGAAATCCGCAGGAATCAAAGAAACCCATATCGAAACGCTTGCTGATACACGCGCAGCACAAGGCGACATCGACGGCATCGAGTTAAAGGACGGCGCGATCGTTGATGCGGACAAGCTTGTCAGCGCGCTGAAAGAGCGATGGAGCGGATATGTAGTCACAACAGAAACGCGAACAGCGGGAATCGAAACGCCGCCTGCAAATACTGGCGGCGGTGGAAAAACAAAAGATGAGATATTGGCGATAAAAGACGGCACAGAACGTCGCCGCGCTATGGCACAAAACCCCGAACTGTTCGGAATCAAATTATCAGAATAACGAAAGGAAAACCAAATGGCAGCAGAAACCAACACTATTTTTGCAAACGATCTCGCGAAAATTCGCGTCGCCGACTTTAACCTTCAGTTTGCCGGCTCTATCAAAAAACTTACTGAAGCGCTCGGAGTAACCAGAAAGATCGCCATGCAGGACGGCACTGCGCTCAAGGCAATCAAGGTCACCGGTACGCTTGAAAACGGAATCGTCGCAGAGGGCGAGCTCATTCCTCTTTCTCACTATGACACGGAAGAGGTCCCGGTCGGTGAGATAACGCTTAAAAAGTGGCGCAAGGGCACAACGGCGGAGGCGATACTCAAGCGCGGATATGATCAGGCTGTTGGCGACACCACCGATGCTATGGTGAAAGACATTCAGAAGGGCATCCGCGCGGATCTTGTCGCATTCATGGCAACGGGAACGGGCGTGGCAGAAGGCACAGGCCTGCAGGCGGCTCTTGCGGGTGGCTGGGGACAGCTTCAGGTCCTTTGGGAAGATGACGCGGTTGAGACCGTATACTTCCTTAATCCGCTAGACGTTGCTGATTACCTCGGCACAGCTCAGGTAACCATGCAGACCGCTTTTGGCATGAACTATATCGAAAACTTCCTCGGCCTTGGCACTGTATTTATGAACGGCTCCGTCCCGAAGGGATCTTATTACGCAACGGCTAAAGAAAACATCGTTATGTATTTCGTGAACGTCACCACGTCCGATCTTGGCCGCGCATTCAATCTCACCACGGACGAAACGGGATACATTGGTATCAACGAATATCCCGATAAGGATACCGCAAGAGTGATGGATCTTGTAATGTCCGGCATTACGTTCTTTCCTGAACGAATTGACGGAATCGTTGTAGGCGCCATCAACGCTGCGGCATAATCGATAACGCTATAAAGAAGGCGGTGAAATAATGATCGGCGAAATATGCAGTGAACTTCGAAACTATTTCGAAAAAAACAAATACAGAGGCACGTTTACGATTTCGAGCGGTGTTATTTCACCGTGCGACTTTATATCAAACGGTCAATATTATCGCATCGTCGGCTCCGTGTTTAATGACGGAGTGCACAAACACCCCAACACTGCGCTAACCGACGAGACTTTTGATGGGGAGGTGTGGACGATGGCGGTGCCTCCTTCCGTCATCGCCCTCGCCGACAAAATAGCCGAATATGCACAAAGCAAGGCCGCGGCGCCGTCGCCTTATGTTTCGGAATCTTTCGGTGGGCACAACTACACGAAAGCGAACGGAGACGCCTCCGCGAACTCGTGGCAAAAGGTATTCGCAAAAGACCTTAACCGTTGGAGGAAGATATGAGCCTATTGTCTGACGCTATGACCGCGTGCGTACTTCTTGACAAAACCACGAAGCCGGACGGTGTCGGCGGCGTTATAAACTCGTGGATGGAGGGCGCCAGTTTTGATGCTGCGATAACCTTTGACACATCGATTGAAGCGCGCACGGCTCAAAAAAGCGGCGTGACAAGCCTATACACTGTAACAACGGATACAGTCGTTATGCTTGAATATCACGACGTTTTCAAACGGCTGTCGGACGGAAAAATATTTCGTGTGACGTCTGACGGAGATGATAAACGCACTCCGCCATCGGCAAGCTTCGACGTGGTTCAAGTAACAGCAGAGGAGTGGACACCGACATGATGAAAGCGGCGGCACTTTATAACTTCTGGAGCGGGTTCGGTTTACCGGCGTTTGAACAAAACGCGGTGCCGACTGGCGACGACAAGCCCGAATTTCCGTATCTTACATATTCGGTCGTCGACGATTCGTTCGGAGACGAAGTGGCAATGGCTGCGAACTTGTGGTATCGTTCCACGTCGTGGCTTGAGGCAGAGCAAAAAACGAGAGAAATAAGCAAAGCCATCGGAAGCGGGCATATCCTTCCCTGCACCGGCGGCGCGATCTGGATAAAACGCGGACAGCCTTTTGCGCAAAGCATGGGCGACGACGCGGACGATATGATCAAACGAAAATATATCAATATCACGGCGGAATATTTCACCGCTGATTGATAGAAAGGACAAAAATGAAGTTTACCAAGATACCCGAAAATACATTCGAGGAACTTCAGCTTAACGCGGGAATATTGCTTGCCAGCTTCGATCCCGCGACGGGAGAGGTCGCAAACGAAGACATTCTCGGAGCGACGAGCGGAGGCAATAGTTTTTCCGATACTCCTTCTTATGTAGATTTCGGAGAGGACATTGATAACTGTCCTAAGAACACGAAAGAATTGAAGCGTGTTGAATCGCGCGAAATAACGATGTCGGGTACATTTCTCACCGTCAACACTCGCCGTGCGAAATCTCTTATAGCCGCGGCGGACGTAGACACCAAAGACGAAACAAAAATTGTGCCTCGCGACAGCCTTAAGGAAAGCGATTTTGAAGACGTTTGGTGGGTTGGAGATTACTCCGACAAAAACGGCGATTCAAACGGCGGCTATATCGCGATCCACCTTATCAATGCGCTGTCTACGGGCGGATTTTCTTTGCAGTCCGGCGACAAAGCAAAGGGGCAGCTTGCGTACACCTATACAGGTCATTATTCTATTGCGGAGCCTGATAAGGTGCCCTACGAGATGTACATAAAAGCGGGGACGGAAACCGCTACCGCTGCAACCACCACAACGGAGGATTAATCGATGAAACTATCAGCAATATCTACTGATCGAGCGGTTGAGGTTCTTTGCGAATTGACGCCGCACATATCAAACATTGTGACCGACGAGGAGCTTCTTGGCGAGCTTAAACGCGCCGTTGCTTCTGAAGAGGTCACCACCCGAGCGCAGTGGATTGCGCTTGGCGTTGAGAAAATAAATAAAATCGTGCCGATCGTGCTGAAAAAGCGAAAATCCGACGTGTTTGGTGTACTCGGCGTTCTCAACGAAAAAACAGCCGAAGAAATAGCAAATCAGAATTTACTCGTCACGATGAAACAGGTGCGAGAGGTTATCAAAGATAAGGAGCTTCTCGATTTTTTCAAATCGTGCGCGGATTCGGAGGGGAGCGAGTAATACGCTCCCTTTTTTCGTTTCCGCGCATGAGCGCAAAAGCGATTATGGCGACGATTGCTTACAAAATTAAAGAGGACGCAGAGGAAGATCTATATAAGCGTTATATCGCGAGATGCCTCCGCATTATCACCGAAAATACAGCCAAGCTGTCCGGAGGCAATTATATGAAGGCAGAATATGACGACATATTGCATCCGAAGCCTCAAGACAACAGAACCGCCGAAGAGATAGTCGCCGACGTGATCGCAAAAGCAGGAATTGAGGTGATTTAATGAATTTAATGGAATTGTTCGTGAAAATCGGCGTAGACGATCAAGCTACGTCAAAAATCACGACTATTTCCGAAAAAATAGGAACCGGACTGCAAACAGCAGCCAATATAGGCATAGCCGCAGTCGGCGTCGCTTCCGCGGCGGTTGTGGCGCTAACAAAATCGTCAGTTGAATCTTACTCAGAATACGAGCAGCTCGTGGGCGGTGTGGAAACTCTTTTCAAGAAAAGCTCCGATACCGTTATGAAATACGCATCTGACGCTTATAAAACCGCGGGGCTTTCTGCAAATGATTACATGGATACCGTGACGAGTTTTTCCGCATCGTTACTTCAAAGCACCGGGCGTGGCGCACAAACCAATCTGACCGAACTTGAGGCTGTATTAGACGCGGAGTACATAGCGGCCAAACGAGCGTATGAGGATGAATACGACGCGCTTAGGCAAAGCTGGAAAGAGCGCATTGCTTTAGCAAAAGAAGGCAACGGCGAAAATGCAGAATTGCTGCAACAGCAGAGAGACGAAGAACTAAAGGCGCTGAAAAGAAGCAACGAGGACGCGCTCTCTGCGCTGAAAATAGCAAACGAGGAAAAGCTTGCAGAGGCGGAGCGCATAAACAACAGCAGTACAACCACGGCTGAAAGCCAACAGCGCGCCGCCGATCTTGCGAACCAAGCTATTGTCGATATGGCCGACAATGCAAACAAGATGGGCACATCGATAGAGATGATCCAGAATGCGTATCAAGGCTTTGCTAAGCAAAACTACACTATGCTCGATAACCTCAAGTTGGGCTACGGTGGCACACAAGAAGAAATGAAGCGCCTCGTTGCCGACGCTAATGCGGTAAAAGAAGCGAACGGAGAAATGGGCGATCTTTCTATAAGCAGCTTTGCGGACATCGTTGAAGCAATCCATATCGTTCAGACCGAGATGGGAATCACAGGCACGACGGCAAAAGAAGCGTCATCCACAATATCAGGAAGCGTTGCGTCCGCAAAAGCGGCTTGGGAAAATCTCGTTACGGGCATGGCAGACGAAAACGCCGACATGGACACGCTTATCAGCAATTTTGTTGAAAGCGTTGGCGTTGTGGGAGAAAACATTTTTCCTCGCATAGAGATCGCTCTTAGCGGAGCGACGCGTCTTGTTGATAAATTGTTCCCCGTAATAGTGAAAAAAATCCCCAATATAATTTCGGACAACCTGCCAAGACTTACAGAATCCGGACTTAAGATTGTAGAAAGCCTTGTGAGCGGTATCGGCGAAAACCGCGAAAGCATAACGACAACCGCGTTAGACGTTATTATGACGCTGTCGCAGGGAGTGTTATCGATGAGCCCAGATATAATAGCGCTCGGCTTGGACCTTCTTGTGGCTTTGGCAACCGGAATATCGAGCAATTTGCCGACATTGACTCCTACTATAATTAGCGTGATGATGCAGATTATTAGCACTTTGACCGCGCCTGACACACTCGCGACGTTGGGTTCTTCCGCGCTCGATATCATCCTCGCTCTGGCTGACGGCGTGGTGAAGTTTTTGCCGCAGCTGGTGCCTGCAACAATTAACACTATTTTATTTCTCGCGGAGATGCTAACAGATCCCGAGACGCTATCGGAGCTGTTGAATGCTGCTTTAGTAATATTAACTGAGCTGGGGAACGGCCTTATGGACGCAATCCCGGCATTAGTCGACGCGGCGCTAACAATAATAGAAAATCTCACTGTTTTTTTGCTCGATCCGGAGAACATTTCCCTTTTGATCGGTGCTGCGTTGGAGATCGTTCTTGCAATTGGAACGGGAATAATCGACGCCATTCCACGGTTACTTGAAAGTGTCGCGACACTCGTAGACAGCGCGGCTGAACGATTTGTAGAAACGGACTGGGGCGAGGTCGGAAAAAACATCGTTGACGGTGTGCTAGAGGGGTTAAAAAAAGCCTGGAAGAGCCTAACAAAATGGTTTGATGAATCATGGGAGGATCTTGTCGGCGGCGTAGAAGATCTGCTCGGCATTGCATCGCCGTCGAAGGTGTTCAAGAGAATCGGTGGCTTTACCGCAGAAGGCTTCGGAATCGGCTTTGAGGATGAATTTGACAAGGTCATAGACGGCATAGACAAGTCTTTGTCTTTTGACGACTATGACGCGAGCATAAATGCGTCGGTGAACCATTACGGAACCACAAGAAGTGGAGCAATCGGAGGATCGTCAATCAGCGGTGTCACCATTCATATCCACGTTGGCGGAACCACGAGCACGGCCGAGGAGATCGCGGAAGAAGTATCCGCGGCGCTACAGAATTTAACGAACAGGAGGGCAGCTGTATATGGATAATTACAAAATATGGCTTGACGGAATAAGTAATGAGTATGCAGGCGTACGGCTGCAGGGGGCGGTAAAAATATCCGCTCCCGAGCCTAACGTTACTACTGTCAGCGTTCCGGGGCGCAACGGCGACCTGCACTACGCGGACGGGACGTACAAAAACAGGACCGCGACGGTCGGAGCGTATGTATATTGCGACGACGCGGTCAAATCCGCTTTTAATCGAGTTTACAGATGGCTATTCGATTCGTTTGGGTACCGCAAGCTTGTTACCGACGACGACCGCGCGCACTATATGCTCGCTCGCGTAAAAAACGGCGCAGAAATCGATGCCCGAATACGGAAAATCGCGCCGTTTGAAATCAAATTTGATTGTATGCCGCAACGATTTCTTTTTGCGGGGGACGAGCCGATCGAGATAAACGCAAATATGACGTTGGAGAACCCGACGATATTCCCCTCCCTGCCGCTTTATAAGGTTTACGGTAGCGGAGAAGGAACGCTAACTGTCGGCGCTCACACGGCAATATTTAGCGCCATAGACGGATACATATATTATGACGCAGAGACGCAAAACGCATACAAAGGCACGGCAAATCATAATGCAAATGTCTACTGCCCCTATGCGCTTGTTTTTGAGAGAGGCGAACAGCCCATCAATTTCGCCGGCGGCATAACAAATATAGAAATAACTCCGAGGTGGTGGGAGCTATGAAGCCTATTCTTTATCATTCGGGCGAAACAACTTTCGACAACAACGGAATCGGCGTACTTGCTGATGCTGTGTCGTGCAAGGTAACGGAGGAGCTTGACGGCGCGTACGAGCTGGAGATGAAATATCCCGTAGACGGGCAGCATTTTACGGACATCAAGCTTCGCTGCCTGATCCTTGCCAAACCGAACAAAACTGACCGTCCGCAACCTTTCCGAGTTTATCGCATCGCGAAACCATTGCGCGGCGTTGTTACAATTTACGGCGAACATATTTCTTATGACCTTGCGGGGATCCCCGTAAACGTGTTTACTGCAGGCGACGCGCCTGCAGCGATGGAGGCAATCAAGGCAAATTCCGCGATCGATAATCCTTTTTCATTCTACACCGACAAATCTACCGTTGCAACGATGAACGTTGACACTCCCCGCTCTGCAAGGTCGTGCGTTTTCGGACAAAGCGGCAGCCTGCTCGACACATATACAGGCGATCTATTCTTTGATCGCTACAACGTTTCATTACTTGCGAGTAGAGGCAGCAACAAAGGTGTTAGAATTGCTTACGGAAAGAATCTTACAGACCTGAAACAGGAGGAGAACATAGCGGAGACGTATACGGGTATATATCCGTATGGCGTCGACGCTGACGGCAATCTTACTGTTTTGCCCGAAAAGATAATCCGCGCTGAAGGCGAGTTCGGATATGAACGCATCAAAGAAGTGGATCTCTCCGCCGCGTTTATGGAAGAAACGGGCGAGCAGATCGAGATTACGGAAGAGGCATTGAGGACGGAAGCGCGTAAATACATGAAAACGCGCAGATTCGGAGTGCCGAAGGTGAGTATAAACGTATCGTTTGTACAGCTTGCCGACACCGAAGAATATAAAAACATTGCGTTGCTCGAGGATGTGTCGCTGGGCGACACGGTAACGGTCGAGTTTTCAAAGCTCGGCGTATCGGCGGCATCGCGCTGCGTGAAAACGGTATTTGACAGCTTAACTGAAAGGTTTGAGAAAGCGACGATCGGAGAGGTAACAAGGACTATCGCGGATAGCTTTCTCGATGTCCCGACAAAGGAATTTATACGCGGCGAAGACGCATCCACTCGCGCAAGCCTGAACAAAGCTATTGAGAGGGCGACGGAGCTCTTGAACGGTGCCAATGGCGGCGTATTTGAGATCCTTGACGAAAACAACGACGGCATCAACGACGCCTGGCTCCTGCGAACATACGACGCTCTAAAGTATATCAAGGCTACAGCCGATGGAATCGGCTTGACTGTTGACGGCGGTGCGTCTTACAGGACAGCCGTCACTGCCGACGGAATAAATGCCGATGCAATCACGACGGGACTGCTCTCTGCAGAGCGGATAGATGTCGAAAACCTTGTTGCAAGATCCGTGTTGGTCAATGACACGGACGGAAACGTACTGCTGTCCGCGAAGAACAACGCGGTGATAATAGGCGGCTGGACTGTAGACAAGGATAGTTTTGGAACATACGGAGCTGTTGCAGACACCTTATTCTTGTCGCAATCGGGGAAGGCTGCTTATTGGAGCGAAGATCTTCCGGATGAAAGCTGGCACATATTTGCTAAGGGAAAGAGCGGCTTGACTACAGGCGGAATATTATACGCCAGAGACGCCGTGATCTCGGGCACTATCACCGCCGAAGACGGCAGGATCGGAAGCGAAGAACAAGGTTGGAGCATTGACAACAACTCGATTTTCCATGGCGAAAGCTTCTCTCTTGCCGATGTGTTCTTGTGTACCGGAAGCAACACTTCACAGACAATAGCAGGCCACACCGGGAACGGCTGGGTATTCAAGGCGGGCGACAGCTTTGGCGTCAACAATAAAGGCGCGCTATACTGCACGGCGGCGACGTTGACGGGCAAAATAACTGCAACGGGCGGAAAAATCGGCGGTTTTGACATAACGAGCGAATCGCTCTCCAAAACAACCGTCGAAACAAGCTCGAGCGGCGCTTATGAATATGTAGACACTACCATTATAAAGCCTGCATTGATAAGTGTAGAATCGACAACACGTTACCCCGAGGAAGACGTCCTCATCCCGGAGGCGGCTATAGCATTTAGCCGCACTACAACGATCCAAAGCGGACTTATCAGCGTTAATATATCGGGCGTTGAGCTTGTGGCGGATCCTCCGATTATGACGGTGACTATACAAGGCACTTCGTATGATCTATACATAGACACGGCTACAAATACGGTTAAAGTGAGGTAATAAATATGTCGAATGAAGAACACAAAAAGGCGCGGCCGCTCATTCTTGAAATAGAGGATGCAAAAAACGAACTATTGTGCGTTATAAACCGCGCGATAGGAGAAAGGCGGATTCCCTGCTATATGCTTCGTATGATCCTTTCGGGGATATACGACGAAGTTGCCGCAAAGGCAAGGGCAGAGATCGAATATTTGAGAACGGAGGAAACAAATGCGGACAACAAAGCGGATAAAACTTGATTTTGCGCGTTCGCTCGAGCCCGTTATCGTTTACGCCAAGCAAGGCGACATAAACACTCGTCACATAGAGATAGAACCGCTCGAAAACGGCTTACCGTATACGATCCCGAGCGATGTTACTGCCAGATTTGAAGCGCGCAAGCCCGACGGCAGGGGCGTTATGAATGATTATCCAACCATATCGGATAATATCATCACGGTAGTTTTGACAGACCAAACGCTTGCGGCGTTCGGCGATGCGGTGTGCGCGGTGTCTTTGTATAAGGACGATCAAATATTATCAACACAAAACTTTATTTTACAAATTGAAAGAGCCCCGATTACCGACGAGCAAATAGAAAGCGCCGACGATTATCAATCGTTCAGAGCCGCACTTGGACTTGTAGAAGCAACCGAGGAAGACGAGGGAAAATTTTTAAGCATAAAAGACGGCAAGCCCGAATGGGTGGCACTTTCGGACGATGTTGTTGACGAGATACTCCCCGAGCAGGAGATTACAGCCGTACCCTTGTCGGGAATATTTAGCGCCCCTGCGATAGAAGCCAATGCGGGCGTTGTCGCGGGAGAATATTATTCCGTGACATGGGACGGCGAAGAATACACGTGCAAGTGTTATGAAAACCCCACCATTGCGGGAGCGACTTTCAACGAAACGCAAGTGTTCGGAAACTTCAGCTTATTAAGTACAGACGAATCGGACACGGGTGAGCCTTTCCTGCTTTTGTGGCAAGGCACAAACGTAGCCGCGCTTGTCAAAAACGAAAACGCAGGCGCGCATTTGGTTAGCGTCTCTCGCGCGGACGCACCTGCTATAGAGCTTGATAAAACGCTTTCTGTCGAGGGCATGGCGGCAGACGCGAAAGCTGTAGGCGACGCTCTTGCGGAAGTATGGGATGCGATTGGTGGCGGCGAAGAAGAAGCACCTGCGCTTATTCCTATCCTCGAAGAAACGACGTTTACGCTGACGGATGGTGCGTACGAAGCTTCACCTGCTATTTTTGAGAGAACGGCAGGTATTGTATACCGCGTGGTTTGGAACGGAGCTGAATATACTGTTGTTACTTATGAGTTAATTACTGACGACGGAACCAGTGTAATAGTGATGGGCAACAGCGCTTTGTATTGTCCTACGCCCAACGATGTTCCATTTATACTTACGGCGGTTGACCTCCCTGATGGAACTTCGGTGTGGGTGATTTCAGATGCTATGGGCTCGGGAGCAACCGAATGTACCGTAGCGATCTATCAAGACAACACAAAGCAAACGGTTATCGCGCCGACGTTTCTTGACGGATTTACTTCTAACGACGCTTTTGGCTGTTATACACTTTCCGTCAATCCTGCGCCTTATGCGCTTGTAGAGGGAAAGGAATACGTCATTGAGTGGGACGGTGTACAGTATACTCGCACCGCTTATGCTTATACACATACGGACGGCAGCGAATGTGTAGCAGTCGGCAATCCGGCGCTTCTCGTAGAGGGCGGCGAAGATCCGTTTGTAGTAATGTACGATGCGACAAATGATTATCTGCACTACCACTCTACGGAAGAAACCAACGGTCACGGAGTGTGCGTTTACACCGACGCGGTAGCTGCACCTGCTCCTTCTCTGCCCGCTGTAACGACCGCAGACAACGGCAAGATTCTGCAAGTTGTTGATGGTGCGTGGGCGGCTGTGGCGTTACAAGACGTATCGGAGGTAGGCTTATGAGTGAATACGTAATGATGCCGAAAACCGATTATCAAAACGCTTGTAACTATATTCGTTCGCTGTCGGGAAAAACCGATTTAATCAAGTCGGGCGATCTGAAAACCGAAATAGAATCTGTTGTTGGTAGCGGCTCGTCTGCCGACGTGCGATACGTTACGTTTATGAACGGTGACGAAGTGCTTTATATCAAGCCTGTTGCCGTTGGTGACGATTGCGTGAACGTGTATACTAAAGGACTTATCGACAAGCCTACGAAAGAAAGTACAGTTCAGTATAACTACAGCTATTCGGGGTGGAGTTTGACGGCTGACGGCTCGGCAGATTCTACCGCGTTGCAAGCTGTAGACGAGGATAGAACCGTTTATGCTGCGTTTACGGCTTCGACACGCTATTACACAATCACATACTATGATGGCGAAAGCGTACTCAAGACGGAATCTCTTGCTTATGGTGCTATGCCTGCATATACTCCCGAAAAGAGCGGCTACAGCTTCGATAGCTGGGAACCTGCGTTGGATGTTGTCACAAGCAATGCAAGCTATTACGCACAATGGATTGAAAAAGTCACCTTTGCGGGCGGCACGTGGGCAGATATTGCAGATATCTGCGCGGCGGGTAATGCGGCTGACTACTTTGCGGTAGGTGACGAAAAAACAATAACTACGGCAAGCGGTTGGACAGGAAAAGTGCGAATTGTCGGTATCAATCACGATGATTTAAGTGACGGCAGCGGAAAAGCTCCGTTGAGCATTGTTGCGTTCAAAGTCTACGCCACACCCTATAGCTTCTCAGAGTGGACGGGATGGGCGGACAGTTCGTTGCGAACGTATGTAAATAGTACGGTTTACGACGATTTGCCATCCGAATTGCGAACAATCATAAAGCAGGTTAACAAGATTTCGGATACGGGATATGGAGCAACAACAACCGAGACAACACAAGACAAAATGTGGGTTCCCTCTTTTACCGAACTTGGCGGTACTTCTTCCGATGTATCTAACGTGCTCGACGGTCAGGGTACAAAATACGCATATTATACGTCAAAAACAAACCGTGCGGCGTATGCTCAAAACACCAACTCTATATTTGGTTCTTATTGGACGCGTTCTTACGTAACCAATTCATATGGAAAAGTTAATGTTGTTGGATCGGCCAATCTGTCTGCGTCGGGAGGATTTTATGTTGTATCCTATAACACAGGAACGAGTGGCGTAGTATTCGGATTCTGTATATAAGATAAAAGCATCGCCCGAGAGGGGCGAAAACACGTGATAAAATAAAATTGCAAAGGAACCAAAACAATATGGATACTTCTATTATTTACGCCACCCTTTCACTCGCGTCTGCGCTTGTCGGCGTTGTGATATCTTGGATCGCTTTTTCACGCTTGAAAAGAAAAGACAGCGAGGACAGCGGACGCGCGGGAGGGATGTTAGCGTCCGACATCGGCTATATCAAAGCGGGCGTAGACGATCTTAAGCGCGAGCATCGCGAGACGCGGTCGGAGGTTGGCGCGCTTTCTACGAGAGTAGCGCGCTGTGAGGAATCCTGCAAGCAAGCGCATCATCGAATTGATGAAATGCGAAATGCGCGCGAACACGAATCTACATAACGGGAGGTACATGTGAATAAAACAATATTATCACTCAACGAGGCGGACGAACGTGAACGACCGCATCACACACGATAATCGCGATTTGGCAACTGTGCCATACATCGTATACGAATCTGCCATTATGAAGCGAGATATTATTTTCGGGCGCTTACACGCTCTTTTGACGATAACTCTTGCCACTCTACTCGTGTCGCTTTATGCGTTGGCGCGGGCAAGGATGAGGCGACGTTGACGAAAGGAACTCGCAATGTCGGTCAATCTTGACAGATACAATCTCCCCCGTTCGGAATGGGAGAAATTGATAGACGAGTGGATATTTTCAGAAAAACAGCGAGCTATGATGAAGCGCAAGCTTCTCGACGGTATCACCTATGAACAGCTTGCGGAGGAATATGAAATGTCTACACGAGGCGCATTCGATATGATAAGCAAAGGGATGCGGGCAATCGTCCCACATGTTACAATAAAATTGCCATAAATATGCAAAAAAGAAGCCTTTTCACTTCGTTGTGAGAGGGCTTCTTTTTTTATACAATCAAGGCGTAAACAACAAGGACTCGAGTAGACAAGAGAGGAGGCTCCGTATGTCGAGATATATGAGCTATAACGCGAATCCCGACGGCAACAATGTGGGCGACTGCACCGTTCGCGCGATATCTATGGCACTTGGGCAAGATTGGGATCAGACCTATATTGAGCTTGCGCTTCAGGGATATCTGATGCGCGATATGCCGTCCGCGAATCACGTGTGGGGAGCGTATCTGAAGGGAAAAGGATTCCGTCGGGCAATCTTGCCCGATGAATGCCCGGACTGCTACACAGTTTCCGACTTTTGTGCGGATCATCCGCAAGGACGCTATCTTCTCGCGTTGCACGAGCATGTGGTTGCCGTGATCGACGGTAACTACTACGACACATGGAACAGCGGCGACAAGGTGCCTATCTATTATTGGTACAGAAAGGAAGGTTGAATTTATGGCATTTGGTAATTACTACGGAATGGGAGGCTATCAGCCTAACTATTACAATCCTACGGGCGCGATACCCGATGCTCTTGCACAATACAAGACGCAATATCAGGCGCCGTATCAGCCACAGGTAGCGCCTATGGCGCAGCAGATGGCGCAACCGCAAAACAGCAGCGGTCTTATATGGGTCCAGGGCGAAGCTGGAGCAAAGGCATATCCTGTGGCGCCGGGACAGAGCGTCCTTCTTATGGATAGCGAAAACTCCAAATTTTACATAAAATCAGCTGACGCGAGTGGTATGCCCATGCCACTACGCATATTCCCGTACAGCGAATATACAGGTGAACAGACCGCGCCGGCTCCGAACGACGGCGCACAGAACGCGCCCGGCGTTGATGTATCACAATTTGTCACACGAGAGGAATTCGAAAAACGGATCTCGCAGCTTTCCGGCGGAAAGTTCGAAAAAGCAGGTGATGAATGATGCCTAATCCTTTATATAACGTTCTGCGCGGTGCAAATGCGCCTGCAAACGATAACGGATTTTCGCAAATGATGAGACAGATTGAGCAATTCAAACAATCGTTTCGCGGCGATCCTCGAGAGGAGGTCCAGAAGCTTCTTAATTCGGGAGCAATGACGCAGGAGCAATTCAATCGATACGCTCAAATGGCTAACCAGATCATGAGCCTTATGAAATAAGATAGATATCCTTGCCATAAACGGACGGCAAGAAGAACCGAGCGGGGTTGCGGCACAAATTGTCGGATCCCGCAATTTTTATCGATGATAACGAACGACGGCGCGCAACGTTCGTTTTCATAAATAATATTTTTGTTTACGAAAGGAGACATTATATGTCTATTACAGCAAGTGAAATGACTCCCGCCGATATCGCGGCATGCACCGGCGGCGGTGGTAGAAATTACGACAACGGATTCGGCGGCGACGGCTCCTGGTGGATAATCGTGCTTCTGTTGTTTGGATGGGGTAGAGGATTCGGCGGCGGCTTTGGTGGCGGTGGTTGCGGCGCTAACTCCGCGTGTGCTACACCTGCAGACGTGGCGGCTGCGGTCGATCAGCAGACACTCATATCTAAGCTTGATCAGCAGACCTACGGTTTGGCAGACGCGACGTTCGCGCTTAATAACACCATAACGAACGGATTTGCGGCTGCAGAGCTGTCCCGTTGCCAGCAGCAGGCGGCGCTCATGGCGCAGCTTAATGCGATGATGATGGCAGATCAGAAGTGCTGCTGCGAAACACAGCGTTTAATTGAACGCGGCTTTGCGGACACGAACTACAATCTCGCCACACAGGCATGCGATACTCGCAACACGATCCAGAATGCGACACGCGACATCGTTGACAACGCAAACTGCAACACTCGCGCGATTCTCGATTTCCTCACGCAGGATAAGATCTCAACTCTTCAGGCGGAGAATCAGTCTCTCAAGCTCGCTGCATCCCAGGCGAAGCAGAACGCGTACCTCGTCAATGAGCTCCGTCCGTGCCCTATTCCGGCATACATCACATGTAACCCGTATGCAGCGTCCTATGGCGGATGCGGCTGCGGATGCGGAAACGGTTACGGGTACTCTGCTTAATTCGGCATAAGTCGGCGCAAATCCGAATAACCGACAGCTTTTCGGCGGTTTTGCCGAAATGTTCAGCCCCGAGCTGATACTGTAAAAAACACGGCGGGGCAACAGCTCCGCCGTGTTAATTTGAAACGAAAGGAATGATTATATGGCAGTAGAATACAGCTATACACCGACACAAACCGTGGCGGTAGATGAAAATGTGCTCTTCAACAACGGAGCGCGCTCTTGCAGAAAAGGCGCCGTTGAACACGACGACGGATCCGGATCGTTTACACTTCGCGGCACTTCCGGATGCAGAGCAATATATGAGATAGGTTTTACGGCAAACATAGCGGTTGCAGAGGGCGGCACGGTAGAGCCGATATCTGTGGCGCTTGCGGTCAATGGCGAAACACGTGCCAACACTATTGCAATAGTGACTCCTGCAGCGATCGGAGATTTTTGGAATGTCTCTATACATACCTTTGTCGATGTTCCCTGTGGATGCTGCAAAACTGTAGCAATAGAAAACACTAGCGAAACAACGGCGATCGACGTCGCCAACGCGAACATCATCTTTAATCGCGTAGCTTAACGAAAGGAGTAATGCTATGAGATATCTCGAAGACATAAAAGAAATGCTCTGCAAAGAGCTCGAAGAAATCGCGGAAAAGGGCGAGCTTTCCGCCGGCGCTCTTGACACCTTGCACAAGATAACCGATACTATCAAAAACATTGATAAGATCGAAATGCTTGAAGGCGAAGGCGGATACAGCGAAGACGGCGGAATGATGCCTCGAAGGAATTACAGCCGAGGCCCCGGCTATGATGGCGGATCGTCTTACAATTACGACGACGGCGACTACAGTTCCGCACGGCGCGGTCAGCACTATGTGCGTGGTCATTACAGCAGGGACGGAGGATCCTCTTATGCAGGCGATTCTTCCTACGCCAGAGACGGCCGAGGAAGCAACCGCGGCGGCTACAGCCGTATTGACGGCAAAGAGGATATGATGAACCGCCTGCGCGAGATGATGAACAACGCGGGGAATGAAAAGCAGCGCGAAGCGTATCATCGCGTGATGAAGCAGCTCGAAAACATCTGACATTGTATGATAACCGAAAAAGAGCTCTTGCTAGCGATAGAACAATGCGAACGGGCGCCCGTTACGTATGACGGCTGTCAAAAGCTTGCGGCGTTATATACGCTGCTCGATCGTCTATACGGCGGCGAGCCTCGATATTCAGAGGGAAGATCAACGCGCACGGCGGACGTGATATATAATAACGGCGGATCTGAATTCCTCGATGTAGTTAACGGCAAGCCTTCGTTGCAAGTGTGGGCGGTGCTCGACGAGCTTCTTGAGGTTATCAGGATCACCAACCCGAGATTATATAACGGCGTTATAAGGCGGTTGGAGGAATAAAAACAACACGGCAGAGGACAATCGTTCTCTGCCGTGTTGTTTTGTTTTGCACGATGTTTTGCATATGCGTTTGCAAAAACGCACACAATGTTCACTATAATGAACATCAATCTATTAATCAAAACGTAATCAAAGCAGTTATATAAAGAAAAAACGGAGATTTGCAAGCTATACTTGAAAACCTCCGTTTTATGCCGGTGGCGGGACTTGAACCCGCACGATACCTCTATAAAATATAGATATTACTGAATAGTTAATATGTCGTTATGCATTTCATCTTGCATTTGTTCAAAAAATCCGATAAAATACGCATCAACTACATCAAGAAAGTTGTCTTTTTTGTTTTGCATTATGTGCCCGTACACGGTATCTATCATTCGCTCTGTTTCGTGACCTACGTAATCCGCAATGTATTTTTTTGGCAGATTCAGCGCCAGCATTGATGACACTGCATAGTGTCGCAAATCGTGAAATCGATAATGCGGCAACCTGAGGTTGTCGAGAACTCTTGTGAATCCTTTTGTTATGCTATTAGGATGAGAAGACGCCACTACGTACTCGGATTTTTTGTCTATGCTTTTGAGTAACAATAAAACGGGCTTGAACAATCGTATCGTTCGCTTGCTCGCCGTTGTTTTAGTTATTTCTTTACGGACAACTTCGCCTTCCATACCAACTACCGACGCAGCACGGATTGTCAACAAGCCACGGTTAAGATCTATGTCTTCCCATCGCAACGCCATTATTTCGCTGCGACGCATGCCGCACAATGCGGCAAGATATATCGGCACCTCCATCCAGTCCCCCTTGACGTTGGAGAATATTATCTTCATTTCATCGTCTGTCGGAATCTGTATATCGGGCTTTATCTTTTGCGGCAAAGTAACAAAATAATCAAAATTGGGCGCGGCGAGCGATAGTGCGGAGCGCAAGAGCGTGCTAATGTTGCGGACGGTCTTCGGTGATGAACCTTTCGATTCTTCATTAATGGCTCGTTGAATATCGCTTGCGGACAAGTCATCGAGTTTTATATTGCGGATCCCATGCAGTTTGTTTCGTCGGATACTGTCATACACACGAATTGTAGACGGTGACAAAACGTGATCCTTGCTTTTTATATATGCATCCAACGCTTCTGCCACGGTGATGCTCGGCACCCTATCGTTTTGCGATTCTCTGTCAGCCAAAAACTCGGCGATCATCAACTTGACTTCACGCTTAGTAGGCGCCGTCAGAGATTTATATTTACGTTTACCGTTTGCATCTTTCCCGGCATAAACAAGAGCGTTGTAGTTCCCTGACGGGAGCTGTTTTATTTTAGGGTTAGACATGATGTTCGCCTCCCGTGCGGTGAATTACAATATATTCTCAAACAGCGAACCGAAAGCGTTGCTGAAGTGTTCTGCCGCGTAACGGAACCAACCTATATTTCTGTTCAAGATATCGTATGTAAACAGCGCGACAAGCGCGACTATCAGCCCGATTATGATGCCTAACTCAATCATTGAGAATCGTCGCCAATAAGCACGATCCTCTATTGCATTTTGATATGCTATCTGGTAAACATCCACGACAGTCGGAGGAGGAACTGCTTTTTTCTCTGTAGGTGCGGTATCGGTAAGATCTGCCATAGTTGCACCCATTGCAGAAACGATTGCAACGATATTAAAATACGTCGGGTTTTCAGTTTCTCCCGATAATATTCGGCTTATCGTTGACTCTGGCACACCACTAATTTCGGCAATCTGTTTAGTAGTCAATTTGCATTGTGATTTCAACGCTTTTAGTCTGTCGTGTAGCATATATTGTGTCTTTGCCCCCGTTGTTTATTTACATATTTGGAATCGAAATTGCAATGACGCAAGACGCTTGAAAAGCTGCGTATTTACCTCCGTGGCGTTTTTTGTTAAAGTGAAAACACCAAAAACGACAAAGACGGCGACGCAAAATCGCTCGTCAACAAAAGGAGGAAGTTATGAAAAAAGAAAAAAAGGTCAACAAGCTCGCGGAGTATTTGGAAAAAAGAAGGAAGGTGGTAAAATACAAGGTTGAGCTGTCCGGACTTACGGAAGAGGATGTTAAATTCCTTTCAGAGAGAGCGTACGCGATCCTCAAGGGGCTCCCCGCGAAACAATAGGTCAAGATAAAGCCCGCCTTCGTAGTGGGCTTTATTGTGTTTTATGGGTGACAGATTCCACACGGCGAATATCCCAATGCGATTGCTTCGTCGCGAGTGCCGCGGTAAGTCTCCTTGTTTTCAGGAGCAATGTCCTTGACACTACGGCAATATTCGGAGTGAAACTTCATCGTGTTTGTGTTTAGTATGTACAATTCCTCAGCTTCGGTCTCGATAGCGTTTGGATTTTCAGCCCCGCAGAAGTCGCAACGTGAGCCGGCCCAGCTGTGACCGAGTGCTTTACCATCAGTTTCACCGCATCCGGAACACGTCGCCGGCGTTTCGCACGTTGCGTCTTTCCACAAGTGGATATGCACAGACTCTTTTTCCGTGTCTGCGACTGACTCGGTCGCTGCGCTCGATTCAGACTCTGTTTCCGTACGACTCTCTGTCTCGGTTCCTGTTGTTGCTTCGGTTGTCGCGTCTGCAGTATCGCCTTCAACTATTGTTCCCGCATCTGTGTCGTTGTTGTCGGTTGTGTCTACGTCAGATCCGCCAACAACGGCTGCGCCAATCACGACGAACAACAATAATACCGCGATAGCAGCTACGCTGATGTTTATATTTAGTCTCGTATTAGGAGGCGAAGCTGCGTTTTTTTCGGCATTACCGTCGGTAATTCCGCCGACTATCTTTGCAATTATCTTAAACAGTCCTATATAAATTAGCGGTACCCATAGCCACGAACCGACACAAACCCACCACAGCGGTCCATGCTTTTTTCGATAGTCAAATAATTCATTCAATGTGCATCGCCTCCTCGCTTCTTTTTCTTGTCCACGAGGAAATCGACGTAATCTTCAAGCTGTTGGAGCTGGTCTTCGTCCATCTGATCTATAAGATCGAATAGTTCTTGTTTGCCTTCGGAGTCGGCTTCAATAGACTTGCCTAAAAGAAAATCCACCGATACGCCGAAATACTCCGCGATTTTAAGCAACGTGCCATGATGCGGCACTTTGCCTTTTTTCCAAAAGGTAACGGCACCGCTTGATATTGATAGTTTTTTTGCCACCGCGTTGGGTGACTCCCCTTTTTGCTGACAAAGGGATAAAAATATTTCCCAAAACATAAATACTCCTAATCAAAAATAATAGATGGGCAATTTCAACAAGTTGCGCCCCGCAATTTTGTGCACATTGACAAAATTGAGATTAGTTGAGATTTCTTCTTGATATTCTCAACTTGTTGTGGTATAATAACATCAGCGAAACGCAAAAGGCAAGGAAAAGCCGACGAATGTAGCGTCTCGTCTTAATTTTACCACATAAAGTTGAATTAGTCAACAAAAACAAGGAGGTGTATAAATGCTTAATACAGAAAAGGTACGACAGCTCATGCGAGAAAACAACATGAACGCGTCAGAGCTTGCCGCCGCTACCGATGTATCAAAATCGATGGTGTCGAAGATCCTCAAAGGCAAGGCGCAGCCCTCGTTTGCACTTGCGAATGAGATTGCAAAGGTATTCGGCTGCACGATCGACGAACTAGTAAAGGAGGTAACGTAATGCCGAGAATAGCGCCGTCAGAAGCGCAAAAAAGAAAAATGGAGATCACATACCGTATATGTGATATGATGCGTCGCCGCGGTATAAGGCAAAATGATCTCGCGAAAAAAATCGGGATAGCAGCAGGCACAATGAGCGGGCGCATGCACAACCCCGGAACATTTGATGTTGACAATCTTTTCGCAATAGCGAATGTATTGAATGTGTCGCCAATATGGCTAATCGGCGGCGACACAAAACAAGGAGGAATAAATGAACAAAAATCCAACACTTGAAAAATTAAAAGAATTAATGGAGATGAACGACGGTAGCCTCTATCTCCGCGGCTGCACGAGCTTGACGTCGCTGCCCGAGGGGCTCACGGTTGGCGGTAGCCTCGATCTCGGCGGCTGCACGAGTTTGACGTCGCTGCCCGATGGGCTCACCGTAGGCGGTTGGCTCTATCTCAACGGCTGCACAAGCTTGACGTCGCTTCCCGATGGGCTCACCGTAGGCGGTTGGCTCTATCTCAACGGCACTAATATAACGAATCCCGACAATTACAACCAATTAAGAAACGGAATGTATGTTCCGAACAAATATATTTACGCTGACGGAATATTAACTCACGTAAAAAGGGAAAAACAGATCGGCGAATACACATATTATATCGGAAAAATTCCCAGCAGAGACGTTATAACCGACGGTGTGAATTATGCTCATTGCAAGAGCTTAAGAGACGGCGTGTCGGATCTGAACTTCAAGAAGGCGAAGGACAGAGGCGCGTATCAATATATCGGTTACACGCTCGAAAGCGAACTCACTCCGGAGGAAGCAATGACAATGTACCGCATCATCACCGGTGCTTGCCAAGCCGGGACACGACAGTTTGTCGACGGTCTCGGTGAGCTGAAGGAAAAATATACCGTTGCGGAGATTATTGAGCTGACACGGGGACGGTTTGGGGCGTCGGTGTTTGAGAAGTTTTTTGGAAAATGAACATAACGGAGGTGACGATATGAATTACGCACAGGAAAAACAGCTACGGGACGGCACGCATCCGCTGTTCGTTGACAAGGACGCTCGCATCGGGAACATCAACCCGAAGTGATGCGTACACGGAGGTGTGAAATGAACGCCTTATTGATAAACCTTATGATTCTCGTTTTACAATTATAGAAAGGAGTGATTGAATGAAACGAACAAAATTTCGAAAACTGAAAAGCTCGTTGCGAATAGCGGCGGGAATGACGCAAGCACAGCTCGCGGAAGCAATTGGAGCCGGTGAAACCACTGTATATAGTTGGGAGCATGGACGCCATGAGCCGCGCGCGTATTTTATCGAAGCGCTATGTCGCATATTTGCATGCTCCGAGGCGGAGCTATTTGAGTGATATGTCGAAAGCCTTCACCTCCAACGAAACAACGGAGCAGGAGATAGTCGTACAATATTGCGACTTTAACCGCATCCCGATCGTGCACATACCTAACGAAGGTAAACGCACTGCTCGTTACGGAGCGCAATTAAAACGAGCCGGGATGCGGAAAGGCTTCCCCGATCTTTTCATACCCATAGCAAAACACGGAAAGTATGGGCTATTTATCGAGATGAAATATGGCAATAACCGCCCAACACCAGATCAGAATAGATGGATCAAGCTTCTTAGCGGCAACGGGTACGCAGTTGCTGTTTGTTATGGATTCGACGATGCCAAGAAAATCATAGACGGCTATTGCCGAGTCGGAGACACGCGGCATGACTGACAACGCTATGAGCGTCACTACGAAAAGACTCGTACAAGAATTACGCGGTGTTATTTCGAAGTGTTCGCTATGTGGAGTGACAAGCTGCCAAGAGCCGCGCATTTTGAACGAGGTATCATCGAATATAGTTGATCTTCAAAAAGAAGTGGGCGAATTACGAACAAGGCTTGAGCGAGCAGAATCGAGTGTGGAAAGATTAAAGCTAGAGCGCTCCGAACTGATCAAGCTTATCACGCACGATTGCAGGACGTGCAAACACATACATAAAGATCAGACGAGATATACATGTGACTTGTCGCGGAATCCATATCTCATTGGATCATACTGTGGCGCTTGGGAGTGGAAAATGAACGATTAAACAGACGGAGGGCGACAATGAAAAAAGATCGAATTCGTGACTACGCGGAGGATTCTTTTCGTTTATACGCAAAATACGGATATCCGACGCGAGAACAGTTTGAAGACAGCATCCGTCGCAGCGTACAACGAGATATGCGAAATAAAAATCCGGAAGAGGTCTTGTTGGTAGCAGAAGATCTCGTGATTAAAAAAAAATCGCTTGCGGATGACATAGAAGCCGTAGAGAAAACGTTCGATATATTGAAAAAGCAAAACAAAGATTACATAATAAAAGCTGTCAAGGCGGTTTATTGTGTTTCTCCGAATGCGAAAACAAGACGAAACGAAATCAGTATGCGCGCAAGAGCTTTTTCAATTCATATCTCCGCTGACATAAGCACCGTGTTCAGGTGGCTAGAGCACGCACGAAGACTATATGCAAAGGTCAGAGGCTTGGCCGACGACAGCGTAGTCAATGAATAAGGCGCGAGTAGTGATGCGCGTTGGCGTGTTATCATCGTAATAGCAGAAAAAAGCACCGATTCACTCGGTGCTTTTTTGATTGCAGAGAGGAGGTCGGTAAATTGGCAAACGAACAGAACCTAAAGCCTGTACGTACCAAGAGCGAAGCGAGAGAGCGCGGCGCCAACGGGGGCAGAAAAAGCGGCGAATCAAAGCGGAACAAAAAAATGCTTAAAGAATGCCTCGAATTATTGCTGGAGCGTAAGAATAAAGTCGAGCTCGACGGATCAATAGCAAGACTGACAGGAGCGGAACTTATCGCGCTGACGGCGTACAATAAGGCTTTAAGTGGCGACGTAAAGGCGATGGAGTTCGTGCGCGATACTGCCGGGCAGAAGCCTGTAGAGAAAGTTATGTATGCGGACGTCGATCCGGACGTGATTGCGGAAGTTGAGGCGATGGTGAAAGCTTGCAATGACGCGCAGTGAGGCCGCTACATTTTTGCTTAAAAATCCATACCGATTCGGACATGCCGTAGGATTCACAAAGTTAACACCGCTCCATAACGGCTGGATTGTTGACATGGTGCGCGGCGAGGAAGATAAAACTCTTCAGGCACACCGCGGCTCTTACAAAACAACGTGCGTTTCGATCGCGCTTGCGCTAATCGTCGTGCTGCTTCCGAATCTGAGGACGCTGTTTATGCGAAAAACCGACAATGATATCAAAGAAGTCATTGTGCAGGTGAGGAAAATACTCGACAGTCCTCAAATGCGCACGTTTGTGCGGTGTATCTACGGTATCGAGCTTAAGCTAACAACGTCAACAGCGAATGAGATCAGCACGAATCTGACGAACGATCCAAGAGGCACAGCACAGCTCGTCGGTCTTGGAATGGGCGGTTCTCTCACCGGCAAACACTTTGACCGAATATTCACCGACGATATTGTTAACGTGCAGGATCGCATCAGCAAGGCGGAGCGAGACCGCACAAAGATGATATATCAGGAACTCCGAAACATCATCAACCGCGGCGGACGCATCTATAATACCGGCACGCCCTGGCATAAGGAGGACGCATTTTCTCTGATGCCGAATCCCGAAAAGTGGGACTGCTACACGACTGGACTTATGAGCGACGGTGTGATCGCGGATATTCGGGACAAAATGACGGCTTCTCTCTTTGCGGCAAACTACGAGCTTCGCCACATTGCTGCCGAGGACGTTATATTCACAAGCCCGCAAGTCGGCGCTGATCCTTCGCTCGTTGAGCAGGGCGAGTGCCACATAGACGCTGCGTACGATGGCGAGGATTATTCGGCGTTCACCGTCTGCCGCAAGCACGACGGCAAGTATTACGTATACGGACGCGTGTGGCGCAAACATATCGATGATGTCGAGAACGAGATCATTGCACTTCGCAAATCGCTTAACGCGGGCCGAATCTTATGCGAAACAAACGGAGACAAGGGGTATCTTGCAAAGGATCTCAAGCGAAAGGGCGAGCGCGTACTTCCCTATCACGAGGATATGAACAAATATCTGAAGATAACGAGTTATCTCAAATCGGAATGGAAAAGCATCGTTTTTGTCAAGGGTACCGATCAAGAGTACATAAATCAGATTTGCGACTATAACGAAAACGCCGAACACGATGACGCGCCCGACAGTCTTGCGAGCATCATAAGGAAGCTATGGAAAAAGAACGACGACAATGAGCAATATCGCTCAATTTTAGGATAACGAGGGGATAAATGATAACTTATCAGGACTTTCAAAAGCTGCGGCTTGCGGACGAAAATAACGCCGTACTGCGAGCCATTAACGAATGGAAATGTGGAGAAATCTACAAGACCGCAATCGTAGCCGACACATACGATAGGCAGCGAAACGATACTATTATGACTTACGTCAAAAAGATGTTTACGTTGTCGGGACTTGAGATCCAAGATTTTACCGCATCAAACAACAAGATCGCGAGCAATTTCTTCCGACGACTCAACGTGCAACGCAACACGTATTCGCTCGGCAATGGAGTATCGTTTGCTAAATCCGGCGTAAAAGAACGATTTGGAGAAAAATTTGATACCGAGCTCATGCGCGCGGCGTACAACGCACTGATACACGGCGTGAGCTTTCCTTATTTGAACGGCAGACTATACACGTTCAAGGCGACGGAATTTGTGCCATTGTGGAATGAAGACACCGGAGTTCTGATGAGCGGCGTACGATTCTGGCAGATTGATAACGATAAGCCGATGTATGCCGTGCTTTACGAGAACGATGGGTATACCAAGTATAAACGCGAAAACGGTAAAGACTTCACTATGGTGGCGGAAAAACGGTCCTATGTTTTCACAGTGCAGCATACAGAGGCAGACGGGACCGAAATAGTTGACGCACATGGCTATTCCGCGCTTCCGATTGCGCCGCTGTGGGGCTCAGCATTGAAGCAATCGACGCTTGTGGGAATGCGCTCACAAATTGACAGCTACGATCTTATTCGCAGCGGATTTGCGAACGATCTGAGCGACGTATCGCAAATATACTGGATCGTTGAAAATTACGGCGGAATGAGCGACGCGGACCTTGCAAGATTTCGCGACAGAATGAAGCTTAATCATATTGTCGAGGCGGATACGTCGGAAGGTGGAAAGATTACACCGTACGCGCAGGATATTCCCTTCCAGGCGCGTCAGACTTATCTTGATGGGATCCGGCAAAGCCTTTATGAAGACTTCGGAGCGTTCGACGTACGTGCTATGTCTGCGGCCGCAAAAACAGCGACGGAAATTGAGAGTGCATATCAGCCGCTTGACGAAAACGCGGACGATTATGAAGCGCAGATCATTGAGTGTGTGCAGACGCTCGGCGCTATCATCGGTATACCGGAAGAGGACGCTACGCCACTGTTCAAACGTAACCGCGTTAGTAATCAGATAGAGCAAGTCGAAATGCTTGCAATGGAAGCGGAATGGCTCGATGAAGAAACGATATTGAAAAAACTCCCGAACGTAACCGTAGATGAGGTCGCGGAGATCCTTGCCCGAAAGGACGCAGAGGACCTGGGCAGATTGACAGGCGGAACGCTTGATTCAAACAATGGTAACAACGAAGAATAAAAACAGAATAATATATTTGGAGGTATATATGGGAAAGAAAGCAAAGAAATGGATCGTAGCGGCAGGGGTTCGCTCGCTGAAGACTTTTGCACAGTCAATGGTGTCGGGAATCACAATCGGCGCGGCACTCAAAGAGATCGACTGGGGCTACATTGCCTCCGTTGCGGTGGTGGCGGCGATATACTCGCTGGCAACGTCACTCGCCGGTCTTCCTGAGCTTAAGACGGAAAGCGAGGGGGAATGATGCCGTTCAGAATCGCACTTAACGCGGGCCACGGAATCAACACTGCGGGCAAACGCTGCACGAAAGCGCTTGATCCGAACGAGACACGCGAGTGGGAGCTCAATTCACGTATCGCGGACAAGGTTGAGCAGCGCTTATCCGCAGAATATGCGGGGTACGAACTGCTCCGCACGGACGATCGCACCGGCAAGACTGACATTTCATCGAATAAGCGCATAAACGCAGCCGCGGAATACGGTGCAGATCTTTACTTATCGCTGCATCACAATGCAAGCATAGCGCCGATCATAAGCGGCGGAGGTATCGTCGCGTACGTGGTTGTGGATCCGACGGCATCCTCGGTTGAGTGGCAGCGAGCGCTTTACGACGCGCTCATCGACAGCACCGGGCTGA
>JAZNDW010000039.1:0-5460 GCA_045588245.1 Eubacteriales bacterium
AGTGAAATCGTTCGCTTACGATTGCGGTGAAATAATTTCCTCGCGGAATTTGTGAAATTTGATGCTAATGCATGTAGAAAAGATGTAGGAGCAAAGCTTACCAGGTCGCAACTTTCTCAATCAGAACATCAAAGCTTGGATTACCATTAAATTGGGCAAAACAAAGGGATTCGATCAACATGAAGTGTCAATGCTGTCGAATCCCTTATCTATTCCAGCTTTATTCGAGTTCAAAAGCACCCGTATAAAGCTGATAATACGTTCCTTTTTCGGCGATCAGCTTATCGTGGTTTCCACGCTCAATAATGCGTCCGTGATCGAGCACCATGATCACATCCGAATTCTGAACGGTGGAAAGTCTGTGCGCAATGACGAACACCGTTCTGCCTTTCATCAGCTTATCCATACCGTCCTGCACCAGTGCTTCGGTACGGGTATCAATGGAAGAAGTAGCTTCATCGAGAATCATAACGGGCGGATCGGAAACAGCGGCACGTGCAATGGAAATCAGCTGTCTCTGACCTTGGGAAAGTCCGCTGCCGTCTCCCTGCAGGACGGTGTTGTATCCCTGCGGAAGCATGCGGATGAATCCGTCGGCATTGGCGAGCTTTGCGGCGGCGATGCACTCCTCGTCAGTAGCGTCGGGATTGCCGTACCGCAGATTCTCCATGACCGTTCCCGTAAACAGATTCACATCCTGAAGAACGACACCGAGAGAGCGGCGAAGATCCGCTTTTTTGATTTTGTTGATGTTGATTCCGTCATAGCGAATCTTACCGTCGGCTATATCGTAAAAACGATTGATCAGGTTCGTGATCGTTGTTTTGCCGGCACCGGTTGCACCGACAAAAGCGATCTTCTGGCCCGGCTCTGCATACAGAGAGATATCATACAGCACCTGTTTTTCGGGGACATATCCGAAATCCACACTGTCAAGCACCACTCTGCCTTCGAGCTTTGTGTAGGTCACACTTCCGTCGTGATGCGGATGCTTCCATGCCCACATGCCCGTTCTGGTTTCGGATTCACACAGGACGCCGTTTTCTTCTTTGGCGTGGACAAGCGTTACGTAGCCCTCGTCAGTTTCGGGTTCTTCATCCATGAACGCAAAGATACGGGAAGCTCCGGCAAGTGCGGTAACGATGGAGTTGAACTGGTTGGAAATCTGCGAAACAGGGCCGGTAAAGTTTCTGGAAAGCGTCAGGAAGGAGGCGATCATACCGAGGGTAAGTGCACCCGTCCCGGTAAGACCGAGATTGGTTACCCCTGCGATTGCCATATACGAACCGAGGAGCGCGATGATAATGTACTGCACATAACCAAGCGCATTCATCATGGGCATCATGGAGTGTGCGTAGCCGTTTGCATTTGCCGCACTGACCGCCCATGCTCTGTTTTTCTCACGCAGCTCTTCTTTTGCCTTTTCTTCGTGGCAGAATACCTTGATGACCTTCTGACCGTTGACCATTTCTTCCACAAAACCGTTGACATCCGCCAGCGTTTTCTGCTGCATCATAAAGAATACGCCGATTTTGCCGGTGATCACCTTTACAAGCTGCAGGATCAGGAAGAGCACAACAAGGGCAACCAGCGTCAGCCATACACTGATATACAGCATACAGACGAACACAGACACAATGGTAAAGATGGAGGATACCATCTGTGCCATTGCGATGGCGATCATCTGCCGGAGCGTGTCGGTATCGTTGGTGTAAAGGCTCATGATATCGCCGTGAGTCCGCGTATCAAATGCACGGATGGGAAGCCGCTGCATTTTTTCAAACATCTCATCACGGATTTTTTTGAGCGTTCCCTGCGCAATCGTTACCATGATGCGGTTATAGAACAGCGTGGAAAGCACACCGATCAGATAGATGCCGCCGATGACAAGCAGTGCCTGCAGAAGTCCCGTAAATACAGGGGACGAGGTGCTGAGCAGGGGAACGATATGGTCGTCAATGAGGGACTGCAGGAACAGGGAGGACACAGCAGATGCAATAGAGCTGAGCAGGATGCAAATGACGACAAAGATCAGCTGTCCTTTGTAATCTTTCATGTAAGAAAGCAGTCTGCGCAGCGTTTTGGGGTCAAAGTGTGCTCTCGGCGGCATGCCTTCGGGCATTTTTCCCATCGGAGGCATTTTTTCTTTCTTATTCACGGTCTTCCCCTCCTTTTTTCTGAGATGTATAGACTTCACGGTAGATGTCGCATCGCTTCAGAAGCTCCGCGTGCTTTCCGACGGCAACGACCTTGCCGTCATCCAGCACGATGATCTGATCGGCGTGCTGGACCGAGCTGATACGCTGTGCAATGATAATTTTCGTGATATCGGGAATAAATTCTGCAAACGCCCTCTGAATGGAAGCATCGGTTTTGGTGTCTACTGCGCTTGTGGAGTCATCGAGGATCAGAACCTTCGGCTGTTTGAGCAGTGCGCGGGCTATGCAAAGACGCTGCTTCTGACCGCCGGATACGTTGGTACCGCCCTGCTCGATGTACGTATCGTACTTATCCGGGAAGCTCTGTATAAATTCGTCTGCACAGGCAAGACGGCAGACGTGCTCGATCTCTTCGTCAGTGGCGTTTTCGTTGCCCCAGCGCAGATTTTCTTTGATCGTGCCGGAAAACAGTTCGTTCTTCTGCAGTACCATGGCAACGGCGTTGCGGAGTACATCCAGATCATAGTTTCTGACGTCGATGCCGCCGAGGGTGAGCCGTCCGCCCGTTACGTCATACAGACGGGGAATCAGCTGAACAAGACTGGATTTGGACGAACCCGTACCGCCGATGATACCTACAGTTTCACCGGATGCGATGGACAGATTGACATTGTCCAGCACCTTTTTGTCGGCTTTGGAAGCATAAACGAAATCCACATCTTCAAAACGGATGGAGCCGTCTTTTACCGTCATTACGGGATCCGCGGGATTTGCGATATCGGTCTTCTCGTCCAGAATTTCCGCAATACGGCGTGCGGAAGCGAGAGAGATGGTCATCATAGCAAACACCATGGACAGCGCCATCAGGCTCATGAGAATCTGTAGCGCATATGCAAACATTGCGGTCAGGTCGCCCGTTGTCATGCCCAGAGCGGTATTGTTTCCGCTGGCAATGATCGCCTTCGCACCGATCCACGAAATGAGAATCATGGACACATACATGAAGAACTGCATAATAGGAGAGTTGAACGCCAGAAGCCGCTCGCCTTTTGCGAAATCGCTGTAAATGTTCTTCGAGATTCCCTTAAACTTTGCGATCTCGTGGTCTTCCTGATTGAAGGATTTTACCACACGGATGCCGCGGACATTTTCCTGTACCACGTTATTCAGCTCGTCATAGGTACGGAAAACACGGGTAAACACAGGATGTACCTTTCTGACAATCAGAACCAGCAAAAACGCCATAACCGGGATAATGCCGAGGAAAATCATGGAAATGGAGCTGCTGATGCTGAAGGATACCGCCATGGAGAAGATCAGCATGATTGGACCGCGGATCGCCATACGGATCAGCATCTGATAGGAGTTCTGAATATTGGTAACATCGGTCGTCAGACGGGTGACGATGGACGCGGTTGAAAACTTGTCAATGTTGGAAAAGGCGAAGGTCTGCACGTTATCGTACATATCCTGGCGCAGATTCGCGGAAAATCCCACCGAGGTTCTGGCAGCAATGTGTGCCGACAGCACGCCCGTAAAAAGCTGAAGTGCGGCAAATATCAAGAGAACGATACCATATTTCCAGACGGCATTCATTTCGCCGGGATCGATACCCTTGTCGATGATGTCTGCCATACAAAGCGGTATCAGAATTTCAAATGCCGCCTCCAGTATCGACAGGAGAATGGTGATGACGGAGCCTTTTTTGTGTTCCCGCAAGCTCCTTGCCAATGTTTTAATCATAGGTTCCTCCTTTTAGTGTAGTGCGCTACACTTTTTATCTAAAACAGAGCCGATGGTGTATCGGCTCAGCTTATTCAAGATTTTTGTAAATGGCAGCCAGCATTTCCCGCAGATGTTCGATATCCGCCTCGGAAAGCGAGGACAGCATTTTCTGCTCGTTTGCTGAAATGTCATGTTCCATGTCGATTCCCAGCGCTTGGGCTGCTTCTGTCAGCTTCACGATTTTATTTCGTTTATCCTGATCGTCGATCCAACTTGTGACGTGACCGTTCTGCTCCATTCTGGAAACAATGCCCACCACCGTCGGATGCGATACTTCGAGAAATACTTCGATTTCTTTCTGCGTCGCCTGTCCGCCGTTGTTGTGCAAAAAAGCGAATACTCGGCTTTGCGCCAAAGTAAGATTATACTGCTTCAGGTCTGCATCGGCTTTCATCTTTAATTTGTCATTGATGTTTTTGATAAGATAACCGATATCTCGTTCAAGCATTGACCATCCCTCCACAGAATTATGTAGCACGCTACATATTATAGCACATCATGTAGCTTTCGTCAAGAGGATTCCAAAACTCTTTTTCATTTGTTGAGTATTGATATCTATATGCTATACTGTATGCAAAACGTCGAGAAGAATTGCGGCTTCGCATACGGGAAATTTTCGATGAGAACAATCAGATCTTCGGGGCTGCCAAAATTACAGCCGTTTTGAAAAACGAAGGCATTAAGACAAGTAAAAAAATGGTAAGGACTCTTATGCGCGATATGGGATTGGTCAGCATCCGTCAATCAGCAAAGAAACTATATGAGGATGAAGGACGCGAATACAAAAATCACCTTAACCAAGAATTTGACGTAGACAAGCCAAACGAGGTATGGGTTAGTGATGTTACCTATTTCAAATATAATGAAAACGTTTATTATATTTGTGCAATCATCGACTTATTCTCCCGTATGGTCGTGGGGTATAAAATCGGAAAAACTAACAGTACGCAGCTCGTAAAGTCAACTCTTCAAATTGAGTATAAAGAACGTCAACCGGATTCAAATTTGATCTTCCATACCGACCGAGGTGGCAACTACTGTTCCAAAACAATAAACGATTATATTCGGTCACTGAACATCACACATTCTTTCTCGCGTTCATATGTCCCGTATGACAATTCTGTCATGGAATCGTTCTTTTCACCTATGAAACGTGAGGAACTATATAGGACGAAGTACCGTTCAGAAGCAGACTTTAGGAATGCGGAGATCAGTACATAATTTTCTATAATACCAAACGTCCGCACCGAAAACTGCAATACAAGACTCCCAAACAGAAGGAAGAGGAATATGCTTTGGAATATGAGGATTTATAAGACCTGTGCAGTCAGACTGACGGGTTCGAAAAGGATTGTTTTTGAATTTTTGGATTGCGAAATTTGACTTTTTCTGTTTTGAGTCCGAATGGCAAAAAGAAAATGCGGCCTCAAAAAGCCGCATAAATACTGGGTTTTATAACAAAAACACCATTGAGTCCGAACTTGGGGGTTCAGATTTCAATGGTGTCTTCATATGG
>JAZNDW010000040.1:0-20729 GCA_045588245.1 Eubacteriales bacterium
AAGTCCCGGATACTGCGGCATAAAACCGAGCATTTCGCGGAATCGCACGCCCATTTTGAGTACATTTTCGCCGTCGAAGGTGATCTCGCCTTTGTCGGCTTTGAGATTGTCCGTGATGATGTTCATCAGCGTGGATTTTCCGCTTCCGTTAGGGCCGAGGAGCGCGTATATTCCCGGCTCAAGCGTCGCCGTGAACCCGTCGAGGGCGAGATTTGAGCCGTATGATTTTGTGACGTTATTAAGGTTCAGTTGCATATTCTTTCTCCTTGTTATTTGCCCGTTTTTTGACGCACCCAAGCTGATGCGGCAAAGGCAGCTGTTGCATACACCGCGGAAAGTCCGACGGCAAACCAAAGCGACGCTGATGATTCAAACGATCTGATCAACAGCTTACCGCCGGAGAGTATCGCCGTGAAATCCACATATTTGAGTGCGGACACGCCGACGTAAACAAGCAAATATGGCAGTACTGTCAAAAACGAAACGATGAAGAGTGTGGGCGGAAGCTTTCGCACGGCGTAAGACGCCGCAGTCGTTATGACAGCAAGCATTACGTATCCAAATACTCTGAATACGAACGTGAGTGACAGATATTCACCCACAGTTATATCCCCGATCGCACTGTATGCTTTGATCGATGCGACGGGTGCTGACAGAAACTCGAAGAAGCGTTCCGTCATTGAGATCGCGAGGAAAAACTCCGAAAGAGTGAAAACAACGGCAACAGCAAACGAAACTGCGATCGCAGAGGAGAACTTTGCCTTGAATATCTGCCATCTGCCGCGTTTTGTTACGGAGAGAGTCTGCGGGAATCCCGTATTCGGACGCTTGCCGACACCTCCACCGTCGTAGACATACTGACGCGAGAATATAAGCACGACGGCGGCAAAAAGGAACACGTCAAATCCACCGCCAATCAACTCGGATACGGCATCCTCCGCAAATATCCATCCCGTGATACCCGTTTCGCGGTTCAGTAAATCAAGCTCCGCCATTTTGCCGGACAGCTTGCGCAGGAGAGTTTCCTCCGAGGAAACTCGGTCAAGTTCCGACAGGAGAGATTCGTATTCAGCCTTGCTTATCTTCCCGTCAAGAAACGAGCGGAGTATCTCGTTTCGCTTTTCGGGACTTTGCATATACGAAAGCTCCTCGCGTCGATTTGCGATAGCGGTCTTCATTTCTTCGCTGTACTCACCGAAGAAATTTTCGCTGATGTATTCGTTATATTCCGCGTTTTTGAGCGCGCGGAAATAGGTGCTGTACGATGAATAAACGGACGCGACAAGAAGCGCCGCAACAGTAAAAATAACAGACGCGGGAAACAGCTTATGTATCTCCCATCCAAACAGAGTTGACGGCACTTTGCGCTTCTCTGCCGATTTTTCGCCTATTCTGTCAAGGACGGATGAAACCTTTGCCTTCAGCTTTGTGTAAGCATCCCTTGCCCTGCCCGCACCGAAGGATATACTTTTGCTTTTCGAGCCGAGAAGAGCGGCGGTTATCCCCGAAAAAACTACGATCAGGACGTAAAATATGATCCCGACGGAAAGACGGCTGTAATAATTCGAGCCGATAAGAAGCTCGCTGTAGGTCCCGAGAGTTTCCATGCTCGAGGACATCGAAAGCAGATTCAGCTTGACGGGATCTCCGCCGAATGTCACAAAATGTGCCGCAACGTTTGCGGCGAGAAAGAGAGTACCTGCCGAGTACGTTACGATCGAAGAAAACGTAACGGCGGAAAGCAGCGTCACGATTCCCGAGAAAACGGCGGCACAAAGGCAGCGCAAAAGCGTCAGAAGAAGGAAATATTCAATGTAATTAAGCGCATACGGACAGTCGAAATACGCCGAAGACGACTGCACGGGCGCAAAACCGTCCGAATATCCGAACGTCAGACCGCAAACGGTGAACATAACCAAAGAAAACGCAAGCGCCACCAAAACCGCAGATATCATCGACACGATCACCTTTGCTGTCGACGTGCTGAGTCTGCCGTGCCTTGTTGTTCTTACGATGGGCAGATAGCCTTCCGTTTGCTCGGAAAGAAACAGAACGCCCGCGGACAATAAAACGTAAACGTATATGAAAATATCAGCGGCGGAAAACATCGGCATATCGTATCCGAGCAGCTTGTTCCATCCGCGGACAAAGATAGGACTTTCATAGTCGAGCTCGACGCGCAGGGCGCTGTATTTGTCATAAAAATGCTCCGCGTATTGATACGTCGGCAGGCCTTCCGCGCCAACGGAGGAATAACGGAGAATTATGCCCTCTGCCGTCGCTATGATACTGTCGAGGCGCTCGTGATAGTTCTCACATTCGGCAATACGGTTTCGCAGATGGAAAAACATTTCCCCGTCGGGAATAGACTCACCGCCCGATTGCGTATATCCGAGCTTATCTTCATACTCGCTTCCGTTCTCAATCGCGATCTCATACTCTGTCCATGTTGCGTTTATCCGGTCGGGATCCTCCGCGTACCGCTCACATAGATCAGCAAGAGCCTCGTTTTTGTCTTTTTCGTATTGAGACAGCTCCTCCTCATCAACGCCGTACAGCCAGCAGAAAACACCCGCAGAAAACGCAAGCATCAAAAGGAGAAGATACCACAAATACCGCGTCCCGAACAGTTTTTTAAATTCATAGTATAGTAGTTTCATAGTTTTTCCGGGTTCAATCATCAATCATTACGGTAAACTCGCCTGTATGAAGATCATAAATACAGTATGTGCGCTCAAGATAAACATAATCAAACGTATCTACGTATTCTTCGAATGAAAGTGGCACAAAACCCTCGCCGTTCAGCTCCGATTCCTCAGCGATCATACTTTCATATTCGAGCCTGATAGCTTCACTATCCTCCTCTGGCACGTCTCGATACATCATAGCGCGAAAGAGCAGCTTTCCGTCGCCGATCTCATAAAGATAATCTACCGAATACCCCAGATCTTCAAATACGGCATCGCTTTTCTTTGTGTCGGGGGAATATTTATATAACGTTCCGCCATCGGCAGAAGATATAAGCGTTTCTTCATCCCGCGAATAATCGAACAAGGTGTAATACAGATCACCCTCGTATGCGTGTGACCGTCTCACTCCCGACGCTATAAGCAGAGGCTCACCGACCGCCGTAAGATCGACGGAATACACGTCGTATATATAGTATTCGCCGTTACCCTCCGATCTTTGGTCAGCTCTGTAATAAAGTATTCCGTCGCTGACCTCTGCAAATACGTTGAAATATCCGCTGCTGCCGATCGCCGTAGCACCGCACTCATATTCGAGCCGATTATCCTCGAGCTCCATGTCAACGCTATACACCTCGGCACGGTTTGTTATGTAGTAGACTCTCTCATCCCATATACCGATGCTCCTCGCGTTAACTCCGACGTTTATCTCGGACCACTCTCCCGTGACGACATCAACAAAACCTACTCTGTGACGTACAGCGCCGCTCGAATCGAAATCTGCGGAGATATAGAGCTTGCCGTCGCAGTAAAACATATTCTCCGCGCCCGAAAAATCGACCTCGCAGATTTCGCGTCCTTTTCCCGTTTTAGTGTCATATACCTTTATTCTGTATAACTCATAATCGGGATTGTGCGATACGTCTCCGTCGGAATATATGTTTTTGTTACGTCTGCCTGCCATATATATGAGCGGAAATCCGTCACCTTCGGAATCGACCAACACCGCACATCCGCCAACCATAAAGCTTTCGCAACCCGATGATGCGGTGTGCTCGCAGAGAGGATTTACACATTCGTTATATCGCACGCCCGGATTATTGTAATAAGCCGAAAAAAGTCCGTTACCGCTTCCCCAATATATACAGTTTTCGGAAATGTAGCGTGAGCTGTAGACTTTGCCGTCATAGGGATCGCTGCTGTCACTGCAAGAGAAAAAGGACAGCCAGATCGCGGACAAAAGAAGCCAAGCAGCGATCCTGTGAAAATAACTTCTCATATCACTCAATTATATACGTAAAGCGGTTTGATTTCATTTGTTTCAAAGCTGTACTGCCAATAAGCCTTAACAAGAGTTCCCGTTTTCTCAAAATCTCCATAGTAATATCCGAAAAAAACGATTTCTTTTTCGTCAGCATATTCTATTGCGCTATAGTCATACTTCGGGTTTTCCGCAAGAATCTCTCTCGTTTCTCCGGTTTTGCTGTCGTAGCAATATATGATGTTTTTTGAGCTGATAGTGTATTCTCTATCACTGTAGGCGACCGTATGGTTGTCTTTTTCGCACCAATACAGATTGCCGTCCGTACTGTATATACTAACGAAACCTGTTTTTTCTGTGATATTTTTCAGTTCCGTTTCGCCCTTACTCATATCAAGAGCAAAAACGGAAGATGTATCGGTATCGCGAAAATAAAAAACTCCGTCACTTGAAAATGATTTATCATACGAAAAATCGATTCCCGTATAAATCTCGTATTCGGAAAGATCTAATGACGCTACATATATTTTTCCGTCTGTAACGGTCGCTTCTTTTTCTGATGTCACATCGTAGTACGTTTCCGCATCCGAAAAATAAAGTTTTTCTCCGTATATTCCAATCGGTACTGCGTTTCTGCCGATGTCGAGATGCGAATAGTCTCCGGTAGCCGCATCTATACAAAAAACTGTTTTATACTGTTTTTCCGTGACTCCGGTATTGTGTGTACGTATATCGTCAAGAGATGCATCCATATATATTTTACCGTTATAATAAAAGTCAGGATTGTCCACGAAAGGGAGAAGTTCAGCAACGAGACTTCTTTCACCTGTATTAAGATCGTACTTATACATAGCGCCTGCGTAACGGATAGCGCTACCAAGCACATCTTCCATTTCCGCCAGTCGCTCCTGATCTTTTATTTGAGCTCGTGTCGGTCGATGCATCCAATACATTACCGACGTCTCTCCGCTGTCAATAATGATCGGATATAAGAGCCCGATGTGAGCAGTGCACTCGCTGCCTGTGTGGTCGCACCCGCTGATGCGACAGAAGCACTCGGGTTTTGCGTTTTCATCATTTTTATCCAATATGTGTATGATTTTGTCTACGGATATCATAATCTTGTTCTTGCTTGTAAGACTCCATCGGTAAACAGTATCATCCAGCACGACCGCGGAGGGATCCGTGGTATTTTCTGTGTTCGTGCCAGTGCCTGTACCCGTACCGTCGGCTTGACTGTTCCCCGAGGAGCAGCTGCAGAGAATGAGCGACAGCAGAAGAATAATTGCAGTAAAAAGTTGATGTTTTTTCATATGGAACCTCCTGATATTATGTCTCACATTTACATTTTATCAAACAAAGTTTTAAGAAAAAATAATGTAAATCTTTAAGATTTGATTATTGTTTCTCAATGTGGAGTGCAAATAACTGTAGCAGCAAATATGACATAACATTCGTTTGACATCTTCCCAATGTGTTAAGTTGTTTCCTGTAAAACACACCGATTTATCCTTTCTACATATATACGGAAAAAACGCGGTTTGCGTTCGGTTTTTTGCAAAAAAAATTAAAAAATTTTTGGGCAGCAAAAAAGCGTTCAGCATTTCGCTGAACGCTTTTTGTACGTATGATATTTAGTGGCGGTTTAGGAAAGAATCGTGCGGATCATAACGAATGATAATATTTTAATTGTTGTTTTCATTTTATTTTTCCGCCTTTGTGTAAACTAAATCTTCCGCCATCTTATGAAGGATTTCTTCGTTTTCGGCAGTCAAAACATATACGTAATCGCCCTCGAACAAAACCGTTTGAATAAGGTTATCAAATATCCGGCTTTGATGAAGCATCCGTCCGTTGACCTCCACGTGCTCTATATCCTCGGATACGGATATGTTGTCCTTAGTATAAGGAGCATTTGTCAGGTATACCGAAATTGTTTGATCGTCGCTGTAATCTATGCATATTTTCTGCTCGGGCACACTGATGAGCTCGATCTTTTTAGGCTCAGCATTTTTCAAGCACAAGAATTCATATCCGGTATCCTTGACGAGTTCTTCTATACTGTCGTATTTCAAAGATTCAAGCTTGGTAAAATCCTGATTGCCGTTTGAAATGACAGTTCCGGGTGTCATGTCGAATATGTCCCAAATGTCATCGACAAAGGGCTTGAACGGACTCCATTCGCTGCTTATCGAAATTGTTAAGATCGAAATCACGATCATCACCGCCGCGATCAATGTAATAAATTTTTTGCGGGAAGGGATGCGCGTCACCGTTTCTTTTCGTTCGCTGCTTTCTTCCGAAAGAAGCTTTGCTTCCAATTCACGGACGCTGTATTTTTTGTTTGCGAATTCGGAAAAAGCAGGACTGTCATAGCGCGAAAGTGCTTCCGAGCAAGCTGTCAATAGTGTTGTATCGTGATTTTTGTCTCTGTGAATCGCCTCCGTTTCCTTGTTCCAAATGTAATTCAAGTCTTCTTCATTCAGCGAGGCTAAATCTATTTTGCCGGATTTCACGAGCAAAAACAGTTCCTCGCTTGATATGTTTTTAATATCCACGGCTTACCTCCTCATATATATACGGCAAAAAGGCGTTTTGCGTTCGGTTTTTTATAAAAATTCAAATTTACTTTTTATTTCATCCGGAAGTTCCCGAATTTCATCAATCATTCGTTTCCATTTTGACCGAATTGCAGATTCGGAGTTGTTAAGATATGCCGCGAGCTCTTTGTGTGATTTGTTGGTTGTCATAACAAGTTCGAAAAACTCACCGTTTTTCTTTGATAAATGGTTTTTAATAAGCGAAATGATCTCCAACCTTCCTTCGTGATCCGTTGAGGTTACACTGTATCGGAGAACATTTATCATTCTGTCGAGTGGAATTGTTTTGTACGCCCAACGGTTTTCTTTTTCTACGGTTTTCAGCGTAGCATATGTACTCGCTCTTACGAGCCACCCTTCTTTGCTATTCGACTGCATAAACTTGTCTATGTGCCTCATTGCCAAAAACATAGTTTCTTGCATACAGTCGTCACATAAGCTTTTGTTAGCCAAAAGATTATATATGCTGCGCTTTATTATTATCTCACAATTGATGTAAGCCTGCCCGAGAGTATCGCGTTCTTTGGCTGTTAACGGTCTTGTTTCAATCATATAGTTTCACGATACCTCCTTTTGCTTGGATTTTGGTGAAATAACATTGATCTATGTAGTATTATATTCCAATATTATTAAATTTTCAACATCAGATAAAGCGGCATTGAATGTATAAAAGACAAAGAAACACCGCCGAGGAAAACTCGGCGGTGCTTCGGTTCGTGTTCCCGCACACCAATTTTGCCGTCGCAGCACGCAGATGCATATTGAATTTCACATCTTTTATGCTATAATAGTATCATCATTCGTACAACACCCCGTATGGAGGCGCCACCGATGAACGTTTCAACGATTTTATTTATAACCGAGCTGATAGGCACGGTCGCATTCGCAGTTTCGGGCGCGCTGATCGCCATTGAGCGCGGACTTGACGCCTTCGGCGTCCTTTTCGTCGGCTGTATTACCGCCGTTGGCGGCGGCATCCTGCGCGACGTTATTTTAGGAGAAGTTCCGCCTGCCGCGTTCGTGAATCTTTATATTCTTCTGACCGCCGCCGTGTCCTCGTTTGCGGTTTTCATCGTTGCATACGTTTTTCGAAGCTACTATGCCGGCGTGCGTCACAAAATCGAGGTCGTCAACAACATCTTCGACGCGGTGGGGCTTGCCGCATTTGCCGTCATGGGTACTGAAAACGCCATCTCCGCGGGCTTTGGTGACAACGTCGTTTTCTGCGCCGCGCTCGGTACCGTCACCTGCATCGGCGGCGGTATGCTTCGCGATATGATGACGAATGCGACGCCGTACGTCCTCAAAAAGCACATCTACGCCCTTGCCTCGATCGCGGGCTGCGTCTTATACTTTGTCCTCTCTCATACAAAGTTGCCCCCGTTTTTCTCGACCGTTGGCGCCATGGTGTTGGTTTTCACGATCCGTATGCTGGCGACGGCGTTCCGGTGGAGCTTGCCGCGCGTTTTTTCCGAGAAAAAGGATTGACACAGCCGATGTGACTGTGATAAAATATCACAGTCACAAATAATGTTGGGATATGGTGTAACGGCAACACAAGAGACTTTGACTCTCTCGTTATAGGTTCGAGTCCTATTATCCCAGATATAAAAAAGCAAGTCTTTCGACTTGCTTTTTTTGTTTGGCTCGAAGGTGTTGACACATCGGGTACACATAAGCGAGTCGAATTTACAAAATCACGGCAGGCGTATATCGTCGCGCATCATCTGATGCTCCAGCCAATCCAAAAGCTGCGTGATTTTGCGATCATCCTCGCGGATCATTTTGATTTCGTTCAAATGGAACCACCAGAACGAATTCATATAGCGGAATAAAACGGGAAAGGCGTCTCTTTCCGCGTCGCTGAACGTATAGTTTTCTTGAATATAGCGGATATGTTCCAAAAAAGAGCAAATTCTGACCTCATCAAGTTCTTTACAGTAAAAGTACAAACGACTGTCATTTTCTCCGTATAAGCAACTGTCAGACACAGCCCAAAGAGCCTCTCGAACGGCATAATTTAAAACAGGCTCTTTTCCGCACAAATTAAAATCGATCAATCCGACGAATTTCTTATTATCATCAATTAAAATATTACTGTCATTCAGATCTGCTTGGAAGCAGGATGAGGGAAGCGTGTCGTATATTGCGCGAAGCTCATCCTGCCTTTGGTAAAATAATTTGAGCAAAGCTTCAGCTCTCGGCAAATGCTCGGGAAGATTTTCTTTAACATGCGCCACAAAAGCCTCGGCGCATTCAGTTGCTTCGTCTGTCGTATCAGGAGAACAGAACGGCTGAAGCAAACAATATGCCGACGGCCAATCGAGAATATTCAATTTCGCCGCAGCTATCTTCCCCAACGCTCGCATAACATCAGGGGTGAACAAATACCGACCGCGCTCGTCTTTACACTTCTTTACCCCGACATCCTCGGCAATTTCATAGATCGAAAACTCTTCAGCATAGGTATAATAATCCCGTCCTTCCACGGTGTCGCAGTGCAGAATCTCGCCGCGAAGGTTTGGCACGACAGAGGGGCAGTATAAGCCGATTTCTCGGTATTCGTCCATAAGATCGAACCATCCGTTGATCCTGCGTTTGTCGCTGAAGGTGTTGGACAAATGCTTGATCACAAGCTTACGTTGCCCGTCGTTAACAATATATACTTTTCTGTAATCATCATCTCCGCGGCACAGATCCAGAGTCTTTATATCTGTAACTTCCGTATCGTAATAAAGCGAGAGGGGGTATTCCATAACATGACTATCCTATTTGTAAAATTCAAATATTTTTGCTATTATATCAAAAATGCGCAAGCGTTTCAAGTATATCAAAAATGCGCAAGCGTTTCAAGTGTTTCCCAATCGTTCGCGCCGCGAGCAACGTCAACGTCATTCATCTCAAGCCAAATAAATTTCCGCCTGTCACTGTTTGCAGAATCGAAAAACTATGATATACTGTATATGATGTGACAATTGCCAATCATCCGTGCCACCGTTACATCTATCTATTCCGTCAAGGAGACTACATGAATAAGATCGAAAGCTTCAAAACAAATCACAACACCTTAAAAAGAGGCGTATATATTTCACGCGTGGACGGTGACGTCGTAACCTACGACATCCGCACGCGAATCCCGAACGGCGGCGACTATATGTCCAATGCCGTCATGCACACCGTTGAGCATATTTTTGCGACCTACGTGCGAAACAGCGACCGTTCGGGGGAAGTGCTCTATTTCGGTCCCATGGGCTGCCGCACCGGCTTCTACCTTCTGCTTCGAGACAGTGTTTCTGCCGCCGACGCGCTTTCACTGATACGCGATGCGTTTGATTACATCAACGGTTTTTCGGGCCGCATTCCCGGCAGCGATAAGATCGAGTGCGGCAACTATCTTGAGCACGACCTTGAGGGTGCCCGCCGAGAAGCAGCCTCCATGCTTACCGTGCTTGCACATATTTCAGATAACGATATGACTTACCCCGACTGAAAGGAGTCCGGCATGACTAACACAGCAAAGGAATATCAGATATTCATCAGCTATCGACGCAACGGTTCTGACGCGCACGCGCGTGTTTTTTACGAAAAGCTGAAGGAAAGCGGATATACCGTATTTTTGGATTTTGAATCGCTCTTCTCGGGCGGTTTCAAGCAGAACATTCTCCGCGCCATTGAGAGGTGCACCGATTTTGTTCTGCTGATTCCGAACGGCGGGCTTGATCGTTGCCACGAAGACGGAGATCTGCTCCGCGAAGAGATCAAAGCCGCCATTGACGGCGGCAAAAACATCATCCCCGTTTTCATCAACGGTTTCAAGATGCCGCAGCGCTCGGAGCTTCCGGCAGACATTTCCGAGCTTTCGGAAAAGCACGGCATCGAATGCGCAATGGAATATTTTGACGCCGTATTCGAAAAGCTGATTCGCAACCTTGACTCGCATCCGCACGACGATTTCCTCTTCAGCACACTTGACAAAGTCCGCAATCGCATGCTGTCTATGGAGCACGCATATTTCAAAAAATGGGCATGCATGAAAATAGACGGGTTTCTTTCCGATAATGACGAGTTTTTTGACCGTACAAACTGGACAAATCCGCACGCAGAGGACACCTTCGGTATTTCAGGCATTCAGTTCACGCGAAAAACGCTGAAAGCGATCACCGCCGTGAGCGACTATTGGCAGGACAATTTCACCATTGACTACCTGAAAAAACAAGCTGAAATGATTGAGCGCGGCGTTTCCATCAAGCGTATTTTCATCATCGAAAAGAATGGCCTTGAAGCTGCAACGCCTCAGATGGCATACCAACTGAGCCTCGGGATCGAGGTTTATTACATAGAAAAGGGGAACGAATTCATCGACCCCGAGTGGCTTACAGAGGACTACCTGATACAGGACGACGAGCTTTTGGTTCAGATCTTCTGCTCATCGCATCAGTTTGGCGGCCAGGACACGACTATGGAGCAGATTACAATGGACAGCGTCAAGGTCAAAAATAAAATCGAACGTTTTCAGCGTATTCTTGAGCGTTCACATAAATTTTCGCCGCAAATAAAAAACGGTTATAACTAAAAAACGCCAACTCAGGTTGGCGTTTTTTGTTGCTTCAATCACGGATCGTGTCAGATAGGCTTGCTTCTTTCCCACAAATATTGAAATTCGTTTTCGTAAATACCGAAATATTTTGAATAGCTGCTGATCTCATGTTCATAAGCTTTATTGAGATTCAGATTGTTATATGCGTAATACTTGATATGCAGGCGACCGCACTTTGCACCCGTCGCGTTGTCGATATAGTATATGCCGTGGTGAACGCGCAGCAATGGCACATCACACATACGAACCTCTAAAAAGTCGCTGTTTTTTTCTGATTTTTCCTTCCACTTTCGGCAGGCTTGCTCGAACGTTGCATAGAAAGCTTCGTCATCTCTCATGTGTCGCGCGATGCTTTCTGCCGCTTCAGGTGTATTTACAAGAATACGCATGGGAATGCGACGCTGTATCATAACACTCATTATGTCTTTTTTGTCTCCGGGCATGAACCACGCTGCGCCTGCGTGAAAAGCTAAATCAACACGAGTTACCGTCGTTTCGTTGCCCGGAAATAGATTCTTCCTAAAAAAATCTTCCGTATTGATCAGCGGATGGACCGGATTAACGTTTTTGAAAAATTTGTCGCAAAGTCTATCAAGGTCGCTGTCCAATGAATAATCCTTATGTATCGTGACTCCCTGCTTGCCCATTATCTTTTTCATGCAGTCGGGCAGCTCGGTTTCAGGCCACACGAAACCGTCACACATGACGGGCACGATGTTCAACCCCGGGGTTTGCGTTGCCCATGTAGCTTCTTTGAAGATCCAATCATTCTCATCGTTCACGGTATCAAGGTCTGATGGAAACAGGATCACAACAAAATTGCGGCTTTTTGAGATCGCCCTTTTGATATGCTCCTCATACGTTCCGAGCGGAAGATTTTTGTCCATGAAAATAGAATATCCGCTGTAAAATAGTTTATTATAGATCACCTGTGCCAAAAAAAATCCGGTTTCATGGCGATAGCTTATAAACACATCGTAGTTTTCTTGCTCACCGGCGGCGCTGTACATAAACATCTCCTTTCGTTATAGATCACACATCTTCATTGATTCCGTAACATATCCGTTTTGTTTGATAAACAGAACCTTTCTCTTTATTTTCATAATAGCATAACTTGTTTGAGAAATCAACTTTTTTGTGCGTTTAACAGCCGATTTCGCCCTCCTTGCTCAAATCCCTATATTACATTATCAAAAAAATAAAGCAGACCATCAAAAATGGTCTGCTTTTTCCTGGGGAATAGGGATTCGCTCTTGCATTTTGCAAAGCATTTCGGCGATGATTAACATTATGCTTTGCAAAATGCTTCGGTCATCGTTCAAAAACGCTCCCCGGAGCGTTTTTTCTCTGGGTTCGAATCCCTATGTTTCGTTTTCAAAAAATAAAGCAGACCATCAAAAATGGTCTGCTTTTTCCTGGGGAATAGGGATTCGAACCCCAACAAACAGAGTCAGAGTCTGTCGTGCTGCCGTTACACAATTCCCCAATATTCTGAAGCGAGAGTAATTATATCACTCCCGCTTCACTTTGTCAATAAGATTTTTCAAAAAAAATAAAAATAATTATTTTTGTCTAAAAAGCCGTCTTGTCACTCGCTGCGCTGCAGCTTTGCAAACGATGCCATAAGCTTTTTCGTGCCGACGTTATCGAAGATGATCTCGTACATCACGTCAGCTCCCATGAGCTTCGCCGAGATGACCTCGCCTCTGCCGAACGTACGGTGGCGGACGATATCGCCCGGACGGAACGTTTCCGTCGGCGCTTTCGGCTTCGGCATCGACGTGGGTGTCGGCTTTGCGCCGACGCCCTCCCTGAAGCGCGGGGACGCCGAAAATGCGCTCTGTTGAGGTATCGTTCTTTCCGTCCGTTTCGGTGCGTAACGCACCGTGTCGGCGTCGATGAGCTCCTCGGGGATCTCGTCGATGAAGCGTGATTGTGGATTATACCTCGTCTGTCCGTAAAGCAGGCGCGAGTGCGCCCTCGTTACGATGAGGTTTTTTTTCGCGCGCGTTATCGCGACATAGGCAAGTCTGCGTTCCTCCTCAAGCTCTGTTTCATCGGACGACGACTGCATTCCGGGGAAGAGTCCTTCCTCCATGCCCGGCAGGAAAACGACGGGAAATTCGAGTCCCTTTGAGCCGTGTATCGTCATAAGCACGACGGCATCCGCGTCCTCGTCGTATTTATCGACCTCGGAAACGAGCGCGACCTCCTCAAGAAAGCCGCTGAGCGTTGCGTCTTCGTTTTTATCGTATTCGTAAGCGTTTGAGATGAGCTGATCTAGGTTAGCGACGCGCTCTTTTTCAGCCTCGCCGCCCGCTTCAAGCATCGCTTTGTAGCCCGTGAGCTCTATCGTGCGCTCGACGGTCTCGGCGACCGTCGCCGTTGCCGCGTATTCGCGGAGCGTTTCTATCATCCGCACAAACTCCGCAAACGCGCCTGCCGTACGTGCGAGCGCGATGTAGCCGCCTGCGCGGCTGATTACGTTATACAGCGACACGCCCTCAATGAAAGCGATCTGCTCCGCCGCCGTGACGGCGGCAGGTCCGATCTTGCGTTTTGGCTCATTTATGATGCGTTTCAGGCGCAATCCGTCATCGGAATTGATGAGCAGGCAAAGATACGCGATGATATCCTTGACCTCCTTACGGTCATAAAAACGCAAGCCGCCGAGCAGCCTGTGCGGAATACCCGACTTCGCCATCGCCGTTTCGATCGGCGAGGATTGCGCGTTCATACGGTAAAGCACGGCGAAATCGCGGTACTTTGCACCTGCGCTGACGAGGTTTTCGATCATATTTATGATGAATTTTGCCTCTTCGTTCTGATCGGGAAGCTCACGGAGCATAATTTTCGCGCCTGCGTCACCCTGCGTCCAGAGCTTTTTACCTTTGCGCGAACGATTGTGACCGATAACGGCATTCGCCGCGTTTAGGATCGTTTTCGTTGAACGGTAATTCTCCTCCAGTTTGATGACCTTGACGTTACCGTATTCGCGGTCAAAGCCGAGGATATTCTCTATCGTCGCGCCGCGGAAGCGGTATATGCTCTGGTCGTCGTCGCCGACGACCATGAGATTATTGTGCTCGCCTGTCAGAAGTGCGGTGAGCACGAACTGCGCGTGGTTTGTGTCCTGATATTCGTCTACCGACACGTAGCGGAAGCGGCGGCGGTAATATTCCTTTATCTCCTCGTTTTCGCGGAGCAAAATGACCGTTTTCAGAACGATATCGTCAAAATCGACGGCGTTATTCTCGTATAGGCGCTCCTGATACATACGGTATATCTGTGCGACTCTGTCGGCGCGGAAGTCACCTCCCGTCGCCGCGGCAAATTTGTCCGCCGTTACGAGCCGATCCTTTGCGCGCGAGATCGTATTCATCACCGTTTTGATCGGCATCGTTTTCTCGTCGATGTTGAGCTTTTTCATGCAGTCGGAGATCAGCCGTTTTGAGTCGTCGGTGTCGTACACCGTGAACCCCGGGCGAAGCCCGACGGCATCTCCGTGTCGGCGAAGAATACGCATACAGATCGAATGGAACGTCCCCGCCCAGATATCGTCTGCCGCTTTCGTGCCCGCTTCGTCATCTCCGTCGTTGAGTGCTGAGGCGAGGCGGCTTTTGATCTCGCCTGCCGCTTTGTTTGTGAACGTTATCGCAAGCATCGCCCACGGCGGACAGGGATTGTGTTTGAAATCGGGCAAAACGTACTTTTCGATATCTTCGGGCGACATCATCGAAAGTGCGTATTCATAGCGCAACAGTGCGCCCTCGTCAGCGTCCGCGGGAACAAAATCGCTCTCATACATGTCACCGTATTTGATTATATGTACGATACGCTTGACGAGTACCGTCGTTTTCCCACTTCCTGCGCCTGCGAGAACGAGAAGCGGTCCCGACACCGTCGTTACCGCTTCGCGCTGCATAGCATTCAGTTTTCCGTAAGCGAGGTCGAAAAGCCTGCGCTTATATTCGTTATATCTGCGGACAAAGTCCGCGGAATGATTTGCCATGACTGTTTTTTGTTTATTTCCTTTATTTTCTATATTCGAAGACGGGTCTGCCGTCACCGTCGAAGCTGACCTCCATCACGTGTGCGTGGCGGTTCGGATCGTAGAGCGGATCGCCCACGATCTTCTCGTAGGGACGCGCATGATAGATACAGAGAACGGTTTCTCCGTCCTCAGCAACGGTGAAGCTGTTGTGGCCGGGGCCGTATATGCCGAGCTCCGCGTCCGTCTTCAGCACGGGATAGCGCGACTTGCGCCAGCTGTTGCGGTCGAGCAGGTCTGCGCCGCAGTCTGCCTCCATCATGCCCATGCAGTAGCAGGCGCCCGTAGCGGAGGATGAGAACGTAACGTAGATCTTACCGTTTTTGATGAGAACGGCAGGTCCTTCGTCAACCCAGTGGCCGATGCGTTCCCAATCGTAATCGGGCGTTGTGAGGAGCATTCCGGGAGTCTTGAGCTTCCACGGTGTCTCCATCTTTGCAATATAGAGATTGGAGGCAAGGTGACCGTTGCCGAACGATGTCTTTTCCGCCCAGATGTAATAACGTTCGCCGCCGTATTCAAAAACGGTCGCGTCGAGCGAAAAGCCCGTGAAGGAAACGATATCATCATCGGCACGCTGAATCTTGCCGAGCTCGCGCCACGGCCCTGCCATAGGATCGTCGCTTTCGCACTGCAGAACGTAGGGACGGATCTTCCAGATGTCATCTTTTTCACCTGCGGCGAAGTAGATATAGAATTTGCCGTCAAGGAAGTGCATTTCGGGAGCCCAGATGTGCTTGGACATAATGCCCGATTCGTGCTTCTGCCAAACGACAGCGGTTTCTGCGTCGGTAAGACCGTTTACGGTCTTCGAGCGGCGAAGCTCGATGCAATCGTATGCAGGAACGGAGCCTGTGAAGTAGTAATATCCGTCCGTGTGACGGTATACGTACGGGTCGGCTCTCTGCGGTACTAACGGCGCGTTATAGATCATGTTGTTACCTCTTTATTCAATCAAATTTATTTTACTGTTACTTCGACTTCCACGTTCGTCAGCTCGGGGGCAAGATCGCGTTCTTCGGTAAGACCGAGCACGGGATCGCCGTCGATATCGAAATGGACGCGGCGGATGCCCGAGCTTCGCGGCATATGAACGCCGGGTCTGCCGTGATACGTGTTCCAGACGTCGCCTTCGTCGTCGATAACGTAGGCGTTGTGTCCCGTTCCGAACTCGCCGCGAACCGTTGCCGAGGACATAAGCGGATAGTTGATCTTCGTCCACGATTTCGGATCGTGCAAGTCGCTGCCGTATTCGGCGGAGAGCATCGCCACAACGTAAGTTTCGTCAACCATTGCGGCGGAGTACGTCACGATGAGCTTCTTTTCGGTGAAAAGCGGGTACGGGCCTTCGTCTACGAAGGTGACGTTATTCGCCCAGCCGTAATCCGGCTTTGAAATGGCGACGGGCTCCGTGATAAGCCGCCACGGCTCGTCCGGATCGATCTCGGCAAGATAGAGCCATGCGCCGTAGTCGCAGGGATTATAGCGGCGCTGAGACCATATTACGTAATAGTGGCCGTCTATCTCAAATTCGGTCATGTCAAGCGTAATGCCGAGTGTATAAAGGGGGCTGCCGTCTGCCTTGACGACAAGGCGGGACATTTCCCAATCTGAAGCCACCATGGGATTGCCGCCGTGGCGAAGCTTCATAACGTGGCAGCGCTCGTTCGGGAATCCGTTTGGCGTTGCCGCGTGGAATATGTAAAGCTCACCTTTTATCTCGTGAAATTCGGGAGCCCACAGGAGCCCTTTCATATGCGGATACATCGTCGTGTCAAGCAGCTTTATCTCCTGCGCCGTTACGAGTGCGGGGATACTGTCCGCCTCTCGTATATAAAGCGAATTGTTGCCGTCACGGTCGTTCGTTGCGATGAAGTAATATTTGCCGCCCCAACGTCCGATGCAGGGGTCGGCGCGATGCCACGCGATGGGAAACTCGTAGCGGTCCTGATGAATGCGTCCCTTTACGGTATACGTGCCGGGACGGCTGTAATCGACGTCGCCGTCGTACCAATCGATGCGCTTTTTCGCCGTCGTGCCGTCGCTGTAGTGCGCCGTCACGCGAGTTGCCCAAAGCTCGTCGCGGCTCGAAACGGTGATAGCCTCGGGAACGTCGATGGAGGTGTTCTTCGCAACTGTGAGTTTCTTATAAAGGTAGTCTGCCTCCTCGTCCGAGAGCTCAATGACGTTGCGGGGGCGCACACCCTCGATCTTTTCGGGGGACGCCGTTTCGTAAACAGGCTCCTCGCCGGGCAGTACCTCTTCGTCGCCGGACATGAGGGATTCGCCCTTGACGGCGTGCCAGCCGTCGGCATCGAGCCAGCGCAGGATATATCCGCCGTTCACAGGCTCGCAGGCCACGTCCTCAATATAGGAATCAGACAGCTTTATCATTCCGTCCTCGGTATAATGAACGAGATCGGAAGACGAAAAACAAATGATACATCCGCGACGGCTTTCGTCGGGAAAATTCTCCTTCATTTCGGCGCGCAGTGAGATCGCAACGACACCGAAGCCGCCCGAATGTTTTCTGTAAACGAACGGTTTGGCAATGCTTTTCGGCGCAAGCGTTCCGTCCGGATTGTCTGCGGCGCGCGCGAAAAGCACGCCGTAGTTATGGTTAAGCGGGACAAATCCGTTGCCCGTGTCAAGAGCGAGGTGCAGGCTTGCCGCAAGCTTTGAAGAATATATATTCTGCTCCTTTGGCTCACGTGTGTAGGCTAATAGTTTTTTCATAGTCGTACTGTGCCTTTCTTCGTTTATATCGGCTTCATTCGCCGAGGAAATCTTCTCTGTGCTTAACTCCGAAGAGGTTTGCGAGCGAGCGGAGCTCGTCGTCCTTGATCGTGTTGATGCGCGGCAGATGCGCGACCTTCATATAAAGCTCCGCCGCTTTTTCAACGGTCTCAACGAGCCCGAAGGTTTCGTCCATCGTTTTGCCCGCGCAGTAGATTCCGTGAAGTCCCCAGATAACGGTGCGGAACTCCTTCATCTTCTCTGCCGTTGCCTCACCGATACTGTTCGTACCGCACAGCATCCACGGCAAAACTCCTACGCCGTCCGGGAAAACGACGATACATTCCGAGCACATCTGCCAAAGCTCATGCGTCACTTTTTTGTTGTCAAATTCGCAAACGAAGCCCATAGCGACGGTGTTTGTCGGGTGGCAGTGCATGATGACTCTGTTGTCGGGGTCAACCGAAAGACGTGCGATATGGCTCATCATGTGCGCCGGAAATTCGCTTGTGAACTTGCCGCCGTCAGAATATCCCCAAAGCAGCTCCGCCGTCGTGCCATCCTCCGCGATGCGGAGCACGCCGAGGGTGGATTCGGGATCGTTTTCAATGTGGCGGAAGTATTTGCCCGTACCGGTGACGAGAAAATATTTTCCTGCGAGCGGTTTTGCGTCAAATCCCGTCGGGATCGTGCGAAGCACGTCTGCGGTGTTGAGGTATTCTTTCACCTCTGCCTCTTCGAGCAGGACGCTGATGTTACCGCCGTTGCGCTCGTTCCAGCCGAGGCGGTACATATTCGATGTGATCTCTCCCATTTTCTTAATGAACGGGGCGTTTACAATATCTTTTTTCATTTCAATCCATATAGGCAAGGGGAGGCCGAAAGCGCCTCCCCCAAATCCCATTATATTATTTATTTTTTAAGAGCGATAGCCGCCTTTGCCTTTGCGACAAGGTTTTCTGCGGTCAGACCGTAGATGTTCACAAGCTCCTTTGCAGGTCCGCTGTGACCGAACTCATCGTTGATGCCGAGGCGAACGACGGGTGTGGGAACCGTTCCCGAGAGAAGCTCACAAACAGCGGCGCCGAGACCGCCGATAACGGAAGCTTCCTCTGCCGTTACGATGGCGCCCGTTTCCTTTGCTGCGGCGAGGATGATCTCTTCGTCGAGGGGCTTGATCGTGTGGATGTTGATAACGCGGGCAGAGATGCCTTCGTTTAGAAGCAGCTCGCTTGCGCGGATCGCAGGCTCTACCATAAGTCCCGTTGCAACGATCGTAACGTCGTTACCGTCTACCATTTTGATGCCCTTGCCAATCTCAAATTTATAGTCGGGATTGTCGTTGATCACCGGAACTGCCATTCTGCCGAAGCGGAGGTAAACGGGTCCGTAGTAGTTGATAGCCGCTTCAACTGCCGCTCTTGCTTCAACGGCGTCGGAGGGGTTGATGACTACCATACCGGGGATAGTACGCATGAGGGCGATGTCCTCAAGGCACTGGTGGGACGCGCCGTCCTCACCGACGGTGATGCCTGCGTGAGTTGCGCCTATCTTAACGTTAAGATGAGGATAGCCGATAGAGTTTCTTACCTGCTCGAACGCTCTGCCCGATGCGAACATTGCGAACGTGGAGGCAAACGGAACGTATCCGGATGCGGCAAGACCTGCGGCAACGCAAGTCATGTTCGCTTCTGCGATACCGCAGTCGAAGTGACGGTCGGGATACTCTTTTTTGAAGAGATCCGTCTTTGTAGCGTTTGCAAGGTCAGCGTCTAAAACGACGAGTTTATCATATTTTGCGCCGAATTCGGCGAGAGCTTTTCCGTATGCTTCTCTGGTTGCTATAGCTGCCATTATATTTTACCTCTTCCTTTCTTATGATCTGTCTCAAAGAGAGTCGCGGAGAGCTTTGAGCTCTGCAACAGCGATTTCGTACTGCTCTGCGTTCGGAGCCTTGCCGTGCCAGCCTGCATTATCCGTCATGTAAGAAACGCCGTTACCCTTGTGGGACTTTGCGATGATGGCGGTGGGCTTGCCCTTGCACTCGCGAGCCGCCTTGAATGCGGCTTCGAGCTCGTCGAAGTTGTGAGCGTCAACGGAGATTACGTTCCAGCCGAAAGCGAGAAGCTTTTCATCGTGGGGCGTGGGGTTCATAACGTCCGTGATCTTACCGTCGATCTGCAGTCCGTTCCAGTCGATGATGAGAACGAGGTTATCAAGATTGTAGTGAGCCGCGAACATAGCAGCTTCCCAGATCTGACCTTCCTGGCTTTCGCCGTCGCCGACGGCGGTGTAAACGCGCGCGCCGTTGCCCTTGAGCTTTGCGGCAAGCGCCATTCCGCACGCAACGGAGAAGCCCTGTCCGAGAGAGCCCGACGACATATCAACGCCGGGAACGCCCTTCATATCGGGGTGGCCCTGAAGGCGAGAATCTGCCTTTCTTAGGGTTATAACCTCTTCTACGGGGAAGAAGCCTCTGTGAGCGAGTACCGAATAGAGCGCGGGGGCCGCATGTCCTTTGGAAAGAACAATTCTATCACGGTTAGCCATTTTGGGGTTTGCAGGGTCGATATTCATTTTATCAAAATAGAGATATGTAAGCAAATCTGCTATTGATAAAGAGCCACCGGGATGGCCTGCCTTTGCGGCATGGATAGAATCAACGATTCCCCTTCTTACTTTTAGTGCAGTAATTTCTAACTGCTTTTTCTTACTAAGTTCCATTATTTTTCCTCCGCTTATGGAATTTTTTTATATAGGTCGGTCTGACCGACAAATTCACTTAATATGCACTGCC
>JAZNDW010000041.1:0-112328 GCA_045588245.1 Eubacteriales bacterium
ATATCCTGCCACTTGCTCCATCCGCAGTGCATAGAAGCAACCCGCTAAGAACAAAACAAATCCAAATACAATGAGAGTAATTCTTAGTCCATTTGACATTTGCACAAAAGCGGCAACAAATATCAAAGCAAAAAGAACGACCGTCGCGGTAATGCCTATAAACACTTCTACGGACAACAATCTTTTGTCTGCCTGTTCTTTTTGCTTAATCATTTCAAGCAAATTGTTCTCTAATTCTTTGTTGTATTTATCCATTGTAACTACCTCCCCACATAATAAATCATTAACACTGATACCCAGAACATCACAAAGTTCAAGCATAATAGACGAGTCGGGCAGAGATTTGCCAGTTTCCCATTTTGATATTGCTCTGTCGGTAATGTTCAGTTTTTCTGCCAACTGCATTTGGGTTAAGTTTGTTTTTCTTCTGCACTCGGCAATGAACTTTCCAATTTTTACTTGGTCCATAGGTTACCTCCTTTCGCTTTCAGTATAGACAATTTTGGTAACAAAGAACACGAACCGATGGTTGAGTGGAGAGAAATCAACCATCGGTGGGGTGAAAAATGACCGTCAAATTCAAGTTTATCGAATTGACTGCATTATACCATAAATTATTCAAAATCTCAATGTTTCCGCAATTTTCATGAGTTATAACGATTCTTATAGAATCTTTATGACTCTTTTTTTTGTGACCCGTTATCACAAAAAATCACAACTTTTAACATGATTTTGAAAGCGTGGCGATACTGACGGTGATGCTGTGAAAACAAGCTTTTTCGACAGCGAAAAGCGAGAGAGAAAACGATTATTTGACGAAAAAAGACCGAATAAACAGCAAAATGACAGGTACTGCTATTGACAGTTTTACGACCGCAAACTAAAATATTAATATACGGTTTTACGTAGTTTGAACCTGAGCGCACGTATAAGGAGACGGGAATATGAACGAGATCAAGACGAGTGCACTTTTGACATGGCTTATAGAAAAAGCGAAAAAGATTGGCAATAAAAATAACATGCCGTTCACGGCTGAACGCTTTATAGTTGCTCTCATAGACGAGATAACGAAAGAAACCGACAAGCAGGCGGACGATGAGCTCATTATGATCAGCTCGGCTGTGAAAGAGAATTTTGCGGACCTTTACAGGGCAAAAGAAGCATTGATGAAGTACATTTGTAATGACGGGAGCATGACTTTCCTTGACGATCTGTACATGAAAAAGAAGATGCAGCAGGCGGCGGGGATCTCCGCCGCGGCAAATAGGACGGAGCTTGATTCCGTTACGCTGTTTATGTGCATTTCAACGGATCCGACCGCAACGATCAGATCTATACTGTCCCCGACAGTACCCGATACAAAAGCGGCGCAGAACGACGACGTAGTTTTGGGTCTTCCTGTTGATGAAATCGTCGCTGATGACGATTCGATTGAGGCATTTGAAGAAGAATTGAAAAGGCAACTCGAGCTGTTTGACACATACGAAGAAGAGTACTTCATAGACGAGGACATATGTGAGGAGCCGCGTGACGTGAAAGCGGAAATGTCCAAGCTTGTTGCAGACGTGAAACGCATCAGATCGGAGCTTCAAAGCGCGGTTCTAGGACAGGATAACGCTGTCAATACGTTCGTGACGGGCTATTTTCAGGCGAGTATGCTGTCGATGATTGACAAGTCAAGAAAGCGTCCACGTGCAACGTTCTTGTTTGCAGGTCCTCCCGGTGTCGGCAAAACTTTCCTGGCTGAAAAAGCCGCTGAAGCGCTCGGGCTTCCATTCATGCGCTTTGACATGAGTGAATATGCCGATAAGGAAGCGAATCTCGAATTTTGCGGCTCGGACAAGGTATATAAGAGCTCAAAGCCCGGTAACGTAACGGGATTTGTTGCAGAGAATTCCGAGTGTATCTTGCTGTTTGATGAGATCGAAAAGTCCCACATCAGTGTTATTCATCTGTTTTTGCAGATGCTCGATGCAGGAAGGCTTCGTGATAACTACACCGATGCGGAGGTGTCGTTCAAGGATGCCATCATCATTTTCACGACAAACGCAGGTAAACAGCTTTATGAAGAAAGCGAAAACGGTGATCTGTCGACGGTTTCAAGAAAAGTCGTTATAAAGGCTCTGCAAAAAGACGTCAACCCCGAAACCCACGTACCGTACTTTCCGGGTGCGATCTGCTCGCGTTTTGCTTCGGGAAACGTCGTTATGTTCAATCATATTGGCGCACATAATCTCAGAAATATCGCAAAAAAAGAGATCGAACGTCACTCACGAAATCTCGAAAAAGAGACGGGCATAAAGCTGAAGATGGATGACCGTGTGTATACGGCGCTTTTGTTTTCCGAGGGCGGAGCCGCCGACGCGAGAACGGTCAGAGGCAGAGCGGAAACTTTCTTTAACGATGAGCTTTATGAGCTTTTGAGACTTATTGCCTCAGACAAAGTTAAAACGGGTATTGAGAGCATTGAGAAGATAGAGGTCAGTGTTGATCTGTCGCGTGCGAAAGACGGCATTTCCGCGCTTTTCGATCCGACGAAGAAAACTGAAATACTCGTCTTTGCCGAAGAAAAAGTAACGTTGCAGTGTAAAGAAAAGGCTCCTGATTTTGAGTTTATCGGAGCTGAAAGCTTCAAAGATGCCGTTGATGCGATTAAGACGCATGATATTGATTTCGTTATGCTCGATATGAAGTGCGGTGCTCCGTCAGCATCACTTGAAAATCTTAATATTGAAGACGTGGATTCTCCCGCACGCGACTTCTTCGGTTTCTTGAAAGAACAGAGAAGCACGCTTCCGATGTATCTTATTGAAACACGCGGCTCTGTGCTTAGCGAAGAAGAAAAAATCTCGTTTATGCGTCAGGGAGTGCGTGACGTAATACGTATCACGAAAGCTAAGGAGTCGTTTGCGGCAAGACTGAACGCGCTTTCACTGAGCCTGTATCAGCAGGCAAGCATGATAAAGCTTGCAAGAGAGAATAAGCTTGTGTCGTTTGAAACGGCGCAGACGATCTCGAAAAACGGCAAAAACGCAGAGATAAGACTGTTTGATTTTAAGATGGCAGTTGCCGTTGATTCTGAAGATCAAAAGAACGTCCTGAGTTCCGTATCAAAGCCTGACGTGCGTTTTGATGACGTGATCGGCACACGCGACGCAAAAAAAGAGCTTACGTATTTCGTTGAATATCTGAAAGATCCCAAAAAATACATGGGTACGGGCGTTAAAGCACCGCGCGGCGTTCTTCTTTACGGCCCTCCTGGCACGGGCAAGACAATGCTCGCAAAGGCGATGGCTTGTGAGGCGGAAGTTACGTTTATTGCCGCCGAGGGCAACCAGTTTTTGAAAAAATACGTTGGAGAGGGCTCCGAAAAGGTTCACGAGCTCTTTAAGACTGCACGCAAATACGCACCGTCCATTCTCTTCATAGACGAGATAGATGCGATCGCCAAGGAGCGTCGTGGCGGTGTTAATGCCGGTGCTACCGGTGAAGAAACGCTGACGGCGTTCTTAACGGAGATGGACGGCTTTGTGAACGATCCGACAAAGCCCGTTTTCGTGCTTGCGGCAACCAATTTCGACGTTGAGCCGGGCAAAGACAGGAGTCTTGATCCTGCGCTGATACGCCGTTTTGACAGACGGGTATATATCGATCTGCCGGACAAGGATGACAGGATCAGATTTTTGAAGATGAAGATTTCCAAGAATCGTGCTTTGGCTATCTCCGATGCTCAAATTGACAATATTGCAATGAGATCTACGGGAATGAGCCTTGCCGAGCTTGATTCAGTCGTTGAGCTTGCTTTGCGTTCCGCTATCAGAGAGGGAAGCACCGTTGTGAACGATGCTATTTTTGAAGAAGCGTTTGAAACGTTTAACAGCGGTGAGGTGAAGAAGTGGGACATCTCACAGCTTGAGCGCGTCGCTAGACACGAAGCAGGACACGCTTTGCTCTGTTGGCTCTGCGGTGAGAAGCCGTCATACCTTACGATCGTTGCCCGCGGTAACCACGGAGGATATATGCAGCACGCGGAAGCTGAGGGGAAGGCGATCTATACTAAAGATGAGCTGCTCGCAAAGATCAGAACGTCGCTTGGCGGCAGAGCTGCCGAGATCGTTTACTATGGTGAACGCGACGGCATTTCCACGGGTGCCGGCGGAGATTTGGTTTCTGCAACGAATATCGCTCAAGAGCTCGTTTGTACTTACGGTATGGATGATGAGTTCGGTCTTGCCGTCGTTGGCGGAGGCGTTGCCGCCAACGGTACGATGTCCGTTGAGGTGAGAATGTCGGTCAACCGTATTTTGAAAAAAGAGATGGCGGAAGCCGTTCGTCTTATTTCCGAAAATAAAGATAAGATCGATTCACTTGTGAAAGAGCTGTTTATCAAAAATCATCTTAACGGCGCGGAAATTGAAGAGGCTATCACGAAGACGCAGGTGCTGTGACATCGGGAAAACCAAAAAAATGGTTTTCAGTTGTTCGATGATACTGAATATTGTAATTATTTGCCTTAATATGGTATACTGTGTGTAATAGGTTTATTTAGCGAGGTGATATCTTGAATCCTGCTCTATATATGCTATTGTTTTTGCCGCTGTGGATCCTTATCATAACGCGGCGTAAAAACAAGAAAGAATATCTTGCCGCAAAAATAATGAAAAAGAAAGGTGACAATTTATTTATGTTTGAATTTGCAAAAACCTTGATTGGAAAAAAGTGCATCATTTATACGTTCAATGACGCTCAGATCACGGGCGTTATCAAAGAGGTCTCCGAAAGTGCTCTGCTCGTTGCGAGCGACAGCAATACGGATATCATCAATCTTGATTTCGTGATCCGCATCAGAGAATATCCGCGCGGAAAGAACGGAAAAGAAAAGTCTGTTGTGATCGGCTGACGAATTGGTGATAAAATGGAAAAGAAAAAGGTATTATCATCGTTTTTGATATTGCTGAAGGTTATTATGCTGTGCCTCGTCATTGGCTTTGCCGTGACGGGATGCGACGGTAACGATGACGCGGACGGTACGGACGGAACGGCGGACGGCGTTTATAATGAAAGCGGGAGCGAAACGCAGGATACGAGCAGTTCGGGTTCGGATACCGTGACGGAAACAGAAACGGAAACCGAAACGGAGACGGAGACGGAGACGGAAACCGAAACCGAAACCGAAACGACAGCTCCTCCCGAGCCGGAGATAGTTAAGCTGACACTCACATTTGTCGGTGACTGCACATTCGGCAGAAATCAGAAGATGAAATACAGCGGTTCATTTGACGATTATTACGACGACTACGGCGGCGACTATTTCTTCGAAAACGTGCGCGATATTTTTGAAAGTGACGACATTACCGTTATAAATCTTGAAGGCTCGCTGACGGATTCTGAGGATATTCAGGATAAGAAGTGGAACCACAAGGGCGAGCCCGAATACACGGACGTTATGACTGGTTCATCGGTTGAGGTCGCAACGATGGGCAACAATCACCGTCTTGACTACGGTGACGAGGGCTTCGTTGAAACGATGCAGGTGCTTGACGACGCGGGCATTTCGTACTGCTACGATGACTGTTACCTTATCTACGAGGTCAAGGGAGTTAAGGTCGGATTTGTGTCGGTGAACGAGGTTTACGACGGCAAAAAGGTTGAAACGTGGCTCAAAGAAGGCTACGATTATCTGCGCGGAGAGGGATGCGCGATCGTAGTTGCGTGTGTTCATTGGGGCGGCGATAAAACGCCCGTTATTGAAAAGTATCAGATAGAACTTGGATACAAACTCATAGATTGGGGATACGACCTTGTCGTCGGCAATCATCCGCACGTTCTGCAGGCAATGCAGATTTATAAGGACCGCTTCATCTGCTACAGCCTCGGCAACTTCTGCTACGGCGGCAACAACGACCCTGATGACAAGGACAGCGGAATTTTCCAACAGACCTTCACGCTCGTTGACGGCGTGCTTACATACGACATGAACGGACAGTTCATTCCGTGCTCGCTTTCGAGCATAACAAAGCGCAACGACTTCAAGCCGACGCCGTCTGTTGGCGACGAATATGACCGTATCATCGAAAAGGTGAACGGCTACAGCGAGGAGTTCGGATTTGAGCTTGACGGAGAGGGCAGACCCGTACTGAAGGACGGCGAGTGAGTCTAAAGATAACTGTAATATTCGAAAAATATGAAAAGGCGCCGCGCTTGAGAAACGCTTTCGCTTCATGGTAAAATTTATATAAAAGATATAAAAACGAAAGGGAATATACGATGTTAAAAGGAATCCCCCCGATTTTGTCCCCCGAGCTTTTGAAGATACTTTGTGAGATGGGACATACAGACGAGATTACACTCGGCGACGGCAACTTCCCCGGACACACGTACGGTAAGCAGGTGATACGTATGGACGGTCACGGTATCCCCGAAATACTCGATGCGATACTGCAGGTTTTTCCGCTTGACACGTACGTTGAGCGTCCGTGCACGCTTATGGCAGTCGTAAAAGGAGATACGGTGCAAACTCCTATCTGGGACGTTTACAAGGATATCGTAGCGAAGTACGATGAACGTGGTGCGGAGTGCTTTGAGGAGATAGACAAGTGGGAGTTTTACGAGCGCACGAAGGAAAAATCGTATGCCGTTATTCTCACCGGTGAGACTGCGCTTTACGGAAACATCATCTTGAAAAAAGGCGTCGTTGTGGAATAAGTTAATGAAAAAAGAAGCTTACTTTGATGCAAAGTAAGCTTCTTTTTGATGCTACAGCTTTGTGATGACGGTGGCGTCAAGCTTATATATATCGCCGTAAAAATCGGTTTTACCGTCGCGACAAACAATAACGGCATCGTCGCATAAACCGTATATGATGTGGTCTTTCGACAGCATGAGCAGCTCGTCGGGGACGTTGTTTATTGTGAAATGCGGTTCGACAGAAATGTCAACGAGCCCGAGTGCAGGATATATCAATTGTTTATAATGTCCGCAGGCGAGCGTGCATATCGCGGATTTTGCCATATTTATCGATCCTGCGCTCATTCCTATAACGGTGCCGTTGTAATGTCGGAGAATATCAATCAAACCGTATTTTTGCAGATATGCAAACTGTGTGGGAGTATCACCGCCGGCAAGCCACACGATATCAGCTTCGGATATGACTTTTTGCGCCTCTTTCGGTGTCATTCTTCCGTCAACAACACAGCTCTTGTTGAATCTGATTCCGGCATCGGCAAACATAGCGAGAAAATGGCGGTAGTATTTATCCGTCTTCTCGTGTATCATTTCAAATTCAGACGCGACAAAGGCAAATGATCTGCGTCTTGTGATCAGATCATCGAAGAGCTTTGCTGTTTGCGTGCTGAACCCGTTCGGAAACATACTGGTTAAAATGTAAGTGCTCATTTTTCGCTCCTGTTTATGTGTTGTGTGATATTGTAGCATATTTTCAAATAAATCTCAACCCATGTGCATCACTCTACAACAATATACACATTATATCCCGCAAATTGTCTTGTTTTTGCCGCTTTGGTTTAGTATAATTACAGTAGTGGCGAGAGCCTGTAATTTTATGACACGCCGACGGCGAAGATGGAGGTACAGTATGTTAGTTAACCGTCCACCTATGGGTTGGAACACATGGAACACGTTCGGACACAACATATCCGATCAGCTCATCCGCGAAAGCGCAGACGCTTTTATTGACTTGGGACTCCGCGACGCAGGATATCAGTACATAGTCATAGACGATTGCTGGAGCAAAAAGCTTCGCGATCCTGACACTGACAGACTCGTACCCGAACCTGCTAAATTCCCTCACGGAATGAAGGATCTTGCCGATTACATTCATGGTAAGGGACTTAAATTCGGTATGTATTCGTGTGCAGGACAGCGCACCTGCGCCGACTATCCCGGATCGTTCGACCATGAGTTTTTAGATGCGGAAACGTTTGCATCGTGGGGAGTCGATTTTTTGAAGTACGATTTCTGCTATAAGCCGCAGGGAATCGACGGAAAGCTACTTTACCGTCGCATGGGAATGGCGCTTCGCGCTTCGGGACGTGACATTCTTTTTTCAGCTTGTAACTGGGGAAGCGATGACGTGTGGCAATGGATCCGTTCGACGGGAGCACATATGTACCGCTCAACGGGCGATATATTCGACAATCCCGAATCCTACCGCCGAATAGCGATGAGCCAGCTTGACAAGCTCGGAACGTCCGCACCGCAATGCTATAATGATATAGATATGCTCACCGTCGGTATGTACGGCAAGGGGCTCGTCGGCACGACGGGCTGCAACGATGCTGACTACCGTTCGCAGTTCTCGCTCTGGTGTATGTTCTCGGCTCCTCTAATGCTCGGCTGCGACATCCGTTCTATGAACGAGGAAACGAAAAAGCTCGTTACGAACGCGGATCTGCTGCGTATAAATCAGGACGCGGAGGCACGTCCGCCTATGTCGACGCATCATATGTGGAGCGACAAACTTCGCGTGTTGCTGAAGCATCTTGACGACGGCACGTATGCGATCGGACTGTATAACATGGACGAGCGCGATGGCGATATTTACCTCACGTTCAGTGATTTCGGTCTGCCTGCGTCCGCGGGTTATGACGTAATCGCACGCGATATTTTTGAGGGCGGAGAAGAACGGTACCGCGAATATATGCGCGTACACGTTAAGGCGCACGATTGCCGTGTGTATATTGCGAGTCTGCAGAAAAGATGAAGTGCGGCGAGTGTGAACGCGAGCTCTTGTCTGACGAGGTGGGGCTTTCCAAAAAGCTCATAAATCGGGGCACGACGGTGCATTACTGCCTATCATGTCTGTCGCGTCAATTCGGGCTGTCGGAGGAAAAGCTCCGCGAGCTCTGCGAGCATTTCCGCGCCGCAGGCTGCTCGCTTTTCAAATGAGGAACATACGGTATGAATATACAGATATTCGGCACGAAAAAGTGCAACGACACGAAAAAGGCGCAGCGTTTCTTCAAGGAGCGTGGGATCAAGTTTCAGTTCATTGATCTATGTGAAAAATCGCTCAGCCGCGGCGAGCTCAAAAGTGTTTCGCAGGCTGTGGGCGGTCTTGACGCGATGCTTGACGAGAACTGCCGCGACAACGATACGCTTATGCTTATCAAGTACATTGAAGGTGCAGCAAAGGAAGAAAAGGTACTCGACAATCCGCAGGTGCTCAAAACCCCGATCGTGCGAAACGGCAAGTCTGCGACGATAGGATACTGCCCCGATGTGTGGAAAAAATGGGAATAAAACGAAAGAGTCAGCACAGCTTTTGTGCTGACTCTTTTAACTTTGTGTTATACCAATGTTAATTACATCGGAATATTGTTGAATATGATATGTGATTATGGTATACTGTACATATCGTAATGATTGAGGTATATTATGGCTGATGAAAACAAAAACAGAGACGCAAAAATAGAATTTCATGGAATGGGCGAGGAGATGGACGAATTTCGCTCGTGGTTTGATAACTTCTGGTATCACCACAAGTGGAAGGTCATAGTCGCTGTCTTTTTCGTCATCGTGTTAGGCGTTTGCATATATCAGCTTGCGACACGAGAGGTTCCCGATGTGTACGTTATGTATGCAGGCCCCGAATATATGTCGGCAGGTGACGTCATCGGCTTCAAATCCGCGATGCGTGACGTGATGCTGGACTATAACGAAGACGGCGAAAAGGGCGTGATGCTCATTACGCTCACCTGCGTTTCCGAAGAAAAGATAAACGAAATGAAGGCGGAAGCTGAAGCGGAAAGCGAGGAATTCTACATAGATTTAGCGGCAAATTCGCAGAATAACAAGCAGTTTGGCATGGAGATCTTCGCGGGTGAGGCGGTCGTTTGCCTGCTTGATCCGTCGCTTTATGAAAGTGTGCGCGATGAGGGCGGATTTTTGAAGATGACGGAGATCTTCACAGAAGAGGAGCTTTCGGGCGTTGAGCTTTACGATGAATGCGGTGTTTATCTGCATGAGCTGCCGTTTGGCAAATACTACGGCGTTATGGCGGATCTGCCGGACGATACGGTTTTATGCATTCGTAAAATATCAACCATATCGGTCTTCAAAGGAAAGAAAAAGTACGAGAAGCTTCACGGATTTCACGTCGATATGTTCCGTAACATAGTTCTCTTTGAGTATCCCGAAGGATACGTTCCCGAAACTGAAACGGATACGGGCAAAGCGGAATAAGACAAATGTAAAAGAGGAGTTTGAAAGAACTCCTCTTTTTTTGCAGATAAATGCAGATAAAAAGGAGGCTTGCGCCTCCTTTTATATTTTTGCGGTTGTTTTATTTTTCCGGAACGATAAGGCCGTAGTTGCCGTCGTCTCGCTTGTAAACAACGCAGGTTTCCTCAGACTGCGAATCGACGAAGACGAAAAACTCGTGACCAAGCAGATTCATCTGCAGTATCGCTTCGTCGGGAGTCATGGGCTTGAAGGGGAACTTCTTTGTGCGGATGATGAGCTCTTTTTCTTCCTCGATTTCGGGAAGATCGGGGATGTCATCCGATGCGGGAACTGCGAAAGCACCTTCGCGCAAGCGCTTTTCAAGACGAGTCTTGTTCTTTCTGATCTGACGCTCAATCGCCTCGATGCAATCGTCAAGAGCGTTCTGGAAAGTGACGTTCTTTTTTTCGCTGCGGAATAAAGTTCCGTTTGCCGAGATGGTGATCTCAAGGCATTCCTGATCATGCCTGCGGTTAAAGGTTACAAAGGCTTCCGCGCCGTCACGGAAGAACTTATCAAACTTTGACAGTTTCTTCGTAACAAGAGCTTTCAGATCCTCTGACACGTTCATTTGCTTACCGATAATTGTTGTTTTCATGTGTCTTTACCGCCTTTAACTGTTATTACGGTGAGGAGGTTGCCCCATCCGTTAATTTATTATAACATAAAATTGCGGCGAAATAAACAGAAAACTGAAAAAATGAACGAATAAATTTGTTAATTTTTATTTGGAAATGAGGTAACCTTCGCGATAGAGAAGCTCGGCAGAGAGCAGACCGCCGCCTGCGGCTCCGCGAAGTGTGTTGTGCGAAAGTCCGATGAACTTGTAATCGAAAATGGTGTCCTCTTCGAGTCTGCCGACAGAGACGCCCATGCCGCTGCCAATGTTGCGGTCGATGGCTGTCTGCGGACGGTCTTCCTCTTCAAAATATGTGATGAACTGCTCGGGAGCGGAAGGAAGACGGAGAAGCTGCGGCTTGCCTTTGTAGTTTTTCCACGCTTCGAGTATCTGCGCACGCGTGGGCTTTTCTTCAAAGTCAACGAAAACTGATGCGAGGTGACCGTCGGAAACGGGAACGCGAACGCAGTGTGCGGAGATCTTGATGCTCTTTTCGGGGATGATCAGACCGTTTTCTATGTGTCCCCAAACCTTTAAGGGCTCCTGTTCACTCTTCTGCTCCTCGCCCGAAATGTATGGCTTGACGTTGTCGATTATTTCGGGAGTTTCGGCGAGCGTTTTGCCCGAGCCGGAGATTGCTTGATACGTTGAAACGATCACACGCTTGATGCCGAAGCGGAGAAGGGGAGTCAGCATGGGAACGTAGCTCTGAATGGAGCAGTTGGGCTTAACGCAGATAAATCCGCGTGTAGTGCCGAGACGCTTCTGCTGATAAGGGATAACGGCGAGGTGATTTTCGTTGATCTCGGGAATGAGCATCGGAACGTCGGGAACGCCGCGATTTGCAGAGTTATTGGAGATAACGGGAGTTTCCGTTTTTGCGTAAGTTTCCTCAAGTTCCAGAACTTCCGCTTTTTTCATGTCTACGGCGCAGAAAATGAAGTCGCACTTTGCGGCTACGTCTTCTACACAGGATGCGTCGAGCACGATCATGTCACCGACGGATTCGGGCATCGGAGTCGTCATTCTCCAACGGGAGCCGACGGCTTCACGGTAAGTTTTTCCTGCGGAGCGAGGGCTTGCCGCAAGGACGGATATATCAAAATAGGGGTGATTTTCGAGGAGTGTGATGAAGCGCTGACCGACCATACCGGTTGCGCCGACTATTCCTGCACGGAGCTTGTTCATGATAAAAGCCTTTCTTATGAACCGAAAGATTATTTGTAAATAAACACTGACAGTTTATTTATATATAATTATATCATCGTACACCGCCACTGTAAATTAATCGTTTGATTGAAAATTTCAGCTAATAAAGCTATAATTTTATGTGTTTTTACGAAAATAACGGCAAAATGCGTTGAAAATTCCCCCTCGCTATTGCAATAAGCGTTCGGTGGCGGTATAATTATAGTTAAATAAAACGAATTTATCTGCATAAGATAAGCGAAAGGAAACGATAAATATGTTACACGTAATGGATCATCCGCTGATTACGGATAAGCTTACAATAATGCGCGACAAAAACACGGGAACGAAAGATTTTCGTGAACTCTTATACGAGATATCAATGCTTATGGCGTATGAGATCACAAGAGATATCCCCATGGTCGATGTAGAAATTGAAACTCCCGTTGCAAAGATGACGGCGAAAAGACTCGCCGGCAAGCAGATGGCGGTCGTGCCGATCCTGCGTGCAGGTCTTGGTATGTCGGACGGCTTTTTGAAGATCGAACCGACGGCTAAGGTCGGTCATATCGGTCTTTACCGTGATCATGAAACGAAGCAGCCGGTGCTTTACTACTGCAAGCTTCCCGAAGATATTGCGGAGCGTCTCGTTATCGTAACGGATCCTATGCTCGCAACGGGTGGTTCTGCCGTTGACGCGATCTCGCTTCTTAAAACGAAGGGGTGCAAAAATATCAAGTTCATGTGTCTTGTAGGCGCTCCCGAAGGCGTTGAATATCTTGAAAGAATTCATCCCGACGTTGATATTTATATGGGCGCGCTCGATGAATACCTCAATGAAAATAAGTACATCGTTCCCGGTCTCGGTGATGCGGGCGACAGAATTTTCGGAACGCTCTGATATCCGATAATGAGACTTTATACTGTCGGAGTAAACGACGGCGGTCAACGTCTTGACAAATTCCTGTCGAAGATCACGGTGGGAATGCCGAAGTCGTTGCTCTACAAGTACATTCGGCAAAAATGCGTCAAGGTGAACGGCAAACGCGCAGAAGCATCACAGATGCTCGTCGCGGGCGACGAAGTGAAGCTTTTCATCAGCGATGAATTCTTTCGTGACGGCGAAAAGCTGCCGATCGAATCGATCAAGCCGAAGCTATACATCGTTTACGAAGATGACAATATTATGATATGCGATAAGCCGACAGGCGTGCTCGTTCATTCGGGAGACGCCGACGGCGAGGCGTCGGACGATAAGAACACTCTCATCGGACACATTCAAGCATACCTTTACGGTAAGGGCGAATATGATCCGCGCCGCGAGAATAGTTTTGCGCCCGCGCTTTGCAACCGCATAGACCGCAACACGCGCGGTCTTGTCATCGCGGCGAAAAATGCCGCCGCCCTGCGTGAGATGAATGAGATCATAAAAACGCGGTTGATCGAAAAGTATTATCTTTGCGCCGTTCACGGAAAACCGAAGCCGGATTCGGGCACGCTTCACGGTTATCTCCGCCGTGAGGGACACGGCGGTGTCCGCGTATATTCCGAAAACGTGCGCGGTTCTAAAGAGATAATTACAAAATATAGACGCATGAAAACGGTCGTGCGCGATGGCAAGGCGCTCTCGCTTTGCGAGGTGCTGCTCGTAACAGGACGCACGCATCAGATCCGTGCTCACATGGAAGCGGCGGGATGGCCGCTTCTCGGCGAGGGACGCTACGGTAAAAATGCCGCCGACAGAAAGCTCGGCTACCGTTCACAAGCGTTGTGTGCGTATCGGGTGAAGTTTGCTCTCGGTGACTATGAAGGTGTACTTTCGTATCTTGACGGAGCAGACGTTTCTGTTGATAAAAAAACGGTTGATTTTATGCGCGAATTCGAATGAAGACGAGCCAAATTACGTGGCTTGACTTTGTGCCGAAGGAGGATATGACTCCTTCGGCACTTTTGAATTGTTTTTGATTGGAGAAGGAATGAAGAAGATATATTTATACTTGATCGCGGCGGGGTCGGGAATCATGACAGGGCTTGCGGTTTCGTATTTTCTGCCTGCGGCACTGCAGTGGGTGACGATGGCTCCGTTATTGGTACTGTTGTTTCTTTCGTTGCGTCATGTAGACGAAAAAAAGGTGCGTCACGGTCTATATTTGGGCTTTTCGTATTTTTATCCTTATTATCTGACGGTATGGTATTGGTTTTTGACCATGTATCCGTTGGATTTTACGGAAATGACGCCTGCGGCGGCTTTGGCGGCGGTAATGTTCGCGTGGCTTGGACTTCCCTTGCTGCAAGCTGCATTTGCGATGTGGCAGGTGCCGCTGTTTTTATGTGCGGCACGCAATCGCGCCGTTGCGAACGGCGCGGGCGCGCGCCTGACGATGCCTTTACTGTACGCTCTGATATATATTATATTTGAATGGGCGCAGACGCTCACATGGGCGGGAGTGCCGTGGGGAAGGCTTGCCATCGGGCAGGCTTATGTGCCCGTTTTCGTGCAGACAGCATCGCTCTTCGGCTCGTATTTCGTGTCGCTCGTGATCGTACTTGTTAACGGATATATCGCGCTGGCGGTGCTTACTCGAAAAGAGGTGCGCCGTGCCGCGCTGTCGCTTTCAATGGCGGTCTTGATCTTCGCTATGAATCTTGTGTCGGGAGTCGTCATCAACATAACGCGCACCCCCGACGATGAAGGCGGCAAGGTTGCCGTCGGCATCATCCAGGGAAATGTTTCCTCAAGCGACAAATGGAGCGACGACAGTTTTGATAATCTATCCTCGGTTTACGGCAGACTTACCTCTTCTGCGGCAGAAGACGGAGCCGAGCTCGTCTTGTGGACGGAGACGGCGATTCCGTACATTATAAACAAGTATCCGTTTATGCGCAGATTCGTTGAAGTGACGGCGGATGTCAACGACATTACGCTTCTCGCAACGGCATTCTGGCGCCGCAGTGGCGAATCGGAAGCGGAAGAGGATTATAACGCTGTGATGTCGGTGACACCGGACGGCGAGATAGACACCGAAAACATATACGCGAAGCGGAAGCTTGTACCTTTCGGAGAGTTTGTTCCTTTTGAAGCGATCATCGAAAAGCTTGTGCCGCCGCTTGCGTCAATGTCAATGTTTGAAAATGCGCTTTCGGTAGGCGAAGATGCCGTTTTGCTTGAAACGGAATACGGACACGTCGGTGCACTTGTGTGCTTTGATTCGATTTACGAAGAATGTGCGCTTGATGCTGTCCGCGCCGGGGCGGAGTTATTGACGGTTTCGACGAACGATTCGTGGTTCGGCGAGAGCGCGGCGCTCTATCAGCACACGGCGCAGGGAATCCTTCGCGCAGTTGAAACGGACAGGTACGTTGCAAGGGCGGGGAACACGGGCTATTCCTGCGTGATCGCGCCGTCAGGCAAGATCACCTCGGCGTTGCCGATAAACGTTGAAGATTATCTTGTTGCTGACGTATTTACACGAAATACGGTGACGCTGTATTCTATAGTCGGGAACGTGATCATTGTTATTGCTGCTGTATTCGTTGCGTTGGTGACGGCGGACTCTGTCATATATAATATAATGAAAAGAAAAAAACGGAAAGCGTCGAAGTTTTACGTCCGCGCCGTTCGTGAAGAAGAGCTCGATACGGCTGTCCGTGTGTATGATGACGGCAGACGTGCAATCGCCGCGCTCGGAATCGATCAATGGCAGGACGGCTATCCGCCGCGCGAACAGACGGCGGCGGATATAGCCGACGGCATTCTGTATGCTGCCGTCGATCCCGACGGGGAGCATATAGCGGCTGTTGCCGCTATGGTGGCGTCCCCCGATCACGATTATGACGTGATCGACGGGGCATGGCTGTCGAACGGCGAGTACGTTGCGGTGCACCGAGTCGCCGCATCCGATGTGTATCGCGGGGGCGGTGCTGTGTCGCTTTTGTTTGAACAGATAGAAGCTATAGCGAGAGGGAAGGGCATCGTGTCACTGCGTGTTGATACACACAGAGGAAACGTCGTTATGCAAAGATTCCTCTGTAAACACGGATTTGAAGTTTGCGGAGAGATCACGCTTTCACACGGGGACGGTGACAGAGTGCGCCGTGCCTATGAAAAGCTGATCTGATATCGAAGAAGCAAAATATTGACCGAACCGTTACGGTTATGTGTGCTGACGGAGAGGTTTGTGTTCATATATAATTATATTGTAAGAAAAATCCGAGGAGGATAGTTATGGCATACCTGATAGGCATAGACATCGGTACGTCGGGCACGAAAACGGTCTTGTTCGATGAGAACGGTGTGAAGCTCAGATCAAAAACAGTCGAGTATCCGCTTTATCAACCGCATGAAGGATGGGCGGAGCAGGATTCTGCCGATTGGTGGGACGCAACCGTAGAGGGAATCGCCGCCGTGACGGCACAGATCAACAAAAACGACATACGCGGCATCGGACTGTCAGGACAGATGCACGGACTTGTCATGCTTGACGGTGACGGTCGTGTTTTACGCCGAAGCATTATTTGGTGTGATCAGCGAACGGAAAAGCAGTGCGATGAGATAACAAAAGCGGTTGGAGCCGATGAGCTGATGCGTATTACGATGTCGCCGGCACTCACTGGATTTACGGCATCCAAAATTTTATGGGTGCGCGAAAACGAGCCCGACATCTACGAAAAATGTAAAACGATCCTTCTGCCGAAGGATTACATCCGCTATATGCTGACGGGCGAACGTGCGACGGAGGTGTCGGACGCTTCGGGTATGCAGCTGCTTGATATTGCGGGACGCTGTTGGTCCGATACGGTTCTGTCTAAGCTTAGCATTGACAAAGGACTGCTCGGCACCGTTTATGAGTCACAGCAGGTGACGGGAGCCCTTAGCACGTCGGCATCCGTTGCCACGGGCCTGCCTGTGGGCATACCCGTTGTTGGCGGCGCGGGTGATAATGCCGCGTCGGCAATCGGATGCGGTGTCGTTTTCGGCGGCAGAGCTTTCGCAACGATCGGAACGAGCGGTGTTGTGTTTGCTCACAGCCCCAACGTTGCATACGATCCGAAGGGACGCATCCACAGCTTTTGCGCCGCCGTGCCGAATGAATGGCACGTTATGGGCGTCGTTCAGTCGGCGGGGCTTTCGCTGCGTTGGTTCCGCGATAATTTCTGCGCTGCGGAATCAGCCGAAGCTGACGCACGCGGCGTTGACGTTTACAAAGTAATGGACGAGTACGCGGCTTCCGTGCCCGTCGGTTCAAACAAGCTTTTATATCTGCCGTACCTGATGGGAGAACGCACGCCGCATCTTGATCCGTTTGCACGCGGTGCGTTCATAGGACTCACGGCGCGTCACACGCGTCACGATATGCTTCGCGCCGTCATGGAAGGTGTCACATTTGCGTTACGTGACAGCCTTTCGTTGTTCGGTGAGGCGGGTATCACTGCTGCTGATATGATGGCGTGCGGCGGCGGTGCATCGAGTCCGCTCTGGCGGCAGATGCTGGCTGACGTTTTCGGTTGCAGAGTCAATACGGCAGCTTCAAACGAAGGCGGCGCTCTCGGAGCTGCGCTTCTGGCGGCGGCCGGCGTCGGTATATATAAGGACGTACGCGAGGCGTGTGAAGCTGTTATCAAGGTTAAGGATACCTGCGAGCCGGTGGCTGAAAATGCGAAACGCTACGATGAGCTTTACGGGATCTACACGGGTCTTTATGAAAAGATCAGATCCGACTGCGGAGCGCTTGCACGTCTGCAACTTTGAGTTTACGAAAATGTGTTTATAATTATTAAGTATGTCGAACTTATGTTGACAATACAGATCGGATTGTGTTATAATATCTAAAATCGTATTGGTTTATACGAAAAAATTTTGGAGGACGATCCCGATGAGAAAGCTTACAGCTCTTATACTTGTGCTCGTTATGCTCGTTTCGCTCTGCTTCACTGCTTGCGGCGAGGACGAACCCAAGTTCCCCGTTGACGGTACAGGCACAGGCACTGAAACCGAAGGCGGCGAAGACACAAATGACAACGCCGGAAATAACGGCGGAAACGACATTTGGACACCCGATCCCAGTGCAGAATTCGGCGGTTATCTCGGTATCGGCGCTGAAAACGGCACCGTTTACTTCGATGACCTCAAGGTAGTCGGCACACAGGGTAAATTCACACTCGTTGAAAGAGATTTCGAAGAAGACACCACTCTCGATTACAACTTCATGACTGCTGATGGCGGTACATGGACTGTAAACGCTGAAGACTGGAAAGTTGAAACTATCGAAACTCCCGCAGCAAAAGAAGGCGAAGATCCCACTTACAACAACGCTCTTGCTATCACAACCGACACAACGGGCAGCATGATGACGTTCGGCGAAAACGACTGGAACATGCTTCAGCTCTCCGCTAAGGTTAAGGTTACCGAAGGTACCGGCGGCGTTAAGTTCTACTTCGGCGTAACCGATGAAAAGAACTACTACGTACTCGACATCGGTGGCGGCGATAACTCTACCGTTGCAGTTAAGCATTGCGTAGACGGCGTTATTACTTCTGACACCATCGACCTCGCTTACGGTATGCCTGTTGACACATGGTTCCCTGTAAGCCTTAATATCAATGCTGCTACCGTTAAGGTATACGTTAACGGAGTTCAGCTCTTTGAAGCTTATGAAACTGTTTCCGAAGATAAGATCCTCAGCGGTGGTATCGGCTTCGGTACATGGAGCACAATGTTCTCCATCGACAACGTAAAGGTTACAAGCTACCTCACAGGCGACGTTCTTTACGAAAATGACTTCACAAACGAAGCTCTCCTTGATAGCGACTGGACAGCGTTCGACGCTAACGACGGTGAATGGACCACGCTCGTGAACGGTGAAGACTGGCACAATGACTGGGCTGTCGTTGATGGCGGCGAAGGCCACGGCAACGTTCTCCAGCTCAACTACGTTTCCACAACCATGACGGGCGGTGCTCTCCTCGTTACCGACAGTATCGGCAACGCTGACTGGAACAACTATATCTTCGAGTTTGACGCTCGCAGAGACGGCGGTGCAGAAGGCTTCATGCCTTACTTCGCTGTAGCTGATGTTGCAGATCCTGCATCCGCTGACTTCATCAGATGGAATCAGGGCGGTTGGACCAACACTCAGACCTGCTTCCAGGTTTGCGTTGGCGGTTCTCTCACAAACGGCACACAGACTGCGGATAAATACGAAAACGAACAGTGGTATCACGTAACCATTTACGTTATCGGCAATGCCGTATACGGCTGCGTTGACGGTCAGCTCCTCTCCGTATATATCAAGTAATTGATTTTCGGTAAAATCGAATAGCTGAAACCCGCACCCCGAGGCTGTTTCGCCTCGGGGTGCTTTGTTGTTAAAGTTGCACAAAAACAAGAGTGGATGTTTGGATAATATTCTACGTCAAAAATCGCAAAAAATCAAATAAAATGTTAGAAAGTGCTTGCAAAACCGAAACTTATGTGATAAAATTGATAAGCTTGGTGTGCGAAGAAGCGGAAGGTAGCTGCCGAATGGCAGGAAATTTCCGTGGAGTATGTCCGACCTCAGAGTCGGGCGGGCCAAATGAACCGTATGGTGACGTGCGCGATCTATGCCCGAATATAGCCGCCGATACAGCATTACCTGTGTGATTAGCTGATCGGTTCTATTTTTGGATACAACATGAACGCACGAAGCCGTGTACAGTACATCGCCCCACTTGTAGTAATAATATAAGGAGGCAGCAAACGTGGCAGCAAACGATAAGATCAATGTTCGTGTAAAGGGTTATGACCACACTCTCGTAGACGCGGCAAGCGTTAAGGTAGTTGAGGCAGCTAAAGCAAACGGCGCCGAAGTATCCGGACCTATTCCGCTTCCTACAGAAAAGGAAATCGTAACGATCCTCCGCGCAGTCCATAAATATAAGGATAGCCGTGAGCAGTTCGAACAGAGAACGCACAAGAGACTCGTTGTTATCAAGAAGCCGTCACAGAAGGTGATTGAGGCGTTGATGAAAATCGAGCTCCCCGCGGGAGTAGAGATTGAAGTTAAGCTTTAATTCCCGGCTAACGAAACAAAAATAAGCCACCGGATCCGAATGACGGCGCAAAAAAAGATTAAGAAGCGTACGGTTCGAGTTTAGGTCATGTCATGGCGAACGGGGTGGCTCCCGTACTACCACCGCCCTGACCAATAACCAAAACAGGAGGAAACAAACTCATGAAGAAAGCCATTATAGGCAAGAAGCTCGGAATGACCCAGGTCTTCGACGAAGCCGGCAACATGATCCCTGTAACAGTAATCGAAGCAGGTCCTTGCCCGGTAGTTCAGAAGAAGACAAAGGAAACAGACGGCTACGACGCACTTCAGCTCGGTTTCATGGATGTGAAAGAGTCTAAGGTGTCCAAGCCCGAGGCAGGTCATTTCAAACGCGCAGGCGTAGGTGCTAAGCGCCACTTAAAAGAATTCCGTCTTGAAGACATCAGCTTTGCAGAAGTTGGTTCCGTAATCACCGCCGATACCTTCGCCGCAGGCGAAAAGGTCGATGTAACGGGCATTACAAAGGGCCGCGGATACACCGGTGCTGTCAAGAGATGGGGACTCGCAACACTCCGTATGACTCACGGTACAGGTCCTATCCACCGTCAGTCCGGATCGATGGGCGTTATTGACCCCGCGCACATCTTCAAAAACAAGAAAATGGCAGGTCAGTACGGTAACGAACAGGTTACCATTCAGAACCTTGCTGTCGTTAAAGTTGACGCGGAAAAGAATCTTATCGCGGTTAAGGGCGCTGTTCCCGGTGCTCGCGGCGGTATCGTATTCATCCGTGACAGCGTGAAAGCATAAGTAGGAGGAAGAAGAGAATGCCTAACATGAAAGTGCTTGATATGACCGGCGCTACAGTCGGTGAAATCACATTATCGGATAAGATCTTCGCTGCCGATATTAACGGCGCGGTCCTCCATTCGGCTGTAAGAGCATATCTGCTTAACCAGAGACAGGGCACACAGTCCACTCTCACAAGAACTGAAGTTTCCGGCGGCGGTAAGAAGCCCTGGAGACAGAAGGGTACAGGTCGCGCAAGACAGGGCTCCCGCAGAGCTCCTCAGTTCGTGCACGGCGGTATCGCTCTCGGCCCCAAGCCCCGCAGCTATCGTGTTTCGATGAACAAGAAGACCAAGCGCGTCGCTATGTTCAGCGCTCTTTCGAGCAAGGTTGCAGACGGTGATATGATCGTCATCGACAAGATCGAAACAAACGAGTATAAGACAAAGACGATGGTCAGCATGCTGGCAGCAGTCGGAGCAAAGAAGAAGGCTCTCGTAGTTCTTGACAATAACGACGCTTGCGTTGTTAAGTCTTTTGCAAACATTCCGAACGTAAAGACTGCTCAGTACAACACCATCAACGTCTATGACATCCTTAATTGCGATACCTTCATCGTAGCTCGCGGTGCGGTAGAAAAAATCGAGGAGGTTTACGCGTAATGAAATTTGCTGAAGACGTAATCCTTGCTCCGGTAGTTACCGAAGCATCTATGTCCAGACTCGGTGAGAAGAAGTACACGTTCCGTGTTGCACCGAAGGCGACAAAGCCCCAGATCGCAGCTGCAGTTGAAGAACTTTTCGGCGTAAAGGTTTCTGCGGTAAACACGATCAACATGAAGAGAAAGCCCAAGAGACTCCGCGTGTCCCAGGGATACACGGCAGCTTGGAAAAAGGCTATCGTAACGCTTACAGAAGACTCCAAGCCCATTGAGTTCTTCGAAGGCATGTATTAATTCGGGAGGTTAGAAAATGGCTACTATTAAATATAAACCTACGACTCCCGGTAGACGCGGCATGACGGTTGCTTCTTTCGACGAAGTTACCAAGTTCACTCCCGAAAAGAGCCTTATCGTCATCAAGAAGAAGAATGCCGGACGTAACAATACCGGTAAGATCACCGTTCGTCATCACGGCGGTGGTAACAAGGTTAAGTACCGTATCGTTGACTTCAAGCGTCAGAATGAAGGCGCTGCTACCGTTATCGGTATCGAGTATGACCCTAACAGAAGCGCATATATCGCACTCGTTCAGTATGAAAACGGCACAAAGAGCTACATCATCGCTCCTGTAGGCGTAAAGCCCGGCGACGTGCTCTACTCCGGTTCCAAGATCGATATCAAGCCCGGTAACACGCTTCCCATTTCCGACATTCCCGTCGGTACAATCATTCACAACATCGAGCTCTACCCCGGTAAGGGCGCGCAGCTCGTTCGTTCCGCAGGTGCACAGGCTCAGCTTATGGCTAAGGAAAACGGCACCGCACAGGTTCGTCTCCCCTCCGGAGAGGTTCGCAAGGTTCGCCTCGATTGTAAAGCAACGATCGGTCAGATCAGTAACATCGAGCATGACACCGTTAAGATCGGTAAGGCCGGTAGAAAACGTCACATGGGCGTTCGTCCTACAGTTCGCGGTTCCGTCATGAACCCCTGCGATCACCCGCACGGTGGTGGTGAAGGCAGATCTCCCATCGGTCATCCCGGCCCGCTTACTCCTTGGGGCAAGCCCGCTCTCGGATATAAGACTCGTAAGAAGAATGCTCGCACCGAGAAGAACATCGTAAAGCACAGAAACGGTAAATAAGGAGGACTGAAAAGATGAGCAGAAGCTTAAAGAAAGCGCCGTTCGTTGAAGAGAAGCTCTACGCAAGAATTTGCGCTATGAACGAAAAGGGCGACAAGAAGGTCCTTAAGACATGGAGCCGTTCGTCCACAATCTTCCCTGAGTTCGTTGGTCACACGATCGCCGTTCACGACGGAAAGAAGCATGTTCCGGTATATGTTACCGAGGATATGGTAGGACACAAGCTCGGCGAATTCGCCCCCACACGTACGTTCAAAGGCCACGCTGGCTCGAAGACGTCCAACAACGGTAAGTAATACGTTAGATTAAACGGAGGTCAAAAACCTAAAATGGAAGCTGTTGCATATTTGAAATATGTGCGCGTTTCGCCCATCAAGGTCAAGACGGTGCTCGATCTTATCCGCGGCAAGGACGTGGAGACGGCAATGGGTATTCTCAAGAATACACCTAAGGGCGTGTGCGAAGACCTGATCAAGCTCCTCAAGAGCGCGACGGCGAATGCAGAAAATAATTTCGAGATGGATGCAAGCAAGCTCTACATTTCTGAATGCTTCGTTTGCCCCGGCCCCACTCTCAAGAGATGGATGCCCAGAGCAAAGGGAAGCGGAGACAGAATCCTTAAGAGAACTTGCCACATCACTCTCAAAGTAAAAGAAAGAAACTAAGGAGGTAAAACTAAAATGGGTCAGAAGGTAAATCCCCACGGCATGCGTGTAGGCGTTATCAAGGACTGGGACTCGAGATGGTATGCCTCCGATGAAAAGTTCGGCGATACACTCGTTTCCGACTACAACTTGAGAAAGTATCTCAAGACAAAGCTTCAGGCCGCAGGCGTTCCGAAGGTAGAAATCGAACGCGCTAACGGCAGAATCAAAGTTATCATCCACTGCGCAAAGCCCGGTCTCGTAATCGGTCCTAAGGGCGCAGCTATCAACGAACTCAAGGCTGAGATCGAAGCTAAGGCAGGTATGCCCGCATCGGTATCCGTTGTTGAAATTCGTAACATCGATATGGATGCACAGCTCGTTGCAGAAAAGATCGCAGGCGATCTTGAACGCAGAATCTCCTTCCGCCGCGCTATGAAGCAGGCGATCGCGAGAACGATGAAGTGCGGAGCTAAGGGAATCAAGACCTGCTGCAGCGGTCGTCTCGGCGGCGCGGAAATCGCACGCACTGAGCACTACCACGAAGGCACAATCCCGCTCCAGACTCTTCGTGCGGACATCGACTACGGCTTCTGGGAAGCCAACACAACTTACGGTAAGATCGGCGTCAAGGTATGGATCTACAAGGGCGAAGTTCTTCCTGAAATTCAGAGATCCGGTTCCGAAAAGCCCGCTGCTCCTCGCGACAGACGCGACAGACGCAACGGCGACAGACGCGACAGACGTAATGGTGACAGACGTCACAACAATAACAATAACGGTGAGCGCCGTCGTACCGGTGAGAGAAGAGAAAGAGCTCCGAGAGAAGGAGGCGCGAAGTAAGCTATGTTAATGCCTAAAAGAGTTAAATACAGACGCGTACAGCGCGGCCGCCTTAAGGGTGAAGCTCACCGCGGAAATACAATTTCCAACGGTAGCTATGGCCTCATGGCTCTTGAACCCGCTTGGATCACAAGCAACCAGATCGAAGCAGCCCGTATCGCTATGACTCGTTACACGAAGCGTGGCGGTAAGGATTGTATCAAGATTTTCCCTGACAAGCCCGTAACCGAGAAGCCCGCTGAAACCCGAATGGGTTCCGGTAAGGGTTCTCCCGAATACTGGGTTGCAGTGGTTAAGCCCGGTAGAATTATGTTCGAGATGGACGGCGTTTCTCTTGAAGTCGCTAAGGAAGCTATGAGACTTGCATCTCACAAGCTCCCCATCAAGTGCAAATTCGTATCCAAGGAAACCACCGAGAGTGAAGAAAAAGAGGAGGCATAATAGAGATGAAAGCAACTGAACTCCGCGAAATGACCTCCGAACAGCTCAACGAAAAGCTCAAGGAGCTTAAGGGTGAGCTCTTCAACCTCCGTTTCCAGCACGCTATCAAACAGCTTGACAACACACATAAGATCGTTGAAGTCAAGCGTGACATCGCTCGTGTAATGACCATACTTCACGAGAAGGAAGCATAAGGAGGACGTGTCATGAGTGAAGAACGCAACATGCGAAAGACCCGTACGGGTATCGTTGTTTCCGATAAGATGGATAAGACTGTAGTCGTTGCCATCAAGGATAACGTAAGACACCCGCTTTACGGAAAAATAATCAAGCGTACCTCGAAGATCCATGCTCACGATGAAAATAACATCTGCGGCATCGGTGACAAGGTAACAGTGATGGAGACAAGACCTCTTTCCAAGACGAAAAGATGGCGCGTTGTCGAAATCGTAGAAAAGGCTAAGTAAGGAGGACACGAAAGATGATTCAGCAAGAGTCATATTTGAAGGCTGCCGATAATACCGGCGCTAAAGAGCTTATGTGCATCCGTGTTCTCGGCGGTACCGGCAGACGTTATGCCAACATCGGTGATGTAATCATCTGCACCGTTAAGAAGGCAGCTCCCGGCGGTATGGTTAAGAAGGGCGAAGTCGTAACGGCAGTCGTAGTAAGAACCGTACACGGTCTTAAGAGAGCTGACGGCTCCTCGATCAGATTCGACGAGAATGCAGCAGTCATCATCAAAGACGATAAGAACCCCAGAGGAACACGTATATTTGGACCTGTTGCTCGTGAGCTCCGCGAGAAGGATTACCTCAAGATCCTCTCCCTCGCTCCCGAAGTACTTTAACGGAGGAATTCGGTAATGAATAAGAAACTCAATATTAAGACCGATGATACCGTAGTAATCATCTCCGGTAACGATAAGGGCAAGCGCGGCAAGGTAACTGCTGTTTCCCCGAAGGAAGGCAAAGTTATCGTGTCCGGTGTTCACGTCGTTCACAAGCACACAAGACCGAGAAGACAGGGTGATGCCGGTGGTATCATCGACGTAGAAGGCGCTATTTATGCGTCCAAGGTACAGCTCTGGTGCCCTAAGTGCGAAAAGGGCGTCAGAATCAAGCACAAGTTTACCGAAGGCAAAGACGGCAAACAGGTAAAGGTTCGCGTCTGCGCTAAGTGCGGCGAAGAACTTTGATCGGAGGCAAGGTAAATGGCAACTGCAAGATTAAAAGTAACTTATAAAGAAGAAATTGCACCGGCTCTCATGAAGAAATTCGAATATAAGAGCCCGATGCAGATCCCTAAGCTCGACAAAGTAGTCGTTAATGTAGGCTGCGGCGATGCTAAGGACAATGCGAAGGTAATCGATAACGTAATCGCAGAGCTCTCTCTGATCACCGGTCAGAAGGCAATCGCGACAACCGCTAAGAAGTCCGTTGCTAACTTCAAGCTCCGTGCGGGCATGAAGATCGGCGCGAAGGTAACTCTCCGCGGTGACACAATGTATGAGTTTATCGATAAGCTCTTCAATTTCGCTCTTCCGAGAGTTAGAGACTTCAAGGGAATCAATCCTAACGGCTTCGACGGTCGCGGTAACTACGCACTCGGCCTTAAGGAACAGCTTATCTTCCCTGAAATCGAATACGACAAGATCGACAAGATCCGCGGCATGGATATCGTTTTCGTAACGACAGCCAACACCGACGAAGAAGCAAAAGAGCTGCTCACACTTATGGGCGCTCCCTTCGAGAAAGAATAATTAAAGGGGAAAACAGAAAATGGCAAAAACAGCTATGATCCTGAAACAGCAGAAGCCGGCGAAGTTCTCTACTCGTAGATACAATCGCTGCAAGATCTGCGGACGCCCCCACGCTTATCTCCGCAAATACGGTATCTGCCGTATCTGCTTCCGTGAACTCGCATACAAGGGCGAGATCCCGGGCGTAAAAAAGGCATCCTGGTAATCTAATACCGAAACAAAACCCAGCTGTCCGAAAGGAAACTCCGCGAGCGCGGAGTTTGACCGCGGGCAGGCAGCCGCAGGGAATGCGGCAGCAAGACAAATCTTAACTTGCAAAGGAGTTTATAAAAACATGCAAATGTCTGACGTAATTGCCGATATGCTCACACGCATCAGAAACGCCAACAACGCAAAGCACGCAACAGTTGACGTTCCGGCATCCAATCTCAAAAAGTCCATCGCCGAAATCCTCCTCACTGAAGGCTACATCAAGAGCTATCAGATCATCGAGGACGGCAAGCAGGGTATCATCCGTATAGCTCTCAAGTACGAAAACGGTAAAGAAAGAGTTCTCCGCGGTCTTCGCAGAGTTTCCAAGCCCGGTCTTCGTATTTACTCGAGCTGCGAGGATATGCCGAGAGTTATGAACGGTCTCGGTATCGCCATCGTTTCCACATCCAAGGGCATCATGACAGACAAGCAGGCTCGCGCAGCTCACATCGGCGGCGAAGTCCTCGCATTTGTTTGGTAATCGGGAGGTACGAACATGTCAAGAATAGGCAGAAAAGAAATCGTAGTTCCTGCTGGTGTTGAGGTAAAGGTAGAAGCCGGCAACCTCGTAACTGTTAAGGGTTCCAAGGGTACTCTTACACAGCAGCTTTGCTCCAGAATGGCAATCAATCAGAACGGTAACATCATCACCGTTACCCGCCCCACTGACGAGAAGGAAGACAGAGCTCTCCACGGTCTTACCCGTACACTCCTCGCTAACATGATCGAAGGCGTTGACAAGGGTTATGAGAAGAAGCTCGAAATCGTTGGTACAGGTTACAGAGCCGCTCTCAACGGCAAAACACTCGTGCTCAACCTCGGATATTCTCACGATATCAAGATGGAGCCCGAAGCAAACATGACATTCGAAGTTCCTAACTCTTCTGTTATCATCGTCAAGGGTATTGACAAGCAGAGAGTAGGTCAGATCGCAGCGGAAATTCGCGGCAAGCGTCCTCCGGAACCCTATCATGGCAAGGGCGTTAAGTACGAAGGCGAAAAGATCCGCCGCAAGGCCGGTAAGACCGGTAAATAATGAAAGGAGCGGAATAGTATGGTTACTAAGAAAGACAAAAATGCAGCTCGTCTTAAGAGACACGCTCGCGTCAGAGCTAAGATCAGCGGTACTCCTGAGTGCCCCCGTTTGTGCGTATACCGCTCCAACAGACACATTTCCGTTCAGGTTATTGACGACGTCAATGGCGTAACGCTCGTGTCTGCATCCACACAGGAAAAGTCCTTTGAGGGCATCGGAAGCAACAAGGAAGCAGCCAAGAAGGTTGGCCTCGCAGTTGCAGAAAGAGCTCTCGGCCGAGGAATCGATACTGTTGTATTCGACCGCGGCGGCTACCTTTATCACGGACGTGTATCGGAACTTGCTGAAGGCGCTCGCGAGGGCGGCCTGAAGTTCTAAGAGTCCGGTTTGTACACTGTTTGAAATTCAGTTTTCAAATCATTTAAGGAGAATAACATGGCAGTAAAATTTAATGCGACGGGCGTTGAACTTCAGGAAAATCTCGTCGCCCTGAACCGTGTATCCAAGACCGTTAAAGGCGGACGCGTTGCCAGATTTGCAGCTATCATGGTAGTTGGCGATGGCGAAGGTCACGTAGGTTATGGTCTCGGAAAAGCAGCAGAAGTTCCCGAAGCGATCCGCAAGGCAGTTGAGGACGCAAAGAAAAACATGATCACAGTATCCCTTAAGGATACAACAATACCTCACGAGGTTCTCGGTGAGTTCGGCGCAGGTCGAGTTCTTCTCAAGCCCGCCGCTCCCGGTACCGGTATCATTGCCGGTAAGACCGTCAGAGCCGTACTCGAGCTCGCAGGTGTTAAAAATATCAGAGCTAAGTGTCTGCGCAGCAATAACCCCACAAACGTAGTTAAGGCTACATTTGAGGCACTCAAGTCCCTCAGATCCGCTGAGGAAGTTGCGAAGAGCCGCGGCATCGCAGTAGATTCCCTTAAGGGTTAAGGAGGCAGCGATGGAAAAGATTAAGATCACACTTACAAAAAGCCTTATTTGCTCTAAGCCCAATCAGCGTGCAACAGCCGCTTCTCTCGGCTTCCGCAAAATCGGTGACAGCATAATTCTTGACGACGATGCTTCCGCAAGAGGCAAGGTCAAGGTTCTTTCCCACCTCGTTAAGGTGGAAAAGGCGTAAGCGTTTTTCGCGCATAATAACTTTATAGGAGGAAGAACCATGAAGCTTTATGAACTTTCACCGGCAGAAGGCTCTGCGCGCAAGTCATTCCGCAAGGGTAGAGGCGCAGGCTCCGGCAACGGTAAAACCGCAGGTAAGGGACACAAGGGCCAGAACGCTCGCTCCGGCGGCGGTGTAAGACCCGGTTTCGAGGGCGGTCAGCTCCCGCTGTACAGAAAGCTCCCCAAGAGAGGTTTCTATAATAAATTCGGTACTGAATACGCTATCGTAAACGTTGCAGATCTTAACTGCTTCGAAGACGGCGCTACAGTCGATATGAATGCTCTTTTAGAGGCAAGAATCATTCGCAAGCCGTTTGACGGTCTTAAAGTGCTTGGCAACGGTGAGCTCACAAAGAAGCTCACAGTTGTAGCTAAGGTATTCTCTGTTTCGGCAAAAGAGAAGATCGAGGCAGCAGGCGGAAAGACCGAGGTGCTTTAATATGAAGAGCTGGCTTCAGCCGATGCTTAATGCATTCAAATTACCCGAACTTCGCAAGAAGATCCTTTTTACACTCTTTATACTCCTGCTTTTCAGAATCGGTGCGGCTATCCCCGTTCCTTTCGTAAATGCAGACATTCTTAACTATTACATGTATGCGACGGACGGTTCCATTTTCCAGTATCTCGATATACTGTCCGGTAATGCGTTCTCGAGCGCAACACTCTTTGCTCTCGGTATTTCGCCTTACATCACATCGTCCATCGTTATGCAGCTTCTTACCGTAGCGATCCCCGCCCTTGAGAGACTCTCCAAGGAAGGTCCCGAAGGTAAGAAGAAGATCACACAGATCACACGTTACGTAACTGTTGGCCTCGCACTTATCACGAGCTACGGTTACTACATGCTGATGAAGAACCAGGGAATGCTTACAAACAACGGTTTGTTTGCAGCGGTCATCATCATCTCTTGCTACTGCGCGGGCTCGTCTCTCGTTATGTGGCTCGGCGAAAAGATCAATGAAAACGGTATCGGTAACGGTATCTCCATCATCCTCTTCGCTAATATCATTTCCGGCGGTGTTAACTCCGTTAACACGATCATCAGCTTCTTTAAGAAGGGTACTGTAGCAGGTTACATTATTCCTGTAGTTGTTGTTATCGTTGCTGCCGCAATGGTTTACTTTGTTGTATTCGTAACGGAATCTGAACGCAGAATTCCCGTAGTTTACGCAAAGAAGGTCGTAGGCCGTAAGATGTACGGCGGTCAGAGCACAAATCTTCCGCTCAAGCTGAATATGTCCGGCGTTATGCCCGTCATCTTCGCTAACTCCATTCTTGCTATTCCCTCTACGATCGCTCTCGTATTCCCGCCCAAGGACGGCTCCTTCTGGGATAAGATAATCACGTTCCTTTCTTCCGGATCCTGGTTCTATCCCTTCATCCTCCTCGTTCTGATTATTGCTTTTGCATACTTCTATGTAACGATTTCCTTTAATCCCATCGAAGTATCGAACAATCTCAAAACGAATGGCGGCTCTGTTCCCGGCTTCCGTCCCGGCAAGCCTACCGCAGATTACATTGCTAAGGTACTCTCCAAAGTTACCCTTATCGGTGCTCTCTTCCTTTCTATCATCGCTATCCTCCCGATCGTTGCTAACATTATTTCTGCTAACGCGATCTCGGGAATTGCTTTCGGTGGTACTTCCGTACTCATCGTTGTCGGCGTAGCGCTTGAAACAGCAAGAGAAATCACAGCTCAGATGTCCATGCGTGGATATAAGGGCTTCCTTGAATAATCGGAGCGGTTAACATGGCAAAAACATTAAAGCTTATTTTTCTTGGAGCTCCCGGTGCCGGTAAAGGCACACAGGCAGAGCTTGTTTCTGAAAAATATAACATTCCGACGATTTCCACCGGTGCTATCCTTCGTGAAGCGATAGCATCCGGATCGGAGCTCGGAAACCTTGCAAAGAACTGCGTTGAGTCCGGTGCGCTCGTTCCCGACGACGTTATCGTCGGTATCGTACGTACCCGCTTGGCAGAGCCCGATTGCAAGGGTGGCTTCATTCTTGACGGTTTCCCGAGAACCATCGCTCAGGCGAAGGCGCTCGACGAAACCGGTATAGGCATCTCCATGGTGATCGACATCGAAGTCGAAGACGAACGTATTATCGCCCGTATGGGCGGAAGACGTGTCTGCAAGGATTGCGGTGCGACGTACCACACGATCTACAACCCCACAAGCGACAACGTTCATTGTAACGCTTGCGGCGGTGAGCTTATGTGCCGTCGTGACGACGAGCCTTCGGTCGTTGCTCACAGACTTGAGACCTACCACAAGGAAACAGAACCTCTTCGCGATTATTACGCAAATACAGGTCTGCTCTCTGTTGTTGAAGGTCAGGAGAAGCTTGAAGATACAACAGCACTTACACTTGGGGTAATTGAAAAATACCTCAGTGAAAACTGATCGAATCATGATTCGTCTGAAAAATGAAAGTCAACTTTCGCTTATGCGCGATGCCGGGAGGATCACCGGAGAAGCGATCCTCGCTGCGGGTGAGATCATAAAACCCGGCATCACGACAGCGGATATTGACCGAGTGATCAGAAAACACATTGAGAGTTGCGGTGCGTATCCAACTTTCCTCGGATACGGCGGCTTCCCGGCATCGGCTTGCGTCAGCGTTAACGACGAAGTCATCCATGGCATTCCCTCAAACAAGAGAGTGCTCAAGGAAGGTGACATCGTGAAAATAGACGTCGGCGCAAACTACCGCGGCTATAACGGCGACAGCGCAAGAACGTTCGCTGTCGGTAAGATATCGCCGGAAGCGGAGCGCCTCATTCGTGTTACGGAGGAAAGCTTTTATCGTGCGGTACAGGCAATCGTGGACGGTGCCCGTGTCGGAGACATAGGACACGCGGTGCAGACGTATTGCGAGCAGAACGGCTACAGTGTTGTCAGACGTTACGTCGGTCACGGCGTCGGTGCTGACTTGCACGAAGACCCTGAGGTGCCGAATTTCGGCATCGCCGGACGCGGCGTTCGCCTTATCAAAGGAATGACGATCGCGATCGAGCCGATGGTCAACATCGGCGCGTGCGACGTGATCGAGCTTCCCGACGGATGGACGGTGAAAACCCGTGACGGCTCGCTCTCAGCTCATTACGAGCATACGGTAGCGATCACGGAAAACGGTCCGGAGCTTTTGACAAAGGTGTAACTTCCATTGAAACGCAAGAATAAACCGCAGGCTATCGTATACTCACCGGAAACCGACAATCCGCTGACAGGTACGTTTGTTACGTCAAATAACGGCCGATATGCCAAGAGAATTTTTCTTGTTCTCGGTGGTAGCGGCGAAGGATTCGTCCTTCTGACAGACGGAAAACACAGAAGGATCGCTACGCCAAAGCGTAAGCGATTAACTCACATCTCTCCGATCGGCACAGCCGACGGAGCTGCGGAGCTGATCAGATACGGCAGTATAACAGATGGCAAAGTAAGAAAAATGATAAACGAAATAAGACGGATTAGAAACGACGTAACGTGCAAATCCGAGAGCTTTAAGGAGAAAAAAGATGCCTAAAGATGATGTAATCGAGTTTGAAGGTGTCGTGACAGAAGCACTCCCGAACGCTATGTTCAAGGTTAAGCTTCCGAATGGTCATATAGTAAATGCCCATATATCCGGAAAACTCAGAATGAATTATATCCGTATACTTCCGGGTGACAAGGTAACCGTAGAGGTTTCCGTATACGACCTTACGAAGGGCCGTATCACTTGGCGCTCGAAATAAACCAATAAGGAACGCGGCTTGAAATCGCTCGGGGTAAAGCCTTGAGCCTGCCCGCTTCAAACCCACAAAAACGTTCCCAATCAACAAAGAAAGGTATGGTCAAATAAAAATGAAAGTAAGACCTTCCGTTAAGAAGATTTGCGAAAAGTGCAAGATCATCAAAAGAAAAGGGCGTATAATGGTCATCTGCGAGAATCCTAAGCACAAGCAGAGACAGGGCTGACGCTCAATAAACAGAGAGGTGATAAACTAAATGGCTCGTATAGCTGGTGTTGACATCCCCAACAATAAGCGCATTGAAATCGCTCTTACCTATATTTACGGTATCGGACAGACAAGCGCAACGAAAATTTGTGAAACAACGGGTATTAATCCCGACACACGTGCGAAAGACCTCACTGAGGACGAAGTAGCAAAGCTTCGTGACGTAATCGAAGAAAACTACACTGTTGAGGGTGACCTCCGCCGTGAAGTAGCTCTTAACATTAAGCGTCTCGTAGAAATCAACTGCTATCGCGGAATCAGACACAGAAAAGGTCTTCCTGTGAGAGGACAGCGCACAAAGACAAACGCGAGAACTCGCAAGGGTCCCGCAAAGACAATCGCTAACAAGAAGAAGTAAGGTAAAGGAGTAAACGTAATGGCTAAGACAACCAAAAAGGTGATCAAGAAGCGCCGCGAACGTAAGAATATCGAATCCGGTGCTGCACATATCAGCTCCACCTTCAACAACACAATCGTAACGCTGACTGACCTTCAGGGTAATACGATCGCTTGGGCATCTGCCGGTGAGCTCGGCTTCAAGGGCTCCAGAAAGTCCACTCCCTTTGCAGCTCAGATGGCAGCAGAACACGCTGCAAAGCTTGCAATGGATCACGGTCTCCGTACCGTTGAAGTATTCGTTCGCGGTCCCGGATCCGGACGTGAAGCAGCAATCCGTTCTCTCGCAGCAGCAGGTCTTCAGATCACGCTCATCAAGGACGTGACTCCGATCCCTCACAACGGCTGCAGACCGCCTAAGCGCAGACGCGTTTAATTATCACAGGAGGTATAAATCACATGGCAAGATATACAGGACCCTCGTGCCGCCTTTGCCGCAGAGAAGGCAAAAAGCTCTTCCTTAAGGGCGATCGTTGCCTTTCCGATAAGTGTGCTGTCGTAAGAAGAGACGGCGCTCCCGGTCAGCACGGTACTTCCCGCAAGAAGGTAGAGGAATACGGACGTCAGCTCCGTGAAAAGCAGACGGCAAGACGCTACTACGGCGTACAGGAAAAGCAGTTCAAGAAGTACTATGTAAAGGCAGAAAAGAAGGCCGGCATCACCGGTGAAAACCTTCTTTCCATCCTTGAAACACGTCTTGACAACGTTGTTTACAGAATGGGTATGGCTTGCAGCCGTAAAGAAGCACGTCAGCTCGTGCTTCATGCTCACTTCCGTCTCAACGGCAAGAAAGTTAACATCCCGTCTATGCTCATTAAGCCCGGCGACGTGGTCTCCCTCAAGGAATCCAGCAGAGATTCTGCTAAGATCAAGGAGCTCATCGAGCGTATGCAGTCCGCTGTAACGCCCAAGTGGCTTGAAATCGACAAGGAAAATGTTGTAGCAAAGGTAGTTGCAGCTCCCGCACGCGAAGACATCGACTTTGATTTCAACGAGCAGCTCATCGTCGAGCTCTATTCCAAATAATAACATGCTCCGATATTGCTGTGTGCATGTATTTGTCCGTACGGAAAAAGAGTGTGCCGCAGTATATATCAATTTGATGTATAATCCCGAACCGCGCCAAGGGGCGCAACCATGCAAAAGATTTGCATAAAATTGAATTTTGGAGGGTTATTATAATGATAGAAATAGAAAAGCCGAATATACAGATCGAAAATATAAGTGAGGATGGCACAAGCGGACGCTTTATCGTAGAACCGCTCGAACGCGGTTACGGTGTTACCCTTGGTAACTCGCTGCGCAGAGTTCTTCTTTCCAGCCTCCCCGGATACGCTGTATCTTCCATCAAGATCGACGGCGTTCTCCATGAGATCTCCACGATCAACGGCGTAAGAGAAGACGTGACTGAGATCGTTCTCAATGTTAAGGGCATCGTTGCAAAGCTTCACTCTGCAGGTCCCAAGACGTGCATCATTGATGTTACCGGCGCGTGCGACGTCACCGCAGGTGATATCAAAGCTGACGTTGACGTTGAGATCCTCAATCCCGAGCTTCACATCTGCACCGTTTCTGAGAACACACGCTTCTATATGGAGATTACATTCGACTACGGTCGCGGATATGTGTCCCAGGAAAAGAACAAGCAGAATCACAACGCAGTTCTTACATCGGGCACATCAGCTCCCATCGGACTCATCTACACCGATTCGATCTACACACCCGTTTACAACGTTAACTACACGGTTGAAAATACCCGCGTAGGCAACATCACGGACTACGACAAATTGACGATCGACGTCCTTACAAACGGAACAATCTCGGCAAGAGAAGCGGTTTCACTCGGAGCCAAGATACTCAACGAGCATCTCAACCTCTTCGTTAATCTTTCTGACGAAGCGAAGAAAACAGAGATTATGGTTGAACGCGAGGAAACCTTGAAGGAACAGATCCTTGAGATGACCATTGAGGACCTTGACCTGTCCGTAAGAAGTTTTAACTGCTTGAAGCGTGCAGGCATCGATACCGTTCAGAGCCTCATCAATAAGACTGAAGAGGATATGATAAAGGTACGTAATCTCGGTAAGAAATCGCTTGATGAAGTAAGACAGAAGCTCCAATCCTTAGGTCTCGAACTTAGGAAGGAAGACGAATAAGACGAACTACAAGAATGACAGGAGGTAACTAAAATGCCCGGAACAAGAAAGCTTGGCAGACCTACCGCTCACAGACAGGCAATGCTCAGAGGTATGGTAACATATCTTCTCGAAAACGGCTCCATCGAAACAACGCTGACACGTGCGAAGGAAGTTCGTACGATCGCTGAAAAGATGATCACGCTTGGCAAGACCAACACTCTCGCCAGCCGCCGCGCAGCTCTTGCTTATATTACCAAGGAAGACGTTGTATCTAAGCTCTTCTCTGAAATCGCACCCAAGTACGAAAACAGAGACGGTGGATACACTCAGATCTATAAGCTTGGACCGAGACGCGGAGATGCTGCTGAAATGGCACTCATTAAGCTTGTTGACTAATAAACAGGTCTGATAAAGTATTAATAAAATATAAAACACGAGCCTTTGGGCTCGTGTTTTTGCTTTTGTATTTGATTATTGATCGAGAATTATTTTTGCAAGTTCTTCGGCAACAATACGAGCGCAAGCCTTGGCTTCGTCAAGCGTGTTTCCGCATGAGCCGATCTCAAGCAAGAGTGATCCGGGGGCGTATCGCTGATTATACGAAGCTGATCGAATGGACATTCGCCGGGTCAACGTATTTGAACGCTGCCACAGCGACGCTTGCAGCTTACACGCAAGCGTTAGATTTGACTCCCAGCCGACGTGAGTGCCTGCGCGTTCGTCTGTCCCGATAACACACATAAACTGAGCTGTAGGCGTCCCGTCAACATTGGTGACGGGGCGCAGCTTCGTCATGTCGGAGGAAATGACAGAGTCGCGGTGTACGTCAAAGACGTACTCTATCGACGGATATATGGCGGTGAATTCCTTTATAGCGTCGCTTGCATATGAGTATGCGTTTATGTATGATTCAGCATCGAACATTTCAGTGCAATGGATGGTGTTGATGCCGTTGTCGTTCAGATAGTCTGCGATTACGTTGCCGACAGCAACTACATTTTTAGTTGTGTCAGTTGTTCGACAATTGTCTTCACTGCAGTAAAGCTTGGCACCATCTTTGGCATATGCCTCAGTTCCGTGGGTGTGTACTATCAGAACGACAGGTGCATCGGCGCCGTAGCGGTCGACGATGCTACTGACGGATTCTGTGTTGGGCTTGCGATCAAGATATGAGACAAGGTCGATTTCGTATGACGTTTCGTTGCTTGCGTACAGCCCGAATTCGGCATCAACGGACAGATCAGCAGACACGATCGGATAATATCCGTCGGGGATTATAATATCATCGCTCGGATTTTCGTCGAGATCGGGCGTATCCTCTACGTTCGGGACGTTTTCTTCCGGGGTTGCGCCATTATCAAACAAATGAAGAAGGGGGAACAAGGGGAACGGTTTTGAAGAAATTGGCGGTTCAATAAAAGGCGCTTTGCCGTCGGGAAGCGCGACACCGTATAACAAGCGGGTGCTGACGGCGCGCAAAACGTCGGTAGTTATGCAAGTGCAAAAAACGGTGAGCTGAACGGCGATCACCAAAACGGCAGTAAAAATAAGAATAGATCGCGCTGTTATTGATGCTATACGGTGGCGGATACGGTAAGCTTTAAGAGCAGAAGCTTTCGTGCCGATATTGCATAGATCGTTCGACGGCTCAAGCGAAGAGAAAAGAGCGAGCTCGGTTGAATGTGAATTTTCGGAAAGAATCGGCTGTTCTGTGCAAACGGGTATGTCCATATTCGTATTCCTTTCATAAGCTTTACGGTAAAGCTTATGAAAGGGACGTTTGTGGTTATGACGGTTACGTTCAAAATCCTGCGACGCGATTTATAGCGTCTGCAACGAGGCGTGATAATTCTTCGACGATCAGGTCGCAATCCTTGGGAGACACGAAAAAAGACCGCCCGTTTTCGAGGACGTGACGCAAATTGTCACTGATCTTATCGGGGGAGATACCGCCTTCTTCAAGCGCATCGTAAACAAGCGAGGAGGAATCAACGATGGTGGGGATTCCGATCGTAATAACGGGGACACCGAGCGTTTCAAAATTGACGGGTGTGCGTCTGTTTCCGATGCCGGAGCCGGGCGCAATTCCCGTGTTTGAGATCTGTATCGTCGTTGCCAAACGTGAACATGAACGCGCAGCAAACGCATCAACCAAGATAACGGCGTGCGGCAAGACCGTCCTGCACGCACCTGCTAAAATATCGGAAATTTCTATGCCAGTTTGTGCGGCGACGCCCGGCGCAAGCGTTGAAACGCAGGCGCATCCGAGCCGTTCGTAAAGCTTTGGATCGCTGAATCTAAGGTCGCGGGTGACAGTTACTTTGTCGGAAACGAGCGGTCCGACAGCGTCGGCGGAAAGATGACGGTTTCCGAGTCCTGCGACAAGCAACGTCGTATCCCGAACCGACAGTCCGCCGTCAATGACGCCGTCGATAAGCTCCGTTATTATTTCTGACAGTACCAGAACGAGATGTTCACGAGCGTCGTCGGCGAGGGAGGTGGTTTTTCCCGAAAAAACAGTGTAGTATGTGCCGCGCTCTTTGCCGGTAGCCCCCTCGCCTTCGTCGCCGTCGATCTGTGTTCTGATTATGTCAAAACCGTTTTTGTCGTAACGGCAAATGTTGACTCCGACGGCGGAACCGGTGCCGTCGGAGGTTGGCATTGATTCGCAGGCAAGGTCCGTGCGCGGTATGAAATGAAGATCGTTTGTCATGAAAATACCCACAGAAAATATTGAAGTTTTTTTGAAATCTGTGGCTATTGTCTGCAAATTTGTGATATAATATTCGTAGGATAAAGTTGCATTCACGAATTCTTCATAAAATGGTTGCAAAATTGTTGAAGTTGCACAAAAAATAACGAAACTGTTGTGCATATAACTGAATCTGCAAAATATACATAAATAATTGATTGATTCTCGGCAACTTTAGTGATATAATATAGTAAGCATTGTGCGCCCGTCCTTTTTTGAGCTGTTTTGCATCGAAATCATGGGCGGCGAGCTTATGATTATTTATGCTGATACGCATAAGGAGGAATTTCCGAACCATGAAAAGAGCACTGTCACTTATTCTGTGCGCCGTTATGCTTCTTGCTGTACTTTCCGGCTGTACGACTCTTGAAAAGGACGAAACAGGCGAATATGACAAGGGCGCCATCATCCCGATGTATCTGGGCACAGAAATGTACGATTTTGACCCCCAGCGCGCATATCTCAACGATTCCAATGTGAAGATATTGAGCCTTTTGTTTGAAAGTCTCACCGATATCGATGAAAACGGAAAGCTCAAGCTTTCTCTTATCGATTCTTATGAGATCATTGACGGTAACAGATATGGCGAATATAAGATGCAGATCAGACTTAAGGATACAAAGTGGAGTGACGGTCGTGCCGTAACAGCAAGTGATGTTGTTTACTCCTGGAAGCGTATTCTCGACGTTGATTTTGACTCTGAAGCAGCAGCGCTGCTTTATGACATCAAGAATGCACGTGCCGTCAAAGCAGGTGATATGACTATCGACGACCTTGGTCTTACTGCGCCCGAAACTCTCGTCGTTGAAGTTGAATTTGAACGTTCCATCAACTATGAACAGTTCCTCCGCAACCTTTCCAGCCCCGCTCTCGTTCCTCTCCGTGAGGATATCGTTTCCAAGTCCGTTGACTGGGCGAAGAAGCCTGCCACAATGGTTACAAGCGGTCCGTTCGTAGTCAAGGCTGTTACATACGGCGGCGTTCTCCGTATCGAACGTTCCAACTATTACTTCCTCAATGCTGATAAGAACGAGCCTATGGATAAGTACGTAATTCCTTACAGAATTGAAGTTGACTATTCCAAGAACCTCTCCGCTCAGCTTAAGACCTTCTCGGGCAACAAGCTCTTCTATCTGAACGAGCTCCCGCTCGACAAGCGCGTTGAATATAAGACCACGTACGGCGATTATATAACGACGGCTGATCTTATGTCTACACATGCATATTACTTCAATCTTAATAATCCTCTCTTCCAGGATGCAAGAGTTCGTCAGGCTCTCTCCCTCGTTATTGACCGCGAAAAGATCGCTAACGAGATCGCCGTATTCGCTAAGCCCGCAACAGGCTTTATCCCCTATGGCGTAACTAACGGTTCTGTCGGAACTTCCTGGAGAGATTCCGGCGAAGCTCTCATCAAGACCACTGCAAACAAGGACGCAGCTCTTGCGCTTCTTAAGGAAGCAGGCGTTACAAGCGGCGAATTTAAGGTTACATACTATGCAAACGATGACGTAAGCGCTGCTATTGCAGAATACGTTGCAGGCGTATGGAGCGAACTCGGATTCGCAGTAAGAGCAATTCCGTCCAAGGCATCCGCCAACATGGAAGACTCCACTATCTATAACGATAACTTCAATGGACTCTATGAAGTTGCAGACGCAACCGAACTCAAGTGGGACGTAATGGCTATCGATTATCAGATGCTCTCTGAAGAAGCATTCTCCGCTCTCGCACCGTTCGCAACCGAGTTCTCCGGTAACGGTATCAACCTTACCACGGACAGCACGGACTACACGACTGTTGGCCACGTGACAGGTTACGCAAGCGAAGCTTACGATGCTATTATTGAATCCGCATTTGCAGAAGTTGACCCTGCTAAGAGAGCACAGATCCTCCGCGATGCTGAGGCGCTCCTTATGGAAGATATGCCCATCGTGCCTATCGTATTCAACCAGAATGCGTACATCATCAACTCTGATGTCGTATCCGGATTCAAGCTTGACTACTACGGTCTGTCCATTCTCAACGACGTTAAGATGGATGACTACATGGCTTGGAAGCCTTACTTTGATACTACCGCACCTGCTGCTCAGCAGCAGTAAGCTGTAATCACAAAATGTTCGGGGGGTGAAAGAACGCGTGCGTTCTTTCACCCCTTAATTTATCAAAGCTCTACTGAAAGGACTCTGTGTATGAGATCTGCCGTCAAGGATAAAAACTATGTAAAGGTATTTATTCTGTATCTACTGAAAAATATAGGAAAGCCTCTCGATTATAATACCATCAACGACATCGTACTTTACGATGGATACGTGGGATATTTTGACTTTGCCGCCTGCTTTGCGGAGCTTCTTGACGACGAGCACGTAGCGGAGATCAAAGGCATCGACGGCGCTCTTGACACATACGTTATTACCCCGCGAGGAATCAGTATTGCTGAAAGTCTGGCGGAGGATATCTTTTCCGATATCCGTGATAAGAGCCTAAAAAGTGCGCTGAAACTGTTGTCCTTCAAGGAACGCGAGGCTGAACTCGTATATGAATGCGAGGAACTTGACCCGGACGAGGGCGGCGGATGCATGGTGACCTGCGGCATACGCGAAAAAAAGCGTGACGTTTGTATGATAACGGTGAAGGTCGATACGAAACAGCGTGCCGAAGCGATCAAGAAAAACTTCTACGATCATCCCGAAGTCGTTTTCCGTGGCACGATAGCGTTGCTTTCCGGAAACATGAACCTTATTTTTTAACTGATATATGAACTTATAAATAAAAAATATAACATATTTTTAAAAAAATGTTTATATATTGTTGACAAATAGATAAAAAGTTGCTATAATTTCAAGTGGTAAAGTGGTTTTTGTGGGAATATTGACCTTCTGTCGAGATTCCACTCACGAAAGAATGATATGATAAGTTACAATGAATTCACCGTCAACGAGCTTTTGGATGCTGTAAAATCGGATGACGATGATGCGTGTGCGGAGCTTTTGCGACGATACGCACCCCTGATCGACCGTATGGTATACAGCACGCTGCCGCAACTTGAATCGGCGACTCGTGCCGACGAGGACGAGCTTCGTCAAGAAGCGGCAATAAAGCTTTATCAGGCAGCACTCAGCTACGATACGGCGCAGGAAGATACGAGCTTTGGCTTGTTTGCCAAGATCTGTATTAAGAACCGTATGATATCGCTTATCAGACGCCAGAATGGCGCTGTTACCGTCATGGACGTAGACGATATTTATGACGGCAACGTAGCAAATAATGCGCGCTCCGAGGACGACCCTTCGACGTTGCTTCTGGACCGCGAACGCGAGCGCGAGCTTGAAGGTGAGATCAAGACGCACCTGTCCGCCCTTGAGTATGAGGTTTACGACCTCTATATGGACGGTATCGGCGTGAATCGAATCGCCGAGGTGCTTGGCTTAAGTGTGAAAGCTGTTGAAAATGCACTTTACAGAATGCGCGGAAAGGTAGCAAAGATCTTGTCGCGTAAGTGAACACGAATGTAACGGTGTCTGCCGTTATATATAAATGCCCGAATAGCTTAATTAGAGCATTGTCATAGCACAAAGATGACGGTCAAAATCCGTCGAGGGCAGTAATTTTTTTCTATTTCAAAGCGAGGATTGACCATGTACGAAGACAAGACACTGGTTTGCGTTACCTGTGGCAAGGAATTTACCTTTTCTGCGGGCGAGCAGGCATTTTTTGCCGAAAAGGGACTCATGAACGAGCCCAAGCACTGCAAGGCTTGCAAGGATGCAAGAAAGGGTAAGCATGATGCTGTATGTGCAGAATGCGGAAAAGCTTGCAAAGTTAGCTTCGAGCCCTCGGGTGACAGACCTGTTTACTGCAACGAGTGCTATGCGGCAAGAAAAAGACAATAATATTAAATTAATATAATTTGTCAAAACGAAGCTGTGCCTTTGGGCACAGCTTCGTTTTATGCTTTGAAAAAAGCGAAATTATAGATAAAAAACTGTACAAACGCTGATAAATATGATATAATAATATGAATTGTTATCCCGTAAAATAAATGTAGATGGGGTTATATGGCAAACGATAAAAAATATTACAAAAATGACAAAGATCGTGCGCCTGCCGAAGGTGCCGTTATCGGACGAAATGCGTGCAGGGAACTTCTTAAAAGCGGACGTTCGATCGACAAAATATTCGTTCGACGCGGTGAGCGCGAGGGAAGTATAACGGTTATTACAGCTGAGGCTAAAAAGCTTGGCGTGCCGATCATAGAGGTGGATTCCGCCAAACTTGATTCGATGGCGGGAGGAATGAACCATCAGGGCATCATCGCAATGGCGGCAGAAAAGGAATACGGTACGCTTGACGATATATTTGCTTTGGCTGAGCAAAGAGGCGAAAAGCCGTTCATCGTCATCGCTGACAATGTTACGGATCCGGGTAATCTCGGTGCCATAATCAGAACGGCTGAATGCGCGGGCGCGCACGGACTGATCATTCCAAAACGACATAGCGCGGGACTGACACCCGCTGTGTCCAAGTCCTCAGCAGGAGCGATTGAACATCTGACAATCGTTAAGGTGACGAATCTTTCGTCGACAGTTGACGAACTGAAGCGGCGCGGTGTGTGGATCTTCACGGCTGAAGCAGACGGTCAACCGTATTATGAATGTGATTTCAAAACCAAAGCAGCAATCATTCTCGGAAGCGAAGGCGAAGGTGTCAGCCGCGTCCTGCGCGAGAAGAGCGATTTTATTGTATCTATCCCGATGTACGGACACGTTAATTCGCTTAACGTTTCGTGTGCCGCAGCTGTGGTGCTTTTTGAAGCGGCGAAGCAAATGCGTTCGTGAATGCGTCATTTCTGATAACGCAAAAGGATAGAAGCAGAAGAGATAGAAAGGAAGGCAAATATGATCGAAAACAACGATAATAAGCCCCAAAACGAAAGCGAGCTTGATATAGCTGAGCTTTTGCGCAGATATATGCCGGATGAGTATTCTGCCGAAGAAAATGCCGACGCTGACGCGGATGTGAAAGAATACGGACACTCGCCCGAAGCAAAAAAAGTGTCCGAAAAAGCTGAACGTCCGAGAAGACGGCTTACGGCAAGACGTCAGATCAACGAAGAGCCCGAGCAGATCGTTATCCCCGTCACTGAGGCGGCAGAAGAAGCAAATGCAGCGGCAGAGACCCCTGAGCTTATATCGGAATCTGATGACATTACGGCACAGATCGACGAGCTTTTGAACGTCGGTGCTGACGGATCTGATACGGAAAACGAATTTATCGTTCCCGATGATCCTATAGCGGAAGAAGCTTACGTATCGGACACGACACCCGCAGGTAACGACAACGGTATCAAGGAAAGAAATTTTGATCCTGACGTTGACATTTTCTCGGAGTTTGAAGAACCCCGTGACGAGCTTTATGACTACATAGAAGAAGCTTTCGCCGAAGCTGAAGCAGCTGATGATGCCGATGACGACGACGTTACTGTTTTGAATGACGACGATGCCGCAACGGTTGAGATAAACATCGTCAGTGCCGACAGTGACGTTGAAACGGGTGGCGAAACAATGGTGTTCGACGCACTTACCTCGACGGAAGAAACGGATGCCGAGCAAACCGAAGATTTTGAGATCGAAGACAACGACGGCGGAGTAGATACGTCCGAGGAAATGAACGATTTCGATCTTAACATTATGCTCGCACTCGGAATGGATGACGAGCTTGAGGAAAGCGTCGGCGCTGACAGAGTTACCGAGTACGTTGAGCGTCAGCAGGGACATATCGAAAAGGTCGAAACTTTGAACCGCGAACGCGCAGCTCTTGATTACGAATTTACAAACAAAACTCAGGTGCGCGAAGTTATTGAGGCATATCAGACAGCGTACCGTAACGCGAAGATCAAATTTGTTTACGGTGCTGTACTAACGCTGATACTCATGTTCCTTGAGTGCCACGCTACGTTTGGGATCAAGCTGACGGGTGCGTTTGACCTCACTTTGTATCCTGTAGTGTTTATTATGGTATCTTTCCAGTTGTTGGTGCTTATTGCGGCTCCTGCAGGTAAAGCACTTTATTCGGGATTGATAGATTTCTTCCGCGGCAAGCCCGCGCCGGAAAGTGTTGCCGCAGTAGTTTTGATACTCGACGTTATCTACATCGTTGTCGCATCGTTTACTGCCGATTTTGGCGAAACAGGACTTATCACCTTTAATTTCCCCATCGCCATAGGCCTGCTGCTTCTTTACGGATATGAGATCATCAATACAAGACGCGAGATACTGAGCTTCAGTATCGTTTCATCGAAGAAGCCGAAATACGCACTTGAGAGCCTCTCAATGGCGGAATCCAAGCTTGAATTTGAAGCATTTTCCGACATGATGGAAGAGGACGACGACGCTGACGATATCGGTGTACTTAAAATCGAATGTGCAGATTTTGTCAACGATTACTTCCTCCGCAGTAACCACTATCCCAACGGAAGAAAGTTCATCGGATTCATCATACCCGCCGCAATCGTTATCGCGGCTGCTTTCTTCGCTTACAAATACAGTAATGCAGGCATCTACGGCGGTATGCAGGCGGCGCTTTCAACGGCGCTCTTGTGCCTGCCAGCATCTGTGTTCTATATGTTCTCGCATCCGTTCTACATGGCGAACGAAAAGGCGCACGAAGAGGAAAGCACCATTATCGGCGAAGGCTCTGCCGAAGAATATGCCGATGCGGCTATCATTTCGTTCGACGACAAAAACGTTTTCCCCTCAACAGGCGTTAATGTACGTGCCGTGAACGTATTCGGCAACAACCGCATCGACCGCGTGCTTTACTATGCGGCAAGCACGTTCTGCACCGTGGGCGGACCTCTTTCCGACGTTTTCGACATCGCCACACGCGACATCGGATATTCTACCGACGTTAAGCTCTTGCGTGCGCTTCCCGGGCTTCTTGAAACAGAGGTGGACGGCTCAGTAATCGCTTTCGGTACTATTGATGCTCTTGAATCGGCGGGAGTTAAGATCCCGAAGCCCATTGAAGCTCACAGAGACGACACCTTTGAGCCTACCGTAAGCGTTATGTATATGGTCCAGGACGGCAGATTTATTGCAAGAATGCTCATTTCATACATGATCGATTCTGATTTTGAGTTTATTCTCAAGCAGCTCGATCGTGGCGGAATGTTCATTGGCATGAAAACATTTGACCCCAATATCACCGAGCAGTTTATCGGTGCTCAGGTCAAGCTTGCGGATTATCCCATCCGAGTTATTAGATGCAAGTCGCTCGACGACAGGACACGTATCTCCGATAAGACGAGCAGCGGACTCATATCTAAGGATTCTCCCAAATCCGTACTTCAGACGGTATCCCTTTGCGAAAAGGTTCTCCACGCACGCAGCATCAACACGATGATAGTCGTGATCTCGCTCTTCGTGGGACTTTTGGTAGCGGCGCTCTCGATACTTTTCGGAGCTTTGGCGCTCTCGCCGCTGTTTATCGCTCTTTATACGGTGTTCTGGGTCGTACCCATGTATATTGTTTCGAAAGTGATAATCTAAAGATGAAAAACGCGCGGGCGGAAGCCGGATTTGCTTCCCCCGCGCATTTAATAACGGGATTTATGCGATCCCGATAAAGAAAGGCGTATAAAAAATGGATTTCAAAAAATACGCAAGCGTTCTTAAAAGTGTCAGTAAGCCCGCGAGATATACGGGCGGTGAACGCCATCAGATAATAAAAGATAAAGCGTCGGTCGATTGCAGAATAGCTTTCTGTTTCCCCGATACGTATGAGATCGGCATGTCTAATCTCGGTGTCCGCATCCTTTACGGCGCTCTGAACGAGTGCGACGGCGTATGGTGCGAGCGTGTTTACGCGCCCTGGACCGATATGCAGGAGCGGATGCACGAATATAACATACCGCTGTGGGCGCATGAAAGCGGTGATCCGCTTACCGATTTTGATATAGTGGCGTTCACGCTTCAGTATGAGATGTGTTACACAACTGTCTTACAGATGCTTGACCTCGCGGGCATACCGAAGCTCGCCGCCGAACGCGGAGAGGACGATCCCGTCATTATAGGCGGCGGTCCCTGCGCGTACAACGCAGAGCCGATGGCGGACTTCTTTGATATTTTCTCTATCGGTGAGGGCGAGGAAGCTCTGCCCGAGCTTGCAAGACTGTATCAGCGCATGAAGCGCGACGGCAGTTACACAAAGCGAGCTTTCCTCTATGCAGCGGCAACGGAGCTTGTTGGTTTTTACGTACCGTCACTTTATACAGTTGACTATAATGAAGACGGAACGATCCGTTCATACACACCTGCGGACGAAAAAGTGCCCGCGCGCGTCATAAAGCGTATCGTTGAGGATTTCGATAAGTCCTATTTTCCCACGAAGCCCGTCATGCCGTATACCGAAGTCGTTCATGACAGAATCATGCTTGAGGTTTTCCGCGGATGCATCCGCGGCTGCCGATTCTGCCAGGCGGGAATGATATACCGCCCTGTGCGTGACAGAAGCGTTGAGACTCTTTGCCGTCAGGCGAAGGAAATGTACGAAAACACCGGCTACGACGAGATCTCGCTGACGTCTTTGGCAATTGACGATTATACCTGCGTCGACAGACTGACGGACGAGCTGATCGAATGGACGAACAAGAGTAAGATCTCGCTTTCCTTGCCGTCGCTTCGTGCGGACAGCTTCACTCCCGAGCTTATGGAAAAGATAAGCAGTGTTCGTTCTTCGGGAATCACGTTTGCGCCCGAAGCCGGCACGCAACGTCTTCGTGACGCAATAAACAAAAACGTCCGCGAAGAAGATATAATGAATGCGGTCCGTATCGCATTTGCGGCAGGCAAGTCACAGGTCAAGCTATATTTTATGATCGGTCTGCCGACCGAAACCGACGAGGACGTTATCGGCATCGCCAAGCTCGCCGAGAGGGTCGTTCAGGAATACTATAATACCGAGGGCAGAAATAAGCGCCTGACGCCTAAAGTCACGATCTCAACGGCGTGCTTTATTCCGAAGCCGTTCACACCGTTTCAGTGGGTGCCGCAGCTAAGCGGCGAAGAATTCCGCCGCCGTCAGCAGCTTATCAGGGATAATATCCACGACAGACGCGTTATTTATAATTTCCACGATTCAATGGTCTCCGAGATCGAAGCCGTGCTTGCTCGCGGCGACAGACGGCTTTCCGCCGTTATGCTCGAAATGTGGCGCCGCGGCGCTTGCTTTGACGCATGGGACGAACACTTCAGCTACGAGCGTTGGCTTGACGCTTTTGCCGCTGCGGGAATTGACCCGAGCTTCTACGCGAACAGAGAGCGTTCCGTTGACGAGGTCTTGCCGTGGGACGTTATTGACTGCGGCGTTACGAAGAGCTTCATGAAACGCGAGCTTGCGGCGGCGGAGAAGAGCATTCCGTCGCGCAACTGCCGCGAGGGCTGCTCCGCCTGCGGCGCAAATAAATACGGAGGAGAAACGCTGTGCAAAATAGTCAGAACGAAAGAATAAAACCGACTGCCGTGAGAGTGGCGTTCACAAAAACGGGTGCGCTTCAATTTATCTCGCATCTTGATCTGATGAGAACCGTCACGCGTATCGTCGTCCGCGCAGACATCAACGTATATTACACCGAAGGCTACAATCCGAAGCCGAAGCTCGTATTCGCACTTCCGCTTTCCGTTGGCACGGAAAGTATGATCGAGCTGCTTGATCTGAAGGTTTACGATCAGGAGCCAGATTGCGAAATGATACTTCGCAATCTGCAGCGCGAAACGGTGCCGGGAATCGAGATTCTGGACGTTTACCGTCCCACAACGAAATTCCGCGACATTGCCACGGCAGATTACGAGATCAAAATGCAAGCCTCCGCGATCAAATCAGGAGCCGCAATGGCTGTAGGTAAGATGATGAACAAACCCATCATCGTTACCAAACGCTCAAAATCGGGTGAGCATGAATGTGATATCAGGGAATTTATCAGGTCATTGACGGTAAAGAGCGTCAAAGGAAAGCTGACGGTAAACGCAAAGCTCACCGCAGGACCCGACAATTATCTCAATCCTGAATATGTCGTTACGGCGATAAAAAACGTTCTCGGCTACGAGGACGATATCGCACCCGATCGTGACGGATACGATATTATGCGAGTTGCCGTTTGGGACGCAGACGGCAAGCCGTTCAGATAAAAGCCGCGTCAAAATTAAAAAAAGCTGTACGCCGAGATGCTCAAAAGCTGTTTAACTCGGTCAAAAGCGTCATACAACAGACGGCAGACGCCGAAATAATCTTCGTCACCGTACGAATGAAGCGTCAATTCACAGAGCGAATCGATCAAAGCATCGATCCGCTCTGTTTCGCTTTTATTCACGGTCAACGCAAAAAGACAGCGCTTTCGGTCCCACTCATCCCGAAGTGCGTTTGCGGCATCGGCGCGGCGGTCAACATCGGCGCTGTATGCCGCCGAAACAGCGGTATACAACCGATCTGTTGAATTATGGCAAACAACGGTCATGACTGCGGTGACGGCAACAGCCAATGACAGCATCAATAAGGCGACTATGAATGTTTTCACGGATCAATGCTCCTTTTTAATGATGTTGACGTTGCCCGCGTCGTCACAGGAAAGAAGAAAAACTTCGTCAAGCGAACATTTGGCAAGGCGAAGCTGACTGTCGATATAGGCGCGGTTTTTGCCCGACGAACGGAGGTTTTCTTCGATTATGTCTCCATCTATGACGAGGGAATGAGCAATACCGTAATCGGGGACGTTGGTGCCGACAAGTTCTTCCGAGGTCGGCGGACGCTTGTCGCGCTTCGGAAAAACGGACAGAATACCGTCGTCCTCAACGATGGCGTAATCAACGTCACCGATGTCGGCGATGCCTCGCTGACGCAGCTGTGCGAGCAGCTCGCTGCAACTTATGCGGAGCTTCAGAAGCTCCTTTTGGTCGAGCTTGCCGCGGCGTATTATCACGCTCGGCTTACCCGACAAAAGACGCCGTACGACGCTGCTTTTCAGCGATATATACGAGGTTATTACCTCAAGCGATATGATAAGCGTCAGCGGTAAAATAACGTGCAGAAGCGGAATTTGAGCGTCTGAAACGGGGAGCACCGCGAGCTCTGAAATAAACAAAGTCGTAACGAGCTCCGATTGTTGAAATTCTCCGATCTGCCGTTTTCCCATCAGCTTCATGGACAGCTCAAGCACCGTGTAAATAAGCAGCGTCCGTAACAAGATCGTTGCCATTTATAACCTCCCCATATTTTCGTTTTGATTATATTTTTACCCATAACTGCCGCTTTATTCATTGGAAATACAAATCGACAGAATGATTTTTCTATTGAAATGTTGATGAAAATGATATATACTGTTTGTTAGTAAATGATAGGTCAGGAAAAACGTGTCTTGAAAAAACTTTTATATGTTTTCTTTATTTCCATGGTCCCGTTGGTAGAGCTGCGAGGCGCCGTTCCCGTAGGAACGGGACTCGGGATACATTGGCTTCTTAACTTGATCGTATGTATCGTCGGGAACTGTATTCCGGTGCCGTTCATACTGCTTTTTATGAACGCTATCATGCGATATATGCGTGGATGCCGCTTCAGTTTTTTTTCAAAAGTTGCCGTGTGGCTTCATGAAAAAGCAGATCGGAACCGTCCGAAAATCGAAAAATACGCCGTGTGGGGACTTTTTCTTTTCGTTGCGATCCCGCTGCCCGGAACGGGAGCGTGGACGGGTGCGCTTGCGGCATCCGTTTTCGACATGAGTAAAAAGAAAGCGTGCATCTCGATCGTCGGCGGTGTCATCGCAGCAGGCGTTATTATGACGGCGGGTTCTCAGCTTGTGGCGGCTGTCATTTCGATGTTTTAAGATCGAAAAAATATTTTTTATAATATATTGACAATTGCCGTTCTATATGGTATAAAACAATGTGGTATTTATAAAGTACCGCAAAAAATAATAATTCTTATCAAGAGTGGCGGAGGGACTGGCCCTGTGAAGCCCGGCAACCTGCGATAGCATAATGCAAAGCGCGTAAGGTGCCAAATCCTGAGAGATGAGAGCAATCGGCTTTTTTGACCCTCGGGATTCCGAGGGTCTTGCTTTTGCCAGAAATAAAACGGAGAGATTAAAATGAAAAAATACCTTTTTACGTCGGAGTCCGTTACGGAAGGACATCCCGATAAGATCTGTGACCAGATTTCAGATGCGATCCTTGACGAAATGCTTCGTTTGGATCCTATGTCCCGCGCAGCAGTTGAAACGTCCTGCACGACGGGTTTTGTTATGGTAATGGGCGAGGTTACTACCTCCGCTTACGTTGACATTCAGGCTGTTGTCCGCAACGTTGTCCGCGAGATCGGATACGACAGAGCAAAGTACGGCTTTGACTGCGACACCTGCGCCGTTATCAGCTCCATTCACGAGCAGAGCGCGGACATCGCGCTCGGCGTTGATAAATCCGCCGAAGCAAAATCGGGCGAGCTGACGGATAAGTATGACACGGGTGCCGGCGACCAGGGCATGATGTTCGGTTACGCCTGCAACGAAACTCCCGAATATATGCCGCTTGCGATCAGCCTTTCGCATAAGCTTTCAAAGCGTCTTGCCAAAGTCAGAAAGAACGGCACGATCCCCTATCTTCGTCCCGACGGAAAATCGCAGGTAACGGTTGAATACGAAGACGACAAGCCGAAGCGCATTGATACGATCGTTATTTCCACACAGCATTCTCCCGAAGCGGAGATCGACGAGATCCGCCGTGATGTGATAAAGCACGTTATCACGCCGACTATCGATGTTGACATGATGGACGAAAACACAAAGATATTCGTTAACCCCACGGGCCGCTTCGTTATCGGCGGACCTAACGGCGACTCGGGACTCACGGGCAGAAAGATCATCGTTGACACATACGGCGGATACGCACGTCACGGCGGCGGTGCTTTCTCCGGCAAGGACCCCACAAAGGTTGACCGTTCCGCGGCTTACGCGGCGCGTTATATTGCGAAGAACATCGTTGCGGCAGGACTCGCCGATAAATGCGAGATCGAGATCGCTTACGCGATCGGCGTTGCACGTCCCGTTTCCGTTATGATCGAAACGTTCGGTACGGCAAAGGTAGACGAGGACGCGCTTTCCGCGTACGTTTTTGAGCACGTTGACCTTCGCCCTGCGGCGATCATCGAAAAGTTCCGTCTGCGCCGTCCGATCTATCGCTATCTTGCGGCATACGGACACATGGGACGCGAGGATCTCGCCGCTCCGTGGGAAGAGCTTGACCTTGCGGAGGAGCTTTCCCGGGTATTCGGCAAATAAGTCATAAAAAAGTGTATTTAACGGGAGCAGTCGGGTTTGATGCGACGCTCCCGTTTTGAAAATCGGAAAGGAGGGGTATGATTATGGACGAGAAAAAAGAGCTCATTGCAATATCGGGTGTCGTTGAAGAGGTCATATATAAAAACGAAGAGAACGGCTATACCGTTTGCGATATAGAAGCCGATGACGGCGAATTTTTTACTGCTGTCGGAATCATGCCGTTTCTTTCGGAGGGCGAAGCCGTAAAGGTGTACGGAACGTGGGTTCTGCATCCGAGCTTCGGCCGTCAATTCTCCGTCGAGAGTGCGGAGGCGTGCCTACCTGCCGACGCGGCGGAGATACAGCGGTATCTTTCTTCGGGTGCCGTAAAAGGGATCGGTCCCGTTACGGCTCGCCGTATCGTTGAACGGTACGGTGAGGACACCTTTGACGTTATCGAGCATCATCCCGATTGGCTCACGGAGATAAGCGGTATCTCCAAGCGTAAAGCCGTGGAGATACAAACCTCATTTCTTGAGCATACAGGCTCGCGCAGCGTTATGATGTTCTGCCGCGACTATTTCGGGCCTGCCGTATCCATGCGGATATATAAAGCGTGGGGGGCTGCCGCCGTTGACATAATCAAGAAAAATCCGTATCGCCTGTGCGGCGAGATCGGAGGTGTCGGCTTTGCCAAAGCCGACGAGATCGCGCTGTCGCTCGGAGTTTTGCCGGACAGCCGCGAGCGCGTTGAGGGAGCCATCGTATATCTCTTCACCTATAATGCGGGCGCAAACGGACACGTTTTTTTGCCATACGATAAGGTCATCGCAGGTACCGCAGAGCTGCTCGGAGTCGATACTGACAGCGTTCGTGCCGCAGTTGACAGAATGACGGCGTCAAAAAAGCTCTATCGTAAAAAAATCGTATACGGCACCGACAGATCGGTGACGATCGACGCCTGCTATCTTGACACGTATTATAAAGCCGAACGCGACGTTGCGGCAGCACTTTGCCGTATCGACCGCTCCATTGCCGCCGTAACCATGGGGGATGCGGAACGGTTCATAAAAATGCTTGAAATACGCGATAATATCGAATATGCAGCCGAACAGCGCCGCGCTATCACCGAGGCGCTTGTCGGCGGTGTCATGGTTCTGACGGGAAGCCCCGGTACGGGTAAAACGACGGTCGTACGCGCACTTATTGATATTTTCACGCGGCTTGGACTCGATGAGATCGAGCTTGCCGCGCCTACGGGCAGAGCTGCCAAGCGCATGGCGGAAGCAACGGGATGCGAAGCCCGAACGATCCACCGTATGCTTGAAATGGAGTATAACAACAGCGCGTATCCGCGCTTTACGAAAAACGAAACGAACAGGCTTACGGCGGACGTCGTGATCATTGACGAGTCGTCAATGATCGACGTCGTTTTGATGAAGGCGATGCTTGCCGCGATCAGACCGGGAACAAGACTCATACTTATAGGTGATAGAAATCAGTTGCCCAGCGTCGGCGCCGGCAACGTCTTGTGGGATCTGATCGATTCGGGCGTCATCAGAACGGTACGTCTGACGGAGATATTCCGTCAGGCGAAGGAGAGCCTCATCATAACGAACGCATCGCGTGTTATTGACGGCGAATATCCCGATCTTTCCGACAAAAAGCATGACTTTTTCTTCATGCCGCGGCACCGTGACGAAGCTGTCGCCGAAACGATAGTCGATCTTTGTTCGCACCGTTTACCGATGGCATACGGCGACAGTATCGTTGACGGTATACAGGTCATCTCGCCGTCGCGCAGAGGTGCCGCAGGCACTGAGGCTCTGAATGCGGCGCTTCAGGAAAAACTGAATCCGCCCGATAAGAAAAAGCGCGAGCGCAAAGCGCATGAGCTCGTATTCCGAGAGGGTGACCGTGTCATGCAAACGAAGAATAACTATAAGCTTGAGTGGTACCGTGACGGTGCCGTCACGGTGACGGGAGAAGAAAAGCCCGACGGCATCGGCGTTTTCAACGGAGATATCGGCGTTATCGAAAAGATAGACACGGAGCGCGAAGAGGCGAAGATCCGCTTTGATGACAGATACGTTTATTATGATTTTTCGCTGCTCGACGAGCTTGATCACGCATACGCGATTACGGTGCACAAAAGCCAGGGCAGTGAATACCCCGTCGTAATAATGCCCGTTTACAACTGCGCGCCGCAGCTTATGACGCGCCACCTATTGTATACGGCGATCACAAGAGCGTCGAAGATGGTCATTCTTGTAGGGCGCGAGGACATCGTTTTGCGAATGGTGGAATGTGAACGCGAAGATTTCAAATATACGGGACTTTCGCAGATGTTGAGGGAAGAGTTTGATGCATAACGAAACTAAAACGGGAGCGTGGCGCCGCTTTTTGCGCACGGTGGGCGAGTTTCTTTTTCCGCCGCGTTGCATACGTTGCGGACAAACGTACAACCGACGCGACGGCGATGACGCAAATCTGACGGCGACGTGCTTTTGCGATGAATGTGCGTCGGATTTTGTCTATTCGTGCAGAGCCGTCTGCGATGTGTGCGGTGAGCAATACTGTGTCTGCGAGTGTTCGGCGGAGGCGCTTCGCGCCGTTGGCGCAGACACCGTATATTCTTGCTTCCGATATGACAAAACTGATCGCAAAAGTGCCGCGTCCTCGCTGATATTCAAGCTAAAAAACGGTGCGTATGACCGTGAGGTCGAATTTTCGGCGCAGCTTTTGGCGATGAGGCTTGAAAAAGCGATACGGAGCACGGGAATTGATATCTCGCGCTGTATCATCACAAACGCACCTCGTCGGTACCGTGCCGTGCGCGACAAAGGAGCTGACCACATGAAAAGGACGGCTCGCGCCGTGGCGGAGCGAATGGGGCTGCAGTATGCGTCGCTATTTGTCAATACGGCTGCCAAAGCGCAGAAAAGCCGCGACGCATATTCTCGTGCAGAAACGGCGAAAAATGAAATAAACGTTCGTCGAAATGCGGCAGACGCCACAGTCGGTCGCTGTGTCATAATCATTGACGATATTATGACGAGCGGAGCGACGCTTGCTTCATGTGCAGAAAAGATCAGAGCCGCAGGCGCAGAAGATGTTGTTTTATGCGTGTTGGCGAAGGCGGGCGCACGTTTTTGATCGAATGTGACAATAAAACCCAACAATCCGAGTGTTGTCGGAAAATGGGCTTGCAATAGCGGCAGTAATAATGTATAATTATTATAATTAAATTGTATAAGTCTGCTTTTATATAGATTTTTCAGGGGATTATATTTAATGTTCAGTAAAGATATAGGTATCGACCTCGGTACGGCAACGGTTCTTGTTTATGTTAAGGGCAAGGGCATCGTTGTAAAAGAGCCGTCCGTCGTTGCAATAGATAAAAATACAGACCGCATACTCAAAGTCGGACGCGAAGCACAGCAGATGCTCGGCAGAACACCGGGCAACATAATTGCGATACGTCCGCTTCGTGACGGTGTCATCAGCCAATATGAGATCACGCTTCGCATGATACAGCATTTTATCCGCCAGGCGAGCGGACCTGCCATTTTCAAGCCGCGCGTTATGATATGCGTGCCGTCGGGAATCACCGAGGTTGAGGAAAGAGCCGTTGTCGATGCGGCAACGCAGGCGGGTGCAAAGAAAACGTATCTTATCGAGGAGCCCGTTGCTGCCGCGATCGGCGCGGGGATCGACATTTCCGTTCCGAACGGTAACATGGTCGTCGATATCGGCGGCGGAACGACGGATATTGCTGTTATCTCTCTCGGTGGTGTCGTCGTTTCCGAATCGATCAAGATCGCAGGAGATAAATTCGACGAAGCCATCATCAGATATGTAAGAAAAAAGTATGCCGTTCTCATCGGCGAGCGTACCGCGGAGGACATCAAGATCGCTATCGGCTCCGTCTGGACGCGAGATGAACGCAAGTACATTGATGTTAAGGGACGCTGCTTGATCCAGGGCTTGCCAAAGATGATCCGCATTTGGTCGGACGAGATGATAGAGGCGCTTGACGAGCCTATCACGGCAATAGTTGAAGCCGTATGCTCCGTTATCGAACGCACACCGCCCGAGCTCATCGGCGACATCGTTGCCAACGGTATCGTTATGACGGGTGGAGGAAGCCTTCTTTACGGACTCGATCATTTGATCGCAAACGTAACGGGCATTCCAACGCGCATTGCAGATAAGGCGATATCTTGCGTCGCTTTGGGTACGGGTAAATCCCTCGATCACATCACGATGATCCCCGAAGGCGCGATCAATATATCGCGTACGCGCACAGAACAGTTTGGAGTATAAACAGAATTATAACAAAAAGGCAGTGTACTGCGGTACACTGCCTATATTCTTTTTTTAGCGACGAAGAGATGCTGCTTGACAATCACGGGACTGCGTGATATAATAATGTCACAGTATATAACGCACAACGTAACGCCGTGCGGTGACGCTGTACCGCGCCGCAGATTCAACGGCTTGCGTTCCTCGTTGAAATAAATACGAAAAACGAAAGGAGAAAAATTATGTATCTTGCAATCAACGACGATAAAATTCCCGGTACCCTTATCTATAAACACGACATGGGCGGTTCCACAGGCCTTGATTTTTTACAGAAGATCTTTTTTTTGAAGGAAGGAATTGCGCTGTCACAGGTAAGAGATATAACGGGTGTCGACGGCTCCACCCTTCAGAATTGGGTCAAACGCGGCTGGATCTCCAATACGGTCAATAAGCTTTATCCGATCAACACGTTTGCGCGCATTATCATAATCAATATGCTCCGCGACACGATGCAGCTTTCAAAAATCACGTATCTGCTCTCCTACATCAACGGCAGCGTTGATGACAGAGCCGACGATATTATCCCCGAATCCAAACTGTATGATTACATCTGCAGAATAACCGATAAACTGCTTGCAAACGAAAAGGGTTATGACAATGAAAGACTTCGCCGCCATATCGGCGAGTACGTTAACGACTCCGACCTGAATCCCGAGATTGCAGACGCAAAGGACCGCCTCATCTCCGCACTTGAGGTTATCATCACGACTCATTTTGCCTCGCTCATGTCTGCGCATGCGGACGAGCTTTACGAAAATCTCGTATAAAACTAAAAAAACAAAAAAGCCGACGTACGTCGGCTTTTTGTTATGTTGAAAAATTTCATATTATCGAGTGCGGTTCAATGATTGAAGTTAAATATGAAATGATTTTTTCTCTGTCGTGTTTGTTTATGCAAAACTCAATCAATGAGCATACCCGAAATAGCTTCTATATAAAACTTAGCTACATGCTTTTTGAAATCGGGATCACATTTCTTCTCAATGTATCTCCTCAACAGGCTCCTGGGAGCTGTCTTGGGAGCTGCTTTCGACGTCAATAAAGTAATTGCATTTGCCTTTGGTGATGTTTTTTATTTTATCAGCAGATGCCGAGAAAACGAAATAGCCTTTTTTGTATTCAGCCTCTATTTCCAATAACTCCAACCATTTTAACTCTTTATCCACAGTGTTTGCCTTTTGCTCTTTTTGAATTTGGGACATATACTCCATAAGAGCTTCTGCTTTTTCTGCGCAACTGTTATATTCGTTTTCAAGTTCTGTATTAGGAGCTAACTTCAGTAGTCCTTCGATCTCTATCATCCGATTTGTGTAAACTTCGTATTCTGCCCACCATTCATCATAGGTCTTGCCATCATAAAGTCTGTCAACGTAGTCAGCGGCATAAACGTCGATCATATCAATAGCCTGAAGCTTGACCGATATTTTTTCGTTACCGTAGGCTTTGGCTATGAGCTGTGATAATTCCGCGCTTATCGTTACGCCGTCGTTGTAGCTTTGTTCGCCTTGAATCGGGTCATCGTGATTGGGATTGTTTGATTCGTTATTAACGTCGTTTTCTTGTGTATCGTCTGCGGTGTCGTCCGGCAAAGAGCCATGCAGTGTTTGCATAATCAAAGGTATGGAAAAACAAATTATGAATACCAAGCATAGTGATGCTACCAAAACAGACACTTGTTTATAAGTAAACATCTTTTTTTGATTGCCGGTATCATTAACTTTTTTTACGGTCTTGTTTGCGGTTGTTGTGTAGGCAACGGCTTCATCGATATAGCTTTCGTTGATGCTGCCGAGTGCCGCTGAAAACTTTTTCGTAGTCATATTAACACCTCTCTTTCCAATAGGTATTCACGTAGTTTTTTGCGGATTCTTGTAAGCCGCACCGAAACGTTCTTTTCCGTAAGCCCGACTTGCTTGGCGATGTCGGCATACGAATCGAAAAACCAATAACGGCGCAAAAAGATCACACGATTTTCCTTTGGGAGTGAATCAAGAAAGGATTCAATGATTCCCGTCAATTCGCGCTCTGATATTTCTTCTTCAACGGTAGTTGAAGAAGAAAGGCAATCTTCAAGCTCTTCCATTGCGACGTCATATAAGCTGTTTCTTTTGGCGGCGGTGTTTTGCTCGTAGCGTTTGAGTGAAATGTTTCTTACGATCTTACAGACAAAAGCAAGCAAAGGATCGGGCTTGGCAGGCGGGATAGCATCCCACGTTCCTAAATAGGAATCGTTTACACATTCTTCAGCATCAAATCGATTGTTCAGAATTTTGAATGATAACGAGTGAAACACTTTGCCATACTTGCCGTCCAATTCTTCGATGGCTTGTTCAGACCGTTCAAAAAACAGTTCGATGATTCTTTCATCAGTCATCTCTACGACCCTCCTTTCACCTATTTAACTACGGTTTTGCCACCAAAAACTACAAGAAAGGGATATGTGTAATTAAATTGTGCAACAATTCGAAGATTGAATCAATTATACGACTGCACGGTGAATCAATTTTTCACTCCCCGAATGCAGCTGCAAAATTAAACGCAGCATCCGTTTTGGGTGCTGCGTTTGCTTGTTGAGGATATGTGCAATATTCAGATCTCCCAGAGAAGTGCCCCCGATTTGTGCGGCGCAGATGCGTTTTCAAGCGCGCTGCTGTTGGGGTAATACTCGATCAGAAGAGGAGATTCGCTGTTCGGTACGTTGAAGGTAACGGTGCGTGTGACCGTTACACCGTCCGGTGCGATCGCTTCGTAGTAGAACACGGAGGGGTTGATGCCTCCATCCTTTGTGAATATCTTGACGGAGCCTTCGCCGATCGAATCCTCGGTATTGTTAACGAGTGTATATTCAACGTAATACGTGGTGGCAGAACCGGAATCAACCGTTTCAACCTTGGAGATGTTCACAACGAGACCTAAGGTGTCCGATAAAGTAGTTCCTATCTGAGAAACGGCAACGAGATACTCGCCGCAAGCGGGGCAGAGCGCGCCGCCCGTGGTGTGACCGAGAGGATCGCCTTCGGTGTCGCCGCAAATGTTGCACGTTTTCGGCTGTGTGCAAGTTGCATCGTCCCAATCGTGACCGAGCGCGTCACCTTCGGTGAGTCCGCAAACGGAGCACATCTTCGGCATCTCACAGTCAGCATCGATCCACGTGTGTCCGGCGGCGGTGTCGGCTACGGCACCGCAAACGGAGCAGGTCTGCGGGCTTTCGCAATCTGTGCCCGTCCACGTATGGCCGAGAGCGCTGCCGTCCGTAGCGCCGCAGACAGAGCACGTTTTTGCATCCGTGCATGATGCGGCACCCCACGTGTGACCGAGAGCATTGCCGTCTGTAGCACCGCATCTGTCGCAAGTTTTGGGTTCTGTGCAGTCAGCGTCCATCCAGTCGTGACCGAGAGTGTTGCCCTTCGTTTCACCGCACTTACTGCAGGTTGCCGCCACCGTACATGTGGCGTCGACGTATGAGTGAGTGCAAACGGTATCAACGGGTCCCGTCGTGTCAGTTTCGGGAGGAGTGGTATCTGAATCGGGAGCAGTCGTTACGGTATCCGAATCCGAATCAGATGGCAACGTTTCTGTGACGTCATCCGTTTCGGTATCGATATCCGTGTCGGGAAGCTCGGTTTCATCGGTATCTATATCCGTAACGGTGTCGGAATCGGTACGGTTATCAGTCGTATTATTATCTACTACGGGAGGTTTAACGCCCGTGTCAGGGGTATATCCCGGGATAACACCGCCGATGAAAAGCGCGAAGAATAACGCAAGCGTCACAACAGCCGCGATGATGATGAGAGTAAGACGCTTCTGGCTGTCGTCCGAATCATTGTCGTCATAATCGTCCTCAATATCGTATTCGCTCTTCTTTTTAACAGGAGCTGTAACGGATGGGGCAACGGGAGCTATAGCGGCTTCGGTCGGCGCTGCGGGCGCGGGTTTTGGAGCCGGCTTTGACTGTTCTGTCGGCACGGAAGGTCTGACGGCACGTTCGATCGCGGCAGCCGTAATGCCGTCGTTGGCATTTGTCCGATTGGCAGGAGCGATAACGATGCCTCTTTTTTCATCATAACGGACACAGCATTTTTTTATGTATTCAAGCGACGCCGCGGAAAGTCCCGATTGACGAAGCTTTTTGAAATTGGCTTCGTAAAGCTTGATCGCCGGGATATTGCTCATTGATATGAATTTTAAGAAAGGAGATACCTTTGACAGACATTCGTCGCAAAATACGTTATTTTTACCTTCGCCGCTGATCTCACAGCCGCAGTTTAAGCAATGCTTTGACAAAGTACACGCCTCCTTATATAATTTATAGTTTATTTTAATAATAATATCATATTTCGATATATTGTGTCAAGTCGAGTCGGCAACAGCCGAGCGATTGCAAATGTAAACTTTCAGACACAATTATAATAAGCGTTCGTTTATCGGCACGCAAAGTTCGCTTTCGTAGCCAAGAGCTGCAATAGTTCGCTGTGCCGCGAGGGCGTCGTCGGTATTCTCAAAAAGTCCGAAAACGGTCGGACCCGAACCCGACATCATCGCAAGGGAGGCTCCGCTGTCAAAGAGAGCTTTCTTAAGACGGAAGACTTCGGTGTCATTCGGCAAAACCTCTTCAAATACGTTGTAGGAGGCTTTTGTAACGGCGGTGACGGAGCCGCTTGCAAGCGCCTCGGTCATAGCGTCGAGCGTGTGTCCATCAGCGGAGAAAAGGCGAAGCTCGTCGATCTTTGCATAAGCGGCGGCGGTGGATACAGACGCTTTCGGACGGATGACAAGGATCGTCACGTTCGGGAGTGCGGGACACGGCTCAAGGATATCGCCAATACCGCGCGCCGTCATCGTTCCGCCGTAGATGATGAAGGGGATGTCGGCGCCGAGCGTGGCACCGAGCTCGGCAAGCTCCGACGTGGAAAGCGGCGAGCCATATAGCAGATTCAGCGCCTTGAGCGTGCCTGCGGCGTCAGCGGAGCCGCCCGCAAGCCCCGCCGCGACGGGGATGTGCTTTTCGATGTTGATCTTTACGCTTGCGTTTTCTTTGCCGACGCGGTCAAGATATGCCATAGCGGCACGGTGGGCGAGATTGCGTCCGTCCGTCGGCAGAGTACTGTCGGAGCAGAAGAGCGTAATGCTTCGTCCGCAGTTACTGTCCGCAAGCTCGACCGTTATTTTGTCAGCTAGCGAGATTGACTGCATAACGCTTTCGATGTCGTGGTATCCGTTTGCTCTTTTTCCGGTGACGGCAAGATACAGGTTGATCTTCGCGTATGCGTTGACTGTAGTTTTCATAGTATCGGTGACCTCTTCAGCTCAATATTCGTGTGATGGGATTTTTCTTGATTCTGATAACGCCGTGAGGACAAAGCTCCTGACAGCAAAAACATCGTATACAGTCGTCGCGCAGGATAGACGGAACTGTCTTTGCGCGGCAGGCGGAAGCGCCTTTCACTTCTGCTTTCGGCTTCATGATGATCGTTTTTCGCGGACATGAAACGGCGCATTCGCCGCAACCGAGGCATGCCTTATAGTCTACTATCGGGTACGGCTCAAAAAGCTTGTATATTCTGCCGCCGAAGAGGTTGCGGACGATCTCGATCGTGTTGTGGCGCGCGGAATCGGGCTGTTTATAATCCTTTACGGACAGCGACTCGACGGTGACACCGTCGATGATGACGTTGCAGTCCGATGCCAAAGCAGGCGTATATCCGCGAAGTACGGCATCGTTTAGCATATCTATCTTGCCCTCGCATCCGATAATGTGTGATGCTACCGTATCCGCGGCGAACGGATTGCGCGAAACGATAAGAGCACCGATCCGGCGCGGAGTGCCCGCCGTCGGACCGTTGCCCTCCATACCGACGATACCGTCGGTGACGGAATAGAGCTCCACACGCTTTGCGATCAGCTCGCACAGATCGCAAAGCATGGCAGAAAAATCGCCGTAATCAGGATAGCGCGAATGCATTTCAAACTTAACGATTCCGGGAACGACACCGAACAGATTCTTCACAGCGGCGCTCATACCCGTCAGCGCGTGAGTTTTGAGCTTGCACAGATCGACTACAACGTCGGCGTTAATTATAGGCGCAATTATCTCAAACAGACGGCAGATCCTGCCGTCGGGATGCGACACCTCCGAATAGCCGAGATCGTAATTGAGCGTAACACCGTGCGTCGCCGCAACGGCGTCAACGTCCGACGCGGCGTAGATGCCGCGCAGGCGCGGTACACTGTAAACACCGCCGGGGCTTTCCGCTATCGTGATGTTGTCCGCACCGTTGGCGATGAGCCAACGGATCACCGCCGAAAGCACGGCGGGATTGACTGTTATGGCTTCATCAGGTGTTCGTTTTGAAACGAGATTCGGCTTGATAACGACGCGCTTGCCCGAAAAATCGGGTGTGCCGATGACGTCGTTCATCTTCATTAAGCGCTCAAATATTACATCCTCGTTATAGTCGCGGCATTCGGCGACGTAAACGGGCGCTTTCGGATCTAATGACGGGTTATGGTTCATTTATAATATCCTTATTATCTTTGGTATAATCGGTTTTTACATTAACGATTGTATCACAGTTTGCAGCGTGAAGCAAGACTTTGAAGCGGCGGCAGACGATGCGTATAAATATTTTATTTTTATGCTTGACAAACAGGAACTCTTATTGTATAATAATCAAGCGCAAAAAAATGCTAGTGTGGCTCAGTGGTAGAGCAGTTGATTCGTAATCAACAGGTCGAGGGTTCAATCCCCTCCACTAGCTTATCAAAAGCTCCTGCCGAATATATTCGGCAGGAGCTTCTTTGTTATTTGCAGATACGGACAAAATATTCAAACATCTCCGCTATCCGATATAGCTCGCTCGGCTTGTTTTTGCCGAGCCATTTTTCTTTGTACTTGCATAGCCACGCCTCGGTATCGGTGGCTCTGTTGAGTTGCAGTCCCGACATAACCCCCATCAGCTCCGCGATGACGGCGGTGCCCTCCGCGGCGATGAGCATTTCTTCCTTGATTTCCTCGCGTTCCCACGTCTCCGATGTGAGCCTGTCGGCAAATTCGCGGTATGCGTCTGTAACGGAGGCGACGTATTCCGCCGAAACGGGAGAAGTGATCGTGCCCGTTTCACGGTGCTCGAAATACGAGGCACAGAAGCGATTCCAATTCACGCGGTCGTGCAGTCGGCTCAACTCTTTAACAGCGGCAACGGCGCCATTTTTGGCGTATATGAGATGCTCAACGGCTTCGCCGTAGCTTTCGTCGGGCTCGGTCAAAACGCTCCACGAACGCTCCGCGCCGAACACGGCTGTATAAAGCGACAATTCAAGCGGACACGGATTGCCCCAATCGCCCCAGTTTGTGTTGAGGACGCCGACAGCACCGTGACGGTGACCGTACTCGGTCATTTTCGCAATATTCTCGGTAGAAGAGTCGGCGCTTTCGGTAAGTCGGCTCCAAGAGCCCGTGCCGGGGCAAACGATCTGCGTTCTGTTCATTTCGGCAAAGCGGATAATGTTGCCCTCGTAGGGGGTTCGTCCGTAGTCCCAATTCAGGAAAATAACGTCGTCGGGGAGCTCCGATATGGTTTCGGGATGCGCCAAAAGAATGTCACCCCACATCATGACGCGCTTGCCGCACTCTTTTAGGTGACGGACGATCTTTTTTACAAAATCGATGTACATTTCGCCCTTATCCCGCGTTGACGGATGGTAATGCAGATCGAACGTTTCGTCACAGCAGATGTTGAACGTATCCGAGGTGAAAAGCGGAAAGTATTGGTCGATAAGACCGCAGACGAGCTTTATACTGTCGGGATTTTCTGGGTCTATGGTGTGGTGCACCATGCGTTCATTCCAACGGTTCGGAGGTGCGTCGTAGCCGCGTATCGAGCGGAGGTGCCTGTATTCGGGGAGCTCTAAAATTTCGTACATATGACCGAAGGTCGCAAGAGACGGAATAAAGTCTATAAAATTATCACGGCAGTATTCGTCAAGCTCGCGTATTTCCTCTGCCGTAAGTGCGCCTGTTTTTTCGTTAAGGGTACGGCATTCGTCAAACGCAAACGTGTGCTCAACGTAAAGCTGAAGAGAGTTGACCTTACAGTAGGACAAAAGATCGACGAGCTTTTTTAAGGTGTCAAGCGTCGGAACTTTACCGCGTGTGACGTCGTGGTAAAATCCTCTGTATGCAAAATCGGGATAGTCATTAATATATAGACACGGCACCGTCTCGTGCGTGAGGAGCTGGCGTAACGTTTGTATCGCGTAAAACGCGCCGACCTCACTTTTGGCGGATACAGAAATGCTTTTTTCGTTGACGGTGAGCTCGTAGCCCTCGCCTTCGCCGTTTTCGTAAGTAACGGTGAGCGCGGCGCCGCCGTCGGCATAAGGAAGCTTTCCGATGGCGCGCTCAAGCCGCGGGCTAAGTGCGCCGTAAACACAGCTGACGGCGTTATAGCACAATTCGCCGCCCGTACAGCGAAGCTCTTTTACTTGCGGAATAAGATGTAACATAATTAGTTCCTCCGATAACGCAGTTTACACTTTTATAATACCAAAAAAACAGTGTCTCTGTAAAGGGAATTTTATTTGACAATGGCGGACACAGGCTTTATAATATACGGGTAATTCATCGAAAAAGGAGAGCTTATGCCGAATTTTATCAAAATTGAAAGTCTTGATGCCCCCGAGCTTGACGTATACGCGCGGCTGACGGAAACACAGCTTGCCTCGGGACACGGAATCGAGCATAAGCTTTTTATTGCGGAAAGTCCGAAGGTCATTATCCGTGCGCTTGACGCGGGCTATGAGCCCATGTCCATTCTCGTTGAAGAAAGGCACGTCCATGACGAAACCGCAGAGGCGATAGCGCGATGCGGTGACGTGCCCGTTTATACAGCGCCGTTTGAAACCTTGACACAGCTGACCGGTTATAAGTTGACACGGGGATTGTTATGCGCCATGCGCCGTCCCACGCCGTCCACGGTGGAAGAGATACTATGCGGTGCTCACCGCGTAGCAGTACTCGATTCGGTGATGAATCCAACAAACGTCGGTGCGATCTGCCGTTCAGCCGCCGCGCTTGGCATGGACGCACTTCTTTTGACGCCCGGATGTAGTGATCCGCTGTACCGCAGAGCGGCGCGGGTCAGTATGGGAACGGTCTTTCAGATACCGTGGACGTATGCGGACGATGACTGGATCGAAAAGCTTCATCAAAACGAATTCCGCATCGCCGCGATGGCACTCAGCGATGATTCGATCGCCATTGATTCCGACGAGCTGGCGGACGTTGACAAGCTCGCCGTCGTGCTCGGCACCGAGGGGGATGGCTTATCCGACAGAACGATCCGCAACTGTGACTATACCGTTCGGATCCCGATGTATAACGGAGTTGATTCGTTGAACGTTGCCGCCGCGAGCGCGGTTGCGTTTTGGGAGCTTCGCCGCAAAAAATAATCTTTCACTTTGACAGGACAAAAATCGAACATTATGAATAAATCTGCGAAAACGTATATCATTCTTGCCGTGTTGCTCGGCATTTTCGTAATTCTTGCCGTTGGTATGGCGATAGGATATAAATTGCTCGGCACCGACAGTTCATTCGAAACGGAAACCGATGCGATATCGGACAGCACTTCTCAAACAGACAACACCGATACGGACACCGAAACGGAAACTGATACGGAAACCGAAACTGAAACCGAAGCCGAAACTGAAACTGAAACCGAACAAGATACCGAAACCGAAACCGACACAAACCAACAGCCCGATACGCCCGACGATATGGAAACCGTCATTTGCATTGATGCAGGTCACGGATTTGATGACCCCGGCTGTATCAACGATCAGCTTTATGCATACGAACGTGTTGTCACGCTCGATATCGTGAATAGACTGCAAGAGGCGCTTGCCTCGTATGGCGTCACCGTCATTCTGACGCATGACGGAATTGAGTATCCCGATGAAGATACGATCATAAGTATGTCAGATGCGGCAGGAGTTACATATGATGCGAGCCGTATCATCGATAACAACATTTTTTCAGCATACGAACGCATAATTTATGCGAATGCCGTTCATCATGCGATACCGATCGATCTGTTCGTTTCCATACATGTCAACAGTCTTGCAGGACACCCCGAGGTCAGTCAATACGAGATGTATTATTATGAAGATGTGCCACGCGCCGATATGCTCTATGATATGACGCAAAGCATCCGCGAAAAGCTTGATAATAAGTCAGTTATAATCGCAACGGAGGCAGACGAATCGTATACGGTTACAAGATGGGCGGAATTCCCGTCGCTTCTTATTGAAACGGGATATGCAACGAATGCCGACGACGCGGCGAAGCTCAATTCCGCCGATTGGCGTCAAAGCTTTGCAGAACTACTCGCTATAGAGATCGTTAACGCTTTGAGTGCAGAATAAAAACAAAAGCAGACCATTGACGGTCTGCTTTTTTGTCATTCGCCTAACAGTGTGCGTAAGTGCAGCTTACGCACAATAACGGTCAACAGTATCGAGAGGGCAAAAGCCGTAACGGCGATACACGATGAAAGTATGATCGGGTTGATACCGAGGGAGCCGAGCGCATAATATAAAACGTATATTATCATCGGGTGAAACAGATAAATGCCGAACGCATTTTCCTTGACAAGTTTATATATACGATTGTCTGTAATGGCAGGAAAACGGCAGAGAAGTGCGGTGCAAAGAAGCATTACACCGCCGATGCCGACGAAGCTGTATATGCGATCCGTTAAGTCGTTTGGATTGTATACAAATTGCAACAACAAAGCGGCAAGCAGTAAAGCACCGACGGGCAGCTGCCATGAATCGGCGACGCAGAGCTTACCGCAAAAGCGGTTGAAAATGATACCTGCCATAAAAAAGATCTGATAGTTGCAGGCGGCGCGAAGCTGAAATTCCCAAGGCACGAATCGCGCAAGAAAATATAGCGTCAACGAAAGCAGAACCGCCGCGGCAAGTCCGCCGTTGCCTTTTTTGATGAGAGGGCGGTATACTGCGGACAGCACGAATATAAAGAACAGCGCGGGAAGATACCATAGATGGCGCGCATTCAGCGCGAGGACGATTCCGCGATAAACGTAATTTACAAGTCCCGAATCCCACAGTCCGAGCATAAGCATCGTCGGAGTCACAACGAACAGCCCGAAAAAGAGATACGGTATGATGAGGCGTTTGAATTTTGTGAAAATAAACGGTAAGGTGCGCTCATATTTGCCGAGCTCTATACAGTAGCCGTATACGCATCCGGACAGAAAAAAGAAAAGCGGCATGTGAAATGAATATATGTATTCGGTCAGATATGTCAGCAGACAAGACGTGCCCGACACGTCGATGGCGCCGCTATCGGTGTACATCACCGTCGCGTGCGCGACAACGACGAGAACCGTCGCCAATACTTTCGCGGCGTCGTAAAGTGACGGTCTGTTTGCGCTTTTGTTCATTTTACACCTCCCATATTTTTAACGATGCTATGATTATATCACTTTTTCCTCTCATTGTACAGTCGCAACTCAACGTTATCAAAAAATACGGACTATTGTAAAACATACAAAAAAGATGTATAATTAATTAACTATAGTCTGCTGTCAACCGTTGAAAGGAGTACATACATGCAAAAGGGTAACGACGTATTCATAAGCTGGACGGGTAACGATGCGGAATTGCAAAAAGCAATTGCCAAACGCTTGAAAGAAGGAGACATTGGAGTCCTGCTTTCCGATGAAAAGTGCAGGGGTAACTTCATTGAATGGAGCCGCAAAGCGGCTGTGTCCGCTTCGGTGTTCATGCCAATCATAACGGAGCATTCTTTGATGAGCGCGGGTATGGCTTGGGAGCGTGATGAGATCGAACGTAAACTTGCCTCAGCAGATGAAGTTGACGAATGGCGGTGCCGCGTTCTCCCCGTTTGTGATTCTCTTCTGCTTTATAATAAATATGACGGCGAAAGCAAGCTCCGCGATCACTTTATAAGTGCGACTTTGCTTGAATATGAGGACGAAGCGCACACGAAGCTGACGGAAAAATGCCTGAACGTGATCTGTGATAAAGTCGCAGATATGATAATGTCGCTTTATTTTGACGTGTACCGTGCCGCGCTTTGCCGCGAATACATAAGACTTGTGCCGTACTATAAAAAAATACGGAACAAAAAGGACAGAAGCGTCGATGGCGGCGATCTGTACGTAAACAGATGCCTCACCGAGCTTAATGATGATGGGAAGATCGGAGCCACGCACGACTCCGCCCGTGTTCTTTTCGATAACGGTGTTTCGTTCATATATGGCCCTGCTGGTTGCGGTAAAAGCGGATATGTTCGTCAGATATACGAAAACGCTACGCCCGACGAGCTTGTCATTATGCTTAAATGTACCGACGTTGCCAAGGATAACACGGACATTTTAACGCTGATGAAAGAGAGAGTCGGTCATTATTGCGGTGTGAAACGCTTTTTTACGGATGCGGCATTCAGGATCCTGATCGGGCAAAAAAAGCTTATCCTTGTGCTTGACGGCATGGACGAGATCGCCACCGAATCTGCCACGAGAAAGCTTGTCCGAAAGGTCATGGATTATTACGACGTGAACAGCGGGCAAACGTCGCTCATTTTCACGGGACGCAACGAAAGCGATTTCAATCTGCTCGGCGATCGCACGAAGTCGGCACACAAATATCGCTTGAATATGCTGACAGATGACGATATCAGACGGCTTGGACGCAATCTGTTTTTGCTGTTCGGCACGGAAGAAAAGGAAAATGATTTTTACGTCAGCGTTCAGTCACTTGACGAAGAGATCCGCAGAAATCCTCTGCTCTTGTCACAGCTTGCCATCGTTTACGACGACAAAGGAAGTATACCGCAGACAACGGCGGAGATTTTAGACGCTGTTTTTGCGATAATGCTTGCCAAAGATGAGGATCACGACATTACGGGCGTCGGCGGTGAAGTACCTGATGCGATTTATAACGAAATGGTAGGAGCTGACCTATATGACATACTGAAACGGTTTTCACAGTTGCGTTACGTTCAGATGTCGCTCGGCAAAAAGGTCGGCTTTGAAAAAATTATGAGCCGTGTCCTCAAGGACAAATACAAAAAAGACAACGACGTAACGAAGAGATATGCAGAGCTGTTAAAAGAATATCTGCAGAAGCGTGCCATCATCGTTGACGATGTTTTTTATCACAAGATGTTCCTTGAATATTTCACCGCCGTCCGTTATTTTGAGGAAAGCTATGATGAGATATACGAAGAGATAACGAACACCGAACCGATACGCGAGCTGTTCGGTCACTACGGTGACGAAAACTGGTCTTCTGTGATCAAGCTGTATCTGACAAAAGCGGACAGTATCATGGATGGCGAGCAAACTAAAGCGCTGTATCTGTCGATACTCGACGCCGCCAATATTGAAGAATACACGCTGATGTTTGATACCTGCCGCGACCTTATCAACAATAAAGAACCTGCTCAGCTCGTCCTGGTTACAGATATTCTTTCAAAATCCGTAAACGGGATTTATCCTGCGTACGGTCCGCTTTTCTGGTACGTTCCCGAATACGGACTTTATGAAGCCGCACTTTTCGCCGCGGAGAGGATTAAAGATGCAAAAGCGATATCACTCGTGCGCGACGTCTCTTTCATTTTCGGCGGTTTCAATATGGTAACAGAGATCAGCCGCCGCATTGACGGTGGGGAGCTGTTTGACGCTGTGAAAAACGAACTGCACGGTGTAAGACGTGCGCTGTGCGAGCTGTTCTGCCTTGGCGAAACGGAGTACGACGGGGCGGACAATATATATCCGCGGTGCTTTAACGTCAAAGAAGCGAAGTCGTTTGCAAGCGTCGGACAAGGCGTTTTGGGTAAAATGGACGAGCCGTTTTCTGACGAGCTCGGACTGTATGAGCACGAAGCCGTAAACCTGCTCGGCGGCGAATATATAGGTTTGATCTCGACCGCATATCAGACGGACAAAATTGAGAGGAAGCTTGCTAAACGCTCCTGTAAAAAGCTGCGCGGATTGATATTGACACCGACCGAGCACGAAAATATGGATTATATCGCCATTAACCGTTCTCATATCGAAGTCCTTTATATCCCTGAAAATATAAAAACGTACAATTACTTCAGCCACCATTGGAAAGACAAAACGTCGCTTATGCGCGACGTGGCAACGTTCGGGGAAGATAAGCTGTATTTTATCGGCGAGGTGACGGTACCCGACGGTATAACAGAGATATGTGACAATGCTTTTTACCGTTGCGTGAATCTGAGACGTGTCACACTTCCCGATACGGTAAAAAAGATCGGTAAATGGGCGTTCGGTATATGCTCTCTACTGACGGAAATAAAGATTCCCGACGGTGTTTCGGAAATTGAGGAAAGCGCATTTATGTTCTGCGGTAAGCTGACGGACGTTGTGCTTCCGAACAGCATTGTTAAGATCGGCAGTATGGCGTTTTTCGAATGTGATTCTTTGCAGAACATAACTATACCCGACGGCGTGAAAACGATCGACTATAAGGCGTTCGGTCATTGTGATTCGCTGACCGAGATCACGCTTCCGAAGAGCATTGAGGTGATCGGCGACTGGGCGTTTGCATATTGTGCGAATCTTGAGCGTGCCGTTATCGGCGGAGCTTTGGATATGGGCTTACACGTCTTTGAAAGCTGCACGACGCTGCGAAGCGTTACCATTTCCGAAAACGTCCGTGACGTCGGCTACTCTGTGTTTTTTCTGTGCTCCGAGCTTTGCGAGCTCACGCTGCCGAAGCGCGTTTCGTATCTTGCTCGTAATTTCTTTGAAACGCACGAAAAGCTTACAAAGATCACGTTGATCGACGACGATTTGACAAGTGAAACGCTTACCCCCGAGATGTGCAATACCGTCGATCCCGAAGTCGAAGAAATTCTTGATGCTTCAAAACAGCCCACATCCGTTACGGTTCCCGACGGGGAAACGGTGATCGAGGACTATATTTTTGGCGGAAATATGGCACTGCAAAGCGTGACTATTCCCGAAAGTGTTACAAAAATCGGTGTCGGCGCGTTTAATTGGAACGTGAAACTTTCGGATATAACGATTCCTGAAAGTGTCACCGAAATAAGAGAAGAAGCGTTTCTGTCGTGCGCGAGCCTGCGGACAATAAAGATACCGACGGGGGTTGCGCGCATTGAAAGAGCGACGTTCAAAAATTGTGGTGATCTGCAAGAGGTGATACTTCCTGACGGGCTGTTATACATCGGATACGAAGCGTTTGCGGGTTGCGGCAGCCTTGAATCGATAAATCTGCCCGACAGCATCGTTGAGATCGGTGTCGGAGCATTTGCTGAATGTCACAGCCTGAAGAGCATCGTTATTCCGAACGGTATTCGTGCGATACCATTCGGAATGTTTACGGAGTGCTCGGAGCTGACAAACGTCGTTATTCCCGACAGCGTGATCAGGATAGGCTCCGAAGCGTTTGCGTACTGCAGCAGCCTTGAAAGCGTAACCGTACCGAAGGACGTAACGAGGATCGACGTCGGCGCCTTCATTGGCTGCGAAAGCCTGATGCATATTGAGCTTCCGTCGGGGCTCACGGAGATCGACGTGGAATCGTTCATGGATTGTATGTCTCTTGAACGTATCGACATTCCCGACGGCGTTCATAAGATCGGCTATGAAGCTTTCCGTGGTTGCGAATCGTTGCGAAGCATAACAATTCCCGACGCTGTGCGGATCATCGACGACAAGGCATTCTTTGACTGCCCGTCGCTCGAATCGGTGACGATCGGCTTGCGTTTTGAAGGCAGCATCGATCGCATTTTCGGCAGTATCGATAAATCAAAGATACGTTTTATCGCAAATGAATAAAAAAAGGTAAGCCAACAGACCGCAAGGTCTGTTGGCTTACTCGTTTTGATCAGAATATTTTTTTGGAAGGACGCATTATATTGTCTTCGCTGAACGTGCCGCTCGTGTCTGCAAAAGGTGCTTTGCTCGGATCGAGTACGATCTGTGACCAAAGCTTTCCGACGGAGAATATTCCCACATTCGGGAGCTTGAAGGGCTCCATTCTTGCGATAGGGAAGCCTTTGAACATCTCGTACATATCAATGTCAGCGATCTCCGTTATGATGGGATACTGTCTTGCGTGCATGATGAGAGCTTCGCCTTTTTCTTTGTCAAGGCGCTGAAGCTCGGAGACCGAGATCAAGCGGCGCGTGCGGTTGTCGGAGGTATAAACGGAGCCGCAAAGCTCGCTGATCTCATTCAAAAGCGCAAGCTCCTTTGACGTGAGAAATACCCAGTTGTCGCAGTTGCCCTTGATCGTGTCCGCGTCCTCGCCGTAGCGGCTCTTGAGCTGATGAATGCTCTGTGCGACGAGATAATATCTCATGTTGCGGCTTCGCGCGGCGGAGATCATGGAGGGCATGTCCGGGATCTTCGGAATGTTGCAGAACTCGTCAAGAACGAAATTCACGCGGACGGGAAGCTTCTTGTCGGGCATTTTCTGCGCTTCGTGAATGAGCATCTCATAGACTTGCTTGATAAACGTTGTGACAAGGAAATGATACGTCGTTTTTTCATCCGGTACGATGATATATACGGCGGTCTTTTTCTTTCCGAACGATCTGATGTCGATGGTGTTGCCCGAGAGCATTTGCGTCAGTTTTTTCTGAGTGTTGAAAATGCGGATCATTCCGAACAGAGTGACGTAAACGCTCTGGCGTGTTCTTTCCGCACCTGCTAGAACGCCGCGGTAGTTCATTCCCGCAAGAGAATCGGGAGCCATGCGCCGTGATATCTTGTCAAGTATCTGCTCATTTTCTGTCGCGCAAAGTTTTGCAAGGCTTGCAAGGTTGACCTCCTCGGGCGCTGCCGATTCCATCAAAAGCAGTAGGTTTGCAAGTGCAAATGACGACGCAAGATTAGGCCACAGCGTGTCTGTCGTTTTATTGAACTGCGGCTCGGAGATCGTGGCAACGAAGTCGTTCAGCATGGAGATAGCTTCTTCCTCTTTGCCCGAATGGTAAAGCTCGTAGGGGAGCGCCAGCGGATTCCACATATCACCGTAACCGATGTCACGGAAATTCAGCGCGACGATGTCGTAGCCGTTCGCCTTTGCCATGCCGGCAGTCTTTGCATACAGCTCACCTTTGGGGTCCGTTGCGACGAAGGACTCACCCGCTTTTGCGAAAATGTTTATCATAGGCATACAGAAAAGGCGCGTTTTCTTTGAGCCTGTTGCACCGAAGATCAGCGTGTGAGTATCTTTGTTGTCAACGTAAGCCTCCTTGCCGTTCGAAAGCAAAGGCAAGCCTGCCGCAGGATACACGTCATCGTAAAGGTCAACGTAGGAGCCCGCTTTTTTGATCTCGTCTGTCGTTGCCCAGCGCGTTTCCTGGTTGTAATTTATGTATCGGTTATATTTATAGTTGTTATCCTTCATGTTCATACCCGTCAAAATCCGATCTTCTTTGTGCGTTCGATATTCAGTATCATTCTCTTGATGTAATCGCTGTCAACACAGAAGTCTATGACGTCCTCTGCCGTCAACGGACGATTTGCTTTTTTGCCGTTCGTGTATGCGGTGTAAATGATGTCCTGACATATCATTTTTATTGTTTTATATCCGTCGAAATATTTATTTTTGCAAATCAAGCCGACCGAATCGGATATGACGCCTTCGGCATCATCGGAAAGGCTGAATCCGTAAAGCGCCAGGATCTCATTTGCGTATATCATATGCTCGTCGAGCGTCGGCGGCTCAATGGTTATCTTTTCAATACGCAAAAACGACGAGATCAGCGATTCCATACGGCTGAGATTTGCATCGTCCGTGTCTGTGACGGAGAGCACGATGAGCCAGTTATCGCTGTTGTCCGATAGATATTCAAGGAAACTGACGAAATATTTTTCTTCAAAATGCGAACGCCACTCGTCAATATCAATATAAATAAGTCCGCGATACTCGCTGCGGAAACCCGCCGCATTCGATATTTCGGACATGAAGCGCTGAATTTCCGAAAAATGCTCGTTCGGAGCACAGTAATTCAGCATAAATTCGAGGTACTGAACGTCACCGTAAAAATCGAGCAAATTTTTCTTATTCGTCAGGTATTCGGCAAGCAACTGAAGCAGATACGTTCTTCCTGTGCCCGAACGTGAGATCAGGAATATGTCGGGCAAGATGACGGGCAGTCCTGTGGGCTTGCTTTCGATATTCTCGGAGAGTGCTTCCCATTTTTTGACGAGCTCCTTAAATTCACTCATTCCTTTCTGCTTCAAAACCTTCTGATATACATCCTGTGACGTCATATTTTCCGTTCCTCAACATTCATATTTAATAAAAAATCTGTTATTATATATTATTATATTGTATCGTGTCGGAGTTTGTCAACGAAATTTGACACGAGCGCGAACATTAAAAAACGGCAGGGAATGGCTGCTTCTCATAAGAAAGTTTGATTTCTCCTTGTAGGGACCGGCGTCCTCGACGGTCCGTCTGTATCCGGCGTCCTCGACGGTCCGTCTGTATCCGGCGTCCCCCGACGGTCCGTTAAGGTATAATTGCAATGCAGAAAAACAAATAGAAAGCCCCCGACAGATCTTTGATGTCTGTCGGGGTTTACAATAATCTTGTAAAAATTCAAATTTAGCCGCCAGGGCGATATCCTTCATCACATGAAATTCCTATTCCGTTTTCATCAAAGTGAATAAAAAACAGAATCTCCGGGGATGTTCCCAAGAATCCCACTTGTGGTTCTTTTATTGTATAACCGCATCGACAGTTTCTGTATAAACCATCTTCGTCTGAAGGCATAAGGGTACAATCAAATTGTCCAAATTCATTAACAATTTCCGCTGATGTTTTCCCTAAAAATTGGTCTTCGTGATATTTATCATCACATCCCACAAGTAATAACAAAAAAACCAAACAAACAAAAATCATAATTATCTTCTTTTTCATTTGATATCCTCCTTTCTACATAATGTGTTTATCGCCAGTTTCGCCTTTGTATTACAGCGTTGCAAGCAACGCTGGCACAGGGCAAAGCCCATACCCATTATTCTTCGGCATATAATTCGTCGTAGTACCAACGTATTGGATTTTCATAAATATATCGTAAATGCTCCTCATAATCCTGTCGGTTGCGGATGATATGATCATGGGAGCGATATTGCCAAATATTTGTTCCGTATTCCTTATTACAAAATCTTTTGAATGTAGACACAAACCGCGACGAAACAGAATTTTGTACTGTAGGGACCGGCGTCCCCGACGGTCCGTCTGTATACGCCGTCTTCGACGGTTCGTCTGTATACGCCGTCTTCAACGGTTCGTTTTCGGTACCTTTCACCCAAAGCATAATATGGATATGATTTGGCATGATCACATAGCTTTCAACGGATAGATAATCGTAAAAGTTGTTTAGTTGATGGATGTATTTATCCGCGATTTGTCCGTATCTTGTTAATTCGATTTGCGGACCGTCGGGGACGCCGGTCCCTACGGATTTGTTTTTGTCTGTGAGCGGACCGTCGAGGACGCCGGTCCCTACGTAATTGTTTTTGTCTGTGAGCGGACCGTCGAGGACGCCGGTCCCTACATAATTGTTTTTGTCTGTGAGCGGACCGTCGGGGACGCCGGTCCCTACAATATGTGAAAGGATACATTTTCTTTCCTTCGTACATATCGTTAGAAAAACGGCTTGATTTCGATTATAGTCCGCCCCCTTCAACCGAGTGGTCTTGCGATTTTTCAGTTCGTCCATTTTCATCACCCATTCTAATATAACATGAATCGGCAGAGAAAACAAGTTCTCTGCCGATATTTGTAAACATCCTTATGAGAAGTCTCGCAACTGCCGTTTTTTAATTAAGCCGTTTTATCAGTCTCCGAGACGGATGTTGATGCCGCCGCCGTCACTGTCTCTGTCAATGTCAAGGTATGGGGATATCGCCTCTGCCATATTGATAAGCGGCATCGACTGTATGTAGACCTTGCCGGGACCTGTGATCTTCGTATGGAAGAGTCCCTCTCCACCGAAGAACATATTCTTTGCGCCTTTGACGGTTTGTATATCCATCGTGCAGCTCTCGCTCATCGCGGCAAGATAACCCGTATCGACGATGATACTTTCACCCGCCATAAGCTCGTACTCTTTACAGTAGCCGTCGATCTCAATGAAAACGAGTCCGTCGCCGACGATCTTCTGCATGATGAAGCCCTCACCGCCGAAAAAGCCGCGTGACATCTTCTTTTGGAAGTATACGGACAAATCAAGACCTTTTTCCATGGCGAGAAAGCCTTTTTTCTGAACGATGATCCCGTTGCCGGGTGTTACCCGGTAAGGAATGATGGAACCCGGAAATTTGCTCGCAAAAGCAATCATTCCCGTGCCGCCGATGGCGGAATACTCATTCATGAATATGGATTCGCCCGAAAAGAGGCGGCCGAACATCTTGGAAAAACCGCCGCCGCTGTTCGTGTCCATTTTCATATTGGGGCTCATCCAGCTCATCGCGCCGCTTTCGCTGCAAAGTACCTCGCCCACGTCGGGATAGCAAATAAGAACGGGTAAGCTGCCGCCTTCAATCTCATATCTAAGCATATCGGACACTCCTTTTATAAAAAAATTATTTGCTCGTTTCTTTTATGAACGCGTCGATCTGATCGGTTATCATTTTCAGGCTCTGACGCCAAAAATCGGGCTGAGTCAAGTCGATACCTGCGATGCCCGCAACGTGTTCAACGGTGTCAACGGTCGTTGCTTTCAGCAACGCGCGGTACTTCGGCAGGAAGGCTTCGCCTTCCTCAAGGTACTTAGCGTAAAGTCCGCGTGAGAACAGTCCGCCGAATGCGTACGGGAAGTTATAATAGCTGAGGCCTGCACTGTAGTAGTGACTCTTGCAGCACCACATATAAGGATGCAGATAATCGGGATCGAGTCCGTCGCCGAAGGCTTCCTTCTGTGCGTTCAGCATGATCTCTTCGAGGTCTTTGGCAAAGAGGAACGTATTTTTTCTGCGGCGGATGACCTCGTCCTCAAAGAGGAAACGAGAATAAATGTCAACGATGATCTGCGTGCAGTCCTGGATTTGGCTTTCGATCAGCATGATCTTTTCGTCGCCCACAGCCTTTTCGATGGCGTCGTTGACGATGATGAGCTCGTTGAAGTTTGATGCTGTCTCCGCAACGGGCATGGTGTAGCCTGTGTTGAGCGGACGGTGCGATTCGATCTGCTGTCCGTGATATGCGTGGCCAAGCTCATGCGCGAGCGTTACGACGGAGCCGAAGCTGCCTGAGAAGTTAGTCAGAATGCGGCTCTGACCGATGAAGGGAAGATTGGAGCAGAATGCGCCGCCGACTTTGCCGCCGCGCGGATAAAAGTCGATCCATTCATCGCGGAACGCGGTGTCAACCATTTCCGCGAGGTCGGGCGCGAACGATCTGAAGTGATCAACAAGATACGTGTGAGCCTCTTCCGCCGTGAAGGTAGTGCCGCCCGCTTTTCCCATCGGTGCTAAAATATCATACCACGGCAGTCCGTTTTCATGGCCGAGCAGTTTCGCTTTGTGGCGAAGATACTCGCGGAACTTCGGCATAGCTTCACGCATCGCCTCAAGCATTGCGTCGAGCGTTGCCTTTTGCATACGGGACTGATCGAGCGTCATTGCAAGCGGATTTTCGTAGCCGCGAAGCTCCGCTTCAAGATTGACCTGCGCCTTGATACTGTTAAGAGCAAACGCGATTGAATCCTTGACCTTATCGTAGCAGGCGAGCTCCGCCTCGTAAGCGGCTTTACGCTCGGCAGGATCGTCGCTGTCGGATAGACCGCGGATTGCGGGAAGCGTCGTTTTGCCGCCGTTATAGTCAACGGACAGCGTCGCTGTCAGGTACGATACGAGGTCTCCCCACGCTCTGCCGCCCGAGATGTTCATGCGTGCGAATACGGCTTCGGCTTCGTCGCCGAGCTTGTGCGAAACGGCATTTTTTATCTGATTGAAATAGAAAGTGTACTGACTGAGCAGCTCGTCACCCTTAATGATCTCATCGAGGTTCTCAAGCGATCCTACGTACTTCTGATACATGACGGATTCTTTTGCAGTGCTCGCCAAGAGAGCCTGTATTTTTGTCATATAGCCCGAAACCTCTGTGTCGGCGCTGTTGGTAGAGCGACGCAGACTGAAATATCCTGTGATCCTGCGTGTCAGTACCGCCATCTCCTCGTTAATGCTAACAACAGCGCGCAAGGAAGCGCGCGGATCGTCCGCGGTGAGCTCGTTTACGGTGCGCTTATAGTTGTCAACGACTTCTTCGAGCCGTGAAATGTCGGATATCAGCGTAGGATCGTCGATCCCTCGATAAAGCACGTCAAGTGACCATTCGTTATACATTTTTCGGTAACCTTCCTTATATTTGTGTATGTTTTTATATATTGTATCATTTGTAAACGAATGCGTCAATAAAAAACGGCAAGGATGACCTTGCCGTTTTTGCTGTTACCCCATCGCATTTAACATATTCTCAATAAATATACCGTACCCGCGTGTAGGATCGTTTATCATGACGTGGGTGACAGCCCCGATAAGCTTGCTGTTCTGGAGTATCGGTGAGCCGGACATTCCCTGAACTATACCGCCCGTACGGCGCAAAAGCTCCGCGTCGGTCACGGTGACGATAAAGTTTTTACATTCACCGCCCGACTTGTCAATGTTGCTTATTTTAGCTGTATAATCACGCATCTCGCCGTCGGCAAGAGTGCACCGTATCATGACGTCGCCTTCGAGTATTTCATTTTTTGTCGCCACCTGCACAAGTTCACCGGAACCTGAGGGCAGCTTTGTCAAAATACCGTAAACGCCCGTACGGGTGTTTTTTGTCAGCTCGCCGACGCGCTCCGCGCTGAAGTAACCCTTCAGCTCACCCGGGGCGCCCGCCACACCGCGATTGATTCCGCAAAGCGAGACCTCCGTTACAACACCGTGACACAGAGGGATCAGCTCGCCCGTTTCCGCATTGCAGATCCCGTGACCGAGTCCTGCAAAAATACCGCTGTTTTTATCGTAGAACGTGACCGTACCAATGCCGGCGGCAGTGTCGCGTATCAACATTCCCGCACGTTTTATGCCTTTTTCGTCAACGACAGGAGATACGGTAGCCTCGTGTTCCTCGCCTCCTCTGCGATATAAAAGCGTCACTGCGCCTTTAGCAGAGGCGATTTCGTTGATTACGTCGGCTGCAGAGCCGATCTTTTTGCCGTTGACGGCACTTATAACGTCGCCGCGCCGCAGTCCTGCGTCGCGGGCAGGGCAAACGTCTCCGTCCTTTGTTTTTACGTCAAGAAGCTCCGCCACCGTAACGCCTTCCGTCTGAAAGCGAACTCCGAATGGCATGCCGCCAATGCATACGCTGCTCATCTTTGCTGCCCCCACCGACAGCGACAGCATCGCGAGCATCACCGCGAAGACGGCGATGACGCTGATTATTCTATACGTTTGTTTTTTCCGCATTTTCCACCTATTAATAAAACCTGTAACTGCACTGTTTGTCTGTGACGCGACCGTCGCGTCGAATATTACTCTGCCCGAGACCGCCGCGTTTTATGATATGCAATATTATCTCTTTTGCCTATGGCAGAAAATGCATTTCACGTATAGGGATTTTGTGGCGGTATAAAATCAAAACTGTTTCCGCATCGTATCAAGAGCGCCTTTTTCAAGGCGCGACACCTGCGCCTGCGAAATGCCTATTTCGCCTGCTATTTCCATTTGCGTTTTTCCGCGGTAGTAACGCATCTCGATGATCGAACGCTCGCGCGGCGTCAGCTTACGCAGCGCTTCGCGCAGTGCAATATCTTCAAGCCAGATCTCGTCCGAGCATTTATCGTCGGAGATCTGATCCATAACGTAGATCGGGTCGCCGCCGTCATTGTAAAGCGGCTCGTATAAAGAAACGGGATCCACGATAGATTCGAGCGCTTCCGCGACGCTCTGCGGTGTTTCGCCCAGTTCTCTCGCAATTTCGTCAAGCGTAGGCTCATGGTCTTCTTTTGCCGCGATGCGCTCTTTTGCGGCTAACGCTTTATATGCAAGATCACGAAGCGAGCGGCTGACTCTGATAGAGGCATTGTCGCGAAGATAGCGTCTGATCTCGCCGATTATCATCGGCACCGCATACGTCGACAGCTCAACTTCCTTTTCAAGATCGAAATTGTCGATCGCCTTGATCAGACCGATGCATCCCACCTGAAACAGATCGTCCATATTCTCCCTGCGTCCGACAAATCGTTGGATAATGCTTAAAACAAGACGCAAATTGCCGTTGACAAGCTCCTCGCGTGCGGATTCATCACCGTTTTTAACGCGAATGAGAAGCGCGCGTTTTTCCTCCCCCGTAAGTGTTTTCAGCTTTGAAGTATTGACACCGCAAATTAAAACTTTACTGTAATACATACGTTCGACCGTACCTTTATTGTGTAGATAGAGAAAAAGCTTTCTCCGTATAAAAAGTATTGCCGATGTGAAAGTCAAATAATACAAGAAAAGACGAATGCCGTATTTTGGTAAGCATTCGTCTTTTTGTTTTATGTTAAATTTTTGTCACACGAACTTGAAATAAGCAAGCTGCCATTCGCCGTCCGACACGATCCATATCATCGTGTACGTTCCGACTGCGACTTTTTCATAAATATAGTATTTTCCGTGCGAATCGAAGTCCACCTTGACGCCGTAGCAGTTATCGGCGTATTTCACCATGTCATATATTTCCGTTTCAAGCTTGTCTACTTTGAAATTGCTGTTATATATCATGGAATTATATGAAACTTCGATGATGTCGTAAGCGTCGGAGCCGTTTTTGACGTGCGCTATCACGGCATCGTAATTGGCTTTGGTGTAGTCGGTGCCCTCGTATGAATACTTGATGTAAAGCTCCGTGAAGTTTTGTGCTTCGCTGTAGAGTCTTTCAATCTCGTCTTCGTCGGGCGCAGGGTAGAAGGTGTAGATGCCGTCAGCTTCCTCGGTGACGCAATTTTCGTCGGAGGAGGTGAAGTTCGGCTCGCCGTACAGACCGTCGACGACGTATTCAACGGAGGACTTTTCCTCTTTAACATAGCGTTCTACAGCTTTGGGCACGCTGTATTCGCCGTCACGCGACACGATCATGGTTTCGTCAACGATGACACCGTTACAGTATAATGCCAGATCTTCGGGCAATCTGACGGTGTAGGAGCTTTTATATGAGTCGGGGTACGTATACGCTGCGTCATAACTGTCAGCCGTGACGGGTGAAAGTGTCTCGCCGTCAAGCGTGACGGTGACGACGGGGGTGTTGCGAAGCCCCTTTATCGAATAAACGGTACATTTCGGAGCCGTTTGTGCTTCGTAAGGTGTTGCGTCGGGTGCGATAACGTCGCCGGTGTTGTATGAATCCGACACGGTGATACCGTTAAGCGTGACTGCGGCGCCCTCGGGCGCTACAACGGTAAACAGACTGTCTACGGGGGTATATCCCGATGTGTATACGCCGAAAGTGGGATTTGAAAGCTCTATTTCACCGTTAATGTCGAGCGCGCGGCAGGAAACGCCGCCGAATACATTGGGTATTTCGTATACGGCAAGGTCGTAACCGAAGCTGTCGCCAAGCTCAAATTCGGAGACGGTATCGGTTGCGTCCATTGTACTGACGACATATACACCGTCGATGCTCCAGTCGTTGAGAATGAGCTCTGCATCGGCAGGGATAACGGCGGTGACGGTCGTCAGACGCGACGTTATCCATTCGTCGGCGATTTCCGTATTTGTGACGGTGTAATCGCTGAAGCCGTATTTTCCGCCGCTGCTTTCCGTAACGGTAACGGAGCAGAACAGCTCGCGGCAGTATAAGTCAAAAACGCAGACGCCGCCTTCGTTTGATGATTCAACGTATGATATGCTGCCGCCGTCAAGCATTTTGTAAACTTCGTCACGGACGGCATTCATAGCTTCGTATCCTGATGCGAGATCTGACAGTTTATCCGATGCAAGCCTTGAAATCTCGCTTTCGGACAGACCGTTTATGTAGGCTTCAACAGCGTTTTCGGGACGGTATTGTTCAAAAGCATCGATAAAATCGTAGAAGAAAACTGTCGCGATCGCGATCAGAAGAACGATGACGATGCAAAGGACGGTGTATGCTGTCCAGAAGATGCTCGGTTTTTTATTTTCGTTTTTCATTCTTCGCCGGCTCCTACCAAAAATACGTTCGGAAGCTTGCGCTCACCAAAGAAATATGCGCTTTGATTCAGCGTTTCGCCGCGGTATACCATCAGAGTGGAAGAACCGCCGTCAAGGTTAGCGGCGTTGACAGCGCCGTATTTGACCATGACGTTGACAAGATCGTTGTATGTAGCACCGAGTGAGTCGGCTTGTCTGCCGTTGATGACGAGAAGCAGGATCGCGCCGTCGGAGCGCTGTCCGATAGCGGTGCGGGGATTAAGACCGCCGCCAAGCTGACGCTTGGAGTTCTGCGGCACGCCGTTGCAAACGAGCATTGGCCCGTGACCGAAGTTCAGTCCGTTCACAATGCCCGCGTCAAGCGCCGCCTGCCCCGTCATGTTTCCGACGTACAGAATGTGATTTTTGTCAAAGCCGATCACACATTTGTATTCGGTGTCGGCGTCCCCCCAGATGATCTCGCCGTCGCGGATAACGATGCCGTCGGGGACGGAGCCGGTGCCCTTGCCGCCCTCATCCCAGAAGCCGCCCGCATTGATTCCCGCGATGGCGTCGTTGTCTTCAATGAATTTACGGAGCGATTTTCCGCTGTAGCCTTCGCCATAGACGGGGAGCGTACCGATGCTGACGCGCGACGGATCGGTAACGATCATAAGCGTGCCGTTGTAGGTGTCGCCCTGAATCTTTACGATCTCGATGCCCTCATCCTTTTTGTCACCGTCGTCTTTGGGAGGAGCCGTCGTGTCCCCGCCGACGTCGTCGGTGACGGCATCGGTGTTGACAGGATCTTCGCTGTCGGTGTCGTTATTACCGTTGCCGACCGTGTCATTGTTGCCGTTGTCATCGGTGTCGGCGGGCGGTTTGCCCTGCGGGATCACGATCAGCGACGGATCGGTGATGTCATCGCTGCCGCCTTCGTCGGATTGAAGTATCGCCTCGATCTCAGCTTCGCTGAAATATATCCGTGCCAAAAATTTTGCGGCTGACGTTTCCATAACGCTTCTGACGAAAAGGTCACTCGCCACAGGCGACGGACCTTTTGCCAAAACGAACATGACGTTATATGCTAAAATAACGGCGGCAACGAGTACCGTTATTATCACGAGCAGCGTTCTGCCCGTATATGACAGAATTTTGCTTTTCGTTTCTTTTTTCATTTAGGACCTCTTTTATACGGCATGTAATGTAAATACTTTAATATATAACTTATATTACTCATAACAGTTTATCACATTCTTTGCTTTGTGTCTATAAGCAGACCGATAATTTTATTACCTTGACACAAAATCTTAATATATGCGATTTATAAATAACTGTTGCGTCATGTGGCTTAATGTGGTAAAATCAAGATGATAAAAAAATAACGCGAAAAGAAAAGGAGACGGCGGTGGAATGAGCCGACAAAAAGAAAAAAATAACAGACGCGCCGATCGTTTTTTGCTGCTTTTATCCCTTGAGCTTTCGTGTTACCTGAAGCCCGTTGCCATTGTTTCGGCTGTTTTTTTGGCGTCGTTGGTTTTTGCGGCCATAGCGTTGATTTACGAGCAAACGCTCGCTACCGCGGCGTACGCCACCGTTTACGTTTCGCTCTTCGCCGTTGCTGTCACGGTCATGGCGGTGCCCGTAAGTCGCACCGTGCTTGATGTTAAAACGGTACCGCTTTTCAGCGACTCTGAAAAAATACCGAAGTCGCCGCGTCCGTACGCTGCTGATTACGCATCGGCAAGAATCACCGCCGTTTTGATATTTTCTCTTCTGACGTCTTTTTTGCACGGGGCTACCGATGCACTTGTCACATATCTTGGCGGACACGGGTATGACGGATACGGCTTGATACTTATATCAACGTCCGTGTTCTTGTTCTCGTTTATGTTTTATATGACCGCCGTAGCCGTTGCCGCGGCAACGGATTATACGGAAAAGGCAAAACTTCCGCGCCGCCGCGTCGTATACAGCGGTGTGCTTTTGTATGCTCTCGGACTTGCAATTCTCGTTTTTGTCGTGCTGTGCATCTCAACGGTGCCGCTCGGTTCGGACGCAATCGCGGATTTATCCGAATCGGGGCTTAACCCAATAACGGCAATATGGCTGTCGCTCATATATTTCATTGTTTCGCTTGTGCGGACGGTATATTTGTACTTCATAATCAAACGCCGACAGCGCCGAAATCTTAAACTGTCATGAATAATTTTCAGCATATATCATGGTTAACGAAAGGAACACGAAAATGAAACACACAGATTTTGCACCGTATCCGCCTATGGGCTGGAACAGCTGGGACTGCTACGGCGCCGCCGTAAACGAAGAACAGCTTCTCGGCAACGCCGAATACATGAAGGAGCACCTTCTAAAACACGGCTGGGACATCATTACCTGCGATATTCAGTGGAGCGAGCCCAACGCTCACGATACGTTTTATACGTCAAACGCGCCGCTTTGCATGGATGAGTACTCCCGACTTATCCCCGCGCCGAACCGTTTCCCCTCGTCTGCGAACGGAGAGGGATTTTTGCCCATCTCCCGTAAGATCCACGAAATGGGACTTAAGTTCGGTATCCATATCATGCGCGGTATCCCCCGTCAGGCGATCTATCAGAGAACGAAGATCAAGGGCACGGACATGACGGCAGATCAGGTCGGCGATCCGTTCTCGGTTTGCGGCTGGAACAGTGATATGTACGGCGTAAATCCGCGTTCTCCCGGTGCACAGGCGTATTACGACTCTCTCTTTGAGCTTTACGCACAGTGGGAAATCGACTTCGTCAAGGTCGATGATATCGCCGTTACGGGCGCACATTTCCACGAAGCGCACAGAAGCGGTCCTATGCCCGGCACAGCCGAGATCGAAATGATACATAAGGCTATCATGAAGTGCGGCCGCCCGATCACGCTTTCGCTTTCTCCCGGACCTGCTCCCATCGAGTGTGCCTGGATGCTGAAAAAGAATGCGAATATGTGGCGCATGACGAACGACGTCTGGGATAACTGGACGGCGGTTCTTCACATGTTTGAGCGTTGCGAAACGTGGCAGGGACACGGCGGCGACGGCGTATGGCCCGATTGCGATATGCTCCCCTTCGGTCACATCAACTGCAACAACCGCGGTGGAGATAACTACTGCCGCATGACGCACGATGAGCAGATTTCAATGATGAATCTCTGGAGCATTTTCCGTTCTCCTCTCATCGTCGGCGCAGAGCTCCGTGACAACGATGAATTCACGCTCGATCTGCTCACAAACGACGAGGTTCTCCGCCTTAACAAGCATTCCTACGCTCCGAATCAGATATATCGCCGCCGCGGTGCCGTTGCATGGTATTCGCACGACGATAACACGGACGGCGGCGGTGAATATTACCTTGCACTCTTCAATCTCAAAAACGAAGAGGCAACGGTTACCGTAAAGGCTTCCGATATTGATGAATTTGACCTTGTCAGCAAGCAGGTCCGCGATCTTTGGGAGCACAAGGATATCGGAGTTGCCGGTGAAGTTTTCGAAGCCGTACTTCCCGCACACGCAAGCGCGATCTACAGACTGAAATAAGCGTATTTTGCAAATGCAAAAAAATGTCGATCGCTGTATCGACAAATGCATAAAATGCCGAAAAAAGAGAAATAATGAAAAAAATCACCGCCTGTGGCGGTGATTTTTTATATATTCAGTTCTTTTCGTATCTCGTTTACGATAGATTTCATTTCGGATTCGTGATTTTTCATATCCTCGGCGAGCGCGATGCCGACGCGTGCGCGGTCAAGGTTCTGTCCTTCACGCGACGTTTTGAAATAAACGTCTCCGTCGAGATAGTCGGTCAGAAAGCGCATCGCACACTCAAGTGTCATGAGCCGTCCTGCGTACGGCAAAAGCTCAAGCTCGCGCTCGGTTAGAACGCCACCAAGTACTTCGAGATAGCCGCTGGCGAATGCGTAAAACATCGGAATCCTTGCACTGACGGATCCATATTCGGGCTCGTCCTCGGCGCACGGATTCATGCCGACGCGGAGCGCGTCGCCAAAATCGTAGAGGGCGGATCCGGGCATAACGGTGTCAAGATCAATGATACATATTCCCTCGTCAGTCGACTCGTCAAAGAGGATATTGTCAAGCTTTGTGTCGTTGTGAGTCACACGGAGCGGCACCGTTCCGTCGGCGAGTGCGTCGGTGACGACGGAGTAAAAATCGGCGTTATTATCGAAATATTCTATCTCGCGTAAAACGGAGCCGACGCGGCTGACCTTGTCGTCATTGACGGCTTGGCGCAGATTTTTGTAACGCTTCGGTGTGTTGTGAAAATCCTTTATCGTTTCGTGGAGCTTATCTGCAGGATAGTCGGCGAGCATGGACTGAAATTTTCCATAAGCAAGCGCGGCGCGATAAAAGATGCTCTCATCGTTGAGGATGCGGTATATTTTAACGCTATCCACAAAATTATACATACGGTAAACGCCGTATGCACTGTGATGGCAAAGTCCCCCGTCAACGGTTTTTATCACGCGAAGCGTACGTCTGTCCGGATCGATACCAAGAGAACGGTATTTGCCGGCTATATGATCGGTTATGCCGATTATGTTTTCCATCGTGCGGTCAGGATCTTTGAAAACGTTCGTGTTGATTCGCTGTAACGTGTATGCTCCGACAGCTCCCGATATTTTGTATGTATCGTTTATATGCCCCGATCCGTACGCTTCCGCGGACAAAAAGACGTCGTTTGTATCAAAAGCCGCGAAGAGCGGCTGCAGTTTTTCGCTGTCCATTGTTTTCCTCCATGATGAGCTTTATGATATTATACACCGCATCTGCGTCACATACAAGCATAAAAATACCGCGGAAAGAAAGGAGATAAAGAAAACTTTCTTCCGCGGTATTTATGAAGGATGGTTTATTCTCCGTATGCGTCTGTGTCGCAGACGAGCGTAACGTCGGGATGAATCGAAAGAAGCGACGCAGGACAGCTCGTTGTGATGCGTCCCGACAAAACACCCAAAACGGCTTCGCGTTTTGACTTGCCCGATGCAGCAATCACGATTTTGTGCGCGCGCAAAATCGTGCCCATTCCCATCGTAACGGCAGCGTCGGGGACGGGGGCGCCGTCCTCGAAAAAGCGTGAGTTTGCATCCATTGTGTCGGCGGTGAGCATCGTTTTGTGAGTGTCGGGATGTAGCCATTCGCCCGGCTCGTTGAAGCCGATGTGACCGTTTCTGCCGATGCCGAGAAGCTGTAGATCGATTCCTCCCGCACCCGCGATTGCGGCTTCGTAATCAGCACACATCGCGTCAACGTCGTCGCAGTCGCCGTCGGGGACGTGAACGTTTTCGGGCTTGATGTTTATTTTCGAGAAAAGGTTTTCGTCCATGAAGTAGTGGTACGAGTGAATATCATCCGACGCCATCGGATAGTATTCGTCGAGGTTATACGACTTTACGCACGAAAAATCGAGCTCGCCGCTCTCGTACATACGGGCAAGCTTCTCATATGCACCGACGGGAGTCGATCCCGTCGCAAGACCGAGCACGCAGTTGGGCTTGTTTTTTACGGTCTCCGCAATGATATTTGCAGTCACACTTGACATTTCGTTATAATCTTTGCAAACGATCACTTTCATAACTGTTAACACCTCAAAATTCGATATCGGAAGAATACCTGCATTTTTAGTATACGCCGAAAATGTGAAATCCGTCAACCAACTAAAGCGTTCGATTTTATGACAACTAAAATAGGCAAAAAAGACGGCAAAACCCTGCCGAATGCGTTGAATTCGGCGGGATTTTGCCACAAAATATTTATTGGTTGCCAAAAACCTCATCGACAAAGGCAAACCACTCGTCCTCGTTTTCAACGTAATAGAGCGGACACAGCTTGCCCTTAACGTCATAATGGCGGATCAGACAGTCCGCCTCGATTCCGTAAACATCGACGAGCCATCGGCACAGCTTCACAAGTGATACGTAAGTTTCGACGGTGAACTCGCCGCTCTCGTCGGGGTGACAGCATTCGATCGAAACGGTGTCGCTGTTGCGGTTATTGGAGCAGTATGCGATCTCGCCGAGTGGCACGCATTCGATTATCTCACCGTCAAGTCCAATGATGAAATTGCTGCTCGCATACGTGGCGCCCGAGGTGGCGAGGCTCGCGAAGTAATCGCGGTTTGCTTTTGCGGACGTTCCGGGATTGCCGACGTAATGAACGACGATGCCGACGATGTCGTCGGTTTTCTCGCCGGGGCGCGAATAAACGTTTGTCGGAATGTGGTCGGTGGTTATCCAATCGGGAAGCGTGATCTCGTTCCCGTCGTTGTCAAGGCGGATGACGTTGCCATCAGCGTCTTCGCCTCCGCCGACAAGTATATATATAACGAGCAAAGCGACAGCAATAACGATAACGCCGCCGATTGCCAAAAAGGCGACGGTGTGTCGGTCGGTTTGCCTTTTTTTGTTCTTTATGTATCTCATGACAGCTCCGTTTATTTTTATAATTGCACTTATTATACACCATAGCAGACAAAAAGTGCGTGTGGATAATAAATTTAACATATATTTAATGAATGCGTCCGTATACTGTACTTGAAATAGATACACCGAACGTGTATAATATCTCTTAATAGATCACAGAAAGGTGCATTTTATTTTCCTTTTGTAATTTTGAAAGGTCAGTGATATTTTTATGAAAAAGCTCTTGCTGCTTGCCAATCCCGTGGCAGGCATTACGGGACTTTCGGGACACCTGCTCGATATAATCAATAAGCTTGTCGTTGCGGGCTACGAGGTGACGGTCGAAACGACACAGCGAAGCGGTCATTGTGTTGAAATAATAAAAGAAAAAGGACCGAGATACGACACTATCGTCGTATCGGGAGGCGACGGAACGCTCAATGAAGCGATCCGTGCGATCATGTTGCTCCGCGACGATGGCAGCGCCGTGCCGAACCTCGGATATATCCCCGCAGGCACCGTCAATGATTTTGCGAGAAGCCACGATATACCGACGAACAAATCGGCGGCGGCAGACATTATCGCAAAAGGATACGTTCGCGAGTGCGACATCGGCATGCTCGGCGACCGTCCGTTCGTGTACGTCGCTGCGTTCGGCTCATTTACCGACACGTCTTACAGTACACCGCAGAAGCTGAAAAACATTTTCGGAAAGCTTGCGTATCTGTTTCACGGAGCGTCTCGCCTGCATACGATACTGACGCCGCATAAAATGAAGATCGAATATGACGGCGGCACCCTTGAGGGCGAATTCGTATACGGAAGCGCATCGAATTCACGCTCCGTCGGTGGAATGAAGCTTCCGCTTGAATCGAACGTGTCGCTTGATGACGGCAAGTTTGAGGTGATCCTTTTCAAATCGCCCTCGTCTGCACGAAAGCTGCGTAAGCTTACGGAAGCTATCATAACGCGTCAGGCTGACGATTTTGAGGCGTATCAGTTCTCAACGGAGTGGCTTCGCATAACGAGCAATGACGAGATTCCGTGGACGACGGACGGTGAGTTCGGCGGCAGCTATAAAGAGATTGAGATCCGAAACGTGAACCGTGCTGTCAAGCTGATAGCACCAGAGGAATGTAAATACTTCGGCGAAGCCAAAAAAGTATAAATCAACAGTATTGAGTGTGACATTATGAAAAAACTGATCGAACTTTACACGTCCTTTTTCAAAATAGGACTTTTCACCTTCGGTGGCGGCTACGCCATGCTGCCGATGCTCCAACGTGAACTCGTTGAGGATCGCGGTTGGGAAACGGAGGACGATCTGCTAGATTATTTTTCGATCGCGCAGTGCACCCCCGGCGTTATCGCCGTCAACACGGCTACGTTCGTAGGACGTAAGCAGGGCGGTCTGCTCGGTGCCGCCGCGGCGACACTCGGCGTCGTGTCGCCATCGCTCATCATCATAACGGTGATCGCGGCGCTTCTGTCAAACTTCGCCGAGATCGAGATCGTGGCGCACGCACTTGTCGGCATACGCGCCGCCGTTTGCGTTCTCATCGCAAATTCAGTTTATAAGCTGATAAAAAAAGCCGTCGTCGATAAGCTGACGGTGACGATATATATTATCGTGCTCGTTTTGGCATTGACCGGAATCGTGCCGACGGCGGCGCTCGTCGTTATTGCGGCGATCGTCGGGTTCGTGCCTGCGCTTATGGCATCAAAGCGCGGAGGTGACAAAAAATGATGACACTGCTCCGCCTTTTTGCTGAATTTTTCTTAACGGGACTGCTCGCCGTCGGCGGCGGACTTGCAACGCTTCCGTTCTTATACGACATCGGAGAGCGCACGGGCTGGTTTACGGAGGCTGACGTTCTTAACATGATCGCCGTTTCCGAGTCGACACCCGGTCCGATCGGCATCAATATGGCGACGTTTACAGGGTACCTCACCTCCGGTGTCCTCGGCAGCCTCACGGCAACGGTCGCACTCGTGCTCCCGTCGTTTATCGTTGTTGTTATCATCGCAAGATTCCTTGATAAATATAAATCCTCTCCCCTGACGGTCGGCACGTTCAAAACGCTTCGCCCTGCGTCAGCCGCGCTCATCACGGCTGCGGGACTTTCCGTTTTGCAGCTCACGGTGTTACCGAACGGATTCGATCTATCGTCTGTCATGGAGTTCTTCTCCGCCGTCGATTACAGATCGCTCATCCTCGTTCTCGTGATCTTTATCGGCACAAAGCTCTGGGAAAAGGGACACCCGATCGTGTTCATTCTCGCTGCAGCCGTCGCGGGAATTGTGTTCAAGCTGTAAGAAAGAACAACTCCGTAAGTCCCGACGGCGCCGTCGGGACTTACTTTTCGCTTATTTCCGCATGATTACTTGACAAACGAACGGTTTTAATATACAATACTTATGATTTGTAATAAAGACACGGAGGCTCGATATGGCAGAAAAGGTAAAAGGCAAGTACCTTATGTATAAAGGCAAGCCTCTCGTACGCGAGGGCAACACCATATATTACGGCAATATGGACGATGATTACGTTCTCCTTTTCGTTATAATGACGACAAAGCAGGAACTCGGACACGAGGTTCCCGATATGATCATCGTTCAGATTCTTTCCACAAAGGAAAACATGAAAATAGTCAAGCAGGACGTAAAAAAAGGCTTCTACGAAGCGTTTGATACGGGCGTTATCTGGCTTGAGCGTTACGTCGGCGCGGATAGCGAAGACAAATAACGGCATTATACGCTGTCGGCGTAAGTGAACTTTCGCCGACGGCGTATTTTATTTTCCGAAAGGAGATACATACAGTGAATAATAAAAAATGGTTTATAACGGTAGCGTTTATACTCGTGCTGATACTTCTCGTTTCCTGCACCGCAGTCAAAGACGGCACGGAAACGGACGCTGATATCGGCTCGGATGCCGCTGATACGACGGGGAGTATATACACTGACGATGCGGTCGACACCGACGACGCGCTTGATGCGGACGTGACGGTCGATGACGATGTAACGTCTGAGAAGACGGACGATAACGAAACTTCGTCAACGGAGAGAGAAACCGAAACAGAAACCGAAACAGAAACCGAACCGGCGGTGACAGAGCCCGAATACACAAATCCCTTAACGGGGCTTGCGTCCGAATATGATCTGTCCGATAAACGTCCCGTTGCGATAATGATAAATAATCTGCAAAAGGCGTGCCCGCAGGCGGGTGTGTCCGATGCGGAGGTAATGTACGAAATACTCGCCGAGGGCGGCATCACGCGGCTTATGATGTTTGTGACCGAATATGAAAAGCTCGGCGTCGTCGGCGCGGTGCGCTCGTCGCGTCACTATTATCTGAATTTTGTACGTGATTTTGATGCAATATACGTTCATGCAGGCGCGAGCGAAATGGCGTATTCCGCCATTGACGAGCGCAATTTTGCGAACCTTGACGGTGTTCGTATGTATCTTGGCTCCATGTTCTACCGCGATAAATGGCGTAAGGAAAACATGGGCACCGAGCACTCTCTGATGACGACGGGCGAAGGCATCGTCAGCGGCATAAAGCAGAAAAAGTACCGCACCACGCACACGGATTCTTACGAAGATCCGCTGTCTTTCGTTGATTACGGCACGCGCCTTGATCTTGACGGCGGCGCGGCGACGCACGTTATGCTCAAATATCACAAGACTAATATCGTGGACTTCGCTTATGACGCGGAAAGCGACACGTATCTTCGCTATCAGTTCGACGGCGTACCGCACATAGACGAAAATAACGGCGAACAGCTTCGCTTCGATAACGTCATCATCCTTTTGACCGATATGTGGGTCATCCCGAACGACTACTATAATCATCTTGAGGTCATCACAACGGGAAAGGGAGACGGATACTTTATCGCGGGCGGTAAATACATACCGATCGTATGGTCCCGCAGTACGGACGATTCGCAGCTGAAGCTGACGGATACGGATGGCAACGAGATCGAGCTCAACCGCGGCAAGACGTTCGTTTCCGTTTTCGATAAGGATTCAAACTATAAAATCGAGGGAAAAGAATATTCGCCGAACGACTGAATACCGTATAAATCAACAAATCAAAAAGCTCACCTTCATAAACAGGTGAGCTTTTTTGCCGAGTGAATTAATATCCGCTGAATTGTGTTGTATTTGAAAAAATATTCGATATGTATTGACAAATATTGGGGATTAGCGTATAATTCTTCATATGAAATTTCCCGTTTTGAACGGAAGGAGATATAGATATGCCTAAATATTATCAGCCTTCAGTTGAATGTGCGACGCGCGAAGAAATGCTCGCCATTCAAAACGAAAAGCTCGTAAAACAGGTGAAGCACGTTTATGAAAACGTAAAATACTACCGTGATTTAATGGATAAAAAGGGTGTTACCCCCGATGATATTAAGTCTGTTGACGATCTATATAAGCTTCCTTTCCTCACGAAGGCGGACCTTCGTGATGCATATCCCTACGGACTGCTCGGAACGGATCTTAAAAACTGCGTTCGCATTCAGTCCACAAGCGGCACGACAGGCCGCCGCGTCGTTGCTTTTTATACGCAAAAGGATATTGACCTTTGGGAAGATTGCTGCGCCAGAGCGATCGTTGCCGTAGGCGGAACGAACGGGGACGTTTGCCAGGTCGCATACGGATACGGTCTCTTCACAGGCGGCCCCGGACTTAACGGCGGCTCACACAAGGTAGGCTGTCTTACACTCCCGATGTCATCGGGCAACACAGAGCGTCAGATCCAATTCATGCAGGATCTTCATTCAACCATCATCTGCTGCACACCCTCTTATGCCGCATACATCGGCGAAACGCTGAAGGAAATGGGACTCACTCCCGACGATATCGACCTTAAAGCAGGCATTTTCGGCGCTGAACCGTGGACGGAAGAAATGCGACGCGACATCGAAAAGTCACTCGGCATCAAGGCGTATGACATTTACGGTCTTACCGAGACCTCCGGCCCCGGCGTTTCCTTCGAATGCGAAGAGCAGACCGGTATGCACATTAACGAAGACCATTTCTTGGCTGAGATCATCGATCCCGAAACGGGCGAGGTGCTCCCCGAAGGCTCCAAAGGCGAGCTCGTATTCACGAGCCTTGATAAGGAAGCGTTCCCGCTTCTCCGCTACCGCACCAGAGATATCTGCGTTCTTTCAAGAAAGAAGTGCTCCTGCGGACGTACGCTTATCAAGATGTCAAAGCCCATGGGAAGAAGCGACGATATGCTTATCATCCGCGGCGTAAACGTATTCCCGTCGCAGATCGAAACGGTTCTTCTGAAGGAAGGCTATTCCGCTAACTACTTGATAGAGGTTGACAGAGAACACAACACCGACACACTCGACGTTTACGTTGAACTGACGCCCGAACAGTTCTCCGACACTGTCAAGGGGTTGTCCGCAAAGGAAAAGGCTCTTGCGAACGCGATCAAAACGATGCTCGGAATCAATCCGAAGGTGCATCTCGTAGCGCCGAAGTCCATCACGAGAAGTGAGGGCAAGGCGGTCCGCGTTATCGACAGAAGAAAGCTTCACGACTGATTTATAAATATATAAAGGAGAGAAGACATGAGCGTTAAACAGATTTCGGTTTTTATTGAAAACAAGAAGGGTAAGCTGGCTGATGCAACGAGATACATCGCCGACCATAATATCAATCTGCGTGCCCTCTCCATCGCCGACACACAGGACTTCGGCATCCTCCGCATCATCTGCGACGATCCTAAGGCTGCGAACGAGGCACTGCAGGCGGGCGGATATATCACGACCGTGACGGATGTTCTTGCTGCCGCTATCTCAGATAAGCCCGGAAGCCTCGCCTCGATCCTCGAGGTTCTTTCAGAGGCGAATGTAGTGGTAGAATACACGTACGCGTTCCTTTCGGCGAAAGCGGGTGCGTATATGATCTTCCGTGTTGACGACAATCAGAGTGCTGCCGCGGCACTTGCAGGTGCGGGTATCAAGACCGCAAACCAGGAAGATCTGTTCTGATTTGATACAATAAAAGAAAAAGGCGCATCATAGGATGCGCCTTTCTTGATTTTATTGGCGATATATGTTAAACTGAAATAAGAATAACGAGCTGTACCCGTTATCTATATAATATATAATGGAAAACGGATGTATGAATAAAGAAAAAGACATATATATACACATGAAAAAAATACACGTCGGCACACGCGGAATGAAAACGGCATTCACCGCGGTGATCTGCACGCTTTTATATATGTTGATCGACAGAAATCCGACGTTCGCCTGCATAGGCGTCGTCTTTGGCACGGGAACGGACATGAGTTCCTCGTGGCTTAACGGAGGCAACCGTCTGTTTGGCACCGTATTCGGCGGATTTGTCGGGATGGGACTGTTCAGCTTATATATCCGTATTTATCCTGACGGCGGCATGCATCCGTTGATCTTGTTGTTTATTTTCATCGGAATGATACTTATGATACTTGCCTGCGTTGCGTTCCGTTGGCCGGGGGCGGTACAGCCGGGCGGCGTCATGCTCTGCATTATGCTTTTTAATCAGCCTGTCGAGTCATATATCAGCTATTCGCTCAACAGAATACTCGACACGGCAATCGGCGTTGTGCTCGCGCTTGCCGTATGTTATCTTTTGCCGAAAGAGCGTATCGTCGCAATCATCAACCGCATTAAAGGACGTAAAACGAATGAAGCGTCAACCGACGTAGAAAGAGGTAAAGAATGAAGATCATAGTATGCTTGGATGACCGCGACGGTATGATGTTCAACGGACGCAGGCAGAGCATGGATCGCGCCGTGCGCGAGGACGTGCTCACGCTGACGGGAAAGTCGCGCCTTTATATGAATGAATATTCCCGCCGACAATTCACGGAAGCAGCTCGGAATATCGTCATTGACGATGCGTTTCTTTTCTTGGCGGATGACGGTGACTATTGCTTTATCGAAGACGTTGATGTTTCTGACTTTATCGACGTTATAGATACTGTAGTTGTATACCGCTGGGGGCGCGTTTATCCGTCGGATATGAGATTTCCGACAGCGGCATTCAAAGGACGCTGGCGCCTCTTCTCGCAAAGTGAATTTGCAGGCAGCTCACATAAAAAGATCACACGGGAGATATATAGCTTATGAGTGCAAAAAAACGTAAAGCAAGCGGCTCGCGCCATGACGTTCCCATAATGGGGATACTGTTTTTGGTGTTTTTGGTTCTTTTCTTCTGCCGCACTTTTATTCTTGATTACATAGAAAATAACGTTGGTAACAACGTAAATAATATATCACTTGACGAGGTGCCGGAGTTTTCGGGTGAGCCGTACGTCGCCGTTAACGGAAACAAACCGAGCTTCACGGAAGACGAGCTCGTTACCGAATCCTACGAATCGTACGCGGAGCTTGACGGACTCGGCAGATGCGGCGTGACCGTTGCGTGCGTCGGCGTTGACATTATGCCGACTGAGGAGCGAGGCTCGATCGGACAGGTCAAGCCGACGGGCTGGCATACGGTGAAATACGACTTCGTGGACGGAAAATATTTATATAACCGTTGCCACTTGATAGGATTCCAGCTCACGGGCGAGAACGCGAACGTAAAAAATCTCATCACGGGAACAAGATACATGAACGTTGACGGTATGCTTCCGTTTGAGAATATGGTTGCCGACTACGTAAAGGAAACCGAAAACCACGTCATGTACCGCGTGACGCCCATATTCCGCGGCAGCGAGCTTGTCGCACGCGGCGTTTTGATGGAGGCATACTCAGTTGAAGACGGAGGCGAGGGCGTAAGCTTCTGCGTGTACGTATATAACGTACAGCCCGGAGTCATCATCGATTATGCGACGGGAGAGAGCCGTCTTGACGATTCGGATTCGGGCGAATCAGAGGATACGGAAGCTGCCGGTACATTGTATATACTCAACAAAAGCTCGATGAAATTCCACAGCGAGTCATGCTCGCAGACAGCAACGATAAAAGCGGAAAACAAAGAAGAATTCAGAGGCGACAGACAAGAGCTGATTGAAAACGGATATTCGCCCTGCGGATTCTGCAATCCGTGAACCAAATTTCAAATAAAAAGCTTCGGCATTTTGTGCCGAAGCTTTTTTGCTTTTGTGAGCGTCAGGTTGCAAATCCTGCAAACTGTGTCTGATAAAGATTATAATATTCTCCGCCATGTGCAAGCAATTCTTCGTGATTGCCTGACTCGGCTACCTGACCGTTTTTGATAACGAGGATGCAGTCGGCATCGCGTATCGTGGAAAGACGGTGCGCGATGATGAGCGATGTTCTGCCCTTCATCAGATTGAGCATTGCCTCCTGAATGTGCATTTCGGTTCGTGTGTCAACGCTTGATGTTGCCTCATCGAGAATGAGGATCTTCGGATTTGCAAGGACGGCACGAGCAATGGAGAGAAGCTGACGCTGTCCCTGGCTGATGTTTGAACCCGATTCGGAGAGCTGTGTGTTGTAGCCCTCGGGCAGACGGGAAACGAATCTGTGTGCGTTTGACGTCATTGCCGCGGCTTTGATCTCATCGTCTGTGGCGTCAAGTCTGCCGTAGCGGATGTTGTTGCCTATTGTGTCGGAGAAGAGGACGGTATCCTGCAAAACGATCGCGATCGAAGAGCGAAGCGTATTCTTCGGAATGTCGTATAGGTCAACACCGTCCACGGTGATAGAACCGCCGTCGATGTCGTAAAAGCGCGTCAGCAGGTTAACGATCGTCGTTTTGCCCGAGCCCGTGGCGCCGACAATGGCGATCTTTTGCCCCGCTTTGACGGAGAAATTGAGATTTTTAAGAACGGGCTCGCCTTCTTTATAGGAGAAATCGACGTTTGAAAATTCGAGGTTACCACAGATCTCGTCAACGGTGATGTCGGAGGCGCCTTCGTCGGGCTCGCTTGGCGAATCGAGGATCGCAAAAACGCGCTCCGCACCTGCAATCGCCGTCAGAAGCGTTGCATACTGATTTGCGATCTGTGAGATCGGCATGGAAAACTGTCGTGAATATTGAAGAATCGATTGAATATTACCGACGCTGAGCATACCTGTCAGGCAGAAATAACCGCCGAATGCCGCAACGAGCAGGTAATTGAGGTTGTTGACAACGTTCATGACCGGACCCATGATACCGCCCCAGACGTTTGCCTTGATGCTGCAGCGTCTGAACTCTTCGCTCGTTTCGTTAAAGGTTTCGATAGCCATTTCTTCTTTACCGTATGCCATAACGGTTTTGAAGCCCGTGACCATTTCTTCGACCTGACCGTTAAGGCTGCCGAGGAGGACCTGGCGGCGAACGAAATACTTGCGCATTAGTTTTCCGAGCATAGCGGAAAGGAAGAAGGTCAAGGGGATCGTAGCCATCGAAACGAAGATCATGACATGTGCATGACGGCAGTACCATATTATCATAACAAGCGAGCCGATGAGGGTGAGAACGCTTGAAATGAGAGATGTGATCGACGAGGAGATGGCGTTTGAAACGTTATCGACGTCGTTCGTCATGCGGCTCATGATGTCGCCGTGCTTGTGCGTATCTGTGTATTTGATCGGCAGGTACTCTATCTTGTTAAAGAGATCTCGGCGCAAGCTGTAAACGGTCCACTGTGACAAACGCGCCGAAACGAGCGATTGTATGAACTGTAACAGGCAGTTGAGTAGGAAGATGGCGCCCATTAATGTGAGCCAGCCGACAAGTCCGTCAAAATCAACGGCGAGCTGTTTGTCGTTAATGGTGATACAGTTGATGACCTCACCCTGAATAGCGGGTGAGATGAGGCCGGTTGCCGTCGTCATCAACATGATTACGACGAGGATTATAAGCAGGTGCTTGCTTTTTCCGATATATCGGAGGAGCTTTATGATCGTTTCCTTTGCGTTCTTGGGTTTTTCGCGGATCATGCCTCCTCTGCCGGGAGGGCCTCCTCTGCCGGGACCGCCACGGTTCGCGGTAGCGCGGAGTTCATCCATGGAAAGCTCTTTTTTCTCGGTACGGTAAAGCGATCTTTTTTTAGGTTCGTTTTCCGGAGGCGGCATATTGTTGCGTCTTTCTTCCATTATTCGTTACCCCCATCCGAGTTTTTCATTTGTGAATTGTAAATGTCACGATACGTCGCACTCGTTTTCATCAGCTCATCGTGCGGCGCAAAAGCGGTGATGGAGCCTTGCTCAAGCACCGCAATGCGATCGGCGTTTTTAACGCTGGCGATACGCTGTGCGATCATAATGACGGTAGTGTCACCGAGATTTTCACGAAGCGCATTCTGCAGCCGTGCCTCAGTTCCGAGGTCGAGAGCAGACGTAGAGTCGTCGAAAATGAGGATCTCGGGGCGGCGAACGATGGCGCGTGCGATAGACATTCTCTGTTTCTGACCGCCCGAGAGGGATGCACCCTTTTCGGAAACCATCGTTTCGTAGTCATCGTTGAAGCCCATGATGAACTCGTCAGCCTGCGCGATCTTCGCCGCGCGGATAACTTCCTCGTCGGTGGCATCTTCGTTGCCCCAACGGATGTTATCGGCGATGGTGCCGGAGAAGAGCTCGGATTTTTGTAAAACGAAACCGATCTTTGCGCGGAGCGCGTGCAGGTCATAGTCGCGGACGTTGACGCCGTCAACGAGGACTTCGCCTTCGCTCGCGTCGTAGAAACGAGGCAGGAGCGAAACGAGCGACGATTTGCCCGATCCGGTAGCACCGATGATGGCAACGGTCTCGCCGCGCTTGACGGTCATATTAATGCCCGCAAGCACGTAGTCACCCTGTGCGCCGGGATAGCGGAAACAAACGTTACGTAGCTCAATGGCATTGACGTCGGAGGTGTTGCCCTCCGAGCCTGCATAATCGCCGCCGACGATAACGGGATCGGAATAAAGCACCTCGGTAACGCGGCCGGAGCTTGCCTTACCGCGTGCCAGCTGCTGGAACATCATGCTGACCATCATTATGGAGGAAAGTATCTGTGTGATGTAGCTTGCCGCTGCCATAACGTCACCTGCTGCAAATTCTGCAAGCGCGGAATTTGCGGCGGAAGCGTCAACGAGCTGTGCACCGATCCAATAAATAGCGATAACGGACATGTTCATGACGATCGAGAGGGCGGGGAAAAGGTATGCCATCGTCTTGAATACGCGGAACGAGGTGTCGCGGTAGTCGGTATTTGCCGTGTCGAAACGTCCGATTTCGTGTTCTTCTCTTGTATACGCCTTAACGACGCGTGCACCCGATACGTTCTCCTGAACGATCGCGTTAACACGGTCAAGCTTTGTCTGCACCTTCAAAAACATCGGGTTAACGAGCTTGAGCATGACGATCACGCAGGCGATGATGAAGGGGAGTGCCACAAGTACGACAAAACCGAAACGCGCATTAAGTCGGAGAGTGAAGTAAATACCACCTATGAAAAAGATAGGGGCACGAACGAACATACGCAACAGCATGTTTGCGAGGTCCTGGAGCACGGTTACGTCATTTGTGAGTCTTGTGACGAGAGATCCTGTTGTGAATTTATCGGTTTGTTCTTCGGAAAGATACATGATCTTGCGGAACATATCCGTACGCAGATCGTTACCGAAGCCTTGCGCGGCAAGGCTTGCCGTCCACGCACAGAAGATGCCCATAAAGCCGCCGACGGCGGCGATGGCGAGCATTGTGAGCCCGATTTCAACGATAACGGATTGATTGCCCTTGAGAACGCCTTCGTTTACGATATCTGCCATTTTTCGTGTCAGAAAAAGGTCTGCGATAACTTCGCCCATCATGAACAAAGGCGAGATCAGCGCGGGCAGCCAATACGGTTTGATATAGTCAAACAATTTCTTTTGTTTCATATCTGAACCTTTCATAATATAGCGGATTAGTCGCTGATTTCTTCTTTGAGATTGTTTCTTATGCGCTCAAGCAAAGAAAGAAGAGTATCTTTTTCTTCGTCCGACAAGCCACGAAGAGCGATCTCATCCGCGTGACAAATGCGACTGTGGAGTTGAGCGTTGATTTCCTTTCCTTTTTCGGTCAGATAAACGCGGGTAGCCCTCATATCATCGGAATCGATGACTCGGGTGACGATACCTTCGTTTTCCATTTTGTTAAGCGCGACGCTGATGGTGGGCGGTTTTAAGTGAGTTGCGCGTGCAATATCGAGCTGACAGAGCCCCGTTTTGAACGAGAGCTCGCGCAAAATGGCGCGGCTGCTGTTCTGCATGAACTGCGTGGGCGCGCCGTCCTCAACAAGACGGTGCCAGCGGCGTGCAACGTCGTTGAGCTCCATGATCGGTGTGATCGGGGGACGTTCGGGCAGCTCGGACGAACCGCTGTCTTTTTGAGAGGGTTTATAGATCCTTCTTTCAGCCATGTCTTTTTTTCCTTTCATTCATGTTATTACCGTTAACATTAGTTTACTTATAAATCATATTACATTTTTTCTCCGTTTACAATAGATTAAATTGTTAATTAACAAATTATTTTCACATATCAAAACATTTGAACAAAATAAAAAACGCCTCTGATGAGGCGTTTTTGTCGATAATACGGTGCGGTTTATTCGTTTGCCGTTGTTGGATGCTTCGGTGATCCGGGAAGCGTTATGATCGGCGTTTGACCTGACGCGGAGGTGATCTCGGCTATGAGAAGCGCGGCGCGCGAGGAAAGATTATTGACAAGCGCACCGCCGTGTGCGCGGAATTCTCCTGCGAGGTCGAGCGTTTTCCAATCAATTTCGTCCTTATATTCCTCGCGGAAGCGCATGAGGACGGAAAAAGAAACGGAAAGATAAAACGGTCCGTCCGGATCAAAGGTTATGGCGCGGTTGAAGGTGAATTTTGCTCCCACAGGCTCCATAAGACGCGCAACGATGGTGTCCTTGCAGTTCATTTTGAATTTTCCCATGGTGGGCTTGCCGAATTCATAGCTTACGTTTTCAAGAAATATCTGCTTGTCTGGTTGAAAATATCTGTTGAAATCCATCGTTGTCTCCTTTTGCATCCGTTTATACTTGATGCTGTTATTTTAACATAAATGATATGGAAGTGAAAGTGTGATCGCGAAAATTATTTTCCCGCTTTGTGCGTCTGACAGACGTACCGCAGCTACATTCCGGGCGGAGGATCGGGCGGCGGTGCTTCGTCGGGCGGCGACTCTATCATGACCGGGGCAGGCTTTGTATTTTCAAACTTGAATTTGATTCCCGCGCCGTCAAGCAGCAAGGAAGCGTCAAATTTTTTGCCCGCTTTTGATGTGAAGCCTTTCAAAAGTCCCGTCGAGCCGTCCGATAACAAACGCTTCGCCATAGCGGCGGTTATCGCCTTTCCGCATATCTTTGTACCGACGGAAAATTCGCAGCCGTTCTTGTATTTTTCGCAGGTATAGCGATATTTTCCGTGCTTGACGGGTGAACCGCACAAGGGGCATGCGCCGACGGTTTCGCCCGAGCCCTGCTCGGCTTTTTCTCCGTCTGCCGAAGGCGGCGGAGACGGGGTGAAATCCGTTTGAGCTTCAAACACGGCGCGAATCTCTCCCTCCGCGATAGCGACGCTGTCGCGGACAGTTGATTCACCGCGGAAAACGCGCTTGAGCGACATTCCGACCTCGGCTGTTTTATATTTATCCATGCCGATGCCCATGCGCGAAAGAGATTCGATCATGTATTCACCCATCGGCAGAATGGTGTAAACGTCCTTTGTGAGCGCGATGTAATTTGATTTTCGTGCGTTATCGATGATGCCCGTGCGCGTTGCTTCTGTGCCGAGCTCAAGGCCCTGCAGCATGGCGCGGTATTCGGCGTCGTCGTTTTCGGGCACGTCGTTGTCGTCACCGTCCGCATCGTCTTTGACAGTAGACTTTGATTTCTTATCCTCGCGGAACGGATTTTTGAGGTAAGCGTTCAGCGTTTCGATTGTGTAGTGCTTCGGCGGCTGCGTTTCCTTTTCGGTCGGCTTGAAGTCAACGGCGATCTCATCGTTTTCCGCAAGCTTCGGCAAAAGCTTGTCCTTTGATGAATAATCGTCGTAGCGCGTCCAGCCTCGCTCAAGCATAACGGTGCCTTTTATAGTGAATATCTCCGTTCCGTTACCGCAGTCGAGCTTGACGGTCGTTTTGTTGAGAACGCAATCCTCCGCGCAGAAAACGGCAACGAAGCGGCGAAAAACGGTTAAGTAAACCTGCATTTCGCGTTCGGAGAGCTTTGACTTGTCGGGAATCTTATACGTAGGCGTCAGCGCCGAGTGAGATTCAATCTTTGAGTCGTCGAAAATGGATTTTTTGAACTTGAACTCAACGTTATAGCCGAGATTTTTGACGGTTGCGAGGATATCCTTGACCTTCGACGTTTCAGCCTCCGCCAGATATTCCGAGTTTGTACGCGGATAGGACAAATACCCTTTTTCGTAAAGCCCCTGAACGATGTCGAGCGATTCCTTCATCGACATCTTATACTTTTTACCGAGCACGTTCTGCAGCTTGGAGAGGGAATAAAGCTTGCCCGGGGCGAGCACCTCACGCTTTTCTGTCACAGAGGTGACGCGTGCGGGAGCAGAGTTGAGCTTTGCCGCATAAGCTTCGGCTTTCGCGTATTCATCGGGTTCAAATTTTTTCTTTGACAACAGATCAATCGGTATGCCGTCGTGCTCCGTTTTTGACATAACGGCATAGTACTTTTTCGGCACGAAGTTGCGTATTTCCATGTCGCGGTCGTAAATGGCGCGGACGATGGGGACGATAACGCGCCCGACTCGCAGAAGCGAGCCTGCGCGGATGGTAGCGTAGCGCGTCAGATTGACGCCGTACAGCCAATCGATGTAGGTGCGCGCGAAGCCTTCGTTTGCGAGCCCCTCGTATTCGGATTCGGGCTTCATGTCGGCAAGCGCGGCACGCACCGTTTGCGGTGTTTGATCGGGGAGCCACAAACGCATGAAGCGTTTTTTCGACAGTCCTCGTGCGCCAAGCGCGTTTGTGACGCAAAGGCGCACGATTATCTCGCCCTCGCGGTCGGCGTCGCCCGCGTTGACGACGGTGTCAACGTCTTCGCGGCGGCATAGCTTTTTGATGATCTCAAATTGCTTTTTCACTCCGGGATCGACTTTTCCGCCGTCCCCGTGCTTCAGCTCGAATTTGAATTCCGAGGGGAAGCACGGCAACCCTTCAAGCTGCCACTTCCGCGACGTCGAGCCCGTGTACGTTTCTATGTCGGCGAGGGAGAAAAGGTGGCCGAACGCCCACGTTATGATGTAACCGCCACCTTCAAGGTAACCGTCGCGCCGCTCGGTTTTTCCGATAGCGGCGGCGATATTGCGTCCGAGGGATGGCTTTTCCGCAATTATGAGTGTCGGCATCCTTATTCCTCCTCTGTGTCAATGTCGATGTTGCGCAGGACGGTGTCGCGTCCGAGCGGTCGGTCAAGCTCTTCGATAAAAGCCGTGATTTCGGCGCGGACGGATGTGACCTCGGCTTCAAATTCTCGTGCCGTCATGCGGAGCACACCTCCGCTGATTGCGGAAAGCTGTAGCAGTCCGTCCGATGAAACGACGCGGACGTTGTAGCTTTTCCCGAGCTTATTTATGAGGCGTTCAATGTAGGCATCGGCGGTCTCACCCTCTTTTGTGTAAACGATCTTCACACCGTCGGCATTTATCTCGCGTTCGACGGCATCCTTGACGTTATATGCGTCGTAAACGAGCACCATGTCGCATCCTTTGTAGGCGCGGAAGCTTGAAAGCAGTGTTTGCAGGCGAGAACGCGCCAGATCAAGCTCCGCCGATCCGCCGTTGTCGCCGTTTTTAACGGCTCCGCGGAGCGAATCCCACGCGAAAATGACGTTATAGCCGTCGATGATGTAATAGGTGTCCTTCGTTGTAACGGTGGCTTGCGACGGCGTGCGGTAGTCGCGGGTGCGGCGTTCGCCGTACTGAGGACGGCGGATCGGACCGAACTCACGCTGCATGATGGCTTCAAGCTCTTTGTCGTCGATCTTCAGACTTTTTGCAACGGATTTCGGCGAGGGAAGCTCGTCGCTGCCAGATGCGGCAGCATCGGGGTGCAGATGCATATACTCACGCACATGGTTCCATTTAACGACAAATCCTGCGCCGTGAGCGCAGAAAACGGAGTCGGGTGTGTGTGAAAGATCGGCTTCGGGGTCATATCCGCGTGCGGCTATGACCTCTTCGGGATTGTGACACGGATAATATCCGCAAACTTCAAAATTGAATTTGCCCGTACCGTGGGTGTACGAGATCAGCTCTGCGGCATAATTGCGCATGGCAGAGACGGGGGCGCGCCCCGAAATCGATGAAAATCCGTCGCCTGCGTCCTCGGGTGTGCCGAACGTGCCCGACATTGCGCGCACGTCGTTCATGGCGCGCCCGATCTGCTGTGACGGGACGGTGATCTTATATGAATAGTATGGCTCAAGCAGAATGGAGCGAGCCGTCATCAACGCCTGACGGACGGCGCGATACGTCGCCTGACGGAAGTCTCCGCCCTCTGTGTGCTTCGGATGCGCGCGCCCTGCGATCACGGTGATGCGCATATCGGTGATCGGTGAGCCCGTGAGCACGCCGCGATGCGTGCGCTCACGCAAATGCGACAGTATGAGCCGCTGCCAATTGCGCGACAGCGCATTGACGCTGCAAGCGGAGCGGAACGACAGTCCCGTGCCGGGACCTGTCGGCTCAAGGCAGAGGTGAACCTCCGCATAGTGGCGCAGCGGCTCAAAATGACCGACGCCGACCGCAGGAGCCGCGATTGTCTCGCGGTACATGATGCGTCCCGAATCGACGGTGACGTCGATTCCGAATCTATCCTTGATAAGACGGACGAGGATCTCCGTCTGTACCTCGCCCATGAGGCGCACGTATATCTCGGATAATCGTTCGTTATAGTGAAGATGAAGCTGCGGATCTTCCTCCGTCAGCTCGCGGAGCTTCGGATAATATTCGCGCGTGTCGCAGCCGTCGGGCAGGGTGATCCTGTATTCAAGGACGGGTTCGAGCGTCGGTGATGCGGCGGCGCCTTCAAAACCGAGCCCCTGTCCCGGATAGGTCGCCGTAAGTCCCGACACGGCGCAGACGGTGCCTGCCGTCACCTCCGTGACAGCTTCGGAGCGATCACCCGAAAAAAGTCTGATCGAGGTGACCTTTTCGGTCTTCTCTCCGTTTTCGGCGGAATACGTGACAGACGTGCGAACGGCGAGTTTGCCGCCCATGATCTTCAGGTGCGTCAGTCTGCCTCCGCGCTCGTCGCGGGAGATCTTATATACCCGTGCGCCGAACTCATCGCCGTAAACGGGGGCGCACGTATAGTCTGCCAAAACGTCGAGCAGCTCTGTAACGCCGCTGTTTTTCAGTGCGGAACCGAAACAGCAAGGGAAAAGACGGCGCTCTTTGACGAGGAGCTTCATATCGTCGTCCGTGATAGTGTCGCCTGAAAGATACTTTTCAAGCAGTCCCTCGTCGAGAAGCGAGACGGCTTCCTCTACCGTGTCCGCGTCGGCGGAAAAATCGACGCAGGCTGAATCGAGTCTGCGGCAAAGCTCTGCCATTACGGCAGACTTGTCCGCTGACGGAAGGTCCATTTTGTTGACAAAAATAAACGTTGGCACGCGATATCGTGCGAGCAGATCCCATAGCGTTTCGGTGTGATTCTGAACGCCTTCCGAACCGCTTATGACGAGGATCGCATAGTCAATGACCGAAAGTGTCCGCTCCGCTTCGGCGGAAAAGTCAACGTGTCCCGGTGTGTCAAGGAGCGTGAAGCTGATACGGTCCGTCGTAACTGTCGATTCCGCGGAGAAAATCGTGATCCCGCGCTCTCGTTCAAGAGTATGCGTGTCGAGGTGGGTGTCGCCGTGGTCGACACGGCCGACGCGCTTAATCTTACCCGAGATGTAAAGTATCGTCTCCGCGAGAGTCGTTTTACCCGAATCGACGTGGGCAAGTATACCTACGGTAAGGTTATTCATGGTTTAGTCCTCTCTTTCTGCGGAGATTCGCCCCTTCCGAAATGATTCGGAAGGGGCGGCTTTTTGTTTTTTTGAAAATAATTATTGCTGTTCAAGCCTCATGTATCCGGGCTTGACGAGCCCGATGCGGCGAGCCGCATAATCGAACAGCAAAGTTAAAACAGCGGGCAGGATGAAATGCATTATGACGATCTCGGCGATGACGACGGCTGTGTCGGCGGCTGTGTCGGCGGAGCCCGACATTGCGGTAAAAGCTCCGAACTGACCTACAAAGCCCGACGTTCCCATGCCTGCGCCCATCGAGGTGTTCGTCATTTTGAGCAGAGCCGAAGATATCGGACCAAGCACAGCCGAGGCAAGCGTCGGGGCGATCCATATCTGCGGGTGACGCAGAATGTTATGGAACTGAAGCATTGACGTGCCGACACCGACGGAGATCGTACCTCCGAGATCGTTGTCGCGGTATGAGGCAACGGCGAAGCCCACCATCTGACAAGCGCATCCGACGGCGGCAGCTCCCGCCGCGATCCCGTCAATACCGATCATAACACAGATCGCCACCGAGGAAATAGGAGCCGTCAATGCCATTCCGACGACGACGGCAACGACGATGCCCATGGGAATGGGAGCATACTCTGTTGCGGAGTTTACGAATTCACCGAGCATAGTCATAAAGCTGTTGATGTAAGGGCCGACGTAAACTGCGAGTAATCCGCCCGAAATGATAGTCACCATAGGAGTCAGGATAATATCGAGCTTCGTTTTTGACGCTATGAGCGAGGCAATATCGGAGCCGACGACGGCGGCAAGATATGCGCCGACAGGACCGCCGTAAATGTATCCCACAGCGCCGACGACGGCGGAGGAGAATATAACGAGTGTTTTCTGATTCATCCCCGATGCTATAGCTACACCGATAGCGGCGCCGACAACGTGTGATTCCGTTGCTATCTCGGCAAGCGGTGACAGGAATGATAAGAACGGAACAGTTGCAAACTGCTTCAGTATCGTTCCGATGATGAGCGAGGCAAAAAGACCTTTTGCCATCGCGCTCATCGCGTCAATAAAGTATCTTTTACAAACGCTTTTGATAAAATCCATGACAGTGTTTCCTTTTATGTATGGTATCCGTTACGGTGTCTGATATGCGTCCAGGAGGGCATCGCGCTCCGACTTTGTTATCGGAATGACATATCCGTGTCTTGGTGTGAAATCAAACGAATACTCGTCGGGGGTGAGTTGTCTGTAGTGCTCAAAATCGAGCGTTTCTGATAGAACGTATCTTTTTCCGTTGAAAGGTGTTCCGTCCGCGCAGATGATCCATCTGTTCTCATCGATCAGCTTGAAAATGTTGCTTCCTTCAACGAGCATTTTTTCGCCGCTGTCGGTCAGAAACGGAATCTCGTAATCGAGAAATTCAAACTTGCCGGTGAGCGAATCTGATGCTGTGATCCTTCTGCCGCTGACGTACATTATGTACCTGTTGTGAATCTCGTCGAAGATGATGTCGCCGTCGATGGTGCCGCGCTCGTTGAGCATTATTTCCGGTGTAGTATACGTCGATATGTCAAACAAATCCGTGGCGTAATGGCGGTACATGACGGTGCCGACAGTCGATGCGGTTGACTCACACTGAAGCGTAAGATAGATCATGTACGCATTCTTTTCTGCGCACCAAATTATCTGCGGCGCCCATGCGCGATTACAATCCTCAAAACCGGGAAAGTTTTTGTAATCAATGAGAATATAGTCGTCGAATTTGCCGTTATCAGGGATAAGATCACGACTTTTGAAAATTGCTATAGTCGATTGTGAAGCCCATCCCAATCGGCATTTCATATCTGTAGCCACGATATAAAAACTGCCGTCCTCACCACGAAAGATGAACGGATCGCGGATACCGCCCGTGCCTATCGGAGAAGTGAACACGGAGGCGCCGCCGTTGAGCGCACGGAAATGAAGTCCGTCGTCTGAAATGCCGTAAAAAAGCTTTTCGTTATCGTTGCTTGTGAAATATGCAAACAGATATGATATGTATTGTTCTTCCATTATTTTGCGTTATCGCATCGGATATGCTTCGAGCAGAGCGTTATACTGTTCTTCCGTTATCGGAATGATGCTGCCGTGGCGGGGAGTGAAGTTGAAGCCGTACTTGCTTTGCTTGAGCGTTTCGAAATGCTTCATATCATCGCTGTGAGCCATTACGAAGTAACCGCTTGTGTAAGCGTCGGAGATGAGGAGCCATCCGCTACCGTCGATAAGCTCGTACGTGCTTGAACCTTCAACTGCAAGTCCTGCGGGAGAAACGAGCTTCGCCTTTGTGTAGGAATAGCCGCTTGTGAGTTCGCTGGAGGTCGTAAGCTTGATGCCGCCGGAGGTCTCATCCTTGAAGAACATATAGTAAAGTCCTTCGTGATATATAATATCAGCGTCGATGGCGGAGTTGCCGTTTGTGGGAGCGAAGAGAACTTCGGGATCGGTGGAAAGCGTTTTCATGTCGGGAGAATAAGCGTAGTACATGATCGTTCTGCCGTTAGTTGCGTCGGAGCAAAGCGCAAAATAGATCATATATTCACCGCGTTCGGGATCCCAGATAGCCTGAGGAGCCCACGCACGTGTGGTATTTCTCGTCGTTGAGCAGGTGTTGTTGATCTTGATTATCGTTTCATCCGTCCAGGTGATAAGGTCTTCGGAGCGCCAGCTGATAAGATTACGGTTGCTGTTCCAGCCGAGAGAAGACTTCATATCGGTTGCGAGCATATAATAGTAGCCGTCTTCACCCTTGAAGATATAGGGGTCGCGGACGCAGCCGGTACCCTTTTGTGCCGTTACGACGGGCTTACCTCTGTTGAGAGCTCTGAACTTATATCCATCTGTGCTGACGCCGAAGCAGATGCGTTCCTGAGTGGGATCGTTTCCGGTGAAGTATGCGAAAAGATATGCGTAATATTCGGGTTTATCTTCGTCTTCAACGGCGTCGGTTTCCGTTTCTGTTTCCGTTTCGGTTGCGGACTCGGTTGCGGATTCGGAGCCGTTTCCCGTTTCATCCGGGTTACCCGATACGCAGGCTGCAAACGTAAGTGCCATGCACAAACACAAAATGAGAGCGATAAGTCGTTTCATAATGAAAAACACCTCATAAAAAATAATATGGTAATTTATATTATACAATAAACGGTAAAGAATCGCAATCATATTAATGAAAAAAAACATTAATTTATAAAAAATATGAATCTATATTATTGACAACATAACGATGTTGCGTCAAAATAATATCATCGTTTTATAAAGGAGCGGCAAAGGACGTGGAGAATCTAAATATAAGCGGAGTTTATTCAAACAGCGGAGGTGTGTTCGGCGATATATCTGTCACAGGGTCGGGCAAGCTGAACGGCGACGTGGAGTGTCAGTCTTTCAGAAGCTCGGGAGCATCAACGGTACTCGGTGATCTGAAATGCCAAAGCTTCGGCAGCTCAGGCTCAACGAAGATCACGGGTTCCGTGTATTGTGACGGTGAACTGAAAACGTCGGGCGTGCTTGCCGTGGAGGGCGACGCTGACGCAAAAGAAGTGCGTATTTCCGGTTCGGGACGTTTTGCGGGCAATATCAAAGCAGAAAATCTCGTCAGCGTTTCGGGGGCTGTATATTGCGAAAAAAGTATCGTATCGGGAAAAGACGTGCGTGTTTCGGGCTCCGCAAAGGTGAACGGAGATCTTGCAGCCGAAGAAATTCATATCAGCGGCAGCTTTAACGTTCGCGGTACGATAAACGGTGAGGTGACAGAGATCGTCCTGGGCGAAGGCAGCGGCGAGAAAAAAGCAGGTAGCGTCGGCGGGCGTCGCGTCACAGTCAAGCGTAAGCGCGAAGATGAAGACGGATTTCTTTATAACATTATCACGAGCATTGAAAAAACACTGTTTCCGTCAAAATGCGAGCGCAATGCCGCTTTCGTTACGGATTTTATCGAGGCAGACGTGATATGTCTTGAATATACCGACGCGAAGCTTGTCCGCGGAAACGATATCACCATAGGTGACGGCTGCAACGTCGGACGTGTTGAATATTACGGCAAGGTTACGTTTTCCGACTCAGCAACGATCGGTGAGATGGTGGAGATCTGAAACAATCCTTAAAAAATAAGCTGAAACTAAGAAGCCTCCGTCACTTATGCAGTTGCATAAGCGACGGAGGCTGTGTTGTACATAAGACAAAATCAATCTTTGCGCTTGCCTTTGTGGGGTTTGTGTTTTTTGATGGTATGCTTTGCCCGATAATCACTCGGCGAGAAACCCGTGTTCTTGGAAAACCATCTTGAAAAATTGTATGGATCGGAAAAACCCACAGCTTCCGCGGCTGCTTTGACGCTGTTGCCGCGGGAAAGCTCGTCTTTCGCTAAAACGAGACGGTAATTTTTGATGAAACTTCCGATCGTTTCTCCCGTTTCCTCGCGGAAAAGCGTTGCACAGTATGATGGGTTAAGGTGAACGAACGCGGCAATATCTTCAATCGTAAGCTTCTGTTTATAATTATCTCGAATGTATTCGGTTATGCGGTAAACGTACGGATTCTGTGCCATGCGGCGCGATATGTCGGCGCAAAGGTTGAGAAGCAGCTCAAGAAGGATCGTACAGCGTCGTGAATGCGATGAATTGTCATTAGCGCTGTAATATAATGATAGGTATGATTTTTCAATATCGGTCAGACAACGAAGGATCTCGGGGGTGCGTTCGTGCAAAAATACCGTAGGGATATAGTTGGTGTCGCGTTCATCTCCGCCCCAAAAGAGAAGAGAATAGTATTTCGCGGAAACTTCCTGGTGACGGCGCTCACGCTTCGTTCCCTGCGGCAGATAGAGCGCTTCTCCGGCGCGTACGGTGACGGGCAGATCGTTGACAATATATTCTATCTGTCCGTCGATCACGAAGACCATATACGACTGCGGAAGGATCAGTTCGGGAATGTTTGTTACAGGGGAAGGGGTTCTGTATCTGAAATATTCTATATACGTATTTTCTGACATATTTTGTCTCCGATTATATGTATTATTTATATAATACACCTAAAGAACATTAATTACAAGTGCTTTCACCCAAAGAATTTACATCTAAATATGACAAAATGTATGTAATCAACATGGAATTGCAAATTGCAAATTATTATAATAATATATGTGAATAAAATAACTGCTGTCTGCGTTTTGCAGCGAAAGGAACACAAAAATGAAAAAAATCATTTCCGTACTGATGATGCTGATACTTATGATGTCTTTGTTGACGTTGACGGTTTCGGCTGAAGAAGCAGCTCCCGACTACAGCGAAGAGTTTATGGCTTTCGCATACTACGACTACGGCGATAACGTCAACTCCGTTTTCCAGACAGACTCAATGGGAACGACGCTTGCGATCGCACTCAAACCGCTTGACACGTCAACAGCGGAAGGCTGCTGGTATGAATACGAAGTTGAGATCCCCGGAGACTGTGCAAAGCTTGATTTTGTTATCAACTATGCCGCAAAGGGTGACAACAGATACATGGATTTCATATTTAATGAAGAAACCCGTACAGAGCTTCTTGCAAACACGAACGATTGGGCTGCATTTTTCGAGCACACGATCAGCTTTGAAGGCATAAAGAAGGGCACGTATACTTTCCGTGTTGCTTGCCCCGCAACTTTTGATAACGATACCGTAAAGACTCCGAATATTGACATTATCACAGTTAATATGTATTTCGAAGAATACGAAACAGATATCGTTATTGAAACCGAAGCTCCCGAGACTGAAGCTCCCGAAACTGAAGCCCCCGAGACCGAAGCTCCCGAGACCGAAGCTCCCGAAACAACAGGTGCTCCCGAAACCGAAGCTCCCTCCGATAAGGGCGGTTGCGGCTCCTCCGTCGGCATGGCAGCAGCTATCGTAACG
>JAZNDW010000042.1:0-28121 GCA_045588245.1 Eubacteriales bacterium
TGCAAGATTGAAAAAACGAGATCCGGGCGTATGGGGGGATAATTTTCCGGCGTTAGGACATAAAAAAGGCAGCCCCACCGAAAAATCGATGAGGCTGCGCAAAATTGTTCAAAATGGGATGCGAGGGAGTGTTTGCTGATAATATAAAACTAATTACTTAGATTCTTTGATAGCAGCCTGTGCTGCTGCGAGTCTTGCGATCGGCACTCTGAAGGGAGAGCAGGATACGTAATCAAGACCGAGCTTGTGGCAGAACTCAACGGATGTCGGGTCGCCGCCGTGCTCGCCGCAGATACCTACGTGGAGCTTAGGGTTAACGGGCTTGCCGAGCGTGATAGCCATGTTCATGAGCTTACCAACACCGGTCTGGTCGAGTTTTGCGAACGGATCGTTTTCGAAGATCTTTGCATCGTAGTATGCGTTGAGGAACTTGCCTGCGTCGTCGCGGGAGAAGCCGTATGTCATCTGTGTCAGGTCGTTTGTACCGAAGCAGAAGAAGTCAGCTTCCTTAGCGATATCATCAGCGGTGAGAGCTGCACGCGGGATCTCGATCATCGTACCAACTTCGTACTCGAGTTCCATGCCGGAAGCAGCGATCTCAGCGTCAGCGGTTGCAACAACAACGTTCTTAACGTACTTGAGCTCCTTGATCTCGCCTACGAGCGGGATCATGATCTCGGGCTTAACGTTCCAATCGGGATGAGCCTTCTTAACGGTGATAGCGGCGCGGATAACGGCAGCTGTCTGCATCTTTGCGATTTCTGGGTAAGTTACCGCAAGACGGCATCCGCGGTGACCCATCATGGGGTTGAACTCGTGCAGGGAAGCGATGATGGCCTTGATAGCTTCAACGCTCTTGCCCTGTGCGTTTGCGAGAAGCTCGATGTCAGCTTCTTCGGTGGGAACGAATTCATGGAGCGGCGGGTCAAGGAATCTGATGCAAACGGGAGTGCCTTCAAGGGCTTCATACATAGCCTCAAAGTCAGCCTGCTGCATGGGAAGGATCTTCTTAAGAGCAACTTCTCTTTCTTCTGCTGTTTCAGCGCAGATCATTTCGCGGAACGCGTCGATTCTGCCTTCGCCGAAGAACATGTGCTCGGTACGGCAAAGACCGATACCTTCAGCACCGAGCTCGCGAGCCTTCTTGGCGTCTGTCGGGTTGTCGGCGTTGGTGCGAACCTTGAGAGTTCTGTACTTATCAGCCCAAGCCATGATCTGACCGAATTCGCCTGCGATCTCAGCATCAACGGTGGGGATGATGCCGTCGTAGATGCAACCTGTGGAACCGTCGATGGAGATGTAATCGCCTTCGTGGTATGTCTTACCTGCGAGTGTGAACTGCTTGTTTTCTTCGTCCATGCTGATCTCACCGCAACCGGATACACAGCAAGTACCCATGCCGCGTGCAACAACTGCAGCGTGAGATGTCATACCGCCGCGGACTGTGAGGATACCCTGAGCAGCCTTCATACCGGTGATATCTTCGGGAGAAGTTTCAAGACGAACGAGAACGACCTTTTCGCCTCTTTCGTTCCATTCAACAGCGTCTTCAGCGGTGAATACTACCTTACCGCAAGCAGCGCCGGGAGAAGCACCGAGACCTTTACCTGCGGGGTTGGCAGCCTTAATAGCCTTAGCGTCGAACTGCGCGTGCAGGAGTGTGTCGAGGTTTCTCGGATCAATCATAGCAACAGCCTGCTTTTCGTCGATCATGCCTTCGGAAACGAGGTCACAAGCGATCTTGAGAGCAGCCTTTGCGGTTCTCTTACCGTTTCTTGTCTGGAGCATGTAGAGCTTACCGCTTTCAATGGTGAACTCCATGTCCTGCATATCTCTGTAGTGGTCTTCAAGAATAGCGCAAACCTTGTTGAACTCGTCAAACGCTGCGGGGAACTTGTCCGCCATTTCAGCGATCGGCATAGGTGTACGAACACCTGCAACAACGTCTTCGCCCTGTGCGTTTACGAGGAACTCACCCATAAGTCCCTTGTCGCCCGTAGCAGGGTCACGTGTGAAAGCAACACCGGTGCCGCAATCGTCACCCATGTTACCGAACGCCATCATCTGTACGTTAACGGCTGTGCCCCAGGAATAGGGAATGTCGTTATCGCGGCGGTAAACGTTTGCACGGGGATTGTCCCAGGAACGGAATACGGCTTCAACAGCGCCCATGAGCTGTTCTTTGGGATCGGTGGGGAAGTCACGGCCGATCTTTGCTTTATATTCAGCCTTGAACTGACCTGCGAGTGTCTTGAGGTCGTCAGCGATGAGTTCAACGTCCAGCTTAACGCCCTTTTCTTCCTTCATCTTGTCGATGAGCTCTTCGAAGTACTTTTTGCCGACTTCCATAACGACGTCGGAGTACATCTGGATAAATCTTCTGTAGCAGTCCCAAGCCCAACGGGGATTTCCGCTCTTTTCGGAGATAGCTTCAACAACCTCTTCGTTAAGACCGAGGTTGAGAATGGTATCCATCATGCCGGGCATGGAAGCTCTTGCGCCGGAACGAACAGATACGAGCAGGGGATTTTCCTTATTGCCAAACTGCTTGCCTGTAATTTCTTCCATCTTAATGATGTATTCCATGATCTGTGCCTGGATATCATCGTTGATGGTTCTGCCGTCTTCGTAATACTGTGTGCACGCTTCGGTCGTTACCGTGAATCCCTGGGGAACGGGCAGACCGATGTGGGTCATTTCGGCAAGGTTAGCACCCTTACCGCCGAGAAGCTCACGCATGGTTGCGTTTCCTTCGCTAAAAAGGTATACATACTTTTTGCTCATGAATTTCCTCCAATGGTATAAATAAAAATATTGATGAACTATGATTCTATAGTGCGAATGTGTCAAAAATCACATTCACACCATTTAGTATAACACATTTTTCCTCCGTTGCAAAGACTATTTTCAAACAATATTAAAAAAACTTCGATGATTTTATACTTTTCTTCGTACGCGCTTGTAAAAATTGCAAGTTTGATATATAATTATATGAATCTTATTATGATGGAGGTGCCGATGTGGCAGATATATTTGAACTTCTGAAAAAGATCTCCGCCGACAAGGCTGCCGTGAAAACGGAACCTGTGTCGATGATAGTTGCCGGGCTCGGCAACCCCGGTGCAAAATATGTATTCACACGCCATAACGCAGGCTTTTTAGCCGTTGACTATATTTCACAAAAGCTTGGATTTGATTGCAAGAGATTGCGCTTCAAAGCGCTGTGCGGCGAGGCGACCGTGAACGGCGTCCGCGTCCTTTTCATGAAGCCCGAAACGTATATGAATAATTCCGGTATGGCTATACGAGAAGCCGCCGACTTTTATAAGATACCGCCCGAGCGCGTGCTCGTCATTTGCGATGACGTCAGCCTGCCTGTCGGTACGGTCAGGATCCGCGCGAAGGGAAGCGACGGCGGACAAAAGGGACTGCGAAGCACGATCGAGCATCTGAACACGGATGCGTTCCCGCGAATCAAGATCGGCGTCGGACAGAAGCCGTCGCCCGAATGGGATCTTGCCGATTGGGTGCTCGGAACCTTCTCCGATGAAGATAAAAAGATCATTTTTGACAGCTTTTCTCGCGTAAACGACGCTGTGGCATATATCGCCGGCGGCGATATTGCGACCGCGCAGAACAAGTGTAACGGGTGACGGACGATGAAGCTTTTACAGGAAAGCATCCGATGCGAGCGCGATTACGCCGCTTACGCGGAAACGCTGCGTCACGGATTTGCGTCGCGTCCCAAGCCTATTATAATATCGGGGCTGTCTGCAGGCGCCGCTTACGCATTTTATGCGGCAACGGTAGACGACGCGAAAGCTGCAGGCGCCGCCCTGACGCTCTTTTTCACGGCAGACGAGACCGAGGGCAGACGGCTTAACAGATACCTGCAGTCCGTCGATAAAAACTCGCGGTTTTATCCTGCGCGTGAACTTGTTTTTCATAATATCACCGCCTCCCATGACAGCGAGCATGAGAGGCTCTCTGTGCTTTCTGCGATTGCGAAAGGTGAGCTTGACGCCGTCGTAACGACGCCCGACGCCGCTCTCGGATATACCGTGTCGCCCGAAAGACTTCGTCTTTGTACGACGACGCTCGCCGTCGGCGAAGAGATCGACCGCGATGACCTTGCCCGTCAGCTTACAGAGGCAGGGTACGTCCGTGTCGATATGGTTGACGGGGTCGGTCACTATTCGATGAGAGGTGACATAGTTGACGTTTATCCTGCGTCGACGGAGCTCTTTCCCATGCCGTATCGCATCGAGCTTTTCGGCGACGAGATCGACCGTATATGCGTTTTCGATCCGTCGACTCAGCGCGCCACCGAATCGGTGACGGAGGTGACGTTTTTACCCGTCCGCGAGTTTTACGCGAGTGGAGATGTCCGCATAAAGATCGCGGATACGGCAGGAAAACTTGCCGCAAAGGCGAAAACGGAGAACGCACGCGACATCCTCCGAAGTGAACGCGAGGCAGCCGAGGCCGGACTGCCGATGTACTTCTCCGACAAGTATCTTGTACTGTTTGACGACAGACGCTACTGCCTTTTCGACTATGTCGAAAGCCGCGTTGCCGTCGTTTCAATCGAAAGCAATAATATCAAAAAGCGTCTTGAAGGCTTTTTCGCAATTCATGACGGGGACGTAAAAACGCTCCTTTCCGACGGGATGATCTCGCCCGATCTTGCGGATTATACCTGCCGCGAGGACAGCTTTGAAGTGTTCACAGCCGAAAACGTCCACGTTATCTGCAACACGTTTTCCTCAGCCGGACTGTCGGGGCGCTCCGTTGCCGGTATTTACGGATTTGGTGTGCGCCGCGGCGTCAATTATAACGGTAATATTGCGCTTTTGCGCGAAGACATAATCACGTTTATGAGGGGCTCATACCGTATCGCGGTTTTGTGCGCCTCCGAGGCGGCGGCGGAGCTGACGCTGTCCGCCATCGTCGATGACGGACTGCCCGCCGTCAAGCTCGGTGACGTCGATCCCGGTGAGATGAAGCCCGGCGTGACCTACGTTACGTGGGGACCCGACACCGAAGGGTACGAGCTGCCGACACAGCGCTTTGCGCTGTTGTCGTTTACGGCAGAGCCCGACGCAGCACCGAAGAAACGCCGCATCAAAAACGATAAACGCAAGGACAGCAACACCAAAAAGCTCCTTTCGTATAACGATCTTAACACGGGTGACTACGTCGTTCACGCGGCTTACGGTATCGGTCAGTATCTGGGACTTGAAAATCTGACGATCGACGGCGTTTGCCGCGATTACGTGAAGATCAAATACGCAGGGGCGGACCTGTTGTATCTGCCGACGGATCAGCTCGATCTCGTCTCAAAATATATCGGCGCTCATTCGGACGACGGTGCGCTCAAGCTCTCGAAAATGGGCGGTGCCGACTGGGCACGCGCGAAGTCGCGTGCAAAAACGGCGGCAAAGGATATGGCAAAGGAGCTCATCGCGCTTTACGCGGCGCGTAAGCGCGCGAAAGGCTTTGCATTTTCTGCTGACGATGATTATCAGCAAAGCTTTGAGGCTTCGTTTGACTACGAGGAGACCGACGCGCAAAGGGCAGCAATACAGGACATAAAATCCGATATGCAGAGTCCATGGCCTATGGACCGCCTACTCTGTGGCGACGTCGGCTACGGAAAAACAGAGGTCGCGCTTCGCGCCGCCTTCAAGGCGATCCTTGATGGCAAGCAGGTCGCGTTCCTCGTTCCGACAACGATACTTGCGTTTCAGCATTATAATACCGCCTCTGCGCGTATGCGTCCGTATCCTGTCACGGTTGAGATGCTGTCGCGCTTCCGCACGAAGGAACAGCAGGCGGAGATACTCCGCAGACTTCGCCGCGGAGAGATCGACATGATCGTCGGTACGCACAGAATCATATCCAAAGACATCAAATTCCGCGATCTCGGACTGCTCATTATCGATGAGGAACAGCGGTTCGGCGTAGCACAAAAGGAAAAGCTCAAAGAGATGGCTGTCGGCGTCGATATTCTGACGCTGACGGCAACGCCGATACCGCGAACGCTCAACATGGCGATGAACGGCATCAAGGATATGTCGCTGCTTGACGAGGCACCGGGAAACCGTCTGCCCGTTCAGACGTACGTTCTTGAACATGACGATATCGTTATCGAGGAAGCAATCCGCCGCGAGCTTCGCCGCGGAGGTCAGGTATTTTACCTATACAACCGCATCGACAGTATTCATCTCGTTGCGGCTCGTCTCGGCAAGCAATTCCCCGAGGCAAGGATAGTGACGGCGCACGGTCAGATGGACCGCGAACAGCTTGAGGAGATCTGGCAATCGCTCATCGACGGAGAGATCGACGTGCTCGTTTGCACGACGATCATCGAAACGGGTGTTGACGTGCCGAACGCAAACACGCTCATCATAGAAGACGCCGACAGGCTCGGACTCGCACAGCTTCATCAGATACGCGGACGTGTCGGCAGATCGGGACGCCGTGCGTATGCGTATTTCACATACAGACGCGGGAAAGCACTTTCCGAGATCAGCATGAAGCGTCTTGACGCGATCCGAGAATATACCGAATTCGGCGCAGGCTTCAGAGTTGCACTTCGCGATATGGAAATACGCGGGGCAGGCAATCTGCTCGGCGCACAGCAGCACGGTCATCTTGACGCTGTGGGATATGACCTATACGTCAAGATACTTGAAAATGCCGTGCTTGAGGAAAAGGGTATCCCGGCACCGCCTCCACCGCCAGATTGCACCGTCGATATAAAAATTGACGCATATCTTCCGAAGTCGTACGTTCACAGCGCGGCACACCGCATGGAAATGTACAAAAAGATCGCAAGGATCGAAAATCGAGAAGATATGGACGACATTTACGACGAGCTTTGCGACCGCTTCGGCGAAGTGCCTGCGGCAGCGATGAATCTGCTTTCGATCGCGGAAATACGCGGGCTCGGACGCAGTATCGGCATTCTCGCCATCGAGGAGAGGGAAGGGACGCTGAACATCAAACCGATGTCTCCTGAGCTTGCCGTTTGGGCAGGATTGGACGGTGTCTGCCGTCAGCTTGGCGCGCGGCTGCGCGTCGTGTCGGCAACGGTGCCGTATCTGTCGATAACGATGAAGCCCGCCGCAAAGCCGATAAAGGTCGCCCACGAAGTGCTGAAAAAGTACGCGGAACTGAAAAAATCTGCACAGTGATAATTTTTTCGAAAGGTACGGTTATTATAAATGAAAAAAAGAATCGTCGCGTTGGTGCTTGCCGCCGTAACACTCATCACGCTTGCTTCTTGCGGCAAGCGCGGCACCATTGCCATGGAGTATGAGGACGTATACATCACAGAGGAGATGTACGGCTATTGGTTGGCGCACTATAAAGCGATATTCATGGAAAACTACACCGGTGTGACTGATACGGACACGTTTTGGGACAGTGTCATTTCCGAAAATATGACGGCGGAAGAATATTTCACGGCTGTCGCCGAGGAGAACATCAAAAAAACGGTCGCTACGGCATGGCTTTTCGATTACATGGGGCTGTCGTTTACAAACACAATGAAAAAAGAGGTCAAGTCGGGCATCGAGGATCTTTCGGAAATGCTGTTTGACGGGAACGATGCGGAATTTGATGCGTACCTGTCCACGTTCGGCGTCGACAGGGACGATCTATATGAGATCTACGTGATGGATGCAAAGGTCGAGTACGTTTATAATTATCTATACGGCTCGTCGGGAGTGATGAACATCCCCGACTCCGATAAGCTCGTCTATACAAAGGATAATTATTCTCACATCGTCCATATCTACGTCAACAATAATTTTAGATACGTGACGGTTGAAAGCGAGCTCGGCACGCTGACGCACGACCCTGAAACGGGCGAAGCTTACACCGAAGAGCTGACCGAGGCAGAAAAAGCCGAAAAGAACGCCACGATCGCGGCGATCGACGCCGCACTTGCGGACGGAGATGATTTTATTGACGTCTGGGAAGAATATTCCGAGGATAAGCTTTACAAAGACGGATATTATCTAAAAGAGGGTTCGACTTTCATCGCCGAGGTCGTTGACGCTGCATTTGAAATGGAGATCGGTGAGGTCGTCCGCCTTGAAACGAAATACGGTGTACACTATATCAAGCGATTCGGTATTGAGGGCACACCGTGGAGTAATGAAGCAAACAAGGACTTTTTCGGCAGCTTTGACGGTGACATCGCCGACTACGTTTTTAACGTCATGCTGACCGAGACCGCGTCAAAAGTAAATGTCAATACGGATATTACGAAAAAATTCGCCCTGCGCGATATAGAACCGAATTATTACATATAAACCATATTTAAGGTAAAGTTATGACAGAAAGACAGAAAAAAATACGCAATTTTTCAATTATTGCCCATATTGACCACGGTAAATCGACTCTTGCCGACAGAGTTATCGAGGCAACGAACAGCGTTGAAAAGCGAGAGATGGAAGAACAGCTCCTTGACGATATGGAGCTTGAACGCGAGCGCGGAATAACGATCAAGGCGCGTGCCGTCAGACTTGACTACAAAGCACCCGACGGAGAAACTTACGCGCTAAACCTGATCGACACCCCCGGTCACGTCGACTTCAACTACGAGGTGTCACGCTCACTTTTGGCTTGCGAGGGCGCACTGCTTGTCGTTGACGCAACGCAGGGCATCGAGGCACAGACGCTTGCGAATGCGTATCTTGCCGTTGATGCTGACCTTGAAATAGTCCCCGTTATCAATAAAATTGACCTGCCGTCAGCACAGGTCGACGTCGTGCGCAACGAGATTGAGGACGTTATCGGCATTCCTGCCGAGGAATGCCCCGCTGTCAGCGCGAAAACGGGACAGAACATCGGCGACGTTCTGTCGGCGATCATAAACGATATTCCCGCACCCACGGGCGATGAGAATGCGCCCTTGAAGTGCCTCATCTTTGACTCATATTATAACAGCTACCTTGGCGTCGTCGTTTACGTCCGCGTCATGGAGGGAACGCTGCGCGCAGGCGAGCGGATCAAAATGATGAGCACGGGTGTTGAGTTTGACGTTGTTGAAGTCGGACACATGAAGCCGCTCGGACTCACGAAAGCCGAATATCTTTCCGCGGGCGATGTAGGCTACATCACGGCGAGCATCAAAAACGTCGCCGATACGCAGATCGGCGACACGGTGACGCACTCAGAGGGCGGAGCAGAGGAGCCGCTTCCCGGATTTAAGGAAGCGCTTCCCATGGTTTATGCGGGCATTTATCCTGCAGACGGCGCAAAGTATAACGACTTGCGCGATGCGCTTGAAAAACTGCAGCTCAACGATGCGGCGCTTCAGTTTGAGCCCGAAACGTCGATCGCACTCGGCTTTGGCTTCCGTTGCGGATTTTTGGGACTTCTTCACATGGAGATCATTGAAGAGCGCCTTGAACGCGAGTTCAATCTTGACCTGATCACAACGGCACCGAGCGTTATTTACGAGATCAAGACGCGCGGCGGCGAGCTTTTACGCATAGATAATCCGTCGAACTATCCGTCAGCGGACGAGATCGAGGTTGCGTACGAGCCGATCGTCAAGGCGAGCGTTATCACGCCGACTGACTATATCGGCGGAATTATGGATCTTTGCACTGACCGTCGCGGCGTCTTCCATGATATGAAGTATCTTGATGAAAAGCGCGTTGAGCTCCATTATTCGCTTCCGCTCAACGAGATCATATACGATTTCTTCGATGCGCTCAAGAGCCGCAGCCGCGGCTACGCGTCGCTCGACTATGAGCCGTCGGGATACGTTGAAAGCAAGCTCTGCAAGCTCGATTTCCTGCTTAACGGCGAGATCGTGGACGCACTTACATTCATCGTCCACGAAGAAAAAGCGTACGCGCGCGCACGCAGGATCGCTATCCGACTTAAGGATAACATTCCGCGCCAGCTCTTTGAAATACCGATCCAGGCTGCTGTCGGCTCGCGCATTATTGCACGCGAAACGGTAAAGGCACTTCGCAAGGACGTTTTGGCGAAGTGTTACGGCGGCGACATAACGCGCAAGAAAAAGCTGCTTGAAAAGCAGAAGGAAGGTAAAAAGAAGATGAGAAAGCTCGGCTCTGTCGAGGTTTCTCCCGAAGCATTCATGGCTGTTCTCAAGCTCGACGACGAGGACTGATTTTTCACGAAAATACTAACGAAAGGAACGGTATAGATAATTATGATAATGGGACGCAGGCAAAATAAGCGGCTCGGAATATACGTTCATATACCGTTTTGCCGCAGTAAGTGCGTGTATTGCGATTTTTATTCATACGCGCCGCGTGACACGCGCGTTTATGCCGCGTATACAGACGCACTCATAAACCATATAAAAAGCTACCGTGTCGCGGGCGGAGATTATTCGCCCGACACGGTCTATATCGGCGGCGGCACGCCGACGGTGCTCCCTGAGGAGGACATGCTTCGTCTTTTGCGTGCGATCAGGTCAACGTTCAGACTTTCAAAAACCGTTGAGTTTACGATGGAGTGTAATCCTGCAACAGTGAGTTTTGAAACGCTCCGAAAATACCGTCGAGCAGGCGTGAACAGACTTTCGATAGGACTGCAGTCCATACATCCGCGCGAGCTGTCCGCGCTCGGACGCATACATACGCTCGCGCAGTTTGAGGAATGCTATCGCATGGCGCGCGAAGCAAAGATCGAAAATATCAGCGTTGATTTGATGTACGGTATCCCATTTCAGACGATGGACTCGTGGCTTGCGACGCTGCGTTACGTCGTGTCGCTTCGTCCTGAGCATATCTCGCTATATAATCTGAAGCTGGAGGAGGGAACTCCGCTGTACGATACGGCACCGTCGATGCCGATGCCGGACGACGAGCTTGAGTTTGCGATGTATTCGACGGCGATCGATCTGCTTGCCGCGAACGGATTTTATCAGTACGAGATCAGCAATTTTTCACGCGACGGATATGAGTCACAGCATAATCTCAAGTATTGGCACTGCGAAGAATACCTCGGCTTCGGCCCCGGTGCACATTCGTATTTCAAAGATATCAGATTTTCCTATAAACGGAGCGTTTCCAATTATATCAAATGTAATTCGGGGCAGAGCGATGAGGAGATGACGGACGAATACGAAGAGATACCGCTCCGCGAGCGTCTCGGCGAGTACATAATGCTTCACATGAGACTCAACGAAGGCGTCGATACGCGAAAATTCTTTATGACGTTCGGCAAAGATTTTGACCGTATATACGGCGCAAGACTCGCGCGCTACGTAAAAGGCGGGCTTGTCGAATACAATAACGGACGTTATCGCTTTACACGGCAGGGAATGTTCGTGTCGAACTATATTTTATCGGATATACTCGATTTTGAATGAACGATATGTCGTCGCTGAACGATATGCCAATTTTATATTAATAAAACGGAGGCAGCTTTTTTGCGAAGCGCCTCCGTTTTTGCTGTCATATCAGCTTGTCAGAATATGCGGCAGTATTTTTTGAGGATTTCCGCCTGTGCATACGCGAAATCCTTGATCTCGTCAAGATTGCGTGATTCCTGCGGCAAGGATTTGTAGTAGAGCAGCTTTACTCTCGGCGGATCGTACATCGGCACCATTTCGGCACCCTCAAGCAGATTGATGATCCACTCGACAGCCTCAAGGATCGCATCAGAGGAGGCGGCGCGATGGCGGAATACCTCCGCCGAATCGGTCATCGCGCGTTCAAGACGGCGGAGAGCCTCCGTCGCTTTTCCTTCCTTGTTCGGATTCGGCTTGATGCGGTCGGGAGTATATTTGCGGAAAATGCCCATCATCGCCGTGACAGTTGACGGATCGCGTACCGTTCCGTCGGGGTAGAAAATGCCGTGTATGTCACCCCAATAGCCGCGTATCATAAGCTCGAAAACGTAAAATCCGACCTTGTGCTCGTATGCTTTTTTGATCGACAGCTCGTACGGGTTTGCGCGTCCGAGGCAGGAAAGCTCGCTGTTGATGAGAGGCTTATTATACTTCGCTGCAAGTTCTTCAGCGTGAAGATACGTATTCTCGATCCGTTCTTCGCTTTCAAGATAGTCGTGGAAGGAGAGCACGTCAACCCATTCGGCACTCGGCTCAACGTCACCTGCCCATGTGTGACCGATCGTGATAACGTTATCGGGATCGAGCTCTTTTACGAGGTGGCAGTAATGATCGAGGAACGCGTTGATCTTTGCCCATCTTTCCGCTTTTTCTTCGGGGGTGGCGGCTTTGAGATGATAATCGTTGCAGGACGGCTCGTTCATGATGTCCCACATTATGAGTCCCGGCTCGTCCTTAATGGCTGCGACGAGGTCGCGGACGTAAGGATCGCCGACGCTCTCCCACCATTCGGGCTCAAGCGTTTCGGGACGCAGACCGTTGCCGTTGAAAATGATCGGCATAACGGTAATCCCGTTCTCGTTTGCCATTGAGATGAATTTTTTTGTGTTACTCAAAAATTCATCGCGTGAGCGCTCCCAAAAGAATGGGGAAAGCCATGTGCGGAATGAATTCACGCCGATACTCTTGGCATAGCCGATCTCGCGCAGATACTGCTCGGGATCTGCGTGCGGACGGGAATTGTGGCAAACTCCGCGAATAAAGCTGTAGTCACGTAACGGTTTCATGTTTTTCTCCTTTATTTGTTGAATTTTATTGAATGCTGTTGTGGTTAGTCGAATGTATATAATATATTATGCAAATGACAAAAACGCACAAAAAAGCGTTGTGCGCTTATTCTGTGCGTGGTATTATTTGATAAGATCCATGATCGTATCAGAGTCCCCGTTATAAACGGCAATAAGACGCTCAGATAGACCGTTGACGTAAAGAAGCTCACCTTGCTCGCTGACGGCGTCGGCAGGGAAGGTGTTGATCTCGTAATTTTCGCCAATGAAATTGATGACGCGTGTGTGCTCGGAGGCGGCACGTATGCCGCAGATGACATCCGCACCGGGAGCTTCCGCTGCGGTATTGAGAGCGATATGGAATTTGCGCTCGACAAAGAGGAACGGATTACCGTAATCGCGCACCTCGCCGGATTCGGTAACGCCGATTATGTGACCACGTGTGTAAGCGTCCGCGTCCGTGATTCCTGCGGGTATCGGATCCTGCGTGTACGTGATGCGGCCGTTCGTGAACTTATAGTCGAACATCGGGTTTTGCGCCTTGTTGATGGTGTGAGACGCGATAAAGGTAGCAACAGCGCCGCCTTCAAGCGTACACTTGATGATGGCGGTGTCGAAATTTTCTATATCGTTGACGCGAGCAAGCTCGGCTGTAACGTCGGTAACGCGGCGGCTTTCGTCCATAGCGGCGCCTGTGACGTAAAACATATTATGCAGATAATGCGCGGCGGCATTGTTCGCAACGCTGTCGTAAATGAGCGTGCCGTCAGCGGCACGTATCTTGCCTGCCCAGCCTGTACCACGACGGAAATATCTTCTGTCACGCGGCCAGAGGATGAGGGTCTTCAACGATACGGGCTCACCGTAAACACCCGCCATGATGTCGCGCTTCAGCGCTTCAATCGCTTCGCTGTGTGACCACTGATAGCCAATGTGGACGTGACAGCCGCTTTCCTTTTGCGCGGCAAGAAGCGGCTCGATGTCGCGTGCGTCGCCGCAGAGCGGCTTTTCGCAAAGGACGTCCGAACCGTGGCGCAGAGCCGTTATGATGTTTGACGTGTGCAATCCGATCGGAGTGGAAATGACTGCGAGATCAGCCGATTTTTCAGCATAAAAATCCGCAATGTCGGCGTATGGCTCACCTGCCATCGCACGTAGCTCATCAAGCCGTCTGCACGAAGTCGGAAAAGGATCGACGATTCCGACAAGCTCGATCTTATCGAGCACTTCGGGACGGAGAACTTCATTAACATATATGGAGCCGTAGCCACCAATACCGACCAAAACGACCTTTACTCTCTTAGAATCAGCCATAAAAGACACTCTCCAATCAGTTACTGTATACAGTATAAAACGAATCGGCAAAAAAATCAATAATTAAAGAGGGATAAGTTCACTATGCTTATTGCACAAAAAATCAATGCAAAAATTGTGCAACTATTACAAACAACTGCTGATAAAATTTTTTCAAATTCATTTACTTTAGCTCTTGCAAGAATTTTTTAATTCAGTATACTATAGGTGTCTTCGAGGGGGATACCTAAAGAAGACAAAAATACCATAGAAAGGAATGGCTACAACAAAATGTTAAAAAGAGAAATCGAAATGCGTGAAGTAGATATCGCAGCTTTTATCAAAGCGCTTGACGGTTGTGTAGGCAATGTATACCTTGAAACAGAAGAGGGCGACTGCATAAATCTTAAGTCCCGTCTGTCCGCGCTTCTCGGCATTTCACAGATTATCAAAGGCGGTCTTGTAACGAAGGCAACCCTTCGCTGCGAGAATTCCGAGGATGAGTCAAAGCTGTTCCGCTTTGCTCTCTATAGAGAAATTCCCTCTAAAACAGAGAGCGAAGAGAACAACTGAAACTCGAAAAAAAGATAACTATATAAATTAAGAAAAAAGGAAGCCGATGGGGCTTCCTTTTTTCATCTTCCCAAATATTGTTTCGTATAACTTGATGCCCGTTATAATTGTTTGAATTTGTTGACAATGCCGCTGATATTATGTTATATTCAAATTGTGATATATGCCTATGTCGGATAAGTATGGCAAATACCGCAAGAATTTAGCAATAAGCCGAAAAAGGCGAACAAAGGAGACTGCTATGGCGGAAAAAAAGAACAATCCTATTATTTGGGCTGACATCCCCGATGTTGACATCATCCGTGTTGAAGATACGTATTATATGATCTCAACGACAATGCATCTGATGCCGGGCGGCGTTATTTTCCGCTCTTATGATCTGCAGCATTGGGAGATCGCTACGTATTTATATGATATTTTGGAGGATTCACCCGGCGAGCGTCTTGAAGACGGACGCGGTATTTACGGCGCCGGCATGTGGGCGGCAACGATCCGCTATCATAACGGCAAATTCTACGTCATCTTCGTTGCCAACGATACAAGACATGAGAATATTTCCTTCCTTTTCACCTCGGAGACGATCGAAGGCCCGTGGGAAAAGCGCAAGATCGAAGGCTTTTACCATGACTGCTCGCTTTATTTTGAAGGTGACAGACCGTTCATCGTTTCGGGCGGCGGTAATCTCCGCCTCGTTGAAATGAAGCCCGACCTGTCCGCACCGCTCCCCGGCGGCATTGACAAGATCATCATAAGAGATACTGATTACGTCGGACTCCGCCACGAAGGCGCGCATATGTATAAGATCAACGGTAAATATTACGTATTCACGATCCATTGGCTGCGCTACGGCTCGCGCCGCCGCGTTGAAGCTTGCTTCTTCTCCGATACGATCGACGGCGAGTACCGTGGAAACAATATCCTTGATGACGATATGGGTTACCATAACGCAGGTGTCGCTCAGGGCGGTATCGTCGATACGCCCGACGGTGACTGGTACGCGATGCTCTTCCAGGATCACGGCGCCGTTGGCAGAATCCCCGTTCTCGTTCCCCTGACGTGGGACGAGGGCTGGCCTGTGTTCGGTATCGACGGCAAAGTGCCGCACTATGTTGAAACGAAATCGACACGTCCCGACTATGAGTATGCGCCCATCGTCACAAGTGATGACTTTGATTATGAGGACGGCGAAAAGCTCAACCTGGCATGGCAGTGGAATCATATTCCCGACAACGACTTGTGGAGCGTCACGGAGCGCGCAGGCTGGCTGCGGCTCAAAACGGGCAGAGTTGCCCCGAACGTAACGCTTGCGAAGAACTCGCTCGGTCAGCGCACGATGGGACCCGAGTGTGAGGGCGAAGTGAAGCTTGACGTTTCCAATCTCAAGGACGGCGACTACGCAGGCTTGTGCCTGATGCAGAGCAATTACGGCTTTATCGCCGTTACGCAGGATGCGGGCGAAAAGTATATCGTTATGCTTGGACGCGGCGAGCCCGAGCGCGACGAAAACGGCAGACCGATCAACCGCCATTCAGTACCCGGCAAGGAATACGGCAGAGTTAAGCTTGATTCGGACGTTGTTGAGCTGAAGGCGTACTGTGACTACAGAGAAAACATCGACGAAGCGCAGCTTTATTACAAAAAGGACGGCGAATGGGAAAAGCTCGGTATCACACTCAAGATGCTTTATACGCTTGACCACTTTATGGGTTACCGCTTTGAGCTTTGCTGCTTTGCAACAAAGGAATCGGGCGGATACGCGGACTTTGATTACTTCAAGTTCAGTGTTATCGAATAATAAATAATAAAAAAGGCTTGTCACCGACAAGCCTTTTTTTGTTACTGCTTTTTGCGTTTTATTACAGGGATGGGACCGTGTTTGTCTTCATAATCCTCAATGCAATCGCGTATTAAGATCAAAATCTGACTGTTTGCGCTTCGTCCTTCATAATCGGCAATTACGTGTAATTTGTCGAGCATTTCTTCTTCAATTCTTATAGATAAACTTTTTGTAGCCATAACAACCTCACAATTGATACAATATGCATTTACTTTATATCTATATTGTGTTATAATGTTGCTAATAGATGCAAAATATGTTCATAACGTGTTCGCTTCGTACAATTTACAAAATGTACAATAACGTCGCAGAGAGTTTGTGATATAATTAAACTGTATAACTAAAATGCGTGGGAGGTAACGTATGCGCGACATCAAAAATGATATAAAATCAGCCGTTTACTACGCTGTGCGCGATATCAGATCGCGTCCGCGCGAGGCTGTAACGCTCGCGGCGATAATGACGGCGATAATGCTGACGCTTGTTTTGCTTCTTTTGTGGCTCGAGGCGGATTGGCGCGCCGACGTTATGCCCGAGCACGAGGAAAACTACCACATGGTGTTCCGCAGCCTCACCTACAGCGAAAAGGAGATCATCCGCGGCAAGGAATGGGTACACGCGACGTATGATGTCGCAACTGATTCGGGATCTGGGGAAAACTCCGAATTCCGTGTCCGCATCAAGTGGGAGTACCTGAATGAAAATCCCGTGACGTACATAAAAGAGATCTGGGATGAATTCAACCTCAAAAACAGCTCGGAATACAGCCGAGGATATTGGAATTCATATAACGGATACTACGACAAATACAGCACGGGTGGCGGAAACAATCCTTTGCTTTTCTTCCAAAAGATCAATTCCTCTCCCGAGGATGCTGCAAGAGAAGGTGCCGAACGCAACACTTTTGAGAATATCAGAAACCGTGCCTACTGTACAAAAACGACGCAGAGCTATATGATAATGCCCGATAATCTGTTAACGATCGTGATGTTCACGTTCTTTTTGGGCGGCGTCGTGTTCATCCTCACAAACGAACGGTACAAACGCAATCTTTCCGAATCGGGCTCGCTTCGTGCCGTTGGTTTTGCGAAATGGCAGATGTACGTTTATTATGTAGCCCGCGGCGTTATGATCGCGTGTGTGGCACTTTTGCCTGCGGCGCTGACGTCGTCCTTTGCGGTGTTTATATACGGTGCTGTGACGAAAAGTATTGCCGAGGACACATCGTATCTTGTGATCTCCGAAAGCGTTCCGATATCAAACATTATCGTAACGTTTTTGTGTCTTTTCGTGATGACAGCGGCGGTAAACATTCTCGTTTGCTTCTCTTACCGTTATTATTCCGTTATGGACGGACTGCGCGGACGCGAAACACTTGAGATCGCGTACGTCGAGACCTCATCGGAGCGCTTTCTTGAGGCTGTGGGAGACCTTGCATACACGAGCCTATTCCAAGCGCGCACGAAAAGAAGAATGCTGACAAACGCCGTTGCCGTTGCCGTTATGGTGCCGCTGCCTGTCTTTTATCTTTCGCTTTCGTCCGTTATAACGGGGGACGTCACCGCGATCGAATCGGCGCTTTTCGCGTTCCAATCGATCATACTCACCGTCGCTGCCGCCGCGGTGATCGCACTTTCCGTCGTTTACACCATTCGCGGCAGACGGGCGGAGCTTTCAATGCTCCGCGCGATGGGAATGAGCCGATCAAGGATCACACGAACCGTTATCGTGTCTGCGCTTTATGAGGGCGTTGCCGCGTCCGTTATGTCGGGGCTAACAAGCTCGTTCATTTATTTGTATATGTCGTCGAACATGAGTTCTGCATATTCCGCTGCCGAACCGTTTACAGGCGACAGAAACCTGCCGATGTTCATAATTGAGCTTATCATTAACGCATTCAAGCTTATGCCGACAGCGGCGTTGCTCGTGCTTGCGAGCGAGCTTATCGGAGCGATGCTCGGACTTGCGATATACCTGCGCGGAAGCATAATCGAAGGTGTCAGACGCGCAGACTGAAAGAGGTATGAAGTATGAAATATAAAGACGGTGAATATAGTCATGTTGATGAAACCGCGGCACTGCAATGCCGCGGACTGAAGCGCACATATTTTCAGGGAGACGAGCACATCTACGCCGTTGATGACGTTTATCTGACGGTGAAGCCCGGCGAGTTTATTTCGATCGTCGGTGCTTCGGGCTCGGGCAAGTCGACGCTACTGCATATGCTGGCGGGACTTGACACACCGACTGCGGGGAAGGTCTACATTGGCGGGGACGATATGTACGCGATGCGCGACCGCGAGTTTTCCGCGTTCAGAAACGAAAAGATCGGCGTAATCTTTCAGTCGTATAATCTTTTGCCCGTGCTGACGGCGAAGGAGAATATACTGATGCCGCAAAAAATATCGGGCAGGCGTTTCGATAAAAAGTACTTTGATATGCTCGTTGACCTGCTCGGTATCGGTGACAGACTTAATCATTTGCCGTCAGAGATGTCGGGCGGACAGCAACAGCGCGTCGCTGTTGCGCGTGCGTTGATAAATAAGCCCGCGATCGTTTTTGCGGATGAGCCGACGGGAAACCTCGACGGTAAATCGGCAGGTGAGCTTGCGGAGCTGATGCTTCGGACGAGAGAGGAGCTCGGTCAGACGCTCGTTATCGTAACGCACGACCGAGAGCTTGCGGACCGCGCCGACTCTGTTTACGGCATGGAATCGGGCAAGCTCGAACGGATAGCAAAGTAAGAGTCGTTATACTAAAGGGGAAACTTTTTTGTAGCAAAAGTTTCCCCTTTTGAAAATTGTAAATATTTTTATCCCCAACCGAACTTTTTGATGCTTTGCATCGTATATGAATATGAAAGGGGGCGGGAGACATTTGATTGACGCATACATCGAAAAATATGGACGCCGACTTTACGGTCTCTGCCGCTCGCTTATCGGCAACGATGCGGACGATCTGTATCAGGAAACGTGGCTGCGCGCATACATGAAGTTGCATACCTATGACGAGGACCGTCCATTTGAAGCGTGGATCACGGGAATCTGCGTTAATGCATACCGTGATGAGCTGCGTCGGCGACGGCGGCGCGGCGAATACGAGGTCACTGTCGATGCGGAGGTGCTGTCGTCGATGCCCGACGACGGCGACGGCTTCCGAGCCGCGGAGGTTAGAGGTGCCGTTGACAGACTTCCTCCGAAGCTTCGCGAAGCGGTGATACTCTACTACTATAACGGGCTTGACGAAAAAGCGACGGCACAGGCGCTTCATATATCCGTCGGGACCGTAAAATCGCGCCTTTCGGCGGCGCGAAATAAGCTGAAAGGAGAGCTTTTGATATGAATGAATATAATGAATATAATGTATACGATTTTGAAGCAAGAACGCCGCCGCGTGTCAGCGAGCGCGAGCTTTACGAAAAAGCGCGCGAGCGCAGACTCCGGCAAGAGACGTTTATACTCGTGTTGGGGACGATTCTATCCTCGCTTGTTGCCGTATGCGCGGCGATAGCGTTCATTCCGTATTCGGTCGTTGTGTCAGCGCTTTTCTTTCTTTCGTCTGCTTATATACTCGTCGGCAGCGGAGTCGTTGCGGTGATGTTTCTGCAGCGCGGTGTCGGCAAGATAGCGGAACGCTGAAGATGATGTGCTTCATAAAAGTTAAGAGAGGAGACTGTTATGCCAACAGCAGAAGGTATTAGCATAGCCGGGATCGTTGGGATCCTTGTTATTGTGTTCGGTGTTATAATGCCGATAATTATAGGTGTACTCGTTTATTTTGATGCGCGCCGCCGACAAATGAGCGCGTTTACGTGGGCGCTTGTTGCAGCGCTCGTGCCGGGGCTGATCGGTGTTATAATATATTTCATCGCGGCGGTGAACACGAAACCGAGCGTGCGTTGCCCCGTATGCGGAAAACCGATAAAGGATAGCTTTAATCGGTGTCCGTTCTGCGCCGCGCTTTTGAAAGACGCGGTGAGTGAGGAGGTCTGACATGGCAATTATCGGAATAGTGCTTATTCTCATACTCGCGGCGGCAGGCTTCGCGATTCCGATCGCTATCGGTTTGTACGTATACCGCGACGCACAGCGGCGCGACATGAACGCCGTGCTGTGGACGGCGATAGTGATCCTGACACCGGGACTTGTGGGACTTATCATTTATCTTGTCGCACGCAGCGATACGTCAAGCGAGCATTGCGGCAACTGCGGAAACCGCGTTTCCGCGAGCTTCGCGCTTTGCCCGTACTGCGGGACGAATCTGCGTCCGACCTGCGCGAATTGCGGACATCCGATCGAGTCGGGGTGGATCGTCTGCCCCAACTGCGGCGATCGTCTGCCCGATAGCGGAATCGGCACCGTTTATGAAACACGCACCCGTGACCGCGGACTTTCCGCGATCCTCATCGGCGTTATCGTGATTCCGATCGTTTTGATCATCGTTATTGCACTCGTTGCATTCGGAATGATTGGACAGCGCGTTAATGTGGAGGAAGGCGTTGTTGTTGACGAGTCCGTTGAAATAGAGGCGGATTTAACTGCCGTTATCAAAATGACAGTTAACGTATCGGATGATATCGACAACATATACGAGGCGGTCATGTATCTTGGCGCGAACGGCAATATCGTTACAAGCGAAGCGGTGTGGAGCGTTGACTCGGGAGGCTTTATTGGAGAAAAGATATTCTTCTTTTTTGAGCATTACGGACAAAGAGTTGATAGCTTTTATATCGAGTTCTTGGCTGAGGACGGAGATGTTGTGTATTTATCCGACTTGTATGCAATCGACGATTATCCGGAGGAAATAAGTCTGATCATAAAAGACGGAGAGATCACGGAACACGTGGAATAACACAAAAGGCTTGTCGCCGACAAGCCTTTTTTTGTTATTCAATATAATCATTATCGCGGAACTGCAAAGCGTAAAGGCTCTTGTACGTGCCGTTGTTTGCCATGAGCTCTTCATGCGTGCCGCGCTCCGTGATGCGTCCGTCAACGACGACGGCGATCTCGTCTGCGTTGCGGATGGTAGAAAGTCTGTGTGCAACGACGAGGGTGGTGCGTCCTCGGCAGAGCTCGTCGAGCGCCTGCTGGATCAGGACCTCCGTCGTGTTGTCAAGCGCACTCGTCGCTTCGTCGAGGATGAGGATTGCGGGATCCTTCAAAAATACACGCGCAATAGAGATGCGCTGCTTCTGTCCGCCCGAAAGTTTAACGCCGCGCTCACCGATCTCGGTGTTGTAACCGTTCGGAAGCGTCATAACGTAATCGTGGATGTTGGCGCGGCGGGCGGCCTCGTATATTTCCTCATCGGTTGCGTCGGGGCGCCCGTAAAGAATGTTGTCGCGAATGGTGCCGACGAAGAGGAATACGTCTTGCTGAACGATACCGATGTTGCGTCTGACAGATTCCATGGTCAGCGTGCGCAGATCGTGTCCGTCGATGAATATCGAGCCGCCGTCAGGGGCGAGCTTATAAAAGTTCGGCAATAGGTGGCAAAGCGTCGTTTTGCCGCCGCCCGACGGGCCGACGAGGGCGAGCTTACAGCCGCACTCTATCTTCAGCGAAACGTCGTGCAGAACTTCTTTTGACGTATCGTAAGCGTAGGTGACGTTTTTGAATTCGATCGAGCCCTGAACGTCGGTAAGCGGAACTGCTTCGACAGCGTCCGCCTCGGGCTCAACGTCCATGATCTCAAGGAATCTTTTGAAGCCGCTGACGCCGTTCTGATATTGCTCCATGAAGTTGATGAGCGTCGTAACAGGGGAGATGAAAAGTCCGACTGAAACGATAAAAGTCGAATAGTCACCGAAGGTGATCCTGCCTGCGTAAAGGAACAGACCGCCTGCGATGAGAATGAATACGTTAAAAATATCGGTGACGAAAGCGGTTGACGATGCAAACTTTGCCATCGCGTTATAGGAACGGCGCGAAGCGTCTACGAACATCACGTCGCCACTTTTGAATTTTTCCGTTTCCTTTTTGGAGTTGGTGAAGGCTTTCGTCACGCGGATGCCCGAAACGCTGCTTTCAACGTTGGCATTGATGGTGGAGGTGCTTGTGCGTCTGTCATCGAAAGCCTGACGCATGGCTCGTCTGAAATGGAGCGTAACGAAAATCAGTATCGGCACGCACACGAAAATGATGAGCGTCAGAATGATATCGATCGAGCAAAGGTAAGCGAACGACAAAACGATCATAACGGAGCTTATGAGAAGATTTTCGGGACCGTGGTGAGCAAGCTCGCAAACCTCAAACAAGTCGTTTGTCATTCTTGACATTATGTGTCCCGTTTCGGTGTTGTCGTAAAACGAAAAAGGCAGCTTCTGCAAATGTGCAAACAGATCGTGACGCATTTGCGACTGCATACGAACGCCGATCATGTGTCCGTAATACTGCATGAAATAGCGCAAAAGCATACGGACAAGATAAAGTAAAAGAACAATGAAACCCGCGATGACGATCGTAGAATACATTTTTTGGGGGATATATTCGTTGAGCATCTTGTTGGTGACAACGGGATAAACCATTCCGATAAGGGATATGAGAAGTGACGCGAGCATATCGAGCGTCAGCATCTTAAGATGCGGTTTATAGTAGTGAATAAAACGTTTCAGCATTACAGTTCGGCGACGACCTCAATTTCAACGAGAACGCCGCGGGGCAGTTCTCGAACGGCGACGCATGAGCGTGCGGGCTTGGAGATGAAGTATTTTGCGTATACTTCATTAAAAGCGGCGAAATTCGCCATATCGGATAAAAAGCATGTTGTTTTTACTACGCGGTCAAATGATGCGCCCGCTTCGGCGAGCACGGCGGCAAGGTTTTTACATACCTGTGTCGTCTGCCCGACGATGCCGGAGGAGGGAATAGTACCCGTTTCGGGATCTATCGGTATATGACCCGACGTATAAAGCATGCCGCCTGCGATAACGGCCTGGGAATAAGGACCGATAGCGGCAGGAGCTTTGCTCGTATGTATGGTTTTGCTCATCTATGTTGCTCCTTTTGATAATAGAATGCGTTATGCGCGCCCTGTCCGCAGGAAAGGACAAGGCGCAGGATTTGTCAGGTATTGGCTTTTTTCTGATATTCGGAGATAATGATGTCGGCGATGGCGTCGGGGGTCGAGCCGGTGCTGTCGAGTACGAGATCGTAGTTATTCATGTCGTAATAATCGAGCTTGTAAATATCCAAAAAGCGTTCGCGTTCAAGACCGCTGCGTTTGGCAAGGGCGGCTTCCGCTTCTTCCACTGAGGCATAAGTCTCAACGGCTCCGCGGCGTTGGTCGTCAAGAACACGCTGCGCGGCAACGGTAGGGTTGACGGTGATGAAAACGCGGAAGGCGTTGCGGGCGAAATGCCATGCCATGCGCGAGTCAAAAATGAGGTTGTCACGTTCGAGAGATACTCTTGTGACGGTATCGTCGATAACGTGATCAAGCGCGGGGTCTGTCATCATGCGGCTGTTAAGCTCAAGCGTTGTGATGCCCATGTTCTCCGCGGCACTGCGCTGAATTGAACCTGTGGAATATATTTCATATCCCAATTTTTTTGAAAGGACTTTCGCAACGGTAGATTTGCCGCTTCCGAGATTTCCCGATATCGTAATATGCATCGTTATAGACCATCCTTAAATGTGATATGTGATTAAAACTTATTTTATCACATATTATTTTGAAAGTAAAGGAAAAGCCGGAAGAAAAAATCCTTTTGTACCGTAAACGGATAACATTAAAAAAGTCACATTTGCCTACTGACAAATGTGACTTTTTTGTCCCTGCCCGATGCGATTCGAACGCACGACCTGCAGAGTCGGAGTCTGCTGCTCTATCCGGCTGAGCCACGGGCAGATAGCGGCTGTGAACGGCTTACCGCGAGTGTTATTTTATCACATTTTCACCATAATGTAAAGCCTATTTTTTTTGATTAAAAATGTTGAAAAAAGACGATTCACCCTTGACATATTGCGTGAAAAAGTTTAATATTATTAGTAGTGAATAACAATATATAAGGAGATAAAAAACTATGCTCAAAAAGTATTTTCCCTTAAGTTTTAAGGCTGATTCTGTCGGCGGACTTATCGTAGCTATTCTTATTTATATCGTTATCGGTGCGATCGCGGGTGCCGTTCTCGGACTTGCAGGCGTAATAACCGGCTGGATACCGCTCGTTGGCGCTCTTGTTGGCTGGGTGCTTCGCATCGTCGGTACTGTTGTCGAAATCTATAATCTTGTCGGTATCGTTACGGCAGTTCTCGTATTCCTCAAGATAGTTAAGTAAAAATGAAGGGCGCGTATCGGATCTGATACGCGCCGATTTTTGTTATAATCAAGACGAAATTTTTTATGCTGCGATCTTTGCGGCGGAAAAGGAGAAAATAAATGACAAACATCCCGAAAATCAAGCTTGGTATCATTTCCGTTTCGCGTGACTGCTTCGTTATCACGCTTTCGGAGAAGAGAAGATGCGCCGTCGCTCAGGCGTATGAAAAGAAATACGGTGAAATATACAACTGCTCGGTAACAGTTGAATCCGAGCGTGATATGCTCCGCGCTGTTGAGGAAGTTAAGGCGGCAGGCTGTAACGCTCTTGTCGTATTCCTCGGCAACTTCGGTCCGGAGTCTTCCGAAACTCTTATTGCAAAATACTTTGACGGTCCCGTTATGTACTGTGCAGCGGCAGAGGAAAACGTAGGCGTTCTCACCTCCGACAGAGGCGACGCATATTGCGGTATGCTCAACTGCTCGTATAACCTGGGACTTCGCAATCTTCGTGCGTTTATTCCCGAAAATCCCGTCGGCGATGCCGACGACGTAGCGGAACTCATCGCAGAGTTCGTGCCGATCGCAACGGCGCTTGTCGGACTTTCAAACCTTAAGATCATCACATTCGGACCTCGTCCGCAGGACTTTTTGGCTTGTAACGCCCCCATCAAGCCGCTTTTCGATATCGGCGTTGAGATCGAGGAAAACTCAGAGCTTGATCTGCTCGTGGCGTACCGCGCACACGAGGGGGACGAGAGAATCCCCGCCATTATGGAAGAGATGAAGGCGGAGCTTGCCGTTTCCGCGTCCATGGAGGGCATCCTTCCTCGTTTGGCGCAGTATGAATGCACGCTTCTTGACTGGGCGGAAGAGCATCTCGGAAGCTGTAAGTACGTTGCATTTGCGAATAAGTGCTGGCCTGCGTTCCAGACCGAGTTCAAGTTCTGCCCCTGCTACGTAAACTCCAGACTCACCAGCCGCGGCATCCCCGTTGCCTGCGAGGTTGACATTTACGGCGCACTTTCCGAGTATATAGGTGTTTGCGTTTCCGGCAAGCCCGTAACGCTGCTCGACATCAACAATACCGTTCCGAAAGATATGTACGAAGAAAACGTAAAGGGCTATAAGCTTAATGAAACCTTCATGGGCTTCCATTGCGGAAACACGCCCGCTTGCATGGTGAATGATCCTGCGATGAAGTATCAGCTCATTATGAAGCGTTCGCTTGAGCCGGACGGCGAGCCTGACATCACACGCGGAACTATCGAGGGTGCTATCAAGGCAGGAGAAATTACGTTCTTCCGTCTGCAAAGTAACGCTGAAGGACAGCTCAAGGCGTACGTTGCAAACGGTGAGGTTCTTCCTGTCAATCCGTGTTCGTTCGGCGGCATCGGTGTATTTGCGATTCCCGAAATGGGACGCTTCTACCGTCATGTCCTTATCGAAAAGCGCTATCCGCACCACGGTGCCGTTGCATTCGGTCACTACGGCAAGGCGCTCTTCGAGGTATTCAAGTATCTCGGCGTGAAGGACATCGCCTTCAATCAGCCGAAGGGAATGCTCTATCCGACGGAAAATCCGTTCGCGTAAGCCGCTTACGGTAACGAACGCAACGTTTGATCACGCATAATAAACAAAGCCGCCTCCATTACGGAGGCGGGTGCTTTTATCTGTTCGACATATTGGAATTTGTCATTCTATAACAACGCGCCATAGATTCTTGCAGAACATTCGGCTGGTGTCATAGTAGAAGTATCCACCGTTAAGTCGTATTCGTCCTTCGGGAATAAGTATGTATATGAGGATTCCGCAGACCCCAGGCATCTGTTTTTGCGTGCATATTCTCTTTGAAGCAACACATTTAGGGGACAGGTTACATGTACGAGATGAATACGATATTGTCCCAACATTGCTGTTAGCTGACGAAAAATTCGTTCACTGGTAATTACATGGTCAATAATAGCACCTGGGGAAGTTTTCAGAGCTTCCAATGCGCTTATACACATATCACCTGATATCTCAAATACGTCATCCTCGTATATCGGTTCTTCTGTTGACAGTTTCATAAAATCATCAATAGAAATAATAACATACTTTTCCTTTCTTTTTTCTTCTATCAGCCCTTGTAATGCTTTGGATAATGTGGATTTTCCGCTGCTGGACGGACCGTTGAGCAATATTATTTGTTTTTTCATGGCTACCTCCACCAAGTTCAAGTTTATGAAACTGTTCGGTATATTCAAGGTTGTCAAATTGATTATACTCCCACACCACGCAAAAATCAAGATTTTCCGCATCTCTAACAAAACTCGACTTTTCGCCAACAAAAGCTGCTATAACAGTTCTCGACGGGACTTTACGCCCGTCGGGAGCTGTGTTATAATACAAAATGAAAGCGAGGATGTTTTATGACTAAAATAATGTTTGTCTGCCACGGAAAGATTTGAGCCAGGTATGAAACACCAAGCTATGCAATGCAATACCACCCTTTGCAACGGGTTTTCCTCCTTTGTACTACTCGCATACTACTTTTGAAAATAACGACATTTTGCCCCAACATGACACGAAAAAGCACAGCCGCCTCCATCACGGAGGCGGCTGCTTTTTTGGATCAAGTTAGCGGTTTGTGGCAAGTCATGTATATCTTGTTGTTTTCTCTGTCGACTTTGGTAACAAAAAATACTATCGGGGCCAAAATGACTTCGTCTGGTTCGTTTTGAACATCAGGCATTAAATCAAGTCGGATTGCAGGCGTACCCGCAGGAGCAATTATCTCAACTAAGGTACAGCCACTTGAGCCATACATCGCATTCTCTGCCACATGAGGGTTTAGGCTACAAGAGGAAAAACCTAAATACTTAAGGAGCGTTCCTTCTTCAATCTTATCAACAAACTTGGTCTTTATGTTTCGGTATAGTACCAGCTCGGATGTCAGCGGTTCTAGACACGCCATCATATTGGAAATATCATCCCTTGCCCTTTCGAGAATTTGCTCCTTCACATCATCTTTATCAATAACGGGGAAGCGCTTTTGATAGACCTGATATAACCTCTCTCCCTCTTCCTTGCTGCAATTCCATCGAATATCAAAGCCCATTTCGACGGCTTCTTTCATCACAGCTAAACCATCTTGATTGATGATATGAATAAAAGCATCTATTGTATCTTCACTTTCACCCCAAAGAAGACCATTTATCAGCAGATAGTCATTCGTTGTATAGAAGTTTAGTGTTTCTTTTTGCTGCGCAGTCATATTTCCATCTCCAAAAATGTAGTCTGCCAAAATTATACTCCCATAGCACACAGAAATCAAGATTTACTCATAAATTACCGCTACCCGCCCTTATCTGCAAATGCAGCTAAAATAGAGGTAGCGGGATTTTTTATGCCTGTGCTGTCGGGTATTTGTTCCGCTTTCAAATGCCGTTTTTTCGGCTTCTATGTTAATGGCATAACACTTGCCGACGGGATGGATTGCTGTCCCGTATGGCGGGCTTGTATAAGGTATTAACACAAT
>JAZNDW010000043.1:0-98250 GCA_045588245.1 Eubacteriales bacterium
TTAAATTAACATAGAATGCTAATTGTTGTGCTGATGGTTGACCACCAAATTTTACTTTTTCCCAAGTTGATTTAATAAGTGGTCCAACAATTCCATCTCCTGCAAAGATTGATTGTGAATTTGGATCCTCTGAATTAAATATAAATCCTCCTGGTTCAGCAATTATACCAGTAATAGCACCATCTTGCATTGTAATTAATGCAGTGCTTTCTGGAACAATTATTTTACTTCCGTTACTAATAACGTTTGAAAATCCCTTTGTATTTTCTCCGATTCCTGCATTTTGACTTTTTGGTACAGCTTGAAATAATGCTGCTGTAGCAGGAACATTAGGTGCTGGCATATAGAAATCTTGCCATTGATCAGCAAAAGTACCGCTAATAGCACCTGTAAAAGCTTTAATAAATCCCATAATTTTACCTTCCTTTTCTAAAATTTATTAATAACCGAACAGTATACGAAAGTAAAGTTTATATATTTACCATTTATACAAGATATAAAATTATATACATACGTCTCTTTACTCTACTCCTATTCTCTTTAATTATACAATATTCGACAAGTTTCTACAATACTTTTACAAAACAAAAAAACTAATTCATTTCTGAATTAGTTAATTTTCTATGGTAGCGACGGAGAGATTCGAACTCACGACCTACCGGGTATGAACCGGTTGCTCTAGCCAACTGAGCTATTCCGCCACGTGCTTTCGCCGATTTCGCCGAAGCTTGATTATTATAACAGAACGAAACGTACTTGTCAACACTTATTTTCGAAAAAAATAAACTTTTTTTAATTATTTTTTCGCGTGCTGATTTTATAGTTTTTTTGCCTTTTTCGTCGACAAATATTTGGGATATTCTGCCCCGAGCTGTTTATCACAAACACTTGAAAATTTGAGAGCTTTGTTATATAATTAAAATACATTAGTATGTTTATTTTACGGTATGGAGGCAAACGCACATGGCTTATGTGTTCCGAGGCGGTATTTATTTCGGTGACAACAGAAAAACGCGACGTTCACCGATTGAACGGTTGACACCGCCCAAAAAGCTTTCGGTACCGCTGCACAGCTCTGACAGTGTCGGAGCCGCCGATGCCGTTGTCGCCGTTGGCGACAGCGTACAGCGCGGATCGCTGATCGCAGACGGTGATGTCGCGGTCCATTCTCCCGTTTCGGGAAAAGTCACCTCGATCGAAAACGTAACGATGCCGAACGGCAGCGTAACTGCCGTTGTGAAAATAGAAAGTGACGGCGCGTACACCGTGGCACCGACAGTGAAGGCGTGCGAAAAGAAGCTTTCCGAATGCGAAAGCGACGAGATAATCGAGGTCGTGCGCAGCGCAGGTATTTGCGACGCGGACGGAGTTCCCGTGCACAAAAAGCTCGTCGATGCTGTTGACAGCACCGAATACTGTATTCTGAACTGCGTTTTTGACGAACCGTACGTGAACGGAGAACGCAGACTCACCGCCGAAAATCCCACAGCCGTTATAAACGGCTTCAAGATCATACTCAAAGCCCTTCATTTGCGTCGCGGTATTATTGCCGTTGCCGAAAATGATACGGAGATCGTAAGAAAGCTTCATTCGCTTTTGCGCAAGGATAAGCTTGTTGGCGTTATTACCGTCAGAGCGAAGTATCCCGGCGGATCAGAACGTGAGCTTGTGTATTCCGTTATGGGACGCGAGCTTCCCGAGGGGAAGACGCCTGCGGAGGCGGCGTGCGCCGTATTCGACGCTATGACGGCGGCGAATATATTCACCGCGTTTGCGTCGGGGATGCCGTTCATTTCTCGTATCGTCACCGTTGACGGTGACTGCGTCGCTCATCCTGTCAATCTTTTAGTTCCGATAGGAACGCCGTTTTCGAGCCTCATTGACTGTGCGGGCGGACTGAAAAAGGAGCCTGCCATTATCGTTTGCGGCGGACCTCTGACGGGCGAAATGACGGAGCTGTCAGCTTTTGTCACTAAGACGACGTCAGCACTGCTCGTGTTTTCACGCGCTGAACAGGACAGCTATCACCAGCCGCCTTCCTGCATCAGATGCGGACGCTGTGTGAATGTGTGCCCGATGCGGATAACGCCGTATAAACTTCATAATCTTATCACAGAGGGCAAAAAGGGTAAAGCACTCCGTGAGGGAGCGTTGCTTTGCCAGCAGTGCGGAGCTTGCTCTTATATGTGCCCCGGCAAGGTGCCTATAACGCAAACGATCGGCGCTTTCCAAAAAGAATATTATAAGATCGAAAATAGAGAGAAGGTGGCTGACAAATGAACGGTAATATGAGATCTGCTCTTCTTCGCCCGCCGTTCATAAAGCACCCGGATAACGTACGTACGATAATGGCGGATGTGCTTATCGCTTTGGTTCCCGCTGTTTTGTGGAGTGTTTATGCGTTTGGCTACCGCGCACTTGTGATCATTGCCGTTTCTGTGCTGACGGCAGTGACAACCGAAACGGCGTATGATGTGATTGCGAAAAAATATATCACCATCGGTGATTTATCCGCTGTCATAACGGGACTTTTACTGGCTCTTTCGCTGCCTGCGGCGGTGCCGCTTTACGTCCCCGTTCTCGGCTCATTTTTCGCTGTAGGCATAGTAAAATGCGTTTTCGGTGGTCTTGGCGGAAACTTTCTTAATCCTGCGCTTTCGGGATTTGTCTTTTTGAAGCTGACGTTTTCTGAGGCAATGGGGCTGTTTCGCATCCCGTTTACGGATACGGTAACGAGCGCAACGCCGCTTGTGTATTTGAAAGAGGGAATTTTACCGGAACAAACACTTTATGATATTATCACCGGCAACGTTGCAGGATCGATCGGTGAGATCTCGTCGCTTTTGATATTTGCAGGTGGCATGTATCTTCTTGTCAGAGGTATCATAAGCTGGCATATTCCCACTGCATTTATCGCAACGGTGACGGCGCTTGTCGTTTTCTTCACGCAGAACGTGAGTGCCGTTTCTTTCGCCATTTCGGAAGTATTCTCGGGCGGTTTGCTTTTGGGTGCATTCTTTATGGCGACAGATCCCGTAACGACACCGATCACAAACGTCGGTAAACTCATATTTGGCGTCATCTGCGGCGGCGCTACGGTTCTTTTGCGTTATTTCGGCGGTGGTGTTGAAGGCGTTGCCTATGCGATACTGATCGCAAATCTCTTTGTCGGAATAATCGACAAAGTAACTTTGCCGTCCCGCTTTGGCGGCAAGCCCATTGTTGTAATGTCTAACGGGGGTGCATCAAATGAGGGATGACGCTAAGCTTTTGAATATCCTCTCCGTTTTGATCCCTGCGGTGATCGTGATCGTTACGGTCGTTTCGGCGTACTTCGTTTCAAGTATGGTGCCCGACAGCGCACCGATGCCCGATACCAAAGACGAAGTAACTGTCGGTGACGGAACGGACAATACAACGTCCGACGCACCCGACAGCGATGACGACACATCAGAGAACGCAGGCGGCGAAGGAGAAATGGCGCCGCCTATTTCGGATGTTGTAGATTCGAATACGGTTGGCATGGATTCGGAGACCGTTGACACCGATGAAAAGATCGACGTCGACGCAGATGCAAAATGGATATCCGCTGGCGGCAAATTAAGCATAAAAAAGCCTGTTGAAACGACGGCGCTTGAAACTACGATAGAGCGAGCTCCCGTTGAAACGGAGCTTGATACCGACATAGTCGATACAGAAACGACACCCGAGGACACAACGGCGCCCGAGGAAACGACGGTTCCCGAGGAAACGACGATCCCTGAGGAAACGACGGTTTCCGAGGAAACGACGATCCCTGAGGAAACGACGGTTCCCGAGGAAACAACAGTTCCCGAGGAAACAACAGTTCCTGAGGAAACAACAGTTCCTGAGGAAACAACAATTCCCGAGGAAACGACGGGGCTTGCAGAAACCGAAACGGTTGATCCTGCAACTGAAACGGAGGTGTCCGCGTGACGTTGCTTGACACTATCAAAAAGGGGCTGACACCCGAAAAGCTTGTAGCGACGATCCTTTCGGGAGCAACGGTTGCGATTTTGGTAACGGAAGCGCTCGCGACGGCGCTGTATACTGCGCTTGCGATCGCATTTATGCTGATCGTTTCTGCGGCTGTCGCATCCGTATTCGGCAGATTTACAGCAGAGGTTGGCACAAGAATCGTTCATCTGTCCGTTTCTGCTTTCACGGCGATGGTGTGTGCGGAGATATATGCAGTTGCCGAAGTTGGCGTCGGCACAGATTTTGCGTTTGTCATGGCGGTGTCGGCTGTAAGCGGAGTTATCGTGTATTCGTGTCCGCAAAAAGGTGACGGCATTCTGCAAACCGTAATTTTATCAGCAATTACAGCAATATTTTTTGCGATATTGCTTGTGATGACAGCGCTGATACGTGAATTTTTCGGCAGCGGAGCTTTTCTTGGTAAAGAGGTGATTCCGCATGACGTGCCGTTTTTGCTCTTGCCCGCAGGAGGGCTGATTGTGCTTGGATTGATCGCTGCATTTATAAATATTATTGGTGACGCGATAGTGAAAACAAAATCGACAAATGTAGAAAACTATGCCGACACCGAAGAGAAAACGGATACGGAAGCAAAAACAGAGCCGACTGTAAATACGGAGGCGGTAACCGTCGCTGACATTGTTGCGACGGAACCGACGGCTGTCGACACGTCTGCAAACGTAGCTGACGGGGATACGGAGGATAACGGCGATGCTTGAAATGCTGATACTTATTTTTATCTCCGTTTTCGCAGAAAACGCCGTATTCGGCTCAGCACTCGGCACGGACGGACTCGATAAGCTCGCAAAAGAGCCGCGCCGCGCTTTGACGCTCGGTGTCTTGCTTGCGATCGTTACGGCTGTTACAGAGGCTATACTTTGGAATTTAACGCACGTGCAAACGAACGCTCTGCAGTATATGATGATCGTTGCCGCGCCGATCGTTGCGGCAGGGGTCAGTGCGGTCCTTGCGTTCATAATGAATAAGCTGTTTTCCGACACATACAAAAAGATCAGGCAGTATATGGTCCACATCGCGTTGAATACCGCCGTCGTCGGCATACTTTGTCGGGTGACACCGCAGGCAGAAAGCCTTGTTGACAGTGTTGTACGAGCCGCGCTGTCTGCTGTCGGGGTTATCTTTGCGTATGTGATCTTTGCATCGATACGCGAAAGGATTCCCGAATCAAAACAATCGCGAGCGTTGCGCGGTGCGCCGACCTTGCTTATTGCGGCGGGACTCTTGGCAATGGTGTTCTGCGGATTTTATGGAATGCGTATTTGACCGCAGTACGCAGCGTGTACGCAAGGCATACGCGCGACAGATTTGTTTATTAAAAAATACATATATTTTTCGGAGGAAATCAAATCATGACTATAGGTAATTATTCTGTACCTACACCTAAAAACGAACCTATCCGCTCGTATATGCCCGGTTCACCCGAGCGTGCGAGCCTCAAAGCGGAGCTTGCTCGTCAGTCCGGCGAGATCGTAACGATTCCGCTTATCATCGGCGGCAAAGAAGTTTATACCGATACATACGCCGAGATCGTGATGCCTCACGATCACAAGCACGTTATCGCACGCTACTGCGTCGCAGGTAAGGATGAGCTTTTGGCAGCGGTTGACGCCGCCATCGCCGCAAAGGCTGAATGGGATAAGATATCCTGGGAACACCGCGCCGCGATCTTTTTGAAGGCGGCTGACCTTCTGGCAGGTCCCTACCGTGACAAGATCAACGCGGCAACGATGCTCGGACAGAGCAAGACCGTTTTCCAGGCAGAGATCGATGCGGCTTGCGAACTTGCGGATTTCTTCCGATTTAACGTGCACTGCGCAGAGACCATCTACCGTCAGCAGCCCAACAGCGTTGACGGCGTATGGAACAGAGTTGAATATAGACCCCTTGACGGTTTCGTAATGGCGATCTCGCCCTTCAACTTCACCTCTATAGGCGGAAACCTCCCCTGCGCTCCTGCAATCATGGGCAATACGGTCCTCTGGAAGCCCTCGTCTACGGCAGTGCGCTCCAACTATATCATCATGGAGATCCTTCATGAAGCGGGACTTCCCGAAGGCGTTATCAACTTCATTCCGTGCCGCGGCTCTGAAGTAAGCAAATATATCCTCACCCATCCTAAGATGGCAGGCTTCCATTTCACAGGATCGACCGAGGTTTTCTCCGGCGTTTGGAAGACTGTCGGCGAGAATATCAAAACGTATGAATCCTATCCGAGACTCGTCGGCGAAACAGGCGGTAAGGACTTCATTTTCGCTCACAATTCCGCAAACATCGACGCTCTTGCCGCAGCTATGGTAAGAGGTGCATACGAATATCAGGGACAGAAGTGCTCCGCGGCTTCCCGCGCATTCATTCCCGCGTCCATCTGGGGCGAGGTCAAGGAAAAGGTGACGGCTATCGTCAGCCGTCTCAAAGTCGGTGACGTTTGCGACTTTTCGACATTTATGGGCGCCGTTATCGACCGCAATTCCTTTGATAATATCAAGGGCTACATCAACCGCGCAAATGCGTCTGATGACGCAGAGGTAGTCTTTGGCTCGTACGACGATTCTGTCGGCTACTTCGTGTATCCCACGCTCATTGAGGCTAAAAAGCCCGATTACGAATCGATGGTTAAGGAAATATTCGGACCTGTGCTCACCGTTTACGTTTACGATGACGATAAGCTTGACGAAACGCTCGAAATCTGCGATACGGCATCCCCGTACGGCCTCACAGGCGCGATCTTCGCACGCGAGCGCTCCGTTATCGCGCACATGGAAAAGGCACTCACTAACACCGCAGGCAACTTCTACATCAACGATAAGCCCACGGGCGCTGTCGTTGGTCAGCAGCCCTTCGGCGGCGGAAGAGCTTCCGGCACGAACGACAAGGCGGGAAGCGCACTCAATCTTTACCGCTGGATAAGCCCTCGCTGCATCAAGGAAAACTTCGTCCCGATCTACGCGGTCGAGTATCCTTATATGTGCGAAGAATAATATCGGCGTGATATTGACATTTTTTGCGGATGGAGGAGCTTTGCCATGCGGCAAAGCTCTGCCGCCGTATTCATCTATGAAAATTAACAGCCGAAAAACCGAATCGGGCAGACGCGAAACGATGCTCGGAGAGCTTATACGGCTTTATATGTTCGACATTTGCGGTGTTGCAAATGAAGAGATCGCGCTCAGCGAGCACGGAAAGCCGTACTTGCCGATGCGCTCGGACATAAAATATAATATCAGTCACAGTCACGGTGTTGCCGCAGGCATCATTATGACAAATACTGATGCAGGTGACGTAGGATGCGACGTCGAGCACGTCAAACGCGACGTTGACGGGACGAAAATCGAACGCATTATGCGCCGATTTTACACGGACGGCGAACGCGACGCCGTCGCGTCGGCGTACGATCCGATACTCGAGTTTTACCGTATATGGACGCGGAAGGAAGCGTACATTAAATATACGGCAGAGGGGCTGGCGCGTCCGCTTCGCTCATTTGACACCGTTTCCGGTATACGGGGAGTGACGACGCTTTCGTATACCGTCACCGACTGTGACGGATATGAATTTGTGTTGTCCGTTTGCGTTCCGAAGGAGCGCGAAAAAGAGATATCGGCACCGATAAAGATCATTCGGTTTTAATAATTCTTACTATAACAGTTAAGGGCGGGAACACTATGGCAAATAAAGTTATCACAATTGCAAGACAGTACGGTGCATCGGGACGCTTCACGGGCGAGCTTTTGTCTGAGCTTCTCGGCATTCCGTGCTACGACAGAGAGCTTATAACGATGTCGGTCGATAAAAGCGGAATGAAAGAGGACATCATCGAAAATTTTGATGAAAAGTCGCAGTCGAGTCTTTTATATACGCTCGCGGTCGGCTCTGTTGAATACAGCGCCGTCACGATGCCTTATAATATGCCCATCAGCGATAAGCTTTTTATTCACCAGTCCAATATCATAAGAGAACTTGCCGACAGATCTCCGTGCATCATCGTCGGACGCTGTGCCGACTATGTTCTGCGCGAGCACAAGAAGAAGATTTCGGTGTTCCTCGAAGCAGATCTGAACGCGCGCGCCGAAAGAGTGGCGAACCGCCACGGCATCCCGCTTGCAAAAGCGCAGGATCTGTGCATCAAAACAGATAAGAAGCGTGCCGCATACTACAGCCACTATACCGGCAGAAAATGGGGACGCGCAGACGGCTACGACCTCGTTATCAACACGACGGCGATCGACGCGAAGGGTGCCGCTGCCGTTATAAAGGCGTATTGGGACGCACTTGACTAAAAAACGTCAAAAGCCTCGGGGAGGATCCTTCCCGAGGCACTTTTGTGAGGGAATATGAAAATGAATTTACGCTTCGCGATCTCTGTTTCGGTGCTCGTGTGCGTCATTTTTGCGCTTGGCGGATGTGGACGTGCCTCCGATCCGTACGGCGAGGGGCTGCGTGTATATTTTTTCAATGTCGGTCAAGGAGACGCCGCGCTTGCCGTGAGTGAGGACGGCGTGATCCTTTTCGACGCAGGGACGAACGAAAACGAAGAGAGGCTCATCGCGTACATTGAACGGCTCGGGATAAAGAGCATCGACTGTATGGTGCTATCTCATCCGCACGACGATCACATCGGCGGCGCGGATGCTGTGATCGAGACGTTTGACGTCGAGACTGTCATCATGCCGGACATTGAGGCGGACGAAAAAAGCTATTACGAGCTGCTCGGATGTATCGCGGACGAGAATTGTACCGTCTGCGAAGCTTACGAGGGGAATGTATGGCAGTTTGGGGACATGAGCGTCACGGTGTTGTCACCGTGGACGCAGTTCGGAGACGCAAACCTTGACGGCGCCGTCGTAAGGCTCCATTACGGGGAAACGTCGTTCCTTTTCACGGGTGACTGTGAGGGTGAAGCGGAGGCGCTTCTGACCGAACGTGCCGCCGACGCGCTCGATTGCGACGTGCTCAAGGTCGGACACCACGGGTCGGATAATGCGTCGTCAGACGCATTTCTCGGTGCTGTGTCGCCGCAGATTGCCGTCATTTCATGCGGCGAATATAACGAATACGGTCATCCGCACATAAACGTACTGTCGCGCCTTGCGTCGTGCGGTGCCACGGTCGCGCGGACTGACCGCGACGGCACCGTTACTGTCGAATCGGACGGAGTGACGGTGCGTATAGTGGAATGATATGAAAAAATGTCGGAAGCGTTGATAGCTTCCGACATTTTAGTTTAATTTACTTGAATCTTACCTTAACCTCGCGCGAAAACTCTGGCGCGTCCTTGACGTCGAGATGTATCGACGCAGTCTTTCCCGCTTCTCCGCGGACGTAAACGATAAGGTGTCCGTTGTTGAACGTTCTGTGAGGCTCGCCGTACGGGGTGAGGTCGGCACCGTCGCCGTTCTCAATTCCCATAAGCTCGCCGCCAAGTACGGTGACGTAAACGTCTGGACGGTGAGCGTCTTTTTGTCCCGAGGAAATACCGAAAAATCCGTTGTTGACGGCATTCGTTACGGGGAGTCCGTCGTCATCGAACAGACGAAGCTCAAGCTGACATACGGAGTCTTTGATCTCGGAAACACCGTCGAGCACCTCGGCGTCCCAAACCTCGGCAGTCATGCTTGCGGGAGCTCCCGACTTTATCATGCGAACGTCGAGACAGCCTCCGTCCGCGTCGCGGATGACGGCGCGATAGTCCGCGTTGGGCGATTCGGAGGAAATATCCCAGCGGCAGACGTAGTTTTCAGCGGTAACGGTGCCGAGCGAGCGATCGCCGATGAACAACTCCGCTTCGACTGCGTTCGTGAAGCAGAAGGCTTCGGGCGTGCGCGGCGGGCGGTTCGGGTTGCGGCGTATACCCTCACGCGGGAAGAATGTGTGCAGATACCCTTCAAGCGCGCCGTCGCACCACATGATGCGTCGCTGATAGTAGCGCATCGTTTCAAAGCCCGCAAGGTCAAGTAGGCCGGGGGACGACGAGCGGATGGGCCATCCGTGCGCCTCGCCGAGGTAATCTATACCCGTCCAGAGGAACTGTCCGCAAATGTATTCCTTGTCGCGAACGTGGATCCACGCACGCGCATCGTGGCTGTTTTCCGAGCCGTAGAGGAAGGCTTTCGGGAACTCGGCGTGATGCTCGTCGTAGAACTGCTCTTTATAGTTGTAGCCTGCAACATCAAGCGCCTGCATATATCCGATTCGGACAGACATTTCGGGATATGCGAGTGCGGCTGTGACGGGGCGCGTTGTGTCGACTTCCTTTACCCATTTGACAAGACGCTCCGCAATCTTTGTCAGGCGTCTGCAGTCGGGACGGTTTTGGTCGTAGCGGCGTTCTTCCTCGCTCTTTCCTGCGTCGTTGTTGCCAGTCATCGTGTCAAATTCGGGATAAACGTACGGGTCGTTCGGGTAATCGACTTCGTTACCGATGCTCCACATGATAACGCACGGGTGGTTGCGGTCGCGGAGCACCATCGTTTTAAGGTCGCATTCGCCCCACTCGATGAAGTCCTCGTAGTAACCGTTAAGCTTCGGCGGACGGACGTTGTGACCCTGCCACCATTTGTTTTTCGGAGCCTCCCATTCGTCGAAGGCTTCGTCCATGACGTACAGACCAAGCTCGTCGCACAGATCGAGAAGCGCAGGATCGGGAGGATTGTGGCTCGTGCGGACGGCGTTACAGCCGCAGGACATGAGCTTATTTAGACGGCGGCGCCATACCTCGGGCGGTACAGCCGCACCGAGCGTGCCCGCATCGTGATGCACGCAAACGCCGAGCAGCTTCGTGTGCTTACCGTTACAGAAGAATCCGTGATCTGGGTCGAAACGCAAGTCGCGGATACCGAAGCGTGTGTTGAGCGAGTCTGTGACCTCGTCGTTCTTTATAACTTCGGTTATGAGCGTGTAAAGATAAGGATGACCGAATTCCCAGAGCTCAGGAGAATCTATCGTCACGCTTGAATCGGCGCCCGTGAGAACGGCAACTGTGTTGCCATCGGCATCGACGATGCTGTTTCTGATCTCGCCTTCGCCAACAATGGACGTTTTAACGTCGATTATGGCAGACTTTGCTGTAACGTCGCGCGACGTTACGAACACGCCGAAATCGTCGATGTAGGGCTCGCCCGTAACGGTGACGTAAACGGGGCGTGTGATGCCCGAGCCCGTGTACCAACGGGAGTCGGCGGTTTCGGTGTGGCGGACCTCAACGCTGATCTCGTTGTCGCCGTCGGGGGATAAAAACTCTGTGATGTCGTATGTGAACGTGCTGTACCCGAAGGGGCGTTTGCCGAGGTAGTTGGAGTTACACCACACCTTTGAGTTGTTGTAAACGCCCTCGAAGGTGATGCGGACGTGCTGACCTTTTTTCGGCTTGCAGTTAAAGCGAGTGCGATACCAGCCTACGCCTCCGCAAACGTAGCCCGTGCCGCTTGAGTTTTCTTTTGAAAAGCCGCGGCTTATCGCCCAGTCGTGTGGAACGTGAACCGTTTCCCAGCCGCGCTCGTCGCCGCCGCGGTACCAGCCGTCGGTCACCTCGCCGAGGTGAAAGCGCCAGCTTGACAGATTAATAACTTCTCTCATGATGCTCCTCCTGTAAATTGACAGAATTACTTTCATACATAATATCATAATAACGGTGAAAAAATCAACATTTTATGTCCATATTGTGTTAAATTGCGAAAAAATTAAGGCTTATACTTGTAATATACGCACAAATCCGTTATAATAAATATAATTATGATTCAAAACTATACGTTTGTGCGGATACCTTCTGTTTGCACTCGACGTAAAGTTGCTTTTTTGGAGATTACGATCATGAATTACACCTGCATCGCTTGCTTTATTAAACGATTCCGAACTGTATACGCGGTTTTGCTTGCGTCACTGCTTTTGATGATGCTTACGTCATGTAACGATAACGGCGGAGTTAACTTTCCCGATATCACAGATACCGACGAAGTTTCAACGGAAGAGGAAACGACGGAGGCGGTTACGGAATACGTACCCGAAATGGACGAAGATGCAGACCGACTTGACGGCATAGCCATAAAATCTGCGGAGGATCTTGCGAAGATAGGCGTTGACAAGAATTATCCGCTTAACGGTGACTACGTCCTCGTTATTGATATTGATCTGTCGGGATTCGACAGCTGGACTCCTATCGGCAGAACGCCTGACAGCGGAGCGTTCAGCGGTGAAGGCGTTTTCACGGGCACATTTGACGGCAGAAACCACACTATCAGCGGACTTTGCATCGAAGAGACCATAAACGAAAATTCTTTCTGGGGTCTGTTCGGCACAGTCGGAAGCCGCAATAAGAACGATCCTGCCGTTATTAAGAATATCGTGCTGAAGGGCGTTAAGATAAAGCTTTCCTCAACGGCTGCCACGGGTGTAGGTTCGCTTGCGGGGCAGGTCAACGGATATGCAGAAATTTCGAGTATCTCTCTTTTATCGGGCTCGGTTGAGTTTTCGGGGTCGGGAAGTCTTGGTGTCGGCGGCTTGATCGGTCAGTGCAGAACTCAGAAGACGGGCAGCATTTCAAATAACGGCGTTACTGTTGAGAATATTTTCAGTAATGTTACGGTAACGGCGGAAAACGCCGCGTGGGATACCTGCGGCGGCATCATCGGCAGAATCAGAGATAGCGAGCTTGGTTCTTTAAGATATGTCGTTTTAATAGCTGACGTTCTTTTTGAAGGTAATAAGGGCTGTGCCATCGCCTCGGGCGATAACGGCGCCAAGATCCGCGACGCACTCTATTTTTACTCCAGATGCGGAAAGTCGCGTGACGGAATCGGTGAATCTGTTTCATTGGAACAGCTTACAAATGCGTCGTTGTCCCTTTCGGGACTGTGGACGGTGCAAAGCGGATTTTATCCGCTTATCACTGACGTTATGGAAAGCCCTTCGTTTACCATCATGGATCTCTCAACAATACGCTTTTATCAAAACGAAACGATCGATAAGGTCAAAAACAATTTCACGTTGCCGTCAAGCGTTGCGGGGATCAGTATTTCCTGGACTTCGGACAACCCTGATGTTATTGACGTTTCGGGCGGAACCGCAAAAGTAAAACAGCCTGAGGAAGGCTTCGTTGACGTAAAGCTGACGGCAGTAAGCGGAGCGTACACTGAGATATATACCGTCCGAGTCGTTTCGTCTAAGACGGGATACTTCGTTACGGACTATATCGTAGCAGGAGAGCCTATCGAGGTTGCGGGCTATCCCGAAGACGCGACATTCAAATGGATCATCACCGATATGACGACGGGCACGTCGCAGATAAAACGCACCGACAAGCCCTCGCTTACGCTTACCGAAGCAGACGTTGAAAGCTATATTACTGTTCAGTGCGACGGGTACGACGACATATCAATGTATTATAGCTATCTGCCCATCATCTATATGACGTCCGATAAAAAATATGCGGCAGTCCCTGCAGGCCAGTACGTTGACGTTGAGATGAAGATCTGCGCTTCCGATGAATATTCGTCAGATCTACTATATTCAGGCGACGCGGAGATCAGACTCCGCGGAAATTCCACCGCGCGCCTTGCGAAAAAGCCTTTCAAGGTAAAGCTTGAAACGAAGACGAATCTGCTTGGAATCGATGAGGAAGGTGCAAACAAGCATTGGTGCCTGATGGCAAATGGCCTTGACCCGACGCTGATGCGTAACATACTGCTGCAGGATTTCTCCTCTGCCATCGGCACGGAGGTCTATATGGGATCCGAAAGCGTCGTCCTCATTTATAACGGCGAATATAAAGGTGTATATCAGCTCACCGAGCACGTCCGCGTTGATGAAACGCGTGTAGACGTTTTCGATTGGCAGGAATACGCAGAGGAGGCCGGGGAGACGATAGCTGAAACGAAGCATCTGGCAGGCGAGATCGGATTTGCCGAGGAAACGAAGCTTGCCGAGGGCATAACGGCTGAAATGCTTAAAGATTGGTCGTGGATGTCCACAGGCGAGATCAAGTACAAACGCGATACATACGTCTTTACCGAATGGGGATTGCCTGAGCTTCCCGAACAGACGGGCGGATTCTTGCTTGAGATGGACTTTTACAGCCAGGGCGATGCGTCGCTGATGCGTACGGAAACGGCGTATAAACAGCCGCTATACTTCAACACTCCCGAGCCGACGGGGCATGGATTCGATTCCTTTATGGAAACGCCGCTTTATGAATATACGTACAAGTATATTCAGTCATTTGAATATGCTATCCACAGCGATGACTTCTATTTCCGCAACAGCGATCCTCAATACGTCGCAGACGTACATAACAGATGGAGCTGGTCTTACCGTGAGGCAGATTATACGGATGACGTAAACGACGGGCTTCACTATTCGGAAATGTTCGATATGGACAGCCTTGTGAACAACTTTATCTTCTGCGAGATAGCGATGAACTGGGACAGCATGAAGAACAGTTTCTTCGTTTACAAGGACGTTCTCGGCCTTGCAAAGATCGGACCGCAATGGGACTTCGACTGGGCATGGGGCAACGTGCTCTGGAACGGCAACACGTGGCGTCCCGAAGAGTGGCACTGCCGCTGCACTGACTTTATGATAGAGCAGTATTATCAGGAAGAGCAGTGGAACTGCCTTTTGATCCGCGATCCGTACTTTTTAACGAAGGTATGGGAGCGCTGGAACGAGCTGCGTGACGAGGAGATCGACGACCTTTTGGGCGATGGCGGAATCATGGATTCATACATAGACTATTTGAGAACGGCTGCATCGGCAAACGACAAGGAATGGGCGCATAAGGTATCTTACGGTTACACGTTTGAGTCCGAAACGCAAAGAATGAAGGAATTTATCGCCATTCGCCTTGATTGGATGGACGCACAGTTTGCAAGCCTTGAAAAGCTTATTGATTCGCTCGGTGTATATCATGCGTCTGAGCTGATCGAGATCGAAAACGTTTCCGTTCGCTCAAATGAAACGACTGTCACGATCTCGGTGAGTGACGTAAATATTGAATCCGTCACCGTTCAGCTCAACGGCACAACGATGATAGATGCGGCTGTTTCGGGCGGCAAGGCAACGGTGAAGATTTCTTCGGATCTGATCGATACGAACGGATACAATTGCGTGACCGTATTCGCACGCGACAGCTCGGGCGAATATATCGTTGACGCTGACCACAGCGATACGGGCAATTATAACTGCATCGTTTCGAATTACTACGCATTCTCGATAAATTGAGATTATCAAATCAAACGAAAAGGGGCGCACCTGCGGTGCGCCCCTGTCTTTTTTTGTGCGGAATCGTATGCAGACCGCTGATCACGGAAGCGATACCGCTACGAACACGTATAAACAAAATACAGCTAAAAACTGTGAATAAAAATTCAAAAAACTGTTTACAAGAGGGGTAATTTGTGATAGAATAAGCGCAACCAATAAATCGGAGAATGGCTATATGACAAAAAGACTCGGATATTATGCTTATTATTACCGCGCTTATTACGTAAGCGGGGTTTTGTGAGCGTGCGTTCGGATCAGGTCAGTTTACCCAAAAACCGATAATGCGGAAAGCCGCGGCGCTCACGTGCCGGGGCTTATTTTATTTTCTCATTTTTATTAGCGCCGCCATGCGGCGGCAGAATGGAGAATGTTATGACAGTTAAAGTTCTCATGCTGGTGGTGTTCTTCGCCATCACGATCGGCGTTGGCATTTGGTGCCGTCGCCATTCGACAAACGTAAAAGGTTTCGTTCTCGGCGGACGTAACGTTGGCCCGTGGCTCACATCATTTGCATACGGCACATCGTATTTTTCCGCCGTTATATTCATCGGATATGCAGGCCAGTTCGGCTGGAAATACGGTGTCGCCGCTACCTGGATCGGTCTCGGCAACGCTTTTATAGGCTCGCTTTTGGCGTGGGTCATTCTCGGACGCCGCACACGTCTTATGACGCAGTACCTCGACAGCTCAACTATGCCCGATTTTTTCGGCCATCGCTTTTCTTCAAAACGCTTACGCATCGCCGCATCGGGAATAATTTTCATTTTCTTGATTCCGTACACGGCATCGCTTTATAACGGACTTTCCCGTCTATTTGAGATGGCTTTTGGTATTGACTACGTTTGGTGCGTGCTGACAATGGCAGTGCTCACGGGCATTTACGTCCTTGCGGGCGGATATATGGCAAGCGCGATCAACGATTTCATTCAGGGTATCATCATGCTCGTCGGTATCGTTGCCGTTATTTCATCTGTCCTCTCGTCTAACGGCGGATTCTCAGATGCGCTCGGGACGCTTTCCGCGATCCCGTGCGAGTCTGCCCCCGATCTTTCGGGCGCGTTCGTTTCATTCTTCGGGCCTGAGCCGATCGCACTTTTTGGCGTCGTTATCCTAACATCGCTCGGCACGTGGGGACTTCCGCAGATGGTCGGTAAATTCTATGCCATCAAGGATGAGTCTTCGATAGCTAAAGGTACCGTGATCTCAACGGCATTTGCGATCATCGTCGCGGGAGGCTGCTATTTCCTCGGCGGTTTCGGACGCCTCTATGCAGGCGTGATCGAATACTCCGAATCGGGCAATCCTATCTACGACAGTATCATCGTCAAGATGGTTGAGAGCCTGCCCGATATTCTAATAGGTATCGTTGTGGTTTTAGTACTGTCCGCGTCAATGTCGACGCTTTCCTCGCTCGTTTTAACGTCCGGTTCAACGCTGACGCTCGATATCATCGTTCCCGCCTGCAAAAAGAAGCCGTCCGAGCGCGGACAGCTCACCGTTATGCGCGTTCTTATCGCGTGCTTTATCGCAATCTCGTCTGTGCTTGCAATCATTCAGGCTAAGTCATCCGTTACCTTTATTGCACAGCTTATGGGTATCTCCTGGGGCGCACTAGCGGGCGCGTTCCTTGCTCCGTTCCTTTACAGCCTCTACTGGAAAAAAACGACGAAAGCGGCTGTTTGGACAAGCTACGTCACGGGTGTCGGCATCATGGTTGCGAACATGGTCTGCAGCTTTACGGGTAACGTGTTCATCAGCCCCTACTTCACGTCGCCCATCAACGCAGGCGTGCTTTCCATGGCGGTCGGACTCGTCGTCGTTCCCGTTGTCAGTTTTATAACGAAGAAGCCCGACAAGGAGTCTGTCGATAAAATGTTTGAATGCTACGACAGAAAAGTCGTCGTTCGTGCATCTACGGCGCTTACCGACGGTATAGACGCAACAGAAACAGAATAAACGTCTGAAATAAAAGAGTCCTTCGGGCAGAATAGCTCGGGGGACAGTTGTTTTGTTATTCTTGCGGACGTATTCCGACATTAGTCAATGAATACGGCGGAGTACCAGTTTTGCTCCTCACGATCGGGATTGGTAAGCGTTTGAATCGGCAATCCGAGTCCGCGCACGGTCTTGAACACGTCGATGCCAACGCTGTGAAATGCGGGACGTGCCATTCGTGCAAAGCGGCAAGGCTCGTTCGTCACAGCGGCGCATTGTTCACACAAAGCGCAGTCGGAGAGGGAAAACGCAAAATAGTGCCCGTCGCGGAAGGCGTTGCCTTCGATTTTGAACGAGATCTTCTGCGAGAGCTTTTTTTCATGTGTGTGTATGATGATACCGCCGGAATAGCGCGAGAACATCTCGCGGTATTCTGCGATCGACGGCGAGCCGGGACGGGAAGGGCAGACGTGGCAGCGCCCCCAATCGGTGCAGCCGAACATACATTTGAGCAGCGTTCGGCTGTCAAAACATATGTCGGAAAGCTTGAATGGGACAGCGTCGTCGGCGCCCATTTCAAGAGCTGTATTTATATAGGTGGTGTAGTCGTTCATAATCAATCTCCATCGCGCCGCACGTGGCGGTGAACATCTCCATCGTGCCGTTATTACTCCTATATTATACTCCTTCGGGCTCGGTTTGTAAATCTTTTGCGATCATTTTGTCGCAAGGTGCGAATTACTTGACAAAAGACCGTGATATAGTATATAATAACCGATATCGAACAAAAAGGAGGTACACGCAAGGTGGCTGATAAGAAAAAGACCGACGGCAAGCTGATCGTTGAGAACCGCGCCGCACGTCACGAATATTTTATCGAAGATACGTATGAAGCGGGTATCTCGCTTTACGGCACGGAAGTCAAAAGCATCCGCGAGGGCAAAACGAACCTGAAGGATTCGTATTGCAGGATCGAGGGCGGTGAGCTTTTCGCGTACGGATTTCATATAAGTCCTTACGAGAAGGGCAATATATTCAACCGCGATCCCATGCGCCCCAAAAAGCTGCTCATGCACAAGCGCGAGATAAACAAGCTTTTCGGCAAAGTGACGCAGGATGGGTACACGCTGATCCCCTTGTCGCTGTATTTCTCGGGGTCACGTGTGAAGATGAAGGTCGGGCTGTGCCGCGGTAAGAAGCTATATGATAAGCGTGATTCGGACGCGAAGCGTCAGGCGGACCGCACGATGGAGCGCTACACAAAAGGGCGCGACAGATACGAGTGATCGGCGCTATAAAATGATGTAACACGGTGTAGATCCGTTTTGCATATATTCCTCGGGGGCGTAATGGTTTCGACGGGGATTTTGAAGTATTGTAAGCGGGCAGAGCATGGGGAAAGCTCTTTAATCCGGCCCTACACTTAAAATTAAACGCTAACGAAAACGTAGCTCTCGCTGCCTAAGTGCGGCGCGTCCGCTCCGAGGGGGACCACGACCTCGGTCCGGGCGTCACTACAGTGGTGCACGTGAGCCGCAGTTTCGCACTTGAAACGGCCACGCAATAAAGTGCTGCCGTCATTCGAGCGCGATCATCCGCGCGGATGACGGGAGATAATATAGGTGATCTACGCCCGTAGAAAACGGTATGAATAGGTTTTCGGACAGGAGTTCGATTCTCCTCGCCTCCATAGAAAAAGCACCCCTCGTGGGTGCTTTTTCTGTGGGTGAGGGATGCGAGAGATGCTGCGGAAGTTGCGCGGGGAACAAAGGCTTTGAAGCTCGAAACGCAACTTCAAACTGCCGCGGCAACGCGGCAACGAGTTCAGATTCTCCTCGCCTCCATAGAAAAAGCACCCCTCGTGGGTGCTTTTTCTGTGGGCGAGGGATGCGAGAGCGGGAGATTCGCTACGCGAACTCCGAAAGCGGAGTTTTCCTTTGCTTGGTGAAATAAATGCGTTTGTGCAGCGTTGAAATGCGCATTTTGCAGTGCGCCGCAAACGGCGCACCACAAAACCAGAAAAACTCTTGCGGTTATTTTCTTTTTACGGTATAATGAATATGTTTTAATGAAGTCGAAGGATGGATTACAGTGGGATTCTTGTTTTTTGTCTTATTCTTTTTTTTAATTCTTACTCCTCTTGTTTTGGGAATTATTATCCCCATACATAAAAATCATAACAAGGTAACAGGTGGTATTATTAACTATGATTCCTCTATGAGAAAATTCGTTTATAAGATCAACCTGTCATACCGACAGATTATCGACTTACTAAATACAAAGAACGATACTGATGAATTATCTTGTGTTTTTGATTTTGATAGATCAGTAATAAGCTTCTCGGAATATGGCTCTCACGGAGAGTACTATTTTCAAGTTCACGAATGTAACGGATTTTCTATTTTGAAGTTGGAACAAGTTGCATCGATCGGTATGCAAAGTCATCTTCGGTTCAAACTCAACCCGTTTATAGTCAGTAAATTACAAGCAGAAATCATACCTTTTTCTAAATACGGGTTTTAGAATTGCACCCCATAACTAACAAATGCACCACCTTGAATTAAAGGTGGTGCATTTGTCATCTATATGATTATTCATCCTAAGAGCATCATAAATCCCGTCAGAATCGCAAGGAATCCGAAGTTGAAGGCACTGAACAGCGCGATATAGTGCTTCGTTTTGCCGGGATTGTGCTTTGTGTACTGCGAGAACGTGATAAGGCTCGCAAGAGATGCGATAAGGGTGCCGGCGCCGCCAATGTTGACACCTACGAGCAGATCGGCGTAGTTTTCCGTGAACTGCGAAAGCAATATAGCGGACGGAACGTTACTGATAAACTGGCAGGAGACGACGCTCCACAAAAGCGTGCTCTTATCAAGCAGGGAAGAGAGAAGCTCACGCACAGCGTCGATACGTGCCATGTTGCCCGCAAAAATGAAGAAAAATACGAACGTTAAAAGCAGCGGATAATCGACCATGCGCAGCGCTTTTTTGTCAGCAAAGAGGAGCACCGCAGGAATCACGATAAGCCCGATCCAGTAAGGGATGCCGCGAAATACTATCGCTATCGAGAGGGCAAAAAGCGCAAGATAAAGAGCAGTTTTACCGATCGGAAGCGTAACGGCACCGTTTTCGAGCGAAAGCGGCTCGGATTTGACGAAAACAAGACAAGAAACGGTGATGAGTGCAACCGAGATGATGAACGGAGGAGCCATGATGATCATGAACTTGGAGGTCGGGATCTCAAATTTCGTGTAAAGGTAGAGATTCTGCGGATTGCCGAACGGAGTGAGCATTCCCCCCAGATTGGCGGCGATGTTCTGCATGATGAATGTGAACGCCATGTATTTTTCCTTGCCCGTTGAGGAGAGCACGAAGTATCCGAGCGGCAAAAAGGTTAAAAGCGCCATATCGTTGGCGATAAGCATCGAACCGATAAAGGTGATGTAAACGAGCACGAGGACAGACGTGCGTGCGTTACGGAAGCAGTGTACGATCTTCTCGGCTAAAATGTAGAAAAAGCTGATATTCTTAAGCGCACAAACGACTGCGAGTACGCAAAAAAGGCAAGAAAGCGTTTTGAAATCAAAATAGTCAGCGTATTGGCTGTCGACAGGGACGATTGTCGAGGTGACGAGTGCGGCACAGAGTGCAACGCTCATAACGACGTTGCGACGGAGAAAACCGACGACGATCTCTATCGGTCGGTATAGATCATGCGCTGACGGCAGACGCAGTCTGCGTTCAAGTGCACGTGTTGCGGTGAAGCCTTTCAGGTGATTGTGTCCTATCATTGACGGCGTCCTTTCGTTAACATAAAAACAGCAAGGTATATTGTGAAGCCTTGACGAATGGTGGTTATTGTGTGAAAAATTTCGCACGATGCAGATTATAACATAATCTGCATCGTGTCGGCAATAGTCAATTACTAAAAATATTTCGGCGTGGAAAGCGAAGATTTTATGTGATTTTACTTTAATTTCTGTACTGCATCAGGCGCTGCGCTATAATAATCAAAAAGCCTGTGAAATAATGACGTAATTTGATGCATGAGTGTTGATTTTTACGCGTCAATATGGTAAAATAAATCCACTCGGGGGTATAGCTCAGTTGGGAGAGCGCTTGAATGGCATTCAAGAGGTCAGCGGTTCGATCCCGCTTATCTCCATAAAAAGACGACCGCATGGTCGTCTTTTTTGTGGGAATTACGGATGCGGAAGATTGCCGTGGAGAATTGCGTGAGAAAACTGACAGAATTTTTTGGAAAATATCATTTTTAGTGTTGATTCTTTTGCACAGATGTGATAAAATAAATCCACTCGGGGGTATAGCTCAGCTGGGAGAGCACCTGCCCTGCAAGCAGGGGGTCATGGGTTCGAATCCCATTATCTCCATAAAAAAAGACGACCGCAAGGTCGTCTTTTTTTGTGTGGTTGAGTTAGTAATGAGAAACCATATACTGCCGTGTGTGGCTATGCTTTATCCCAAAAGCACGTCCGTCAGAAGTATAAGACAGAACCCGACGAGCAAAGCGTACGTGGCACCGCGTTCGTTACCGTGTGCGTGCGTTTCGGGTATCATCTCGTCGCTGATTACATAGAGCATTGTTCCGCCTGCGAAGGCAAGCGCGAACGGCAAGATCACCGACGCTATGCTGACCGCGAAAAATCCAAGCAGCGTGCCGATGACCTCTACAAGCCCTGTCATCATCGCAAGTAAAAACGTCTTTTTCGAAGAAACGCCTGCGGCAAGCATCGGCCCGATTATAACCATTCCTTCGGGAATGTTCTGTAGCGCGATGCCGCCCGCAATAATGAGCGCTTGCGACGTATCTCCCGATCCGAAGCCGACACCTGCGGCGATGCCCTCGGGCAGATTGTGAATTGCAATAGCCGTTACAAAAAGCAAGACTTTATTAAGGCTTGTGTTGTGATGCGGCTCGATATCTGTTCCCACGAGTCTATGCAGATGCGGGACGATCTTGTCGATGAGGTTCAGGCAGATCGCGCCTGCAAATATGCCGATTACGGTGACGATGATGCCGTATTTTCCGCCGTATTCGACCGAGGGCAATATAAGCCCGATCACCGCTGCCGCAAGCATGACGCCGGCGGCAAACGACAGCACGATATCGGAAAATCTGTGAGAGATTTTTTTGAATATAAAGCCGATGACGGCACCTATGACGGTAGCTCCGCCGACACCGATAGCGGTCAACAGTATAAGTTTCATATCCGCCCCTTTTTCATTTCTTGCTGTATGAAAGCTTTGCTTAAAACGGTTTTACAGTCAATTTTCGATCAGGTTTCCGTTTTCGTCGTAGTAGTCGATGTAGTCGGGATTACCGTCCAAATCGAAATACTCCACGCGAAGATACGTGTAACCGTCTTCTCTGTAATAAACGGTGTGATAAATCACGTCCATGTGATAGTAAAAACTGTCGTTTTTGACGGCAACACCGTCTTCGTTATAATACTCGATACTGCCCAAATAACCGTCAGCGTCGTAGAAGAGGGCTTTTTCTCGCGAATTATCTGTGCGGTAAACGTATTCGGTGTAGCCGTAGATCTCGCCATCCTCCGAATACCCGGTGATACGCATCAGATTCTCCGTTTCCGGATCATACACATGGAAGGTTTTTGTGCCGTCGTTACTGTACCACGTTTCGTGTAAAACTCTGCCTGCGGTGTAAATGGTGCTGACGTATCCCCAGTCATAATAAGCGTCGCACGAAGTGATAACTCCGTCCTTATAAAACTCTTTGCGCTGAGGATCACCTTCTTCATCAAACTGATACCACGAAAGCATAACGCCGTTTTCGTCGTAATGATAGCGGTATGATTCTGTTCCGTCACCGTGGTATGAGCAATCCCATTCGATCTGACCGTTCATGTAGTATTCGTACTCGTTATAGAATTCGAGATTGCCGTCTTTGTCATAGTAATAGTACGTAACGGGTTTGTCGCTGCCGTGAAGAGGAACGTATTCGCTTCGGGACGTGTTCTGCAGGTTTCCGTCATCATCGTAGAAGTACTTTACAGTTGCCGTATGATGGTATATGAATCCGTCGACACCGCCCTGTCCCGTTACGTCCTCGGCAAGATATTCGTACTCCGTTTTTGTAAGTGTGATGCGGTCGGAGATGCGAATCGATTCTGTGCCGAGCGGCATATCGTTTTCCATAAAATATTCAATATGTGCACGGTATGCCTCTTCACGGTTGACTAAAGAATATTCTGAGTCATAGTAGTACACGATCGCGTACGTGCTGTCGGGCAGGTAACATTTAGCGTAGTCGTAGTCATCGCCGTATTCTGAAGTAACCATAACGGTGCCGTCGGAGAGGATTTCTACATTTTCTTCGGGTGCAGACGTGCCGTCGGGAAGGATCACGGTCTCAGGCGTGTATTCGGTTTCGTCTTTGCCGTGATCATAGTCACCGTCGTCCTCAATTATAACGTTTCCGTCCTCGTCAACGCGAACGACGGAGCCGTCTTCTCCGATATAAATAATATTACCGTCCTCGTCAACGACGACGCTGATGATGCCTTCCATGCTCTCAAAGCCTTCGCCGCCGATCTGTACGTTACCGCCTATGAAGCTGCTGTTTGTATTTTCGCCGTGTGCGATGTCGCTCTCTTGCATACCGACGTCAATGTCATCCGTATCGCAGGAAATGAGAAGCGGCAGAAGTAAGAAGAGCATGAGAGCTGCCGATAACAGCCGTACTTTGATATTCATAATGTATCTCCGATGATTATATTATTGTATTATATATTTAATTATATTGCACAGATCTGAAAAAGTCAATGTGTCTGCGGCTATCTGCGCTGTCGGCGCAAAGAACAAATATACGACGATCATTTATAAAAATGCGTCTTTATCGAATTTTTACAAAACTTTTTTCGAAAAAAGAAAACATTTGTCGGGATTTATACTTGATGTAGATGGAAGTTGGTGGTATGATACCGCAGGACGCAAAATTGTCACCGAAACGGCGGCAATTACATATAAATAAAGGTGTATATTTATGGAAACGTATCTTATTATGCTTGCCGCCGCGATGATAGGCGGCTTGTTAATGTCACGATTGACTAAACTTGTGAACTTACCTGCGGTTACTGCATATCTCGTTGCAGGGCTTTTACTCGGTCCGTTTTTGATCGGCGCGATCAATATCCCCGGTCTCGGATTCAATTCGCCAGAACAGGTTGAAGGACTTGCCATCGTCACACAGACGGCGCTCGGCTTCATCGCATTTACGATCGGTAACGAATTCCGTCTGACTCAGCTTAGAAATACGGGAGCGGCGGCAATTACGATCGGTATATTGCAGGCTGTGATAACAACGGTGCTCGTAGACATCCTTCTTATCGCGCTCCACTTCTGCTTCCCGAATGTCATATCCGTTCCAACGGCGATAGTTCTCGGCGCGATCGCATCCGCGACGGCGCCTGCGGCGACGCTTATGGTAGTTCGCCAGTACAAAGCGGATGGCCCGTTAACGAGACTTCTGATGCTCGTCGTCGCCATCGACGACGCTGTCGGATTGCTTCTTTTTTCCGTTTCGTTCGGTATCGCAACGGCTCTTTCAAACGGACGTGTCAGCATATTGGCGGTGATCGTGGAACCGATCGTCGAGATCGTGCTTTCTTTGGCACTCGGTTCCGTTATGGGGCTTTTGCTCAATTGGGTGGAGTATTTCTTCCATTCGCGCAGTAAACGTATGACGATCTCTGTGGCGTTCGTGCTTCTTACGGTTGGTCTGTCTACACTTGAATTTTCTCTCGGTCCCGTTCATTGCGGATTTTCGCTTTTGCTCGTTTGCATGATGACGGGTACGATCTTTTGTAACTTCTGTCCCACGTCCGAGGAATTGATGGAACGTGTTGACGGCTGGACGATGCCGCTCAACATCCTGTTTTTCGTAATTTCGGGTGCGGAGCTTGACCTGCAGGTGCTGGTTAGTCCGATCACGCTGATCGTCGGCGTCATTTACATAATAGCACGTTCCGCGGGCAAGTATTTCGGTTCGAGCCTAAGCTGCAACCTCGTAAAGCAGCCGAAGCCCATCGTTGATAACCTTGGAATCACGCTTCTGCCTCAGGCGGGTGTCGCACTCGGCATGGCGCTGACGGCATCAACGCTTCCCGGAGGAGATCAGACTCGCAACGTCGTGCTGTTCGCAGTTCTGATCTACGAGCTTGTAGGTCCTGCGCTCACGAAGCGTTCGCTTATGGCTGTCGGTGATATACGTCCCGAAGGACGCACAAGCGCAAGAAAGCTCAACGAAGCCAAAGCAAAACAGTGAATATAAAAACAAAAAAATCCCGATTTTGTATCGGGATTTTTTATTTATTTGATGTTACGAAAGGGAGACGACGGTGTCGAACATATCGGCGTTTTCACGGAGTTTCGTGTCGTTGCCGATCGTGCACGCATATCCCTGAGAGAGTACGGCGTCGATCATGTCAGCCTGTACTTTGAGGTCATCGAGTGTGACGTCAAGCGCTTCGCTGCGCTCGCGCTCCACGTCTTCGAATCTGCGTCCGGAGATGTAAGCGCCGAAAGACGTTTCTGCCTTCTGGCGGATCGTCTTCGGATGGTCAAGGCTTGAGAACGTACCGATTATAAGCTTTGTAAGCTCTGCTTCGGACAAAGAAAGCGCGCGAACGAAGTCGCCCGTTTTGAGATAAACTTCATCGGTGTTGCGAAGCTGAGGGTCACGGTACGAGGTGAAGGACACCATTCCCGAGGGGCTGAAGGAACAGCCCTGACCGTACGCGCCGCCTTTTACGCGGATTTCCTGGTAGAGATAGTCGATGGAAAGGCAAGTGCGGAGAACAGCAAGTGCACCCGTGTATTTGCAGCCTGCGGCACCCATGTCGCCGGCGCGTGTGACGTACTGCACCTGTATCGGCATAGCAAAGCCCTCGTTCTTCTTTACGGGGGTTATATCGGAAGATCCCGTTACTTTTTCGGCGGTGCGGAGTGACTTCACAAATTCGGGGACGGAGGCTTCAAGCTGTGCGTAACCGATCTCGTCGGCGGCAACGCTGATGAGGAGGTTTTCGGGACGGTAGACGTAATCGATAACGGCGGTAAGCTTTTCGATGATGGCGTCGGCATTTGCTTCGTAATCAGCCATAGCGTCCTTCAAAACAAGATAGCTTTCTATGCCGTACGTGAGGTCTTCAGCCGCGGACGTCTTTGAAAAATAGGAGGATGCACGGAGCGATGCGTACGAGTTGCCGCTGCCGGAAATGCCGGAGAGCTTACCCGACTGATGCTCGCTCAAGATCTCGCGTATACGCTTTTTATCGTCAAGCTTTGACGTTGCGATGATCTCGCCGCAAAGTCCGACTGCGTGGGAAACCTTTTCGGACAAGGAAGAGAAGGAGGCGGTGCCGCCGAGGATGTATTCATCGTCTGCCATCGTGCGTGTGATGCCGAAGCCGAAGTGAACGCCGCCCGTGTTGATGCCGATGTCGTTGGAAAGCTCGAAATACGAGTGATTATCGGTGTCAACGTTGCCGAGGATCTCGGAGATGAGACCTGCATAAGGCAAAAGCTCAGTGGGAAGCCCCGCTGCTTTGAAATAGAACTTGACGTAAGCAACGCCATTTGCGCCGACGTCGTGGAAAAGTGCGGGAACGCCGCCGATCGTACGCTCGACGTTGGAAAACGGCTGTGCTTCGCGCTTGATGTCGCCGCGCTTCAGTGAGGGAATGCAGCTGATCTCCTCCTCTGTCGGAGGCGCGGACTGATATTCGCGCAGATGCTTCGTTGCGGAAACGATCGCGTTGACTTCATCTTCGGTGAGCGACGCTTTATACGCGGCGAGCTTTTCCTTCAGCTCAGCGTTCTTGCGGTCGATGAGACCCTTTTCGGGCTCAAGGTTATAGTGAAGCACGTGACGCGAGTTGACAAGGTATTTTAGAACGAGATCTTCGAAATAACGTGTGGAGAGTTTTTCTTTCAGCTCTGCGTAAACGTTGTTGTTCTTGAGCATATCGAACACTGCATCATCGTCATAAAGCCACGTACCGTAGGAATTGATGATGTATATGAGTCCCTTGGGCATACCGCCGTAGTTTGCTTCGCGCCATTTGAACTCTGCGGAATTGATCGCAGAAAGCAGAGAATCGCGGTTGATGCCGTTTTTCACCTGCTCGAACAGAACCTCGTCAACGATCTTGAAAAATTTTTCCTTATCTTCTGCCTTCGCTTCCTTTGCGATAACGGCAAAGAAGGGTTGGAGCATATGGTTATTGTAGCCGCCGTAGATCTCGTTACCGATGCCGGCATCGATGAGAGCCTGCTTCAAAGGCGCGCCCGGCGCATAAATGAGCGCGTCGGAGATCGCATCCCATGCTGCCGCTTCCGTAACGTCAACGCCTCCGCAAAGCGATGCGTATGCGAAATATGATTTGCCCTCGGTCTCGTCCTCTGCCCCGACGGAATAATTGTCCGAAGCCGTGCGGATACCGCCCCATTCGGGTTGAAGACCGATCGAAGAATCGAGCTCTATCATATCATAGTCGGACAGATAATTTTCGTCGAGCCAATCGAGTCTTTCTTCAACGTCAATGTCGCCGTAAATGAAGATGTAGCTGTTGACGGGATGATAATAGCGGCGGTGGAAATCGAGGAAATATTCATAGGTAAGCTCGGGGATGTGATCGGGATCGCCGCCCGAGTTTACACCGTAGGTGTTATCGGGATAAAGTCGCTGCTGCACGTTTTCGTAAACTACTGAATCGGGCGTTGAAAGCGCACCCTTCATTTCGCTGTAAACGACGCCGTTTATAGTCAGCTCATCGTCGGCGGAGCCGAGCTCATAGTGCCAGCCTTCCTGCATAAAGATCTCGGGACGCGTGTAAATGTTCGGATGGAACACGGAATCGAGATACACGTGCATGAGGTTACAAAAGTCAGTATCGTTGCAGCTTGCAACGGGATAGATCGTTTTGTCGGGGTACGTCATCGCGTTCAAAAACGTATGAAGAGAGCCCTTGACGAGCGACATGAACGGGTCGCGTGAGGGGAAATGCTCAGATCCGTTCAGGACGGAGTGCTCAATGATGTGAGGTACGCCCGTGCTGTTTTCGGGTGTCGTGCGGAAGCCTGCACAGAATACCTTGTTTTCATCATTGTTGGAGAGGACGCAAACGCGGGCGCCGCTCTTCTTATGACGGAAATAAAGACCACAGCTTTGAATATCGCCGAGGTATTCTTCCTTGACGAGTTCGTATGCGGGTGTCGGTCGAAGCTCGACGGAGCTTTTAATGTTCTTTGCCATTATTTATTCTCCTATCAAATATTATTTACCAGTGACAGTTGTAACCAACCTGACCTGTCAATTATAACACACAGATGTAAGTTACTTCAAGTATAAATCGGTGAAAAATGGGCACAGTCGAGTTTTTGATTGATATTTGGATGAAAATGGAGTATAATGAACAAAAATAACGAAAAAAGGAGCGAGTCGGAGCGTGAAGTTAACGGTCAACGGCGAAAAAACAACGACGCTGTACTATAAAACGTCGGTAACTTTAGCCGATGCCTGCCGTGATGCAGGCGAGGTCATCAGTGCGGCTTGCGGCGGTGACGGCAAATGCGGCAAATGCCGCGTTTACGTCACATCGGGGCTGACAAGCGAGCCGACGGATACCGAGCGGCGGTTGCTCGGCGACGAAGCGATACGGAGCGGTGAGCGTTTGGCGTGTACGACACGTGCGCTTGGTGACATGACGCTGTCAGTACGCAAACAAAATGCCGTCATCAATACCGTAACGGCACCGTCGGGCGCAGAACCCGATACGTGTGCTGACGGCAACGTCTGCGTTGCCGTTGACATAGGCACAACGACGGTGGCGGCAAAGCTTGTCGGAAAAAACGGCATCATCGCCGAATCGGCGTCACTCAATCCGCAAGTGTCGTACGGAGCTGACGTTATCTCGCGCATCAGCTATGCTGACCAAAACGGAGTCGATGCGCTCAGAGATGCCATTACGTCCTGTGTTTTCGGACTTATACGAAAGCTGAACGCTCCAGACGGTTGTTCACGCGTTGTCGTTGGAAACACGGTGATGCTCCATTTATATAAAGGAATCGACCCGTCCACGATAGGCAGAGCACCGTTTACGCCGCCCTCGCTTTTTGGATGCGAGGCTGACGGCGAGTATCTCGGAGCTTGCGTTTCGGGCTACGTCGGTGCCGACGTTATCGCGGCGGTGCTTGCTTCGGGAATGACAAAATCGAAGGAAAGATCGCTTCTTTGCGATATCGGCACGAACGGAGAGATCGTTTATTGGGACGGCGAGCACCTCTACGCCGTATCTGCGGCGGCAGGCCCCGCCTTTGAAGGCGCGGGCATCAGCAGCGGCATGGTTGCCGCAGAGGGCGCTGTTGACAGGGTGACGGTCACGGACGAAGCGCTGTCGGTACACGTTATCGGTGACGGTTTGCCGCGTGGGATCTGCGGTGGCGGACTTATTGACGCGGTTGCGGCTCTGTACCGACTCGGTGTTATTGACGAGGGTGGATACATGGAGGAGCTGTATGACCTCGGCGGCATCTGTCTGACACCCGCCGACGTGCGCGCATTTCAGCTTGCGAAAGGCGCGATACGCGCCGCAATTGATGTTGCGTTCGGCGACGCGGAGCCCGATACCGTTTACGTTTCGGGCGGCTTTGCCTCAGGACTTGACGTTGAATCAGCCATCGTGACGGGACTTTTTCCAAAGCATTTTCGTGGTAAGGTTCGCTTTATCGGAAACGGAGCCCTCTCGGGTGCTGTGATGATGGCAACGTCGGAAGAGGCGCGGCGAGAAGCTGAAAGGCTCGCTTCCGAAACGGTTTACGACGAACTGTCAACGTCCCCTGAATTTGCTCAAAAATTCATCGAAGAACTGTCGTTTCCTGATTTAAGTGAATAAAAAAACAGCATCGCGCCGTGTTACGGCTCGATGCTGTTCTTAATTATTGAAGTGTATTATATAGTTCTGATCTACTGTCGGTTAACGGCTGAAAAAAGCAACTGCGAACGCGCCCGGACCTGCGTGCGTGCCGACGACGCTGCCGATAGAGGTGCGACGTATCGGTGCGTCAAGCGGAAGCAATACGTCGTCGCTTGCGGAAACGTAGTTTGAAAGCAGCTCATCACTGACACCCGTGTATCCGAGCAAAAACGGTTTGTTCGGGCATATACCGCCCGCAAGCTCGATCTCTTTATTGAGCATGGAGTTGCCGAGCTTCGCTCCGCGGGCTTTGCCCAAAACGTTGATCTCGCCGTCCTTTATGTTGACAAGAGGCTTTATACCGAGCAGTCCTCCTGCAAATGCAACGGCAGGCGATATTCTGCCGCCGCGCTTAAGATACTCAAGCGTGTCGAGCAGCGCTATGACGTTGACGTTTTCACGCTCCGCTGTCAGCTTGTCGGCTATGGTTTTGGCGTCAAACCCCTCGTCAACGAAGCTGAGGGCACGTTCCGCCAAAATCGAAAGTCCAATTGCGACGGTTTTGCTGTCCACAACGTAGACACGATCCGGAAATTCTGCGGCGGCAACGGTGGCACTTTGATACGTGCCCGACAGCTTGGAGGCGACAGTCAGCGCGACGACGGTGTCGCCCGCGTCGACGGCTTCGCGGAATTTTTCTTCAAAAGCAAAGGGTGTTGCCTGACTTGTGTGCGGAAGTGTTTCACAGCTTTCAAGCTTTTCATAAAAGGTTTTGCAGTCAATAGTGAGGCGGTCGATGAATTCTTCATCGCCGAAAGATATCGTTAACGGTACCACCGTCAGCCGGGATTCTATATCTTTTGGCATGTCTGCGGTGGAATCAACTATAATTCTGACGCTCATATATATGTCCTCTTTCAATAATCTTTATTCGACCTCTCCGCTGCCGGAGAGGAATTTGCCGCCGTCGGCGGCAATACTGTCGTAATATGTGCTGAGATTTGATACGATCGTTTCAAGTGAACGGTAGAATACGGCGCGTTCTTCGTCCGTCAGTCCGCGTCCGCACTCGGTAACGGTGCGGATGATGATGTCGTTGATGATGCCGTAGATCTCGCGGCCGCGCTCTGTGAGGTAATACTTGGCACGGTAGATTTTCATACCGCCCGAATCCGTGCGGACGAGATTTTTCAGCCGCAGCTCGGCGAGCACCTTTGATACGGCGGCTTTGTCTTCCATAGCAAGATTGATAAGCTCAACGGCGGAGAGCCCTTCTTCGTACTTACCGATATAGTATAAACACGAAACGTGCGCTGCTTTAAGTCCGAAATGCTTCATTTCATGCGCTTTTATTTTGATGATATATTTATATGCCTGATTTATGTATGATGTAAAGTCTAAAAAACGGTCTATCATTTGCCTGTGTCTCCTTGGTTGAAAATTGTTGATACGTCAACAAAACGCATTATAGCATCGAAATGTTGATGTGTCAACAATTATGTGAAGGTTTTGGTAACTTTGTAATTTGTCACATGATTGTCCTCGAAAGCTGTTGATAATTTGTTGCAAATGCGGCGCGGCACTTGTGTTTTTTTTAATGATGTGGTAAAATAGTAAAAATAACATCTGAGAGGATTTTTTATGCCTAACCCAAAACATTGGTTAATAATGCTCTTGATTTCGCTTATCGCGCTTGCGCTCGTCGCCTGCGGCGGAGAGGATGGTGGCGAATCGACCGATACCGATGACGCGTCGCAAACCGACGGCGAAACCGAAACGGAAACAAATACAGACACAGACACAAACAACGGAGGTGATACCGTGATCGAGGATATGATTCTTTACTACGACATGACGACTTCCGAAAAGAATAAGAAAAAGCTCATTGATATGTCCGGTCACGACAACGACGCCGTTATTACAGGAAAAGAATATGAGATCGCTGACGGCGCACTTTACATAACGGGCGAAACGTACGTCAAGCTTCCCGGCGAAGCCTTCGTCGGACAGGAAACCTTGACCGTATCATTGTGGCTCAATAACTACACAGGTTCAGGTAACTATGCCGCTATGTTCATCGGAACGAAAGAGTCGCTCCCCACGGGATATTGGCTGCTCAATCCGTGTAACCCTGCAGGCAAGCTCAAGTCCGTTGTGACGGGCTCGCTCGATGCATCAGCTCCGTTTAACACAGAAATCGGTGTTTCCGCAACGAAACCGACGCTTGTTGGCCCCGCAACGAGCATAGGTTGGAACCATTATACGACTGTTATTACGGAATCGAAGATCACAGTCTACTTTAACGGCGAGCTTGTGGGCTCACAAAAGATAAAACGCAACGTTTCCGACTTTGGCGAAGATCTTGTTGCGTATCTCGGCAAATCCTCGTACAATGATCCCACGTACAGCGGATTTATAAAGGAAGTCAAGGTCTACAGCCGCGAGCTTACGGAAGATGAGATCAAAGCTGAATACGACGCAACAAAGCCTGCCGACGTCGTTTACGCCGAATCCGAATATCAGAATCCTCTGATCGAGGAGCGCGCAGACCCGTACATCATCAAGGCTGACGACGGATATTATTATTTTACAGCGTCATACCCGCAGCGCGGCAACTCCGATTCACAGGGATATGACCGTGTTATTCTTCGCCGCTCTAAGACCCTTGAAGGTCTTTCGGATGCAGAGGAGATCACTATCTGGCATCAGAAAGAAAGCGCTGAATGTCACCGCTATATCTGGGCTCCCGAGCTGCACTATATCGGCGGCAAGTGGTACATCTATTTCGCGGGCAGCTCATCGAGTTCAAGCGTATGGGATATAAGATGCTACGTTCTTGAATGTGATTCGCAGGATCCCTACACGGGAAATTGGACGCTTCACCGTTTCGAAGCCGCAAAGGGCGACAACTTCTCCTTTACGGGCTTCTCGCTCGACATGACGTATTTTGAACATAACGGCAATCATTACGTTATCTGGGCGCAGAAGGGAATAGCGTCGGATCTTTACATGGCGAAGATAGACCCGGCAGAGCCGTGGCGTCTGACATCACAGCCCGTTCTGCTTGCAACGCCCGAGTACTATTGGGAAAAGGCACGTTACCACGTTTGCGAAGGTCCGTCCGTGCTGATTACAGATAAAAAAGTTTTCGTCTTCTATTCAGCGGCGGGAACGGGTCCCGAATATTGCGTGGGACTTCTTATGGCTGATGCCGATGCAACGCTGATGCGTGCTTCGTCATGGACGAAGCTGCCCGAGCCCGTGCTCACCTCGACCGATCTTGACGGCGAATACGGTCCCGGACACAACTCCTTTACCGTTGACGAAGAGGGCAACGTCGTCTTCGTTTACCATGCACGCTCCGAGGAATGCTTCCTCGGCGAGTGCGGCTTTGCAGGTCAGGATCCGCTTGTCGATCCGTGCCGCCACGCGCGTCTGCGCCGCGTGCTCTGGACGGACGACGGAATGCCGATCTTAAACGGCGTAGCAGAGTGATGATATGATAAAATACAGCCTTTTTTCGACCGGGAAAGGCTGTATTTATTTTTGCCGATGAAAAAATAACAGTATATTTCAAAAAATATGAGTAGTTTGATGTGATATAATTGTATTATGATTCAATATTATCGTTGCATCCGAACTTGTCAATATTATTATATAATGTATAATGATATAATATTGTGACGTACAGGATCACAGAGGGGGGGTATAAATGAAAAGAACGGGAATTATTGGGAAAATACTTTGTTTTTCGATGGCGGTCTTGCTTTTGCTGACGGGCTGTACAGAGCCTGCGTCTCCGCTTGACACGGACGGCAGCAGCGAAACTGACACGAGTACCTCAGCGGATACGGACGACACGAATGACAATAACGACACAAATGACGAGAAAACAGGACTATATGGGGAGGATGACGATATGTTCACAGGTGAGATACCTAAAACCGAGATCACGGGTAAATCGTACCGCCTTTGGTATGACGAGCCCGCGGTTAATACGTACGACGGCTGGGAGAGCAGATCGCTTCCCGTCGGCAACAGCAACATCGGCGGCAACGTTTTCGGCAGATACGATAAGGAGCGCATAACGCTTAATGAAAAAACGTTTTGGACGGGAGGACCGTCTGCGAGCCGCCCCAACTATAACGGCGGAAATATCGTTTCAAACGGCAAGTACGGCGAAACGCTTGCCGAAGTACAGCGCCTTTTCCTTGAGGGGAAGATATCGGAAGGTGAAAAGCTTTGCGAAAAGCTCGTCGGCACGTGGGACGGCTATGGCGGATATCAGCTCTTCGGAAATCTGTATCTTGACTTCGGTAACGTAAAATCGTCCGATGTTTCGGACTATATCCGTGAGCTTGATTTGAAAACGGGCATCGCTTCCGTATCGTACAGCGTTGACGGAACGAAGTACGAGCGCGAGGTGTTCACAAGCTATCCTGACAACGTAATGGTTATTCATCTGACGGCAACAGGAGAGGGAAAACTCAATTTTACCGTTTCGATCGAGCCTGAAAACGATTCGACCGCTCCCCGCCAGACAAGCGTTAAGGCAGAGGGACGTGACATTATATATAACGGAAAGCTTAACGATAACGGACTTCGTTACAGCGCGTTTTTGACCGTCGATACCGACGCTGACGGCGTCACCGAGGCGAAGGGGAAAAAGCTTAACGTTTCGGACGCATCCGAGGTGACGATCATCCTTTCGATGGTGACGGATTATGCAAACGATTATCCCGAATACCGTACGGGCGAATCGGCGGATGAGCTTTCCGCACGTGTTCGTGAAACGGTTGAGGCTGCAGACAAAAAAGGATACGCCGCGCTTCGCGGATTGCACTTAGCAGATATGTGGGAAATGATCGGACGTGTTGAGCTTGATCTTGGCGGCGAGGTGTCCGACAAGACGACGGACGGCCTTTTGAGCGCATACAAAAGCGGAACGTTACATCAGGGCGAAAAATCGTATCTTGAAGAGCTTTTATACGGATACGGCAGATATTTGCTCGTATCGTCTTCACGCGTAGAAACGCTGCCTGCGAACCTGCAGGGAATATGGGTTGGCAAAAACGGCAGCGCATGGAGCTCCGACTATCATATAAACGTCAATTTGCAGATGAATTATTGGCACGCATACAGCACGAATCTGGCGGAATGTGCGGAGCCACTGATCGATTACGTTGACGGATTGCGTGAGCCCGGCCGTGTGACGGCGGAGATATATTTCGGCATCAAATCAGACGAAGAGAACCCCGAAAACGGCTTCACGGCGAATACGCAGACGACACCGTTCGGCTGGACTTGTCCCGGCTGGAGCTTTGACTGGGGATGGTCGCCTGCGGCGGTTCCGTGGATCATTCAAAACGTGTGGGAATACTATGAATACACGCTTGACGAAGAAATGCTCAAGGAGCGCATCTATCCGATAATGAAAGAACAGACTGTATTTTACAGTCAGATATTGGTTGAGGACGAAAACGGAGAGCTTATTTCAACTCCGTCGTATTCTCCCGAACACGGACCGAGAACGAACGGCAACACATACGAGCAGACGCTCGTATGGCAGCTCTTTATCGATACGATAAAGGCGGCGAAGATCGTCGGTGAGGACGAGTCTTTGATCGCCGAGTGGCAGGATATCCTTGACCGTCTGAAGTCTCCGATCGAAGTCGGAGATTCGGGACAGATCAAGGAATGGTACCACGAAACTTATCTCGGAAGCATTAAAAACGCGGAAAATAACAGCCACAGACACCTCTCGCATTTGCTCGGTCTATATCCGGGTGATCTTATCTCCGAGGAAACACCCGAATGGTTCGATGCCGCAAGAGTGTCGCTCGACGCAAGAGTTGATGAATCAACGGGCTGGGCTATGGGACAGCGTATCAATACGTGGGCGCGTCTCGGCGACGGCGAAATGGTATATAAGCTGATCGGGCTGCTGTTCAAAAACGGCATACTCGATAATCTTTGGGATACGCATCCGCCTTTCCAGATCGACGGCAACTTCGGCTACACGGCAGGCGTTACCGAGTCTTTGATGCAGAGCAACATGGGATATATCAAACTGTTGCCGGCGCTTCCGGACGAATGGGCGGACGGCAGTGTCAGCGGACTTGTTGCAAGAGGCAACTTTGAAGTTTCGATGACATGGACTGATAAAGTCGTCACGCAGGCAACGGTAAAATCGAACGTTGGCGGCGAGTGTGTGCTTGACTTTGAAGCAGGAAATGTAACGATCGTAGATTCCGACGGCAATACGGTTGCATTCACCGTTACCGAGGGCGGCAGATTCAGATTTGATACGACGGCGGGTGAAACCTATACCGTAACAAACCTGTTCGCGTTGTCGGCTCCCGTAAACTTTACGGCTGACCGCATTTCGTCATCCGATGTGTCACTTTCATGGGGTGCGCTTGACGGCGCTGACGAATACGTCGTATACCGCAGCACTAACGGCGGCGAATTTGTAAAGATATTTGTAACAGAAAGCACAAGTGCCGAGGACACCGACGCTGCAACGGAGCTTGCGACGGACGTTTATACATACAAGGTAGCGGCGGTAACTGCTAACGGTGAGGTGGGACGTTTTTCGTTTGAAGCTTCGGTCAGAGGCGCAGAAAATGAAACCGTTGACAGCTCTGATCTGCGAATAACGTACGGCGGCTCATGGACGGTATTTTACGAAGATGACCACTACGAGAGCACAAACCAATGCTCATGGACACCCGGTTCAACGGCTGAATTTACCTTCACGGGAACGGGAATCGAGCTGTATTCTGTAGCAAAGCCGAACTATAATGCGCTGAAGATCACCATTGACGGTGTTCAGTACGAGGAATACTACTCCGTTCGTGCGGAGAAGGTGACGCCGAACACGCTCGTCTTCTCAAAACTTGATCTGCCGTTTGGTGAGCATACGATCAGGATCGAGGTTATGTCTGAAAAGGTGACTGCCGCAAACGATCACAGCGTTTCGATCGACTATTTCAAGGTGTACGCCGAATAAAGAACAACGAAAAAGTCAAAGACACTTCGCTTTTGAAGTTGTCTTTGACTTTTTATTATCCATAAATCACGTTTCCCCTTGCCGATATAATGATAATATGGTAAAATGATGTTATAAACTATCCTATAAAGGTGCGTTTTGTTATGAAACCCATAAAACTTCAAAGGAAAACAATAATTATCATTTCGGCGGTCATAATGGCGTTTCTCATCGCCGCCGTCGGATATGTGTTTATAATCAATACGGTCGTAATAAATGCCGCAGAGAACAAGATCGTTCTTATAACCGACGCGGCGAATTCGATCGATGCGGACTGCATTCTCGTGCTCGGCGCAGGCGTGCGTGACAACGACACGCCGTCGGATATGCTCCGTGACAGACTTGACGTCGGAATTGAGCTTTATTTCCTCGGTGCCGCTGAAAAGCTGCTTTTAACGGGAGATAACTCCCGTCAAGAGTACGACGAGGTCACCGTTATGGAAAAATACTGCATTGCGGCAGGCGTTCCCGAAGAGGCGATAGTCTGCGACTATGCGGGATTTTCAACATACGAAAGCCTTTACCGCGCACGGGATATTTTCTGTGCGGAGAAGCTTATCATCGTAACGCAAGAGTATCATTTGTACCGCTCGATATACGTCGCGGAGGCGCTTGGACTTGAGGCTGTCGGCGTGTCATCGTCGCTTTACAATTATGCCGGGCAGACGTACCGCGACCTGCGCGAGATCGCGGCGCGCAACAAAGATTTTTTATATACGATATTCATGCCGAAACCGACTTATCTCGGAGAACAAATACCGATAAAATAAGCTCTTTATAGACTACTTCTCTCTATATAAGGACATAAAACTATGTTTGACAGTTTATTCGAAAACGAGAAATATTCCCGAATATATTCAACGATACTTTTGGCTTTTGCCGCCGTGATCGTTTTATTGAATCAGGAGGTGAACGGTGCCGTTCTCTTTTTGCTGATCACGTCGGCGGCTCTCATCGTATCGTCAAGGCTTACGGACGCAATGCTGCCTGCTATGCTGTTGGCTGTATTCGTTACAAGATGCTACGATTCGGCGGACGTTTTTATGGCGAGAGCGTGGGCAGCGGCCCCCGCCGTTTTCGCCGTCATTTTCCATTTCGTCCAATATAAGAAAAAGCTCAGGCTCGGCAGATCATTTTACGGACTTTGCGCCGTGACGGTCGCCGTCACACTTGGCGGCCTCGGCACGATTCCGACATCCGACTATTTTTATCCTACGGCGCTTTTTTACGTTTTCGGACTCGGCGCGGGAATGGTACTGTTTTACCTTTTGGTCAAGTCACAGCTTCACGAAAATTCTGCACGTGAAATAGCAAAGATCATGTATGCTGTCGGCATTTTAGCTTCCTTTTGCGTCATCCGTTTTTATGCGACAGGTTGGGAAAGCTTTATAGAGGCGAAAAAATTCATATATTTTCAGTCGAGCAACAATCTGTCCACTTTTTTAATGCTCGCGATGCCTTTCCCGATGTATTTTGCATCGAAGCGACAGGTTCATCTGCTGTCTGTGATTTTGATGTACGTATGCACGGTATTCACCGGCTCACGCGGCGGAATTTTTATGGGAACAGTCGAATTTGTGATAATTCTTTTTGCGTATGCGTTTTTCTATCGCAGAATCCGCGTGAGAAGATATTTCTATTTGGGGTTCATACTTGTGTTCGTGGTAGTAATGATCTTTGCTATGCCGACTATTATGAAATTAAGCGGCGTGAAGATCGATCTCGGTGACGTTGGCGGTCACGGACACGGACAGGAAGCGACCTTTATGGATTATGTCGAAAAGCTGAAGGCGTATCTACTCAAAAAAGAAACGAGAGCACAGCTTCTTGACAGAATGTTCGGAGATTTTACAGCGAATCCGATATTCGGCGTCGGCATCGGTTATACGGGAAACTCGGATATTTATTCTCCCGTCAAGGGCGCTATGAATTGGTATCACATGTGGCTGGCGCAGGTTATCGGCGGTCTCGGAGTCGTCGGAATTATCGCGTATTTTTATCAGCTTTATGAGCGGATCAAGATATTTTTCAAAAACAAGAACCTGCTGCATATGACTTTCCTTTTGTCGTATATTGGACTTTTTTTGATGTCGCAGGTCAATCCGGGCGAGTTCTGTCCGATGCCGTATGCGGCGCTCGCTGTAACGTATTTTTTACTGATGGAGGAAGATATTGCGCTGCCGAAGCGCGCAAGTGACGAATAACAAAAAATAAACACAGTACACGAAAGGGAAAGCTATGGAGAACATGAAAAAGCCTGTCAAACGTTCGTCGCTCCGCATTTCACTCGGTGCGGCATACTACGGAACGAAAAGACGACTGCTATGGATCCGCAAACGAAAGATGTTTGCCGCCGAAAGGCGGGACGAGCTTTTACCTTTCGCGTATTTTTCTCATAAGTCGCTATTGCGGCGGCGTCTTAAAGATGTCGATATGTGGATGCAGGAAAATAAGATCACAAATCTGAAGCTTGCAACAGCCAAGATCAACGGGATCATCCTTCATCCGGGGGAGGTTTTCAGCTATTGGCGTCTGATCGGAAAGCCGACCAAAAATAAAGGATACCTTGAAGGAATGATTCTGCGAAACGGCGCCTTTTCCGCGGGAGTCGGCGGCGGTTTGTGTCAGCTTTCCAATCTGATATTTTGGATGACGGTACATACTCCGCTGACCGTTATCGAGCGGCACCGTCACGGCTACGATGTTTTCCCCGATTCAAACAGAACACAGCCGTTTGCAAGCGGTGCGACTTGCTCGTATCCGCACATTGACTTGATGATACGGAACGACACGCAGGATGACTATCAGCTGTTGGTCAATGTCGGAGACGAATATCTTCACGGCGAATGGCGCGTATCCTCCGAGCCGATCTACAGATATGAGATCGTCGAACGTAATCACGAAATGCGTTCTCAGTACTGGGGTGGATATACGCGCCATAACGAGCTTTATCAGCAGATGTACTCGCCTGACGGAGAGCTGTTAGATGAACACCTACTTCTGCGAAATTCAGCGGTAATGATGTATTCACCGTTTTTGCCGGAATGCGCGCAGGACAATAAATAAAGGGGAGTGTAATGATGAAACTTATTAAGCTTACGGGAAGCGAACGCGGCGTAGCTCCGCATTTTGCTGCGGACTGGGACGCGCACGGTATCGATTTTTACGAGGACGTTGTGTACGGTGTCGGCGGCGGACACGATATTTACATGGATCTTATGATCCCGCGTAACGGGGGAACGAACCGTCCTGTAATTATCTGGGTACACGGCGGCGGTTGGACGTCGGCGGAGCTGACGAAGAAGTACCGCCCGACGCACGCGCTCGTCAGAGCGTGCCTTGACGGTTTCGTCGTCGCAAGCATTGACTACAGACTCGTGACGGAAGCGCCGTTCCCTGCGCCGATCGAGGACTGTAAATGCGCCGTCCGCTTCATAAAAGCGCACGCGGAAGAGCTTGGTATCGACCCCGAACGAATCGGAATATGGGGCGAGTCTGCGGGTGGACAGCTTTCCGCACTCGTCGGTGCGTCGTATATGAATCCCGAACTTGAAGGTAACGGCGGATGGGGTGAGTATTCGAGCCGCGTCAAGGCCGTTTGCGACTGGTATTGCGGCGGCGACATGACGCACATGGGCGCGTACCGCGCACCTGAGGTGCAGGCTCGCGCCGAGGAGCTTGGAATCAAGCTTTCGGGAATGCCTCGCGGAGCTGCGCCCGGAGGCGAGGGCGACGATGAAGAACACGGATTCGGCAGCCTTATCTTCGGCATGTCAGCGAAACGCGCATATAAAATGGGAATGGCAATCAGCCCCATATTCTATGTTGATCAGCCGCAGCCTGCATATCTTTTAATGCACGGCGACGAAGACAGACTCGTACCGATCGAGTTTTCGTATAACTTCAATGACGCGCTGTTGAAATACGGACACGACATCACCTTCGTTATCGTTCCGCGTCAGGGGCACGGATTCTTCCGCGGCGAAGGGTATTACGATATAATCCTCAATTTCTTCAAAAAACATTTAGGATAACAGAAATAAAAAAACAGCGTGACTGTGTCACGCTGTTTTTTTGTGTTTTATATTATATCGTAGCCGGAAACGTCCTCGACGGTTTCGCGGCGAACAGCAAGTCGAGGCTTGCCGCCGCCGACCATAACGACGGCGGGACGCGGTATACGGTTGTAGTTTGATGACATTGAATAGTTGTAAGCACCCGTTGTGGCAACGGTGACTATATCGCCGCGCTTGATATCGGAGGGAAGCGTTACACCCGGCTGGATTATGTCGCCCGATTCACAGCATTTGCCGACAAGGTCGCAGGTCATGGTATTGTCGGAAGCGATAGCGGGATACACGCTGTATGACGAACGGTAAAGGGCATAACGGGGATTATCTGTCATGCCGCCGTCAACGGCGACGTAGGATTTGTATCCCGGAATGTGCTTCACGGAGCCGACGGTGTAAAGTGTCATGCCGGCATCGGCAACGATACTGCGTCCCGGTTCCATTAAGATCTTGAGTGAAGGTACACCGAGCTGATTGCAAACAGCTTTGATGTGATCATGCAGGCGCGAAATGCTCGCTTCAATATTTATGTACGGGTCGGAGTCAACGTAGCGGACACCGAAGCCGCCGCCGATGTTGAAATATTCAGGATAGTAACCGAGCTCGTCGCGTATGGAACGGGCAAACTCAAGCATAACGCTTGCGGTGTCGGTGTAGACGGAAGCGTCGTCGTCGAAGACCTGAGAACCGATGTGGCAGTGATAACCGCAAAGCTCAACAGAAGAACACTCAAGAGCACACTTGACGATGTCCTTCGCCTGTCCTGTTTTGATGGGGGAGCCGAATTTGGAATCGACTTTACCCGTTGCAACGGCTTCGTAGGTGTGCGGATCGATGCCGGGAGTGATGCGGAGCAGGATCTTTTGCTTTTTGCCGCGGCGGTCAGCCGCATCGGCAAGCGCGTAGAGCTCGTCTTTGTTATCTACGACGAAATATCCGACGTTTACGTCAAGTGCATATTCAATTTCGGCATCTGTCTTGCTGTTTCCGTGGAAAAATCCGCGTTCCATAGGGAAGCCGGCGCGGTGCGCTGTGTGAAGCTCGCCCATCGAAACAAAATCCGCCGACATGCCGATTTTATCGAGAATTTTATAAATATAGCCGAAAGATGCGGCTTTTCCTGCGTAAATCGGGTAGCTTCCGTCGCCAAAATAAGACGTCATAGCCCTTTTATAAGTAAGACAATTGTCGATAATTCTCGATTCGTCGAACAGGTAAAGCGGAGTTCCGAACTCTTTTGCGAGCTCAGCGACGTCTGCGTCGGCGAAATGTAACCGGCTGTCGCCGTCGTAATATACGTTACTGCAAATCATTGTTGATGTGCTCCTCGAAAGTGAAAATCAAAGCATGTGAGCGCGGAGCCAGGCACCGTCGCGGATGGAAAGATCGGCAGGCGCAATATCGAAAACGGTACGCGCACCGACTTCTCCGCGCGCGGAGAGGCGGCAGACGGCGCGTGCGTAAGCGACGAGAACGGAGCCCGTAAATTCGGGGTTGGAATCAAGCTTCAGACTGTATTCGATCGTGTGACGGTGCTCGCGTTCGATCCCCGTTACGCCCGAGCGGATAACGAATCCGCCGTGCGGCAGGGAAGCGTGGTCGCGCAAAAGCTCCTCGTGGCTGATGAAGTGCACGACCGTGTCGTAATCGGCAAAATAGTTCGGCATCGTGACGATCTCTTGCTCAATGCGCGCTTTGTCTGCGCCGTCCTCAGCGACGACGAAGCACTCGCGAAGGTGCTTTTGTCTTGCCGTCAGCTCGGGCATGGTGCCCTCGCGCACAGCATTGAGCGCGGACTCGATTGGGATCGTGTACTGACGCGCATCGACGACACCGTCGGTGCGGCGGATAGCGTCGGAGTGTCCCTGGCTTACGCCGCGTCCCCAGAATGTGTAATCGCGTCCTTCGGGGAGGATCGCATCGCCGTAAAGGCGTGCGACGGAGAACATACCGGGATCCCAGCCTGCGGAGATGAGGGATACGTTGCCGCCCTCTTTGGCGGCTGCGTCGACGGCGGCAAAATGCTGCGGAATTGCGGCGTGCGTGTCAAAGCTGTCGATGCAGTTGAAGTATACCGACAGAAAAGGCGTCATCTCGGGCAGGTCCGTCGCGGATCCGCCGCAGATGATCATAACGTCAATATCGTCTTTATATAAAAGTACGTCGGCTGCGGAAAGCACACGCGCACCCTCGGTGCGGAGAGTAAGACTTTCGGGAGGACGGCGGGTGAAAACACCCACGAGCTCCATGTCGGGATTCTGCGCGATTGCGGCTTCAACGCCGCGTCCGAGGTTACCGTAGCCGTATATGCCAATTCTTATCATGTTTATGTTGCCTTTCCGTTTCAATTATGCGCCCGTGAGCATATCGCTCATCGAATAAAGCCCTGCGGGCTTATCTGCGATGAAGTGAGCGGCGGCAAGCGCGCCGTCGGCGAACAGGGCTCTGTTGTGAGCCTCGTGCGTAAGTGTGATAGTTTCGTTGTCGGTAGCCACGATGACTTCGTGACGGCCCACGACGGCAGCGGCTCTGATAGCATGGATGCCGATTTCGTCGGCTTCACGCTTTTCGTGACCGTATCTGCCGTACTTGGCGCGTGCACGCTCGCGAACGGTGCGTATAGCATCAAAGATAGTCTTTGCCGTTCCGCTCGGAGCGTCAATCTTGCCGCGGTGATGCACCTCGACGATCTCTATGTCGGCGTCGGGGAAAGCGGCGGCGGCTTTTTTCGCGAGCTCAACGAGCACGGCAACGCCGACGGACATATTCGCCGAATAGAAGATCGGGATCGTGCCTGCGGCATTATTTATCATTTCAAGTTCGTCTGCGGTGTGTCCTGTCGTTGCGATGACGGTTGGCAGCTTGTGTATAGCAGCATAGGATAAAAGCGATTCTGTAGCCGTGTGAGTAGAAAAGTCAATGATAACGTCGGCAGAAGCGGTGCAATCAACGATGTTGTTGCAGATGCCTGTTTCGGGGTCTGTGATATAATCGGGAGATACGAGCGAAACTGCCGTGTCGAGCGCAGATCTTTCGATGGCGGAAACCATCATTGAACCCATTCGCCCCGATGCACCGTGTAAGATTATTCTCATAGGTCAATATTCCTTTTGATAACTTATAATAAATGATATGCCGAATCGCACACCTTATGCGATGATACCGTGATCACGCATAACGGAATAGAGAACATCGCGGTGTGCATCTTCCATAGGAGTGAGGGGAAGACGGAGGTAGTCTTCGCAGAATCCCATAGCCGCCATAGCTGCTTTAACGGGAATCGGATTCACTTCAGAGAACAAGGCGTTAATAAGCGTGAGGTATCTGCACTGCATTTCAGCGGCACCGCTGATGTCGCTGCGGAAGAAGCGGTGGCACATCTCTGACGTTTCACGCGGAATGAGGTTTGACAAAACGGAGATGACGCCTGCGCCTCCCATAGAGAGGATCGGCACGATCTGATCGTCGTTGCCCGAATAAATATCGAGTTTGTCGCCGACGAGAGCGACCGTTTCAACGATCTTTGAGATATTTCCGTTTGCTTCCTTGATGGCGGCAATGTTTTCATGGTCGGCGAGCTTAGCGTAAGTAGACGGTTCAATGGACACGCCCGTTCTTGACGGCACGTTATAAAGAATGATTGGCTTATCTGATGCGTCTGCTATCGTTGTGAACATCTTATATAAGCCGGTCTGCGTAGCTTTATTATAGTAAGGCGTTACGACGAGCATCGCATCGGCGCCTGCTTCGCAGGCACAGCGTGTGAGATCAAGGGCGTAGTCGGTATCGTTGGAGCCCGTTCCCGCGATAACGGGAACTCTGCCTGCCGTGCGTTCAACGCAGTATCTGATCGCGTCGCGGTGTTCATCGTCCGTGAGGGTGGATGCTTCGCCCGTTGTGCCGGCAACGACGAGGGCGTCAATGCCCGATTCAATCTGCCAGTCTATGAGGCGGCCGAACTGTTCGTAGTCGATGCCGGATTCGGTAAGAGGGGTAATGAGCGCCGTTGCGGCGCCGCGGAAGATGGGATTTTTAGTCATGTTGTGATTTCCTTTCGGTGGTGGAGATGTTTTACTGCAACTGTAGGACGAAAAATAAAAACAGCCGAATGCGCGGATCCGCGTCAGCTGCTTTACGTCTTTTTGAGCCGTATTCGGCACAGTTACCCCACCGGCTCGCAATCATATAGCTCTCCGCTTACGCGACAGTTCGGTGGATGTTATCCACGGAACCAGACACAATTCGCAAATGTGTCTTCGGCGGCGGTCCCTTTCATTCTCGGCATCGACTCTGCGAAAGTCTATGTCACCGAGCTTACTCTTGACACCCCGCACCTCTATCCTTTAATTGCAATATTATGTTACGCACCATATTGTAACAGCATTTTTTATATGTGTCAATATGTCAATACACGATTTATTTCCGAAAAACGAGAAAAATACGGTTGATTTCAAGGATTTGACCCCAAAACAGCCGTATTTTTCGTGCATGTCTTATTTCAGCGGAATGTTATAGTGTTTGTTTGCAGACAAGTCTTTGATGCCAAACGTTTCTTTTATGTAATCGCTCTCTTTATTGCGGCACTGTAAGATCGCCTTGCGGTATTTTGCGTTGATCCTGACGCAGAGATCTTTGAACTGTCCTCCGTAGAAAGGATTGGAAGAGCATTTTTCTTTTCTGATGTCGTAAATCGCCTCGTAAAGCTTGATAATGCTGTATCCCGACGCCGTTTCAAATACCCAGATCGGAAGAAATCCTTTGTACTGCAACAGCCCCCACATCTGAAAGAAATTCGTCGTCAAGGACGCTGCCGAGAGTATCTCACTTTTGTTTGTGACGAACAGCGGCATTTTCGAAGAATCAATGTTCTCCTTGATCCATTCGTCAAAATCCTTGTCGCCGACGGTTTTGCCGAATTTTATCTTGATGTATCTGTAATTATATAAAATTCGTCTTGCTTCGGACATTTCAACGGTATCACCCGTTGCGTAATATTCTCTGACATTATCAAGCGACGAGCTGAGGATCGTTGCAACACCGATGACGATACTGCCGATTCCCGAGGCTATCGCAACGATGCCCACGATTCTGTTGATGACAATATCCTCGTCGGTTTTTCCGAAAAAGCCGACCGCAACACAGAGCAGAATCATAGTTGAAACACTTAAAAGCACGACTATGCCTTTTTTGATTTTGTCTTTCATTATTGTGTTTCTCCGTTTTTCGATAATATATAAACTCATTCATTTTTTATAAGTATAACATGGCTGTTTTTATCTGTCAAGCGACATAATGATAGGTGCGTAGTTGAGAGATACGTCGTCGAAAACCAAAAAATACGGTGGCATTTTTTTCTGTGATATGTGTAAATCGACTATTTGAAAAAAATATTTTTTTGTGCTTGACAAGAGGGGATTTATGTGATATTATAGTTAAGCTCAAATGAGTGATGCGCTATTAGCTCAGTGGATAGAGTGCCCGGCTACGAACCGGTAGGTCGCAGGTTCGAATCCTGCATGGCGCGTGCGAAAAACGGCAAGCTTCAAAATGGCTTGCCGTTTTTGTCATTTTATATAAACTTTTATTAGCGAGCCTCAGAAAATAAAAACACCGACGCGGAGCGTCGGTCAACAAAAAAATGTGACCCTTGACTGCACCTTAAAACCTGCAATCAAGGGTCACGCCTGATTCTTGATATCTAACATCTTTTTTATCCTCGCTTTCGTTTTTCTGTCTTTTGTTTTTGCCGTTATACGGAAACACATTTGAAATTGTTTTTCTTGAATATTGTTTTTATTGATATTAAGAATGGTTTTCTTTGTGTTTATTTTCCGCAAAAGACGAATTTTTGTTTTGCTTTCAAAGAAGGTTAAATTTTCCTTTTGATTTTTGATTTTACTTTTTTTGTAAAGATCAAAACTTGTTCGGAATTTTGCAACCACCGTTTTTTCATTCGGAAGCTTGTTTAAGAGACTTTTTTAAGGTCCTCGCTTTTCCTTGAAGCTTTAAGGTTTAAGTGTACATGGGCTTGTACCTTCCTTTCTTCTGGCTATATTGTAGCACACATTTTTGTTATTTGCAATATGGCAATTTGTAAGAAATTAACTATCAAAACTTGTGTAAAACGGAGAAAATATAAAGAATGCACAAAAAATTGTTGCATATAGCTATACTGTGTGATATAATAAACATATTGCGTGCGTTAAAAGAGCCGCAGAATATCCGCCTTTGAAAAGAGTTTTTTCGAAGGCTTTTTTTGATGAATGAGCATGAGCCGGACTGCCCGGCGGAGATTTTTGCCAACGCAACTTTATTTTCGGATTTTTCTTTACTATTTTACCGCTTGGCGGTATAATTAACTAAATCAGTTTTAGCTTTGAGGTAAACATGAAAAACCAACCGCTTGCGGACATTCTGCGTCCGCAGAGCTTTAATGATATGGTAGGTCAGCGTCATCTTTTCGGTGAGCGCGGCGCACTGCGCCGTCTTATCGAATCGGGACGTATCACAAATATGATATTTTTCGGCCCTCCCGGCACGGGAAAGACGACGGCTGCCGACATAATCGCCAAAAATTCGGGCATGACGCTGTACCGTCTGAACGCGACGACGGCGTCGCTTTCCGATGTCAAGGAGGTTGCCTCGCGCACGAGCGACATTTTCGGTGCGGGCGGGATTTTACTGTATCTTGACGAGATACAGTACTTCAACAAAAAGCAGCAACAATCCCTGCTTGAATACATGGAGGACGGCAGAATAACGCTGATCGCCTCCACAACGGAAAATCCGTATCACTTTATATATTCTGCGCTTCTTTCACGTTCAAGCGTTTTTGAGTTCCGTCCCGTACCGCCGTCGGAGCTTTTGCCCGCGCTTCGCCGCGCGCTTGACTATATGTGCAAAAGGGAGGGCAGAACCGTCACGGCAACGGACGAGGTCCTATATAAGCTCGCGGAATTTTCTGCGGGAGACGTACGCCACGGAATAACGCTTCTTGAAAATGCATTCTATATTGCCGAAGGTGAGCTTACGTCGGAGACGTTTGATTCGCTTTCGTCCTCCTCGCTCGGAAGCTTTGACCGCGACGGCGACGTTCATTACGATCTGCTCTCCGCGCTTCAGAAGTCGATCCGCGGCTCCGACCCCGACGCGGCGGTCTTCTACGTTGCAAGGCTTCTTGCGGGCGGAGACATCATATCCGTTTGCAGACGGCTGCTTGTTATAGCAAACGAGGATATCGGAGCTGCATATCCGATGGCGGCGGCGATAACGTATGCGTGCTGTGAATCGGCAAAACAGCTCGGAATGCCCGAAGCGCAAATTCCTCTTGCGAACGCGGCTGTCATGCTTGCTACGTCTCCGAAATCAAATACGGCAAATTCCGCGATCGAAGCCGCCATGGCTGACGTAAAGGCAGGGCTCGGTCAGAACGTACCCGAGCATCTCCGTTCGCCGCTTTTCCGCGGATACAAGTATCCGCATTCGTATCCGAATTCATACGTTGTGCAGCAATACCTGCCAGACGACGTGAAGAATAAAAAATATTACGAATACGGCGACAACAAAACGGAACGCGCCGCACGTGCATATTGGGACGCGATCAAGGGTGACGGAAAGAAATGACACACCGTGACTTATGGAGCCGTGAAAGACTCCGCCGATATGCTGCGGTTATACTGTGTATGGCGGTGTATATTCTCGTTTGCCTGTTCACGGTAGGCTGCCCGATAAAACATTTTCTCGGAATTTCGTGCCCGGGATGCGGTATGACGCGGGCTTTGACGTCGGTTTTGCGTGGGGATCTTTCCACGGCGTTTTATTGGCATCCTTTGTGGCCGATCGCGCCGATACTCGTTTTGTATTTTCTTTTTGAGGATATCATACCGCGCCGTACCTCGCGCACAGCGCTTGCGGTTTTTGCCGTTTTGTTCATCGGTGTTTATTTATACAGAGTCATTTTCACAGACTGTGCGGCAACGGCTATTGATCTTAAAAATGCCGCTGTAATAAAACTTATAAATATCTTGTTCGGAGGTTGACCGATAATGATACAAAAACGTGATTTTTGGGTTTATTTGCTTTTGAGCTTTTTTACCTGCGGAATTTATTCGATAATATTCTGGGTGTTTTACATTCACGATATCAACCGTGCCTGCGAAGGCGACGGCAGGGTAACGACCGGATACGGTATGGTGATTCTGTTGTCGATACTGACCTGCGGAATATATCCGTATATCTGGTTTTACCGTCTCGGTGACCGTATTCACGCAAACGGACCGCGCTACGGGCTTGAGTTTTCGCGTACGGGCAGCACGATCTTACTGTGGCTGATACTCGGAAGCGTTATCGGTGTTGGACCATATATTGCGGCTTACTTTATTATCACCGACTGCAACTATATCTTTGACAGATATAACGAATACATCAGCGGCGGTGCCTATTACTACGACATATAAGACATAAAAAACAGCTGATACGGCATCTGCCGTATCAGCTGTTTTGTCGTTTAACCGATAATCTTTTTGTAAAAATGATTTTCCGAAAGCATGGACCGTAGCGACTCGATCCTGCATTCGCAGAGCTTTTCGCAAATTGCGAGGACCTCGCTGTTATCGAAGTTATAAACCTCGTAACGTCTGATCCCGTCCTCTAAATTGAAAATGAAAACGACGTGATCGTCGGTGAGGTATTCATTCCAATATCCGCGCTCAAGATGCGAAACGATGAAATCTTCCCATAAAGAAGCTTTCTCTTCGGGGAACGATACCGTAAAGTTTTCACCGTCCGCATTGATGATAAATCCGTGCTCTGACAGATCGCATACGGCGTCGTTTATACCCATAACGTACGAGTGATACACAGTCAATCCCTCCCGTCTTGGCACAGTTTTGCTATCTCGTCGGCAACGCTTTTTCCGTCGAGCCCGTACAGACGCAGAAGCGAAGCTCTGTCACCGTGCGGAACGAATGCGTTATCGATGGCGCGGACGGTCACGTTATCGAGCGCCGCTGCGAGCTTTTCGCCAACACCGCCCGACTTGATGCCTTCTTCAAGCACGTAGACGATCCGTGCGCCGCACGTCAGCTTTGCAACCTCATCAATGTCGATTGGATGAACGCGCAACAGCTTTATGATACGGACCTTCAGGTCAGCCGACAAAAGCTCTGCGGCGGCGAGCGCCTCTTTTGCGATAATGCCGTACGTCACGATGGCGACGTCGATGTCATTCTCGTCGGGGAGCGTGTATTTGATGAAGCCGCCCGAAAAAACGGAGCGATCGTACTGCGCCTCGGCACCCTTCGGGTAGCGGACGATCTCAATACCGTTGCCGCGGAGAGCGAGCGTCATGGCAAGGTCAAGTTCGTCGTAGTTTTCGGGTGAATATATCGTCACACCCGGGATCGTCGAAAACAGCGGCAGATCGTAAATGCCCTGATGCGTTTTGCCGTCGGAGGAAACGAGCCCGCAGTGATCAAGTGCGAGCGTGACGTGCTTGCCCTGAAGGGCAACGTCGTGGAAAACCTGGTCAAAGACGCGCTGTGCGAAAGTTGAATAAAGCGTAACGACGGGATTCATTCCCGCGATCGCAAGACCGCCCGCGAAAGCGACAGCGTGCTCCTCCGCGATGCCGACGTCACGGTATCTTTCGGGGAAAAGCTCCGAATAGCGTCCGAGACCGACACCATCGCGCATAGCGGCGGTGATGGCGTAGACGGAGGTGTCGTTTTCCGCTTCGCGGCAAATGGTGTCACCGAAAACGGAGGTGAAATTTTTCGAGCCTGCGGCGGGGACGCCGACGCTTGGGTCAAATGAGCCGCTTGAATGATAAAATTCGGGGGTAAGCTCGGCTTTGCCGTAGCCCTTGCCCTTTTTTGTTATGACATGAATGAGCGAGCAGCCACCGCGGCGCTTTGCCTCGCAAAAAACGGCTTCAAGCTTTTCGATGTCGTGCCCGTCAACGGGGCCTATGTATGGAATACCGAGATTTTCAAAAAGCGTATCCTTGATGAATATGCTTTTGAAAGCGTCCTTCCACCATTTCAGGAATTTCGCAAGTCCGCGTCCGATGACGGGAATTTGCAGAAGGAACTCTTCAAGCGAATGCTTTAAGTTGAGGTAACCGCGGCTCGTGCGGACTTTCGACAGATAATTCGTCATACCGCCAACGTTTTTCGTAATCGACATTTCGTTATCGTTGAGCACGATAACAAGATTGACGTTGCGGCTGTCGGCACAGGTGTTGATCGCTTCGTATATCATTCCGTTTGTGAATGAGCCGTCGCCAACGACGGCGACGGTGAAGCTGTCTTTTTTTGCGGCTCTGTTCGCTTCGGCAATGCCGAGCGCAATTGAAACGGAGCTGCCGCTGTGTCCTGCCGTGACGGTGTCGTATTCGGATTCATCGATATCGGTAAAGCCCGAGATGCCACCGTATGTCCGCAAGGAAGAAAAGCTTTTGTATCTACCTGTAATGAGCTTGTGAGCGTATGCCTGATGGCTTACGTCAAATATTATCTTATCGTTTGGTGCATCGAAAACGCGATGCATTGCAAGCGTCGTTTCAACCATGCCGAGATTCGACGCCAGGTGACCGCCGCCGCGTGCAACGGTTTCGATAATGACGCTTCGTATCTCATCGGAAAGGGCTGAAAGCTCATCAGAGGTGAGCTTTTTTATGTCCTTCGGTGAATTTATATCTGTAAGCATAATAGCTCCTCATAAATATAATTACGCAAATTATACCATAAAAACAAGCATCGTGCAAGTGTGCGTTTTTCTTTGACAACGGAGGTATATTATGATATAATATACTGATTTATTGTGTAAACTCGGAGGTGCTTGTGGTTATACTCGGTGTTGACCCCGGAATCGCGATAGCGGGATGGGGTGTGATTGAATATGACAAGGGGCGCATCCGCGTGCTCGGATACGGCTCTGCCACTACCCCGGCCGGAATGAAAACGGAGGACAGACTCCTGTCGCTTCACCGCGATTTTGAAGCGATCATTGAGCGATATCATCCGTCACAGCTCGCCATTGAGGAGTTGTTCTGGAATACGAACCAGAAAACGGGTATCATGGTCGCCGAGGCACGAGGCGTTATAATCATGACGGCTTGCAAGCACGGACTTGAGATATCGGAATATACGCCGCTTCAGGTGAAAGGCGCCGTTGCGGGCTACGGACGCGCAACGAAGCAGCAGGTCATTGCCATGGTCACCTCGCTGTTGCGACTGCCTGCGCCGCCGAAGCCGGACGATACCGCCGACGCACTTGCCGTCGCTATCTGTCACGCAAACAGCAGCGGCTCGCTCTTATCAAAATATTACAATAACTGAAAAAATGGAGACAGCGTGAAAGTTTCGCTATCTTATGCGAAAGTTTACTGTTTCACGCTTAAAATCCTCGCAAAACGGGACCCGCCCCGTTTTGCCGCACAAGTGCGGTCCCGAGGATTTCTGACATTTATTTATGCCGCCACGGGCGGCAGAATGGAGATTGTTATGACCGAAAGATTACTTTTCTGTGATGGCTGGAGCTTCCGCGAAGCTCCGCTCAATACCGATTACAACGACGCTCTCACGGGAGTTTTCACCCCCGTTGAGATACCTCACGACTACATGATCTACGATGTCAACGCTCTATACCGCAACGGAGAGGGCTGGTATCGCAGAACTCTCAACGTTACCGATAAAAAAGGAGTTTATATCCTCCGTTTTGAGGGCGTATACATGAACTCGACCGTTTTCGTCAACGGTCTCGCCGCCTGCGAATGGAAATACGGCTACTCGACGTTTGAAGCCGACATAACACCGTATCTTTCCGACGGTGACAATGAGATCGTCGTCCGTTGCGTATATCAGAATCCGAACACACGTTGGTATTCGGGCGCCGGCATCTACCGCCGCGTATGGCTCATAAAGACGGAAGAACACCGCATCCCCTCCGACAGCGTTTACATCACAACCGAAAAAACCGACGACACCTGGTACGTTCACGTCGATACCGAGACCGTCGGCGATGGTGACGTCAAATCGACCGTACTCGACGCAGACGGCAACGTGCTCGGCTCCGCTGTAGGTGCCTCCGTTTCGATACCAGTTATCGCTCCGCGTCTTTGGGATCCCGACGATCCGTATTTACATACCGTCGTAACAGAGCTTATTTCCGACGGCAAGCCCGTTGACCGCGCCGAAAACGTTTTCGGCTTCCGCACGATCAGGTTCGACACCGAACGCGGATTTTTCATCAACGGTAAAAATCTCAAGCTTCACGGCGTTTGCGAGCATCACGACAACGGCGCGCTCGGTTCCGCCGTCAACAAAGCCGCCCTCCGCCGCAAGATCCAAAAGCTTAAAACGATGGGCGTAAATTCTATCCGTACCTCCCACAATATGCCCGCCGTCGAGCTCGTTGAGCTCTGCGACGAGATGGGCATCGTCATTATCGACGAAGCGTTTGATATGTGGGAGCACCATAAAACGAAGTACGACTACGCGGCTTACTTCTCCGAATGGTACGAGCGCGACGTTAAATCGTGGATCACCCGTGACCGCAATCATCCGTGCGTCATCATGTGGAGCATCGGCAACGAGATCGGGGATACGACGACGGAACGCGGACTTGAGGTAACAAAAATGCTCATCGCCGCCGTCCGCCGTCATGATCCGCGGCGTAATGCCGCCATTACCGTCGGATCGAATCACATGAGAAGCGAATGGGGACAAAAATGCGCCCTTGAGCTCGACGCTGTCGGCTATAACTACGCAGAAAAGCTTTACGCCGAGCATCACGAAAAATATCCCACCTACTGCATTTATGGCAGCGAGACCTCCTCGACGATCCAAAGCCGCGGAATATACCACTTCCCGCACGAGGACAAATCCGTAACCCACGCGGACCATCAATGCTCTTCCATCTTCAACTGTACGACCTCGTGGGCTTCGCCCAACACGGAATATAACATCACCCGCGACAGAGCCGCCGAATACTGTGCGGGTCAATACATCTGGACGGGATTTGACTACATTGGCGAGCCTACTCCCTACGACACGAAAAACTCATACTTCGGTCAGATCGACACCGCAGGCTTCCCGAAGGATTCCTACTACGCGTACCGTGCGGAATGGACCGACGGCGACAGCTCCCCGATGGTACATATCACTCCCTCCGTCTGGGACTTTAACGAAGGCGAGATCATCGACGTGACCGTCCACTCGAATGCGGCACGCTCGGAGCTTTACTGTAACGGCGTCCTCGTCGGCAGATTTGATCACGATCACAGCGTCGGCAGCATGAAGATCTCCGAATTTTATAAGATCCCTTACGTGAAGGGCACCCTCTCCGCCGTCGCATACGATAAAAACGGGAACGTCGTCGCGCGCGACGAGGTCAAGTCCTTTGGCGATCCCGACCGCATCGTGCTTGAGCCCGAAAAGACCGTAGTCAACGCAGACGGACGCGATATGTGCTACGTTGCGATATCGACCGTTGACGCCGACGGCAATCACGTCGGAAACGCACGCAACCGCATGAACGTCACCGTTTCGGGCTGCGGCCGTCTTGTCGGACTCGACAACGGCGACAGCACCGATTACGAACAGTATAAATGCACGTCCCGCCGCCTTTTCTCGGGCAGACTCATGGCCGTCATCGCCGCCAAAGCGGAATCGGGAGAGATAAAGGTTACCGTCAGCTCTCCCGATTTACCGACGGAGACCGTCACTCTCACCGCACTGCCGTCCACGGTGCCCGCGGGGATCGAGATCATTGATGAGTGCGTCACCGTCCCCGAGATCAACGAAATACCCCTTCGCAAGATCGAGCTTTCCGTTATCGGCTCAAAAACGCTGACAAAAGATTCACCGTCAGCGAATATCAACGCTAAAACATATCCCGAAAATGCAAGTGTCAACGAGATCCAATGGTGCGCATATTCACGCGGGATCCCGACGGAACTCTTAAAGATCGAAGATTCTGACGGCGGTGTCACCGTTACCGCGCTCGCAGACGGTGAATACCGACTCCGCGCATTTTCGAATAACGGCACAAAATACCCGTGTGTTTATTCCGAGATCATATTCACCGCCGAGGGGATCGGCGAGATGTTCATCGACCCGTATAAGCGCATTCCTGCCGCGCTGGGAGCTGACGAAGCAACTCAACACACGCAGGAGAGCGAAGGCGGCATCCGCTTCTTTGACGCTGACTGCCACGCCGTATTCCGCCGCGTAGACTTCGGCGATAACGGGGCTGACGGATTTGAGCTTTCCCTGCTCCGTGTTCACACCCCCGACACACCGTTCCGCCTCTATGACGTCACTGACAGCAAAGATGAGCTCATAGGTGAATACTTCTTCACGGGAAGTAAAGATTGGTGGGTATACTCAACAAACAGCTATAAGCTCTCCTCTCCCATCACGGGTATCCGCGACATCAAGATCGTATTCACAAAAGCACTCGTGTTCGGCGGTTTCCGCTTCCACAAGATCAATCCCGCGTATAAGGGAATTCCGGCAGGTGACTGCAACGTCGTTTACGGCGACGACTACGAACGCCGCGGCGGCGCGATCTATAACATCGGCAACAACGTTACCGTCGGATTCAAAAACGTAGACCTCAGCGACGGTGCCGTCTCCGTAACCGTCAGGGCAAAAACGAAAAACGAACGCGACTCCATCCGCATCAGCATCGGCGGCGACATTTACACGGCAGTATTCACAGCCGAGGACGAAGAGGTTACGCTTCCCGTCAGCGCTTCAGGCATCGCGGACATTGACCTCGTATTTTTGCCGGGATGCAACTTTGACCTACATTCGATCAGATTCAATAAATAATTAAAAGGGAGATTTAACATGAAAAACGGACAGTTCATATACGACACAAACGGCAATCTCTTGCACGCGCACGGCGGCTACATAATCCGTCACGGTGACTTTTGGTACTGGTACGGCGAAGACAGAACGGGCGACAACTACGTTTCCTGTTACCGTTCCGCCGACCTGCACACATGGGAATTTCGCAATCATATTCTGACAACGAAAAGCAAAACGGAACCGTACCGCGTCCGCACGGGACTGAAGCTGACAGCTGACGTTTTTGATCTTATCTCAAAGAAGAAAAAGGTCAACATTGAGCGTCCGAAGGTACTTTACTGTGAGAAAACGGGCAAGTTCGTTATGTGGGCACATTACGAAAACGGCAAGGATTATAACGATGCTGCCGCCTGCATCGCAACCTGCGACACCCCAGACGGAGACTTCACCTATCACGGTCACTTCAATCCATACGGCTACATGAGCCGCGACTGCACTCTTTTCCTTGACGATGACGGCACCGCATATTTTCTTTCTGCGGCGCGCGACAACGCAGACCTTCACGTATACCGCCTCGCCGACGACTATATGAACGTTGACAAGCTCGTGAACATCCTTTTCCAGGGCGAATACAGAGAAGCACCCGCCGTATTCAAAAAGAACGGCAAATACTATATGCTCTCCTCTTTCTGCACGGGTTGGGCTCCCAATCAGGGATGCTTCTCCGTTTCCGATTCCATGGACGGCAAATGGTCGCTGCTTGAAAACTTCGGCGACAAAACGACGTATTTCAGCCAACCCGCATTCGTTTTACCCGTTGACGGTGAATATCTCTACTTCGGCGACCGCTGGGGCGATCCTTTCACGCGTCCGTTCGACTACTATAAATCAACCTACGTCATTCTTCCGATCAAATTTGACGATAACAACAATCCCTACATCGAATGGAACGATAACGCACCGATATAACCGACAAACTGCTGCTTTGCAAAATATAAAGGAGTGAATTTTATGAAAAAGACATTTCTGACGCTTCTGTCCGTCCTGCTCACCGTCATTCTTCTCATTCCCTCACTTTCGGTATTCGTTTCGGCTGAATCGTATATCAGCCAGTCGAAGGCAGGCGAGCGCGTGATACGCGAAGGCATACCCGCGCATTGGCAGAGCAAAAACGGCTACGAGGGCTTTTACACAAAGCACATAATGGTCTACGGCATACCTGTGCTTTCGACCGATGACGTCCCCAACTGGGTCCTCTACCGCGCCTATGACGTCATGGAGGTCTATTTACGTAAGATCTACTACGAATATCCGGAAATCATAGACTCGCTCATCAAGAATAAGTCAAACGTCATCGTTATCGGTGCGAACGAATATAACATCGATCACCCCGACTGGACCGCATACGAACAGGCGCAGGGCGCGGCGGGCAAAACGGAACGCCGAGGAGGCGGAGGACTTGAAACGACGGTCCTCGTTGATGACCTCGGTATACAGGACCCGAACAATTGGTTTTCGGATTTTTGCGGACTGATTCACGAATTTACGCATACAGTGCTTTCCTACGGCATCGGTGACGCCGACAACAGCGGCGCACGTCCCGACATCTTTGAAAAGATCAACGCCGCTTATGAAGCCGCATACCGCGAATACAAAAAGAACGGCAAATACAGCGAATCCTCCTACGATATGAATAACTATCACGAATATTTCGCAGGTCAGGTGGGAAGATGGTTCAACGCAAACGGAACTAACCTTAACGTAAAAAAAGTGACTCACAAAACGGAACGCGAACAGCTTGCCGAATACGATCCTGCCGTATACGAGATCTGCGAAATGCTTTTCGGTGAATACGACGTTATCGAACCGTGGGGCAAAGGAACGGACAGCATGATAGATGACAGCGAAGTTATCGTTGATTATTCGCCTTTGTTCACGGCAATCGCGTCGCTCAAATCCCTTGACAAAACGATGTTTGACTCAGGATACGATAAGCTTGAGTCAGCACTTGCCGAAGCGGCGGCGACGCTTCGCACGCCAAACCTCACCGAAGCTGAGATAGAAACGGCGAAGCTTCGCCTTATGTCCGTTATCGGTGAGCTTACACCCGCAGACGGCAACCTCGCTTATTTCGCAACACCAACGACGACATTCGTTTCCTCATGGGAATCGCTCACCGCCGTCAATGACGGCGAATGGAGCGAAAAATCGAACGACACCACCTGCCCTCATTACGGCTCGTGGGGCAACAGAAGCGTCTCCGAAATGGTAACGTATACGTGGGATATTCCCGTTACGGTTTCCTCGTCAGATCTGTACATCTGGACCGACAACTACACGACAAACTCCAATATCGCCATTCCCTCCTCATACGTTTACGAATATCTCGGCGAGGACGGGATGTGGCACGAGGTCACGGGTGCCGACGATTACAGCGTCCTGCGTGAGCGCGAGGATGGCGGCAAGGCTAACCTTGACGGCTTCAATCTCACAAACTTTGACGAGGTGACAACGACGGCATTCCGCGTGACGCTTAAAAAATCGTCGAATGGCGATTACGGCGTCGGCATCGTTGAATGGCGGGTTTATGGCACGTTTGCTTCGGTGGAAATACCCGAGGATACGACCGACACCACCGTTGACACGGAAGCCGACGACGAATCAACGGGCGGATGCGGATCTTTGATCAACTCATTTTTTATCATCCCCGTCACCGTCGCATTTGCAGGGGCATCCTTGAAGCGCCGCCGCAAGACAGATAAGGATCAAGCTTAACAAAGAAGAAAGGACCGACACGGCGCCGTGTCGGGCCTTTTTGCGCTTCTTTTACTTTTTATTCACCCACCGCAGATTGACACTCATTCCATTCGGCGGTATAATATAATGTGATATATTATGCTGCTAAATAATTATGAGAGGGACGGTGTGCTGTATGGATAACACTAATACTGTCGGCGGTACTTACCCCGAACGTATCCGCAAAAGGCTGCCCGTCATCATAACCGTCCTCACCGTTATACAGCCGTTACTTGACGTCATCTCATATTTTGTCGTAAAGCTTGGCTTCGGCAACCCACTGACGCTCGCTCTGAGACTGTTTTTGCTCGTCGTTATTTTCTCCCTCGGCTACGTGACGGCGCAAAACAAAGCCCCCTATTACGTTCTTTCCGCGATCCTGCTTTGTTTGACAGTATGCCACTGCGCCGTATGCTTCCTCTACGGCTACACATCTCCCCTGACCGATATAGCAAATCTGATCCGTATATATTCGCTTCCGATCGTAACGCTATCGTTTATCTCGTTTTTTTCGTGCGACAGAACGGCGCTTCACGCCGTTAAAAAGGCGATTTTGGTGTGTCTGTTTATCATCGCTGCCGTTGCGACGGCAAGCGTCGTCACGGGGACGAATCCCTACACGTACGCAAACAAATCGATCGGCATCATCGGCTGGTTTTCCAACACAAACTCGCAAAGCGCGATCCTTTCTATGACGATACCCGTAGCCGTCGCATATATGCTTGAACGATCGGCAGAAAAACGCACCGCCTCCCGAACCGCCGCCTTCGTCGGGGTGACCTTGCTCGGCGGCGCAATGCTCTACCTTTTCGCAACGCGGCTCGCGTATGCGTCCTTACTCGGGACGATGGCGGTATTTGCCGCCGCTTGCCTCATCATAGGACGCACAAACAAAATTAATATGACAAAAACGGCTGTGTTCTTTGTGCTGTGTGCCGTTTTGACGCTGTGTCTGTTTACCGTTTCTCCAATGGTAAAAAATCAGACTCTCGTCATGGAAAACGCTGAAAAAAAGCAGCTCCATATCGACTCACTCGTTGCCGACAGTAACGGAGAGGGCGTTGAAGCACTGCGCGAAGCGTACGAGTATTATCTGCCCGGGCTCACGCACCGCTTCGGACTCGAGCGTACCGCCGAGCTCTACGACTACTCTACCGACGTATACGACATCGCTGACGTTCGTCGCATGAAGATCTCATACTGTGAGATGCTCTTTACTGACCGTCCGCTCTCACGGATATTCGGCTTACCGTTGACAGAGCTTTACTACCTTGACGCAAGCTACGACGTTGAAAACGATTTTCACGGCATCTATTATCTTTGCGGTACCGTCGGACTTGCGCTCATGCTCTCGTTTTTTGCCGTATTCATTGTCCGTGCCGTCCGTACACTTGCCGCCGATTTCAAACATTATTTCACAGTAGAAGCCGTCGGCTTTTACTGTGCCCTCGTTTGCGGTACCGTTCACGCATACTTCACCGCAAGCGTGCTTCGCCGCCCGAACGCAAGCTTTTATCTTGCTCTTATACTCGCCGCCATCTACGTTATCTTCACAAAGTCGGGCGGCAAAGAAAAAAGTAAATGAGGTCCACACAATGAAAACGATACGTGAATATACATCGCGCCTCATACCGCACCTGCCCAAAGTAACGTTTGCGCTGTTCATTTTACAGCCCATAGTTGACGTTATGTCGTTCTGGGTCGTAAAGCTCGGTGTCGGCAATACCGTCACCCTCGCTTTACGTATGCTTATGCTCGCCGTAACAGTACTCATCGGCTTTGCCGTTTCCGAAAAGAAAACGGTATATTATATTGCCGCCCTGATCTCCGTCTTCATCGGTGCAGGTCACATTTTTGCGGCATGGCAGTTCGGGTACACCAATATTTTCACCGACATGACAAACTATATCCGCGTGCTTAATATGCCGTGGACCACCATCGCGCTCATATCCTGCATCAAAGCGAACCGCGACTGCTACGGCGCGATAAAAAGCGGTATACTTACCTGCTTACTTATTATTTTCTCCGTGCAGATACTCGCTGTTGCTACGGGCACGGAGCCGCACACCTACAAAGACGGAGCGGGATACATCGGATGGTTTTCCAACACAAATTCGCAAAGCTCCATTCTCACCGTTACCGCTCCCGTAGCCATCGCATGGCTGTATCGCCGCCGCGGACTTAAAAGCCCCCTGTTTTGGTTCACCCTTATCGGTACCTTTGCTGCCATGTACTTTTTCGGCACACGCCTCTCTTACGCAGGCATGATCGCCATGTTCTTCGGGCTTGGCGGCTCCATTATTATAATCAACCCCAAAGATTGGAACCGTGCGGCTGCATTTTTGCTGGCAGGTGTTGCCGTTCTTGCCCTCATGCCGACATCCCCGATGATGAAGCATCAGGAACAGTATTACGGCGTACAGACCGACCGTCAGGAAAATATCGACAGTATGCTCGACGCATCGACAACCGATGCTCCCGCAACGGACACGACAGACACAACATCTCCCGACACAGAAACACCCGAAACGAGCGCCCCCGTCCCTCCTGCCGAGCCGACAAAAGAGGAGCTCATACTCCGTCTTACACCTATCTATGAATTTTACGCTGCCGATTTCGTTGAGATATTCGGTGCGGAACAGACGATAGAAATGTTCGATTACACCACCGACATCTTAAAAATCACCGCAACACGCCCCAAAAAGCTCATTTTTGCGAAACTTTTGATGGAAAATTCACCACCGTCCTCCCTTTTCTTCGGAGTTGAGCTGGCACGTTTTACCGTCAACGGCAACATTTACGACGTTGAAAACGATCTGCACGGCGTATATTATCTTTACGGTGCCGTCGGACTTCTGGCTATGCTTGCCTTTATCTTCTATTTTATTTTCCTCATCATCCGCGCGCTTTGTAAAGATCCTAAGCGATATTTCTCCCTTGACGCGGCTTCGTGGGGCATCGCCCTCATTATGTGTCTCGGGCACGTTTACTGTACGGCAGGCGTACTTCGCCGTCCGAGCGCCGCGTTTTATCTTGCCGCGATATTCGCTGCGGTATACTATCTGACCGTCCTTCACGATTACGAAAGCGGCAGTGAGGTCTGACTATGCGATACTCCGTTATCATTCCCGTTTATAACGTAGCCGATTATCTCTGCCGCTCGATAGATTCCGTTCTCGCAAACGACACCTCCGACGCCGAGATCATTATCGTTGACGACGGCTCAACGGACGGTATATCCGCCTCAATCTGCGACGAATACGGCAAACGATACCCTGAGCTCATCCGCGTTATCCACCAGGAAAACCGCGGACTCGGCGGTGCACGAAACACCGCCATCGACGTCGCCCGCGGTGATTATCTGTTCTTCCTTGATTCAGATGATACCATAGCTCCCGACACACTTTCGGTGATCGGCGGCGTCATAGACCACCACCGCCCCGACATAGCCGCCTTCGGCTTTGCAGGCGACGACGGTGAAGGGACGTTATCGCCTGTGCCCGTGTCAGCACCGATTTTCGACAAACCGTTCACGCTGCCCGAGCATCCGCAATATTTACTGTCGTTGCCGAGCGTATGGCAGCGCGCGTGGCGGCGCGCTCTGTTCACCGAAAACGGGATCCGCTTCCCCGAACGTGTCTGGTATGAGGATATCCGAACGACCGTCAAGCTTTTTGCCGCCGCCGAATCCATCGTTGTAACGGATCGCTGTTTATATAGATATTTACAGCGTTCGGGCTCGATCATGAACTCCTCCGCACTCGACCGTAACCTTGAAATAACGTGGGCATTTGACGATATCATTTCCTGGTACCGCGAGCATGGACTGTACGAAAAATATAAAGATACACTTACACGCCTGGCTATCGATCACGTTTTTCTTGCCGCCACCGTACGCGTCGCGCGGGCATCACCGAAGTCACCGCTTCTGGCACAGCTTTACGGCTATATGGAGCGCACCTTCCCCGACTTTGCCGAAAATCCGCTTCTGTCGGAGCTTTCGTTTTTACATAAACTGCTCTTTTTCCTAATTAAGAATAAGCGATACGGAGCTGTGAATTTTCTCTTTAGGCTTAAGGGCTGAACATGTTGTAGTTCCCGAAGAAAGGAGACCGTCGCCATGAGCAAAAAATCTCCCGCGTCATCACGCGGAAACTTATTTAAGAACACCGTAATGCTGACCGTGCTTCAGCTTTCAACGTACGTTCTTGCGCTCGCCGCCGTCCCGTACGAAACACGTGTGCTCGGCCCCGAAGCATACGGCGTGCTCGGCGTTGCAAGCGCCGTTATGGTATACTTCAGCCTCGTGATGGACTTCGGTTTTCTTCTCTCCGCAACGGCAGACGTCGCAGACAAAAGAGACAGCACGAACGAGCTTCGGCGTATTCTTTCCTCCGTCACAGCCGCCAAGCTGCTCTTCGCCGTTGTTTCGGCTTTGATTTTGCTTATACTGTGCTCCGTTATCCCCACGTGGACGGACAGACGGGGACTTTTGTTTTTGTTTTTCCTCGCCTCGGCGCTGTCAGTGCTTCTGCCCGATTACATGTACCGCGGACTTGAGGACATGGCTGCCGTTACGCTCCGAACCGTTGTGATCAGAGCTTTTTTCACTGCGGCGATCTTCGTTTTCCTCCGTTCGCCCGACGATATTTACGTCATTCCTCTTCTTAACATAATCGGCAACGGAGTTGCCGTTATCTTCTCGTACGTTGACCTACAACGCAGGTTCGACGTCCGCTTCACACGCATCGGCATCGACAGTGTCTTTGATGCCGTGCGGCAATCATCCGTCTTTTTCTTCTCGCGTATCGCATCAACTGCGTACACGTCGCTTAATACCGTCATTCTCGACGTGATCGCCGCAGGCGGCGCTGTTACGGGATTTTACACGTCGGCGGACAAGCTCATAACGACGGGGAAGAATCTGCTTTCCCCGATTTCCGACAGCCTTTACCCTTATATGACGCGCAACCGTGATTATAAGCTCGTAAAGAAGCTGCTTTTCATCTCAACACCCGTGATCTTCGCTTTCTGCACCGTATTTTTCATTTGGGCGGAGCCTCTTTGCCGTATTTTTTTCGGTGCCGAATACGGTCCTGCAGGTGACGTACTGCGCGCAATGCTTCCCGTTGGCATAATAACTCTGCCAAGCTACATTTTAGGCTTTCCGACGCTCACCGCCATGGGACTTCGCAAATACGCGAACTATTCCGTCATCTTCGGCTCGGTATTGCACGTCGTCAACCTCTTCATACTCTATATTACCGACAACATCCGTATGATAACCCTCGCCGCCCTCGTCAGCGTTGCCGAGCTTTCGATACTGTTGTTCCGCGTTGCCATTATCATCAAGCACCGCCGTAAACTCACCGTCAAGGAGAGCGACACCAATGAGTAATTTTATACGCAAGATACTGTCCGCAGCAACGTGGACACTCTTCCGCATACCGCCGATCAAAAATAACAAAATCGTTTTTTCCAGCTTCAACGGCAAGGGCTACGGCGGCAATCCCAAAGCGATCGCTGAGGCACTCCTCGCGCTCGACAAGGATCACACCTTAGACCTCGTCTGGCTGACACAAAATAAAGATACCCCGCTGCCCGACCGTATACGTCCGTGCCGCACGGGAACACCGCAGTCCGTATACGAGCTTTCAACGGCTCGCGTGTGGGTGAACGACAGCCGAAGCGGTGCGCTTTATAAGCGCGGCGGACAGTTTTATATGCAAACGTGGCACGGGTTTGCTCAAAAGCACATTGAGCGTGCCGTCGAAGCGATGCTGCCACGCTCCTACGTCAAGCAGTGTAAGCGAGACTCCGCCTTCACCGACGTCATTATCTCGGGCAGCGGATTTATGACCGAACTTCATAAGCGTGATTTCTGGTATTCGGGCGACGTTGCCGAATACGGCACACCTCGCTGCGACATTTTCTTTTGCGATAACGCGGCGCTCCGCGCCCGTGTTGCAGATACGCTCCTCTTCCCTTGTGACCGTAAGCTGTGCCTTTACGCGCCGACGTTCCGCGACGACCACAGCATCGACGCATACAAACTCGACGTCAAGGACGTGCTTCAGGCTCTGCGCGCACGTTTCGGCGGAGAATGGAGTCTTTTGGTGCGGCTTCACCCGAACGTCGCGTCGCAGTCAGCGACGCTCTACGGCTATGACGGCGACACAGCCGTTGACGTGACTTCATATCCCGATATGCAGGAGCTGCTCGCCTCCGTTGACGTTTTGATAACGGACTATTCCTCCTCCATGTTCGATTTCGCGCTGTCGGGCAAGCCCTGCCTGCTGTTCGCCACCGATATTCCCGAATACAGCAGCGGACGCGGATTCTATTTCCCCATAGATTCGCTGCCGTTTCCTCTTGCACGCAGCATGACGGAGCTCACGGATAACATAAGAAACTACGCCCCCGACAAAAGCGGCGGCGATTGGTGTCGTTTTTACAACGAAAACGGATTTTGCGAGGATGGCGGCGCCGCCCATCGCTGTGCGCTTTTGATTCTTGACCACATCAGATAAAAAACTCTACTTCACATACGGAGAACGATATGAAACGGGTTATCACTTACGGAACCTTTGATTTACTCCATTACGGACACATAAATCTTCTGCGGCGAGCAAAAGAGCTCGGGGATTACCTGATCGTTGCACTTTCGACGGACGAGTTTAACCGCGTCGAAAAGAACAAAGTAAGCTATTTTCCATACGAGGAGCGCCGAGCTATGCTCGAAGCGATCAGATACGTTGACCTCGTCGTTCCCGAGGAAACCTGGGAGCAAAAGCTTACCGACGTTGACAAATACGGCGTTGACGTTTTCGTTATAGGCGATGACTGGGAGGGCAAATTCGACTTTCTCAAGGAAAAATGCGAGGTCGTCTACCTCTCGCGCACGCCCGAAATTTCATCAAGCCGTATCAAATCCGATCTGCACGGAGAATAACAGCAAACAAAAAACCGAGGCTGTGCCTCGGTTTTTTTATATCCGATCTCGCTATAGAACGGCTCGGTTATTCTTGCAGATACGAAAGTGCATCTTCGATCACGGTGTTCTTGTCGGCGCGCACGAGCGCAGCGTAATCCTCCCATGACGTGAGCTTTTCATCAAACGCCATCGCGCAGTGACGCGAGTTCGGCAGACCGTGGAAATCGGAGCCGCACGTGCGGTGCAATCCGTAGTGCTCGGCGAAAAATTCGCTTATCGCCGAATCCTTCGGCGTGCGGTTGACGGTACAGTTATATACCTCCGCCGCGTCCACAAGACGCGGGAACAGGCGGACGAAAGGCACCCACGGTGCTTCACGGAAAGGATGCGCCTGAACGAGGAAGGCTCCCGCTGCCCTTGCACGTTCGCTGTATTCATTAACGCTCCAGCGGCAAACGTCGGGGTTGTCGAGCAACCATTCCGGTCCAAGCCCGTACGTCAGTATCTCCGTGCCTCCGTGACAGTATTCCCAGCCGAAGAAAACGTCAAGTCCGACCTCCTCACCGCGGCAGCGTGCGTTTTCGTAACCGCGCATGAAAAGACTGACGCGCTCCGCCCACGGCAAATCGCGCGGTACAGCACAGTTTCCGTTAAAAAAGTGGTCGGTGACAAAAATCCCCGTGTACCCAAGCGCTTTATAATAATCGACTGCATCCGCACCCGAAATACGGGAGCACGCGCTACCTTCCTTCGTATGCAAATGTGCTTCGTACAAATACTTCTTTTCCATAATATCGCCACCAATTATTATAAATTTGATCTTACTACATTATTTTACTGTCTATAAAGGTGTATGTCAAGCTGTGTTAATTATGAAAAACTATTTTAATCCCGACAAATATATGATACAATATTATATAAGCATAATTTTTTAGTAGGAGGTGACGCATATCAGACGGTTTCGTTTTTCCGTTATAACCGTGATCGTTCTTTCGATAATACTGTCCGTTTTCTGTGCGCTCACCGTCGGTGCCGACAATGATGGTGAACATAGCGGTACCGTTATAGACAATGCCTGTTATCCGTCGAAATGGAGCGCCGTCGGCGTCTCCGTTGCGAAGGCACTTTATACAGACGAAAACCGCTATCTCGCCGCAGGCGAAGACGATAGCGGATACATCGTTTGCCGAAAGGATGCCGTCGCCGTAGGCGACGTGATAACCGTCACGAGCACGTTCACCACTTCCGTCAGCTTTTATAAATATACCGACGTAAGCTTGTGGCTGTCGCTTGATTATGCCTTAACGGATACGTTCTTTTCCGTCACCGTCACGCTTTATTCCGATTCACACGAGTATTCGCACACCGAAGAGCTTCCTGCAGGGCAGTGGCAACAGATCTCAATTCCCGTCGGCGATTGGACGGATCGCGATAATTTCACCTCTGTTTCGGTTTCCGTATCTCCGCTGTCAAACGCAGATCCTACCGATACAACGGCACCGCTCATCTGCAGAATAGATAATCTGACAGCTTCAGGTACTGCCGATACCGCATACGCGGACAGATTTATGACGGAATCCTTTACCGTTTCCGGCGGCTCATATTCCGTCGGCAAGGATAACTCCGTAAGGATCCATCACAGCGTCCGCACCACAGTCACGTTCACCCCTCTTTATGAAAACGTGCGAGACGTGTCGCATCACAACAAGCTTTACGCCGTCATAGCATCGGACACGCCGACGGACATAAAGCTTCTCGTTACCTACGCTGACGGCAACGGATACATCGGCGACAGCGTCACCGTCAGCGGTGAAACACCGACGGCATACCTGTTTAACTGTCCCGCCGCCGCAAATATAGAGTCCATCACCTTTTCCGCGTCAAGCGATGCTTCAGGCTCGCTTTATATTTATAACATTGATACGTTTTATATTTCCAACAAGGCAGACAGTATCACCGACGCCGAAAAGATCGGCTCGCTCGACATCTGTTCGCTTGCCGCAGACGGAAGTATAAATCTTCGCGGCACCGTAGATTCCGACACCGTCGTATCTCACTTAAACGGTAAAATTTCCGTTTACGCGATTCCGATCTATGCCGATGCGGAAGAATATCTCACGGCATCCTCCCCGATTGCGACAGTGGATATGACGACCAAATTCAACATCACCGTTGATGCATCGGATTTGCCCGAAGGCGCCTCAACAATGCTTTACACCGTCATGATCGAGGACGGCGACGTGCGACGTACCGTCGCATCTCCGCGTCTGCCTGCCGTAAACGGCATCGGCGTTACGATTCCCTATAGATCGCACAGCCTGAAAGGACTCGCGCACTCCGATATCACCGCAAGGGATGCCGTTGCTGTCACAGAGCTTACTATAGATCTGTCGCATCTTTTGGGTGACTTATCTTCGGGAAGAATATACTCCGCATTCGGCAATCTTTATTATTTCAACACCGAATATCTCAGATCGATCGATGCCGCCGTCCGATCTTTGTCACTGTCAGGCACAGACGTTTACGTGCGACTCGTTGAATCATACAAAGACGGAGATGCTGTACTCTATCGCGGGATCTCTGCCAACGATAAAGACAGCTTTGAAACTCTCCATGCCGTTGTTGATTTTCTGACGCAACGTTATCGTTCGTCAGACTACGGATACATTTGCGGCATTATCGCAGGCAACAGCGAAGCTGACACAGTCAGCGCCGTTGATCCCCAAGCCGCAGCACTTACAAAAGCGAGGACCGCCGCCGTCATTTACGGCGCGGGCGCCGCTAACATCGACGCTTTCCGCGTCCTTTTGCCGTTCGGTGATTCATATATCATCGGACAGGACGGCAACGCACCGAACGAGCTTATATTGAAATATCTCTCCCATTACGCAGACGAGTTTTATCTTAACTCTTACGGTATTATCTGGCAAACGGATTCTTTGACATCCGACTCCGTCTTCACGTTGGGCGTTGACGCCGCATCCGTGCTCAAGCATCGGCTTTCCTCACAAAAAGGCATCGCACCGTCCGTCTACTTTATTGAGTATGCGTCCGACGTGATACCCGAAACAGCCTCGGCTCTCACACGGGCTTATACCGAAGCGTACTATTCTGCCTGCCGCGTATCATCAACAAACGGATTCATCTTCAAGCCCGTCGACGGCATTTCCAACACCGTTTGGGACGATTTTATTAAATATTACAATCTGCTCGACACGGATAAATACGCCGAGGTCGAAGCTTATATCGAAGCTGACGAAGGCGTTACCGTAACGCTGTCCGCAGATGCCGAAAAACAGCGCGCTCATCCGTATACGTACACCGAGTCCGATCCGATACGCTATATGCCGTCGGACATCATAGGCAGCTACGAGCTTTTTAGTTATTCCGATGCATACGACACGGGCGGCTGGTTCGCCATCGACGCTGACGGCGAGTGCGTCACCGTCAAAACGGAATCGGGACGTTCCATGCGGTCTTATGGCGGCATAATGTATTCGTCTGCGGCAGACCCTCTGAATCTGTCGGCGTCCCCCGTCATCGCCATTGATGCGTCAACACCGTCCGAGGCGAGCTACGACTTATATATTTATTCAAAATCAGGCATTCTCAAAGCACCCGTCCTCCTGAACGGCGACACCACCGTTTACATTGACATTTCGGAATTTGCAGGGCTCAACTCCGTATACAGCATGATGCTCGTTCCGAACAGCAGCTCCCGGGAACTGTATATCAGTGCTATTTCCGTTTGCAGCCGCGAGCTTAACGGCAGTGAGCTTGAAACACTCTATCATTCTGCATCAAAGTCGGATGACGTTGCTGCGTCCGAAGAGAATATCGTCCAGATCGTTGCCGTCATTTTCCTGTTGCTGACTGTGTCAGCCGCCGTATGGCGACTCTTGCGGCGACGTGTGAAGTAAAAAAGACAAAAGCTGTATCGCATTGACTTGCGATACAGCTTTTTTATTATTTATCTTTATCCTTTTCTTTGTCCTTGTCGGATTCTGCGGCAGCTTTTTCAACCGTCACCTCACGCACGCCTTTTTCGTCGGAAACTTCAACGGTGAACACGAACTTTTCATACGTCACGCTTTCTTTCGGCGTGGGCACCTTGCCGAAGCTTTCAATAAGCCAACCGTTCAGCGTCGTCGATTCGCTGTCGATTTCGATTTTCAGCATACGTTCGATTTGTGAAAGCTCTGCGGTGCCCTTCATTTTATAGCCGTCATCAGTTCTGACTATGTCATCGGAAATCCATTCGTATTCGCCGAGCAGGCACTTGACAAGGTCGCTCATCGTGACGATACCGTCCGTACCGCCGAATTCGTCTACAACGACGGCGAAACGAAGCTTTTCCTCTTTCATGTGTGTGAAAATATCGTTTGCCTTAGCGTATGACGAAATGAAGCACGGCTTATTTACCGCCACGTCAATAACTCGTTCCTTCGTTACGTCTCCCGTCATCGTCAGGAATTTTTTCACATCGAGAACACCGACTATGTTGTCTGCGTTTTCGGAGCATATCGGATAATAGTCGTAAACCTTTTCGTGAATAATCTTTCGCCAGACCTCAAGAGAATCCTCAACGTCGAGCATCGTTACCTCGGTGCGATGTATCATGGCTTCGCTTACAGCAAGCGCATCAAATTCAAATACGCTTTGAATTATATCGTTTTCTTCGGAATCGATAACGCCGCGTTCAGCTCCGATATCCGCCATCATGCGGATATCCTCCTCGGATACGTTATCATCCGTCTCCGACGGATCGATACCGAGCAAGCGGAGGATCCCGTTCGTCGAAACAGTGAGAAGCCACACAAGCGGCGCGAACACCTTTGAAATGAACGACACGGGGCCCGACAGCATAAGCGCCATCGATTCGGATTTTCTCATAGCAAGCCGCTTCGGAACGAGCTCGCCGAAAACGAGCGTGATGAACGACAGTATCACCGTAATAACGACGACGGCGATAACGTCGAGCGTTTCCTCTGAAATCGGAAGACCGAAGGATATAAGCCATCCTACGATCGGATCGGAAAAATTATCTGCCGCAAACGCACTTCCGAGAAATCCCGAAAGTGTGATCGCTACCTGGATCGTTGCCAAAAACCGCGCGGGCTCGCGCGTCATAGCAAAAAGCCGCTTTGCGCCGCGATTGCCCTCATCGGACATTCGCTCAAGCTTCGCCTCGTTTACCGAAAGCACGGCTATTTCGGCGCAGGCGAAAACTGCGTTCAAAAAAATCAGTATTACCTGTAATATCAGTGGTTGCCACATATCTAAAAATTTTCTCCCTTTTATGTTGTTTTATTCGGTTACTTTTATTCGGTCTTTGTTACAAACGAAGTATAACCACAAAAAAGGAGCGGCAGTGTCGGATACTGTACGGATCTAAAGATGAATCGCCGGTACAACTGTCCGTGTTCATTTTAACATAGTCCTCTCTTTCAATAATGATACATTAATTTTAGATTTTATCAAATTACAAAAGAAAAATCAATATACAAACGGTGAATATTAGCCGTAACAACACAAAAATCGGAGTTTTTTATCAACTCCGATTTTTTTGCAGTCTATTACTGTTGTGATTTATTTCGCATCGGTGTCGGCATCGCCCGAAAGCTTTGCGCCGCACTGGCTGCAGTAGAAGCTTTCTGAGGAAACCTCCTCACCGCACGAGGAGCAGATCACCTTATTTTTCGCGCCTGCCAAAGTATGACGGTATCCGTCGATCTCAACGGTAAGCTCGGCAACGTCTGCCATAAGGTCGCTGATGGCTTCCGTCGTATCTCTGCCCTCCATAACGGCGGCATAATAAAGTCTGCCGATACCCTCATAGGTACAGGAAAGCTTCGTTTCCGCTAAATTGAGCTTATATTTGATCTTTGCGGAGCTGGCAAGCTCTTCGGCTTTTTTAACGGTATAATTGGCGGCACCTGTGGCGGTCTTTGAAATTTCGTCCCAGAATCTCATGATAATACTCCTATCGTATCGTTATTACGTTTATTCGGCTGATTTTATATTACAACAAAAGGATATTACTTGTCAAACCAAAAAATGCGTATACATTATAAACTTTTTATAAAAAACGAATATTGACGTGCGTACGCGAGCAAACTAACGCTACAAAAACAATACTTGGAGTTATAGATGAACGTATCAAACGAAGAATATAAACGCTACGCCGACAAAACGGCAAAAAAATCGCCGTGCGGCAGAAACTGCGTTCACGCATTTCTGGTCGGCGGCGCGATATGCACCGTGTCCGAGCTTTTATTTGAGCTTTATTCTTATCTCGGCGCCGCCGAGGATGACGCACGCGCCATCGCGTCGGTGACGCTTATCGGAATTGCCGCCATCCTCACGGGAATCGGCGTTTTTGATAATATCGCAAAATGGGCGGGGGCAGGGACTTTGGTTCCCATTACGGGATTTGCCAACTCGGTCGTATCGCCCGCCATCGACACAAAGGCAGAGGGTTGGGTGCTCGGTGTCGGTGCGAAGATTTTCACTATATCGGGTCCCGTGATACTGTATGGTATACTGTCGGGAGCGGTGTATGGGGTTATCTATTGGATAACGACATTGTTCTGATGCAAAAAGGCTTGACCAATCGGTCAAGCCTTTATATTAGTTTATTTTCGCTAATGCATTGTTAATGTATTCTACCAAACGTTCACTAAGAATAGCCATGGATTCAATATGTACTTTCTCGTTGGCAACAAATAGTGTCATAGAATCTTGATTTCGACGCAATCCCCGAATGTCGGAAAAAGAATAAGTGCGAGTATTTCCGAACATTGTGGTGTAGGTAAATTGCTCATCTGAAATGACATGAATGGATTGATTCTTCCAGCAAAGCATAGCAGCGATGCCAAACCCAAGGCAAATAACAACTCCAAGCATCCAAGTTACAGAGTTGATAATAGCAAGTACAGCACTCACAATACTCCCAATCAGGAAAACAAGAGACATTGCTAACAGACGGTCTGGCAGAAACATATCTGCACGAGGCTCCTCGCCACTATCTGCCATGCCCAGAAGCTTTTCCACAATCTTTACTAATATTTTGAGTTTCATACCATTATCTCCTTTTTTAATATACTATACCATACCGCCGATTTGATGTAAATATTTTTCAAAAGCTAATGTGTCCTAAGTTGACACAAGCAGAGGGCTGGGTGCTCGGTGTCAGTGCGAAGATGTTCACGATTCTGACGCAAAAGGCTTGACCCGTCGGTCAAGAGAATATGAATACTGTAACCGCAGAAAAAGTTGAAACAATATGTTCCGCATTTCTTTTGAATAATAAAAGGGGCGTTGCCGCCACTTTCCGAAAACGTCTTTCAGTTATCCAAAGGTTTATTATAATCAAAAACTTTACCGCATCGGTTACAGCGATAGCAGGTTGAAGAGATTCCTTTGCGAAGACGGCTGCGTTTAACCGTTTTTCTCGAAAGAAACATACCCCATATTGCTCCTGCGGCAGCTCCTATAATAAGCAGTAACGGCAAAATCTTAAACCCCTCATAGGGAAGAACAAGACTTGCGACGATGAAAACAAAAGCAAAGCAAAGCGCGGAAAAAGCGGGAATAAATAATACGGTTAATTTTTCATTTATGCCGTTACGCTTTACCCTTCCTTTGAGTTCCTTCAAATCCGTGCCTCCGCAAGCAAAGCATTTAGCCTCGTGAAAATAATCGGCAACGGACGCCGCAGAAGCTTTTTTCTCAGCCGCCCTCGGTGCGGTTTGGGGTTCACTTTCTTCTGTCACTTGCTCCTGAACGTTTGGAACGGGAGCATCTAAAATGCCGCGGATCCGATTAATGAGCGTTTCCATAGCTTCAGCCGTCTTTTGATAAGCCGAATATCTTTGTGCGCCTGTCAGAAGAAAATTAAACTCATCATTAAGAACGCAGTTTTCAAGCATAAAAGGCAAGATGACCTTGCCGCTGTTAACGGCGGAATCCAGCTCCTTAAGCACCCAATGAGAGCTTTGAGCGTTTTTTGAAAGTATCAACACAAAAACCTTGCAATTTCTGATTGCGATAGGTATTTCTTTGGTATAGTTAGAACCGCCGGGAATATCTCTCGGTGCCATCCAGCAGGAGATCCCGTTTTTCTCCAAAACGTTTCTCACGGTTTCGGCTTGAACCGAATCCACAGAACTATAACTGATAAAAACTTCCTTCATTTCAGTTCCTCACATACTAAAGAATCACTTTGTATATTTTATCATGCACGTCATTTTATGTCAAATAAACAAAAGGTGCTTTTTTGTTGCCGACGTACTCTTCACTCATATTAAACGTAAGCCTTATAAGAGAACAAAAATTCCGACGTGCCGCCCTCAAAGTCATATTTTGTCACCTTATTCTTGTCCGAAGAGAAAGGTGACAAGTTCCCTCCAAGAACGTACAGTACGTTATCGGACTCTACGTACAGACTTGTAGAATCGTCAGCTTCGATGTCTAAAGCTTCATATTCACCCGTTTTCAGACTGACTCTGTAAACGGTATATTCATATCCGTCAATAAATGCGCTAAGACCGCTCTTTTCACTTTCACGGCACATTATCATATACGCATAATCGTCCGCGGCGCAAAGCTGCATCACCATGCCGGGGACCGTATATTTTTTCACGTCACCGCCAATAGTATAAACGGCGATCTCCGAGTCGGCGGAGTTTTCATTTGCCGCGTACGACATCAAAACGACGGCGTCTGCTGTGAAATTATAAAAGATCGTATCCTTTATGCTGAAGTCGGAGTATTCACCGAGAGTCACACTCTCGCCCGTGTTGACGTTATAATCACAGACGTTGAATTTATCCGTGTACTGAACGTATCGTATGCTGTCACCGACTATGCCAAACTGCTCGATCTCTTTTGCGACGAGCGTATGAGTATCCGACGCAATATCATATACGTACAGTGAATCGATACTGCCGTCACCGTCATATAACTTCATATATGCGATCTTATCAGCGGTTGGCATCCAGTACGAAATATCGTCAACGGAGCAAACTGCTTCGTACGTTTTATCGGCAAAGCCGTACCTATATATATCGGTCACCGCGTTTTCCGTATCATATGAATAAAGACTAAAATACAGGTATCCGCCAATCACGTAATAATCAATTTCTATGTACTTATCCTCAAAATCGCTTTCCTTGACAAGCTGTGCCACAGCACCGTCACGGTACACGGACAGATATGAATCAAACATCGTGTACGTAGTGAAAAAACACACGTCGCCGACAGCACAGAATTCGTCATAGGAGTCAAAATAATCGTTATAGTTTGACACAGCCGTGCCAAGATCCGACAGATCCATATCCTCAGCTGTTTTTTCGGGAGCCTCGTTGCCGCAACCGACTGTCGCAAGCACGATCGTCAAAACAAAAATGAAGGACAAAAATTTTTTCATAACGCTCACCTCCGTGATTTATTTAATTGTATCACGTTTTTTCGTCAAAGTAAATGTATCGCCGGAATAAAAAAAGACAATGCGGCGCATTGTCTTTTTTTGTTGATTACTTTTTGTTTTTATCGAGTATGGGCGTGTCGCAGAATTCAACTGTAGGCTCACCCGTAAGTCCGTCACCTTCGAACACGACGATCTCGTTTTTGCCCTCTTTCAAAAGCGACGCGGGAATATAAAGCGTAACCTGCGGGCCGATCTCCCAATAGCGTCCGATGTTATAGCCATTGACGAGGACGAAGCCTTTTTTGAAGTTATCAAGCTTCATAAATGTATCGGCAGGATCGTCAATGTCGATGTATCCGCGATAGAACACCGATCCTTCGACGGGCTTATCTTCGGAATAAACGACACGGTCAAGATTATCCATCGGCAAGGGATATGCGTCCCAGCCGAAGTGGATCTTGCCGTCGAGCAGACATCTGCCGGCGATGCCCTTCTTACGCATCATCTTCGGGCCGAAGTTGCAGCGTCCCATGTTCTCACAGAGAACGGTGAGTACGTCGCCCGCCTTCGCCGTGATCTTCGTTTCGAGCGAATCGTTGATGTAAAGCACGTCAACGAGCGTGCGGTTCACGTAGATCTGCGCTCTGTCGCCGAGGCTTTCAAACGTAAGCTTTGCGTCCGTGTAGTCGCGGTTCAGCTTTGTCTTGTACGCGATATAACCGTAGCCCTGTCCGTATTTTTCCATGCAAAGCGGAACGTCCGTATGAATCGGAGAGGAAAGGTTATCAAGGTTATCGAAAATGCCGCCATGCTCTGTGAGCGTAATTTTACCGTAAGATTTTTTGCATCTGTTGCCGGGAACTTCGGGCAGCGGATGATCGACGTATTTTGAGATCACCTCGCGAACTGCGTAATACTTGGGCGTTACGTCGCCGCATTCGGAAAGGATCGCGTCGTAGTCGTAGCTCGTGACGTCGGGAGCGAACTTTTCGTAGTGGTTGGCGCCAGACGTGAATCCGAAGTTGGTGCCTCCGATGAACATATACATATTAAGGTGTCCGCGGCGGAGCATATCGTCAACGACATCGGCGTATTTTTCCGCCGACGTTGTGTGATGCTCGGGATCGCCCCATGCGTCAAACCAGCCGTTCCACATCTCCATACATACCTTCGGCACATCGGGGAAAAGCTCATCGTGCGCTCTGAAGTTTTCTTCAACGCGCGAACCGAAATTGAGCGTGGGCAAACATCCGTCGATGTAGCCGTCGAGCAGGTCCGTCATGCTCGTTCCGTCGGAGGTGAAGAGCGGAACGTCGATGCCGCGGCGGATATATCCGTCGCGCAGATATTTGAGGTATTCCTTATCGTCACCGTAGTAGCCGTATTCGTTCTCACACTGAAGCATGATGACAGGACCGCCGTTCGTGGAAAGATGCGGTCTTACCTCTGCCAGAAGGTGATCGAGATAACGGTCAAAGTGCTTTATGTATGCGGGATTCGAGCAACGGATCTCGATGCTCTCATCCGACTGGATCCACCACGGAAGTCCGCCGAATTCCCATTCGGCGCAGATGTACGGGCCGGGACGGACAATAACCATAAGCCCTGCCGCTTCAGCCGTCTTAATAAAGCTTGATATGTCAAGATTTCCCGTAAAATCATATTCGCCGGGCTTCTTTTCGTGCATATTCCAAGCGCAGTAGGTTTCAACACAGTTGCAGCCCATGGCGACCATTTTATCGAATATATCAGCCCACGTGTCAGGCATATTGCGGAAGTAATGCACCGCACCCGAAATAAGCTTTATGGGTTTACCGTCGAGAACAAACTGATCTTTTACTATTTCAAACGTCACAATTCTCATCCTTTCGCTTGACCGTTACTTTACTGTAATTATACACCAAACGGATCGTAAGTGTCAACACTGTAAAAGATATCGCAAACGGCGTGTTTTTGCGTTTTGCTATGGTGTTTTTTCATCTTTTCTGTTATAATTAATATGTATTGCTATATGCACTTATAACGATTATTGAAGCTTCGGAGGAGTAGGCTATGAAATCGCTTTATCATTTATATAAGATCGGTCACGGACCGTCAAGCTCTCATTCAATGGGACCTGCGTACGCCGCGGATGAATTCCGCCGCAGAATCGGCGACACCGCCGATTCCGTCGTCGTTACGCTCTACGGCTCGCTTGCAAAAACGGGCAAGGGACACCACACCGACTATGCCGTTCTCTCCGAGCTCGAAGGCATTCCCACCGAGGTCATCTTCGACACAGTGACAGAGGATCTGCCGCACGAAAACACTCTTGATTTCATCGCGTACAACAGAGGTCACGAGATATGCCGAATGAGGGCGATCTCCGTCGGCGGCGGCGACATTGAGATCGTCGGCGAACGTCCGACGGTCGCAACGGACGTTTATCCCGAAAACAGACTTTCCACCATCGCCGAGATCTGTAAGCACGAAACGATCAGACTGTCGGACTACGTTTACAGATACGAGGGTGAAGAGATAAAGAAGCATCTGCACGCCGTTTGGGAGACGATGAAAGCCGCGATCTCACGCGGACTTGCAACGTCAGGAATCCTTGAGGGCGGACTTGACGTGGAACGCAAGGCACAATTCTTATACAATCAGCGCCACATCGACGAAAGCAAAACGACGCGTGAAAACAGAATAGTCTGTGCCTATGCATTCGCCGTCGGCGAAGAGAACGCCGCAGGCGGCATCGTTGCAACGGCGCCGACGTGCGGTGCGGCAGGCGTCATGCCCGCGGCTCTCAAATATATGCAGGAAACGAAGGGCTTTACCGACGAGGAGATCGTCAACGCTCTTGCCGTCGGCGGTCTTGTCGGCAATATCGTGAAAACGAATGCCTCGATCTCGGGCGCGGAATGCGGATGTCAGGCTGAGATCGGCACCGCCTCGTCCATGACGGCAGCGGCTCTCGCCGAGCTTCATGGAATGGGTATCGACCAGATCGAATATGCCGCCGAGGTTGCGATGGAGCATCAGCTCGGGCTTACCTGCGACCCGATCTGCGGACTTGTGCAAATACCGTGCATTGAGCGCTGTGCCGTTGCATCGATGCGTGCCATCAACGCACTCTCGCTTGCAAATTTCCTCTCGGGAACAAGAAAAATTTCCTTTGACCTTGTCGTGCACACAATGTACGAAACGGGACGCGACATGAAGCCTCTCTACCGCGAGACCGCAGAGGGCGGACTTGCAAAGCACTATAAATAATATAACCTGATAATACTAAAAAGGAGTTCGGATATGACAAAGCAGTTTCGTGAAAGATTCCCCGAAGGGAAGATGAAAGCGTTTACGATGAGCTACGACGACGGCGTTGAGCAGGACATCCGTCTGATTGAGCTGATGCGCCGCCATGGCGTCCGCGGCACGTTCAATATAAGTTCAGGCGAATATCCGCCCGAGGGACACCGTTGGCCCGAAGGGCAGGTACACCGTCGTATGCCGCTGTCCGAATGTCAGAAGGTTTACGTTGGCGACGATATCGAGGTCGCCATCCACGGCACGCACCATCCGCATTGGAGCTCACAGCCATCCCCTGCCGCTATGTGGGATATGATCAACGACCGCCGCGAGCTTGAAGCGCAGTATGGCGGCATCATCCGCGGCGGCGCTTATCCGTTCGGCTCGTTTGACGACACCGCCGTAGAGCTGCTCCGCCTTGCAGGAATAAAATATTGCCGCACCGTCATCTCCTCGCACAGCTTTGATATGCCGCGCGATTGGCTTCGCCTCGAGGCGACGTGCCACCACAGAGATGCCCGACTTAATGAACTTGCGGACCGCTTCATCAACCTTAACCGTCCCTCAGCCGAGCCGATGCTGTTTTACCTTTGGGGGCATGCTTATGAGTTTGAGGGAGCTGACAACTGGTACGTCATCGAAGAGCTGCTTACAAAGATCGGCGGCCGCGACGACGTTTGGTACGCAACGAATATCGAGATCTGTGACTATGACCACGCATTCAGAGAGCTCGTCTTCTCCGCTGATGCTGCAGTCGTATATAATCCCACCGCGACCGACCTTTGGGGCTTTGACGGAGAAAAAACCGTTAAGATCCCTGCGGGCGCAACCGTTAAATTATAACTTATGAAAAAAGATATTACTCTATACAGCCCCGTTTCGGCGCTGTCGGGCATATCGGCGGGCGGCACGCGCGAAGCGCAGCTCGCCCGTCTCGGCATTTATACCGTCGGGGACCTCTTGTCACATTATCCGCGCACCTACGAAATGAGAGGCGACGTTCGGTGCGTCACGGACGAGCCCGACGGCGAGCCTCATTCATATATGCTCACCGTCGTGACATCGCCTACGGTAACGACGCCGCACCGCGGCATGACGATACTCAAATTCCGTGCCGCTGACGACGGCGGCACCGTCGAGGTCTGCTTTTTCAATCAGCATTATCTGCGCGCCTCGTTCCCCGTCGGCGCGCGCTTCCGCTTTTACGGTAAAACCGTACGCGAGCGCGGCGGTATGAAGCTGTATTCTCCTTCCTTTGAAGCTGTCGGTGTTGAAATGAGCGACATTCACCCCGTCTACCGCACGACGGCAGGACTTTCGGGAAAAGTCCTCACGTCGCTCATCAAAAAAGCCGAGGATGCCGTTTTCGGCAGCCTGCGCGATTATCTTCCCGAAAACATCCGTGCACGGCGCGAGCTGTCAACGCTTCGTTATGCCACGGAAAACATACACACCCCCGCCGACGAGGACTCGCTTGCACGCGCGAAGCGCAGGCTCGTTTACGATGAGTTTTTCCTTTTTGCCGCGCGTCTGCGTTTGGCTCGCCGCGAGCGCGATGCCGCTATCGCGGTGCCTTTTGCGCGCGTTGACTTAACACCGTTTACGTCCTCGCTCGCCTACGAGCTGACGGGCGCGCAAAAGTGCGCCATTTCAGAGATCGAAGCCGATCTTTTCAGCAACGTTCCCATGTGCCGCATCGTCGTCGGAGACGTCGGCTGTGGCAAAACAGCCGTTGCCGCCGCAGCGGCATATATGACGGCGAAAAACGGCCGTCAGTGCGTTCTTATGGCGCCGACGGAGATACTCGCGCGTCAGCATTATGCCGATCTTTCAAAAACGCTTGGCGCGCTGGGTCTGCACGTAACGCTTTTGGTCGGTTCGATGAAGACGGCGGAAAAACGTGCTTCCCTGCTCGATATCGCCGGCGAGGGCGCTCACCGCGCCGATCTTGTCATCGGCACGCACGCTCTGATCGAAGATAACGTCAAATTCTCGTCGCTCGGACTCGTCATCACGGACGAACAGCACCGCTTCGGCGCGATGCAACGCGCAAAGCTTGCCGAAAAGGGCGGCGAGGGCACACACACGCTCGTTATGAGCGCGACGCCGATCCCGCGCACGCTGTCGCTCGTGCTGTACGGCGATCTTGATATTTCCCTGATCGACGAAATGCCGCCCGGACGTCAAAAAGTTGACACCTTTGCCGTCGACGAAAGCTACCGTCCGCGCCTTTACGCCTTCATAAGAAAACAAATTGACGAAGGACATCAGGTCTACGTCGTCTGCCCCGCCGTGGGCGGCGACGATGATGACGCTGACGGTGACGCGCCGTCAATAAAAGCGGCGACAGACTATGCGAAGGAACTGCAATCCACCGTTTTCCCCGATATTGCCGTCGGGTTCGTCCACGGAAAGATGAAGGGCACGGACAAGGATTCCGTTATGCGTGATTTTGCCGCAGGGAAGATCAAGATCCTCGTTTCAACGACCGTCATTGAGGTCGGTGTCAACGTCCCGAACGCAACGCTTATGATCGTTGAGGACGCCGAGCACTTCGGGCTTTCCCAGCTTCATCAGCTTCGCGGCAGAGTCGGACGCGGACACGCAAAATCGTATTGCGTCCTTGTGTCAAAATCCGCACACGCGGAAGGAACTGCTGCCTACGAGCGTCTTTTGACGATGAAGCACGAGCACGACGGCTTCAAGATCGCAGAGCGCGATCTTGCGCTGCGCGGTCCCGGTGATTTTCTGCCAAAAAACGGATCCGTCCGTCAAAGCGGTGCGCTTTCATTCAAGCTCGCAGAGCTTGACGATGAGGACGGCATGACGTGGCTCCGCTACGCCTTCGCCGACGCAGGCGAGCTTCTTATGACTGATCCTGAGCTATTGGCACCCGAGCACGCGGAGCTGCGCCGAAGAATAGTTTATTCAGAGTACGACCGCGTCGTTATTTCGTGAGATCCCGTCACCCAAGAGATCGAATACGCAAAAAACGCAGAAAACAGAACCTTTATTTGAAATAAATTTGAATGAATGATCTGCGGATCAAGGAGTCTACACATGCTGAAAGTAATATTCCGCGATTTTGACGAGGTCGCGGACGAGCTTTATAAATACGCCGTCATCGTTGCACGGTACGACGGCAAATGGATATTTTCACGTCACCGCGAGCGAGACACGTGGGAGATCCCCGGCGGTCACCGCGAAGCGGGCGAGACAATAGAACAAACGGCTCGGCGCGAGCTATACGAGGAAACGGGAGCCGTCGATGCCGACGTCATGCCCGTCACCGTTTACGGTGTCGTGCGCGACGGTGTGCCGACCTTCGGCGTGCTCTTTTTCGCGGACGTAAAAGCACTCGATCCCATTCCCGATGGCTCCGAGATCGCGGAGATTGATCTATATGAACTGATTCCGCAAAATCTGACTTACACCGCCATTCAGCCGCCGCTTTTCCGTGCGGCGCAGGGTTGGCTCAACGGTCAGTGCGGCAAGGGCGAGATCTGGGACATCTACGACGAAAACCGCACGCCGACGGGACGCACCGTCGTGCGCGGCGAAACTTTGGCGCGCGGCGACTATCACCTCGTCGTCCACGTCTGGATAATAAACAGCAGCGGCGAATACCTTTTGACAAAGCGTGCGCCGAACAAGGGATTCCCTAATATGTGGGAGGCGACGGGCGGCTCCGCCGTCGCAGGCGACGATTCACTCACAGCCGCGCTCCGCGAGGTGAAAGAAGAAACGGGGCTCACACTTACGCCCGACGCGGGCAGAATCATTCACACGTACAAAGGGCGCGACCACATCACCGACGTGTGGCTCTTCCGTGCGGATTTTGATCTGTCGGACGTTATCTTACAGGAGGGCGAGACCTGCGGTGCGATGTACGCATCGGAGGAACAGATCAGGCAAATGGATGCGGACGGAACTCTCGTTCCGTTCCGATATCTTGACGTTTTGTTTGGCGGTGCAGACCGCCAAGACAAACCGTCACTTACGCGTAAATGTAAAATTGCGCTCGCGGCTTGTCCGTTCATCAACAATAACGTCGGACATAACGTACGCGCCATTACAGACGTCGTTGACAGAGTTGGTGGCGAGTGTGATCTTGTGCTTTTCGGAGAAGCGGTGCTTCAGGGGTTCGATTCCCTTTTGTTCGATTACGAAACCGACAAGGATATCGCCGTCACTCCGGACGATCACATAATCGACGACATCCGTGATGCAGCAATACGGCAAAGCGTTGCCGTATCGTTCGGCTACATCGAGCGCGACGGAAACTCCGTGTACAGCAGTCAGCTCGTGATCGGCCAAAACGGCGAGACGCTTCACAATTACCGCCGTGTTTCGCCCGGCTGGAAAGAACATCGTGCCGATTTCCACTACCGCGAGGGCGAAAGCTTTGACACATTTGATTATGCGGACAAGCGCTTCGCAATCGCACTTTGCGGCGATTTATGGCAAGACGGACGCACAGACGAGATAAGAGCGCTCGGCGCTGACGTTGTTCTTTGGCCCGTTTACTGTGACTATGACTCCGACGAATGGAACAGCACAATAAAACACGAATACGCCAAGCAGGCATCGACGGCGGCAGATAACGTTTTGCTCGTCAATCCGATATGCGCAGATCCGATGCTGCTCGATCTGCTCTCCGAACCGCCCGTGCTCGCAAAGGGCGGCGCCACTCACTTCTGTTGCGGCAAGATCGCCTCCGAGTTGCCCGCAGGCAGCGACGGCGTGATTATAGTTGAGGTGTGAGGCGAAACTGCCGTTGTTTTGCGTTTGCGTAACAACGCAACTTGTTTTTAGGCAATTGCTTCATTTTGATAAAAACTATGATAATAAAAGAAAAATCCGTTGATTTACAGTTCTCGATCGACACAATGGTAGCTTCGATCGCTACAATACTAAACGACTGCACCCCGACCGTTTATCTGTACGGTTCCGTTGCGACGGGCGATTTCCGTCTCGGTTGGAGTGACATTGACATACTCGTATTGACGCAAAAAATGATGTCAGAGAATGCCGTCGAAAAGCTTCTTTACCTTCGTCAATCGCTCCTCGAACGTGAACCCGACAATCTTTATTACCGCTCTTTCGAAGGCGCTGTTATGACATTGTCTGCATTTGAGAACGGCACTCGCGACCGAATCGTTTACTGGGGAACGAGCGGTGAGCGTATCACAGATAAGTACAGCTTCAACAGCTTTTCAATGACGGAGCTTCTTTCACACGGCGAGCTTTTATATGGTGATGATGTTCGTTCGCGCTTCAAACGTCCGAGTTACGATGAGCTCTGCAAAGATGTAGAAAATCATTACAATACGATTTGCAAATATGCTGTGCAAACAGGGCGTAGCTTATATTCATTCGGTTGGCTTTTTGATATCGCAAGAGGCATTTACACGCTCCGATCGGGCGACGTTATTGCAAAAACCGAAGCGGCACGTTGGGTGCTCGAAAACGGGCTTTGTCCCGTTCCCGAAACGCTCCGAACGGCGCTTTCCGTTCGCACAGATCCGCTTCGCTACAAAAATGATCCCGCAACGCTCGATCTGTCCGAAACACTCGGCGATGAAATTCAATGCTTCGCCGATGTACTTGAGCAAGAACTAAATCAGTTGTGAAAATTACAACTGAAAGGATGGGCAAAATGACCTTCAGAAATAAACTCCTCACTCTTTCTGCCGAACTTTTCACCGACGGCAGCGTTACACTCCGCCCCATACGCGACGACTACGACCTTTGGTACGCAACGGTCGAATGTGAGCTTTTACCCGAACAATGGAACTACGTGAATCCCGCGGGATTTTCGATCGGCAGAGCGTATCTTCACCCTGAAAGCAACGTCCCCTGCATCATATTGCACGGTGAGCGCCGAATCGGATACATCGTGCTGCGTGAGTGGATGGGCGGCAGTGGGATGAGCTGGAGCTACTACATCGACTACCGCGAGCAAGGGCGCGGTTGTGGCGTTGCCGCCGCAAAGCTCGCAGTGCGGATTCTCAAAGCCGCCGTCCCCAACGAGCCCGTGAAGCTTTCCGTCGAACGCGACAACGAAAAGGGACAGCGGCTATACAAAAAAATCGGCTTTACCCTCTCAGACGAGCTTGACGGTGACGACCTCGTTTTCATCTACGAGTGAGCGCTCTTACACTTGCGTCATCTACCCGACGGATCTCGCCGCACGCGATGCGCTCGCCCGAATTGCCCGCAGGCTGTGTGTGAAAATCGTCAGCGCCGCCGTGGATAACGATGGTCTTGCCGATGATCTCGTCAACGGTGAATCGGTCGGATAAGACCGCCATATTCGCCTTTCCGTCGCAGTATAAAAGCGGCGGCAGGTCTCCTGAATGGTTCGGATGCTTCATCGGCTCGCGGCTGTAGTGTCCGCCCGTGTCGGCGAAATGATCGCCGTCACAATCGACACCCTCGTGTATGTGAAAAGCAAAAAATCCCGACGAATTGTTCGCGGGAAGTCCCGACACCGTTGCAGTGACAATGACTCCGTCGCGATCTTTGTAAAACTCGATCGTACCATGCAGACGCGGATATTTTTCTCCACCCGTCACAAACGCGATCGCAGACGGACTGATAAAACCGTTATTCATCATAATTCCCCCAATATATGCAGTTATTCTACCGACAGCTTATGCAAAAGCGCGGTAAAATGTTCGCAACAAAAAAAAGACAGCGTAGACGCTGTCTTTTTTCACTTTATCGGTCTATACCAGCTCGGCACGACGCGCCTCATGCCGTCATACCATTCAAGGATCTCTTCTGCCTGCTTCAGCATCACATCGACTTCGCCGTCACCGAACGGGACCGCCCACGGAAGCGAGGACAAAGCGTTACAGGAAATATAAAGCGCCAACAAGTGCCAGAATTCTTCCGGCACATCGCCGCCGAAATAGCCGTCCACCATTCCCGAAGCGAAGATCGGTGCTTTTTGTCCGCACCACACGATGCGGTTGAACTCCTCCCACGGGTCGCCGTAGTCGTCGCGATCAAAGTCTATTATAAAAAGCTCACCGTCGCACCCAACCATCATATTTCCGATGTGATAGTCACCGTGCTGATACGTTTGCGGTCTGTTTGTGATCAGGTGACACTTCTCTTTCACAAATTCAACGAAAACCTCGCCGTCCTCATATTTTATCGGACATTCGGCGTACATTTTCAGCTTCCGCTCCAGCTTTCTGCCAAAGCGTATCTGCCACGCTTCATTTGTTTCGGGCGCGGGGATCGAATGTATCCGACGCAGATACTCGCCCGCCACGACGCCATAGCGGTATTGCTCAGACGTGGGAAGCGTCGGAATAATATCCTCCGCGTCGCCGCCCTCGATGTAGCTTTCGACCGTATATATTAAGCCGTCCGTCTCACCGTACTCGATCGGCTTCGGCATTTTCACTCCGAGGGCTGCGACCTCGTTCATCATAAGAAAAGCTCGTCGGCGCTTCTCTGCCCTGTCGGGCGAAGACGTACGCAACAGATATCTGTTGCCGTCCGCGTCGGTGCAGATGTATTTTTTGTCGCTCGACCACCCTTTTTCTATGGGTGATCGGGCGATGAATTTATCTATTATCATAGCGAAGCGTTAAAGTCTGATCACGGCAAACGATTGCGCGGGCAGGGTGATGCCGTCTGCAAGCGTGCCGCTCACGTCGTACGGTTTGATCTTTTCGGGCTCGCTTGTGCTGTTGAATGCATTAAGCTCACCGTGACACATGACCTCTGCCGTATACGATTCCTTTCCACACCATACGTCGTCAAGCTCAAGGTTGACGGTGACGCCCTCTTTATTGCGGTTAACGACCTTCAAGATCACAGTGTCATCCTCGCAAAGATACGAGAGCGAGTAGTATATGCCCGCCTCGGCGGCTGCCTTCTCGCCGCCGTCGGTGCGAAGCGTCACGTCACCGACGTTGTTGGCATAAAGCTTTTGCACGTAATAGCTCGGCGTTCCGTATGCGACCTCATCGTCAAACCAGATCATGTCGGGTGCCCACTGCGAAAAGTCAACTCTTGCAAACAGCGGAGCGTACGAAGCAAGCACAACGACGTCGGAATTTCTCTCAACGCCCGTCAGGAATGCGGCTTCCGCGAGCGCACCGTGAAGAGTGTTTCTTTCATAGGGCGCATTAACGCGGATCCTCGGATGTGCCGCGTATTCTCCCGAAAATACTTTGATCTTGCGGCTGTAGTTATCATAAAAATCGACGTGATCGAAGAGCCATTCGGGAGCAACGTAGTAGTGCTCGTCAACGGCATAAGCAAAGCCCTCTTCGTCCTCGTGCTCGCGGTAGAAATCCCACGCCATTCTGTATTTGTCGGAGGTGATGTCGGGACCTGCGGAGCCGATCAGCATCACGTTCGGGTCATATGCGTGAATTGCTTTTTCAAATTCGACGTATCTTTCGAAGAAATCTGCCTTCTGCGTCTGCCACTGCTCGTTACCGATGCCAAGCATCTTGAGTCCGAACGGTTCGGGATGTCCCATCTTTGCGCGGACAGCGCCCCACACCGTCGTTACGTCTCCGTTTGCAAACTCAAGCAGATCGATCGCGTCACGGACGAACTGACGGAATTCATCGCTGTCGATCGGGACGAGCTCCATTGACTGATACTGACAGGCAAGACCGACGTTGAGAACGGGCAGCGGCTCCGATCCGATCAGCTCGCAGAGGAGGAAATACTCATAAAATCCGAGACCGAGCGTCTGATTGTAGTGCGAGAATCTCGTTTCAAAATTGTTTTCGGGGCGCGTACCGTGCACTGCCCAGCGGTTCCAGTTGTTGCGGCGGCGCCACGGCTCTGTGAGCGTGTCCTTATAGCGGTAGCGATTCATGAGCGTGTTACCCTCGATGATGCATCCGCCGGGGAAACGTACGAATCCGGGACGAAGATTTGCTAAAAGCTCGTATAGATCGCGGCGGAAAATACCGGCAACAGCGTCCCCGGGGAACATGGAAACAAAGTCAAATTCAACGATGCCCTCACCCGAAAGCGTTATCGCAAAGGTTGCCCCCTTTGTGTCAGCCTCGGCTGTGAGCGTGAGCTCGTATTTTTTATAAAAGTTATAGGTTTCGTCCTTGCCGTCAGCAGCAGAGACCGTCGCGGTCGCGACGATCCGACCGTCCTTTTCGACGAGTGCCGTAAAGTCGCCGTCGTAGCGAACGCATCTTGCAAAGAACGTGACGTTATACGTCACCCCCGCGCGGAGCGTGATTCCGTCATACGCCTTATTCGCAAAGCCCGCGCCTGCCGTCTTTGCTGTCAGGCGAAGGTAATGCGGATTCTCCTCTGCCAAAGGACTGCCCATAACAAAGCGAAGCTCGGATGAATCCTCGTTCGGGTACGAACGCCAGCAATAGCCTCCGTCATACTCGGTATAATAATCCTTGGCTTCACCGCCCGCACGAAGAAATTCAAACGAGCGATTCTCGATCATTTCGGCGTAAAGTCCGCCGTCGGCGGCATAGTTGATGTCCTCAAAAAAGAGTCCTATCATGCGCTTGTTTATTTCGTGTCCTATGTTTTTCTTTATACTGATGTTCATAGCCGTCCCTCCGTTTGCGGTGGTTATTTGTTACCTACATTATAAACAATCGCCCGTCAAATGTAAAGCCGTTTTACCGAATATCACGCTATATCGACCGAACTTGTGAATACTGCCAAGGCGCGGGGCAAAAACAAAACCGACTCCGCTGCGGAGTCGGGTTTTCACTTAATATTCGCTTAATATTAAATCTCTCCCAGAACCTTGAACTGTTCAAGCCAAACACACCAATCGTCAATTATTTCATCTATTTCAACGCCGAGCAAAAGCTGCGTTTTTGCAATATCATACATACACTCAACAAACATTTCCTCGCCGTACGTCTTCACAAAATAATCGCCGAACGACATTCTCCCGTCATAGTCGGATATCAAAGCATAACGCGGATTTTCATGGTACGCCGTCAAAATATTCTGAACCATTATCTCATCTTCCGCGCCGTCATAAGCTTCTCCGATCAGGTCGGAAAGCAGATCGACCGTCCACACTTCCTCATCGCCCGAATTTGACACAACGACTCTGCTCACATACGACATATTTGCCCCGTAGTAACAGGCAAGCACTTCTCCGCACCAGTCCTCGTCATCGGAGTAATCCGTATCCATATTGAAATCAATATAATGCACATACTCGTGCGTAATCGTGTATATTTCCGCCATTTCGATATAAGGTCCGTTTTCCGACGGAAAGAACATTCCGCCGATCTCAGCACCGCCCGTTAGTAGAGTATATATATCCCTGACGTAAACGGGGATCGTGTCCTCGGACGTGAAATTGAGTTTTTCTCTCACCTGCGACAGATCATCGTCAGCAAAAGACAAAAACTCTATCATCGAATCGAAATTGAACATCGGATCGTCCTCTATCGCCTGTTGAGTGAACGTACAGCTCCCCTCATAGTCGGAACAGAGGTACATATCAAGATATTTGGTTCTGATCTTCAACGGGCAAAAATCGCCGCCAAACGCGAATTTCAGATACGTCGGGGTAAAATCGACTCCTATGCTCTCGGCATACTCGCAGATCAACTCCGCAAATTCGGTTTCACCGCCGTAGCAATCTTGCATCGAATTAAACGTATTAACAGCCAGCGCATGGCAAGCCGCGATCTCTTCGGCGTCATAATAATCTTCCGTAAAGCACGGATACACGAGATTAAGAAGCTCGGGAGCATTGTTGAATATAGCTTCGTCGACTTCTCCCACGTCGGCTTTTTGCCACCCCAGCTCATCGGCAATATGATTTGACAAAGCGTAGACGTATCCGTAATTCGTATATTCGCCGAGAATGGCTTGTACGGTAAGGCATACCTGCCAAATGCTTTTGTTTTCACCGTTATCAATATACACTGCATTTTCTTCCGCAACGGCACGACTTTCGATGCCTGATAAAACGAAACAGTCAAGTCCTTTTGCCGAAATACCGTTTTCGATCAGCAAACTGCAGATCTTTTGATGATTCTTTATAAAATCGACTCTTTCTTTTTCCGTGATCCCTTTGTCAAATCTGTACGTGTTCTCGTTAACGGTTGTAACATCAAGGTTTTTGTCAACGAGCCACGCCGATCCCCCTATATTCAATACGCGGGCATATTCCTCCGTATATTCGTATTTCTCATTGAAAACACCGCATCCGAAAAGAACGGCTGTAACCGTTAATAAACACAATATCCATGACAATATTTTCATAATAAGCTCCAATCCGCCGCCAACGGCGGCACTAATACATATCGTAATCCTCGGAACCGCACTTGTGCGGCAAAACGGGTCGGGTCCCGTTTTGCGAGGATTTTTGGCGTGAAACAGTGCAGTTTGGCATGTTGTAGCGATACTTTCACGCTAAGCTCCTTAATGTTTATCGATTAAAGTATACCATACAGCTGTATAATTTTCAATAAAATAATAAATCCGAAAAAAGAACACCGCACCAATGGACGCTGCCGAGAAGCGATGGCGGCGGCATAACATCGAAAATGAAAAAGCACTTGCGGCAGCAAGTGCTTTTTACACCCCCAACGGGAATCGAACCCATAACTAACCCTTAGGAGAAACCGAGGAAAACGGCTCTTATATCCCTTGCTATACCTAAAAATCCCCTGCTGTCAGGGGATTTTTAAGGTTAATGTGTTATCTTGTGTTATGCCATTACCGCTAGTTTTATACTATTTTGCATTGTTTGATTAGCAGGCAATTAGCAAGAAAGATGATTTCAGGGTAAAGGTAATATACGTGTCTGCTCCCCTTATTTTCTTGCCAATTGCTTTTTGTGTTTTACTGGTTGTTGTTATTTGAGAATAACATAAGTTGTTGGAAGAATACCGTTCCCATTGTACGGCAGCAAATATTTGCGGTCATACAAAATTGCGGCAGGTGCGGATATCGCATCTTCAAACAGACGTAGATAGGCCATATCCTTCGCAAGTTTCTTCAAGTGTACAGGAATATGGTCCTTCAAAATCTTTGTAACCGTCTCCATCAACTTCTCAGCTTCATCTGCAATTTGAGCAGCTGTATCAGCAAAAATATTCTTCAATGCATCGTGCTGTTCTTTTGTAAAGACTGGCGCATTTACAAAAAGTCCTTCATCATTTGAAATAACATAACCCTTACGAACCATATCTGCTGCTAAAGCTTTGTCATTATCACTGAACAGCTCAGTGTTGCCCTTAGCAATATCCAGGAACACATTAGTTACATTCTGTCGATTAAAGCAGTAATGATGTACCATTTCTCCATTGATAGGAAAATCCATAAACTGCACATAATCTCCGACGCTATTTACAACATTGGAAATACCAAAGCCAAACTTCGATTCCCATGAGGTCTGCTCGCCGGTCTCAGCACCCCAGATAAAGCATTCGGTACCAAATTTATCCTTAGGATAAACTACCTTAATCTTATTCTGCAGAATTTCTATTACCGATCTATAGAGAATAAAACTTACCATTTGCCATGCAAAAGCATTACCACTCATATCAGCTCCGGAAAAGCCAATCGCACGGACGTCTTTTTCATATTTGGTAACGGCATCAGTTAGCATATCCGCAATCTTTTCTCTTAGCTGGGTCGTTTTGTTATTTACTTCTTTAGAAAAGTCTCTTGTAAAGATTACAATGTTAGTGTAATACCTATTTCCGTCTTTTTTCAGAAGCTCATATTCGCAAAGTTCCGCCAGTTTATCCTTCATATATGGGAGAGAGACACCAATCTCCAGACTGATTTGCTCCGCACTGAGTTTATCGTTATAGCACGCGAATAAAATATTCTGTGATATTTTGCTATCACACAAGTGATAATAGCGATTCGCACCATTGCCCCAAAACAAGAGCGAAAGTCCTTTAGGGTTATAACTCTGTTGACCGTAGTTTCGTTCCATATTCATACCTTCTTTCAGAATTTGTCGTGATTTGAAAAGCAGGTATTTTACCATGCTTTCACTGATTGAGAGGCGATTGGATATTTCCGAACAAGATTTGTTTTCAATGTAGTACAAAACAACAGCTTTTCGATATTTTTCAGAGAGTAACGTCAATTCACGACGAAGTAGATACAACGTAGAATCATCTTCTGCTAACGGTTCTGCTACATCTGGCAAATTGTCCGTCATCTCGCATTCTTTGCTTCTTGCTTTGTTTTTACACCACTGTTTATAAACATTGCCTGCAACCGCCCACATGAAGCCATATACCGCATCAACATTCCGGATGTTACTGGAGGATTTATATATCTCCAAAATAATATCTTGAGCCAAATCTTCAGCTTCAAAATGGTTCGATGTCCGGGCACTGCAGTAAGACAAAAGAGCCTTTGCTATCTCTTCAACCTTTGCATCAAGTTCTTGCTTATCCAATTCTACACCTCCTTTGCTTCATCATCACCGGTGATTTCACTTATATAGTGGAATGAAATCGCTTTTGGTTAATTTTTTAATGAAAAATTTTACCACAATAATTATAGCAAATTTTCTCGGTTGTTCAGTCCAAAAGTCTATGGACGGAACATACGCCTGCGCAAATTAGCAGGATTTTGCTAAAAATCCGATTAGCAGGCGATTAGCAAAACACCGTTTTTCTGCTAATCGCAATTAGCAAGAACTTTGATAGGTAACGGTAAAAGTTTGATTTTGATTTGCTCCCTAAAAACAATAAAACTTACTCAAGAAAATATGTGAATAAAGAAAAGTAAAAGTGCCGAAAACATTGTGTTTACGGCACTTTTTTGGCGCGCTTGCCCGGATTCGAACCGGGGGCGTTCCGCTTAGGAGGACTGACCTATCCCCTTGAAGGGGTCTGCAATATCCGTTTCCTGCATAAAATCCGTATTTTTCATGGTTTTAAGGTCAAAACCAAGCTGTTTTCCGTAACTTTCACAGATTTCATAGCAAGTCCTGAGCACGTGGCACCACGCAGGGTGCCAAAAATGGCACCATTTATTCAAAACAGAATAAAACTACTATTTCGAAGACGCGTCGCCCGCGTCTTTTTCTGTTTCTACGATCGAAATAAAAAACAAAAGTGATTTTCAAAACATCCGCTCGAAAGCAAATTTGTTTTCAAAATTGTATTGACTATTCGACGTACTTTGGCTATAATAGATAATACAAAAATATCCGCTTTGGCGGCCAATCAGATTGAATTTAGAAAGGACTGTGAGCTATGCACGATGTCCAATATTATAAGAGCATATTCGATAAGTACGGCGGCATGATGCGTACCACGCAGCTTGCTGAGGAAAAGATATTCTATCCGCAACGTGAAAAGCTGATCGCAGACGGCTATGTGGAAAAAATTCGCAGAGGCTACTATCAGTGGATCAATCCGGATGACTTCAGCGAAGTGGGAACCGTGATTCGCCTATTCCCTGATGCCATACTCTGCATGGACACAGCGCTTCGCTATTATGGTTATAGCGATCGTACTCCAGGCGACTGGCACCTGGCAGTCAGCAAAGACTCCGGCAAATCCCGATTTAAAATTGATTACCCCTTCGTAAAACCGTATTACGTGGAGCCTGCCGTTCTGGAATTGGGTCTGACAACCGGAACCATGGATGGTCATGCCATTCGTATCTTTGATAAGGACCGTCTGATTTGCGATTGCCTGCGCTATCGCAACAAGATGGATAAAGAGATATTCAACAAAGCAATTCAGAAATATATTGCAGATCCCGAAAAGAGCATCCCGAAGCTGATGGAATATGCCGGCCCTCTGCGCGTGAAGAAGCTGGCAAAAGATTTGATAGGAGTGTGGCTGTGATGGCAGATATGGCAGCATCCGTTCTGGCAAAACTGAAAAACAAAGCAAAATCATCCGGCGTAAGCTACCAGCAGTGCCTGCAGCTATTTTTCCAGGAGGAATTTCTGCGCCGGTTGGCAGGATCAAAGTACGCAGAGAATTTCGTGCTCAAGGGCGGCCTGTTCATTTACACGCTGACAAACTTTGAGAGCAGAGCAACGGTGGACGTGGATTTTCTGATGCGCGGTCTTAACAACGATCTCGCCCGCATGGATGAAATCATAGATGAAATCCTGGCAGTAGATACCGGCAATGACTTTGTGACATTCAAGGCCGGCAAAACCGAACCGATTGCAGTGCAGCGTAAATACCATGGTGTCAGCACGCAGATCACCGGATACATAAAGAATGTTCGCGTGCCCTTTAATGTTGATATTGGCGTTGGCGACGTGATCGTACCGAGCGCTGAGCGTCGAAATATTCAGACGCAGCTTGAGGGTTACGATAAGCCTGAAATCTTGACCTATTCCCTGGAGAGTACCATTGCCGAAAAGTTCGATGCTATCCTGCAGCGCTTTGAGCTCACCGGTCGCATGAAGGACTTTTACGACATTTATTATCTATCCCGATCCTTTGACTTCGAAGGCCTGAAGCTGCAGACCGCAATCCAGGAGACCCTGCAAAATCGCGGCACAGCATATGAAAAAGATAGCTTCGACCGCGTCCTCGCTCTTGCAGAGGATGAGGATATGCAGGTAAAGTGGCGCTACTTCCTCAAAACGCTTGGAAATCCCGACATGGCCTTTGCAGACGTAATGGAAGGCATCAAAACCTTCCTGCTTCCGGTATGGGAAGCAATTGTAACGGAAAATGAGCACTTGAATAGCTGGAAACCAATCACCTTAACTTGGGAGAAAGGAGGACAAGCATGAGTATGATTCCGAAACACTTGATGTCAGAAGAAGATATCAAGTTGCAATTCATCACCCCGGCCGTGACGGCAAAATGGGATATCAGCAAAATTACAATGGAAACAAAGCTCACAGATGGCAAGATCAATCTGAAGGGTAATTTTGTCGTGCGCGAAAAACCGAAGCGCGCAGACTATGTGCTGTACTTCGCACCCAATCATCCTATTGCCATTATCGAAGCCAAGGACAATAACCACAGCGTTTCACATGGCCTACAGCAGGCAATGGCCTATGCACAGATGCTTGACCTTCCTTTTGCGTTCAGCTCCAATGGAGATGGTTTTGCCGAGCACGACTTTTTAACCGGCATGGAGCGTCAGTTCGGCCTGGATGAATTCCCTACCGAAGAAGAACTGATTGCCCGTTACAAGCTGGAATCCGGTCTGACACCGCAGCAGGAAGCAGCGCAGATACAGCCTTATTATTCCAGCCAGAACACCTATCCTCCCCGTTACTATCAGCGCATTGCGATCAACAGAACTGTTGACGCCATCGCACGCGGTCAGGATCGTTTGTTGCTGGTTATGGCTACCGGTACTGGCAAAACCTATACCGCTTTCCAGATTGTTTATCGTTTACTGCAGAGCGGTATGAGACGTAAGATATTGTACCTTGCTGACCGCAATATTCTTGTGGATCAGTCTATCCAGCAGGACTTCGCTCCGCTGGAGAAAGTTACACACAAAATTAATGTTAGTAAAGATGATCCCAGTACCATCACTTCTCATCAGGTTTATTTCTCGTTGTACCAGCAGCTTGTTGGTGACGAAGGTGAAGAACATTTCCGCAAGCTGTTCCAGCCGGACTTTTTTGACCTGATTATCGTCGATGAGTGTCACAGAGGATCCGCCAAAGAGGAAAGCCGCTGGCGCCTGATTCTGGAATACTTCAAATCCGCAACCCAGATTGGCATGACTGCTACACCGAAGGAAACCAAGTACATCTCCAATATCAATTACTTTGGAGATCCCGTCTATACCTACAGCTTGAAGGAAGGCGTGGAGGACGGTTTCCTTGCACCCTTCAAGGTTATCAACATTACTACCGATATTGGTGACGGCTGGCGTCCGCAGCGTGGTCAGTTGGATGTAAATGGCGTTGAGATTCCCGACAGAATCTACACCAATAGTGATTACGATTACAATATCGTTATCGAAGACCGCATCCAGCAGGTAGCGGCAGAAATCACCCGTTACTTAAAGAGCACCGACCGCATGGCAAAGACCATTGTCTTCTGTGCCAATGAGGACGCAGCCGAGCGGATGCGTCAGGCGCTTGTGAATCTGAATGCAGACATGGTCAAACAGAATCCCGACTACGTTGTCCGTATCACCGGCAGCGATATGTACGGCAAGAGCAAGCTGGACTATTTCATTTCTGTTTCCGCGCCATACCCCGTTATCGCAACGACTTCCAAGCTGTTGTCCACCGGCGCGGACTGCAAGATGACCAAGCTGATCGTGTTGGACGAAATGATCGGCTCTATGACCGAGTTTAAGCAGATCATCGGCCGCGGTACCCGTTTGCGCGAAAAGGAAGGAAAAACTCATTTTGTGGTTATGGACTTCCGTAATGTCAGCAGATTGTTTGCGGATCCCGATTGGGACGGCCCCATCGAAATGGATGATAACTTTGATCCCAATAGAGAAACGCCTCCCACACCTCCTCCGGGACCCGGTCCAGACGTTCCTCCCGGCCCGCCGAAGGTAAAACCGATCGTAGCCAAAGACGGATGCAAGGTGGAGATCATCCACAAGACCGTGTCCATCTATGATGCCAACGGCAAACTGCTGCGGCAGGAGAGCATCGTGGACTACACCAAGGAAAACGTCCGTGGCGAATATGCATCTTTGGACGCTTTCATCCGCGAGTGGCGGATGAACCCCAATAAGTGGGAGATTCGGGACATGCTGCTGGAGCGCGGCATCGACCTTGCGTCTATGAAGGCCGATCAAGGCATGGCGGATGTTGACGACTTCGATTTCATTTGCCACGTTGCCTATGACAAGAAGCCCCTGACCCGCAGAGAACGCGCCAACAATGTAAAGAAGCGCGATTTCCTCAGCAAATACAGCGGTGTCGCTCGTGAAGTGCTGGAGGCGCTGCTGGATAAGTATATGAACTCCGGCATTTACGAAATTGAAAAAACAGAGATTTTGCGTCTGGATCCTTTTATGCGCATGGGTAAACCTGCGAAGATCGCCAGCTACTTTGGCGGCAAGGCAGGTTACCTGAAAGCCATTCAGGAGCTGGAAGACGCAATCTACATGGATGAGGCGGTATAACCATGAGTAATTTATCAGGATTTGTGAAAAGACTCCGCGACATCATGCGCAATGATGCCGGTATCAATGGCGACGCACAGCGTATTGAACAGATCGCGTGGATGCTTTTCTTAAAAGTATATGATGCCAAGGAGCAGGACTGGGAGTGGGATGATGACAACTATCAGTCTATTATCCCGGAAGCCTGCCGTTGGCAAAATTGGGCGGTGGATGATAAATCCGGCACAGCCTTGACCGGTGATCAACTTCTCGATTTTGTGAACAACACCCTGTTCCCGACTTTGAAGAAGCTTCCAGTAGATGCATCTACGCCTATCAAAAAGGCCATCGTGCAGACAACCTTTGCCGATGCCAATAACTATATGAAGGACGGTGTTTTGCTCCGTCAGGTCATCAATGTCATTGACGAACTGGACCTTTCCGACTATGAGGAAAGCCACGCTTTCGGTGACATCTATGAATCTATCTTGAAGGAGCTCCAGAGTGCAGGCAGTGCCGGTGAGTTCTATACCCCTCGTGCTGTCACAGACTTTATGGCGCAGATGATTCAGCCGAAGATCGGTGAGACAATGGCGGACTTTGCCTGCGGTACCGGTGGCTTTATCGTCAGCTGGTTGAAAGAGCTGCAGAAGCAGGTACAGAGCACAGCCGATGCCAAGAAGTACGGCGACTCCATCTACGGTATCGAGAAAAAGCAGTTTCCGTACATGCTTTGCATCACCAACCTTTTGCTGCATGGGCTGGATATCCCCCGCGTATTCCACGATAACACCCTACTCAAGGATGTCCTGGACTACACCGTGGACGATCAGTTCGACGTTATCCTAATGAACCCTCCCTACGGCGGCAGCGAAAAAGCGGATGTGAAGAATCATTTCCCTGCAGACCTCGCAAGCTCCGAGACAGCAGACCTGTTCATGTCGGTCATCATGTACCGCCTGAAGCAGAACGACCGTGTGGCAGTCATTTTGCCCGACGGTTTCCTGTTCGGCACTGACAACGCCAAGGTTAACATCAAAAAGAAACTGTTATCCGAATTCAACCTGCATACCATCATTCGTATGCCGGCAAGTGTTTTTGCACCCTATACCTCCATCACCACCAATATTCTGTTCTTCGACCGCACAGGCGCAACAGAGGAAACATGGTTCTACCGTCTGGATATGCCGGAGGGATATAAGCACTTCTCCAAAACCAAGCCTATGAAGCTGGAGCATTTCGCGCCGGTATTGGAATGGTGGAACAACCGTCAGGAGATCAGCGTGGACGGTTTTGATAAAGCAAGGCGTTTCACCGTGCAGCAGCTTACCGAAGAACTGGGTTACAACCTCGACCAGTGCGGCTATCCCCACATTGAGGAGGAGATCCTCGATCCCATGGATCTGATCCAGCGATACCAGGAGGAACGGGCATCGCTGAACGCAGAGATCGACCGTGTGCTGGCTGAGATCACCGCCATCCTTGGAGGTGGTCGGGAATGACACCGCAGGAACTGAAGCATAGCATTATTTACACAGCACTCCAAGGTAGACTTGTACAACAAGACGGAACGGACGCTCCAGTTGATTTACGTAGCATTAAGCAAAAGAAAACTGAGGAACTGGAATTTGATATTCCTGAAAGTTGGAGTATAGCGCATCT